>CAYVVG010000066.1:0-21002 GCA_964455285.1 uncultured Prolixibacteraceae bacterium
TGGGATCGAACATGATGCGCCAGGCGGTACCCCTGCTGAACCCCGAAGCTGCACTCGTCGGAACCGGTATCGAAGATTCGGTGGCCCAGGATTCGCGGGTGCTGATCAACGCGGAAGGCAACGGCGTGGTGGAATACGTCGATGCCAACGAGATCGTGATCAGGTACGAGCGCGATGACAAGGAGCGGCTGGTAAGTTTCGACGACGACTCCCGGAGGTACACCCTGACCAAATTCGCCCGTACCAACCAGAATACCTGCGTCAACCTGCGCCCCATCGTAAGGAAGGGCGACAAGGTGACCCGGGGCCAGGTGCTGTGCGAAGGGTATGCCACCAAGGATGGGTCGCTGGCACTCGGACGAAATCTCATGGTTGCCTTCATGCCCTGGAAAGGGTATAATTTCGAGGACGCCATCGTCATCTCCGAGAAGGTGCTCAAAGAGGACATCTTCACCTCCATCCATATCGAAGAGTTTACCCTCGAAGTGCGCGATACGAAACGGGGCGTGGAAGAACTGACCAACGACATCCCCAATGTGAGCGCGGAAGCCACCAAAGACCTCGACGAGAACGGGCTGATCCGGATCGGCGCCGAGGTGAGCGAAGGCGATATTCTGATCGGGAAGATCACCCCCAAGGGAGAAAGCGATCCCACCCCGGAAGAAAAGCTGCTCCGCGCCATTTTCGGCGACAAGGCAGGCGATGTGAAGGACGCTTCGCTGAAAGCGCCCCCGTCGATGAAGGGCGTGGTGATCGAAAAGAAACTCTTCTCAAGGATCGTCAAGGACCGCAAGGCAAAAGCCCGCGAAAAGGACGACATGAAGAAACTCGAGGACGATTACCTGAAAGAGGTTGACAAGCTTCGTGGCAAACTCGTCGAAAAACTGATGGTGCTCGTCAGCGGCAAGGTTTCACAGGGGGTGTTCAACAATTTCAAGCAGGAGATCATTGCAAAAGGGGCCAAATTCCACGCCAAGGGCCTGAATGACATCGATTACCTGAACATCAACCCCAACAAGTGGACGACGGATAAAGAGAAGAACGACCTGATCAAGGTTCTGATCAACAATTACATCATCAAGTACAAGGAGATCCTGGGCGTATACAACCGCAAGAAGTTCGTTGCCATGGTAGGCGATGACCTGCCTGCGGGAATCGTGCAGATGGCCAAGGTTTACATTGCCAAGAAGCGCAAGCTCAAGGTGGGAGATAAAATGGCAGGCCGTCACGGGAACAAGGGTATCGTAGCCCGTATCCAGCGCGAAGAAGACATGCCCTTCCTGGCCGACGGAACTCCGGTCGACGTGGTGCTCAACCCCCTCGGCGTTCCCTCGCGTATGAACCTCGGGCAGATCTACGAAACCATCCTCGGGTGGGCCGGGAAAAAACTGGGACTCTCCTTCAGCACGCCCATCTTCGACGGTGCAACCATCGACCAGATCAACGCCTACCTGGAGCAGGCCGGATTGCCGCGCAACGGGAAGGTCCACCTCCACGACGGGCTGACCGGAGAACGCTTCGACCAGCCTACCACGGTGGGATACATCTATATGATGAAGCTGCACCACATGGTCGACGACAAAATGCATGCGCGTTCCATCGGACCCTATTCGCTGATCACCCAGCAGCCACTCGGCGGTAAAGCCCAGTTCGGGGGCCAGCGTTTCGGGGAAATGGAAGTCTGGGCGCTCGAAGCCTTTGGAGCGGCCAACATCCTGCTGGAGATCCAGACAGTGAAGTCGGACGATGTGATCGGACGGGCCAAGGCGTACGAAAGTATCGTCAAGGGAGAGTCCATGCCGACGCCGGGAATCCCCGAGTCGTTCAACGTGCTGGTCCACGAATTGCGCGGCCTCGGGCTCAGCCTCAGCTTCGATTAGCGGCAGGGGCGGGTCCCGGCAGCCGGGAATGTTTTCTGATTTGGTTTTCAATTGAAAATATAAAAAAATATGGCTTACAGGAAAGAGGGTCAGGTAAACAGCAGCTTTTCACGGATCACGATCAGCCTCGCTTCGCCTGAGAAGATCCTCGAAATGTCGAGTGGCGAAGTGCTGAAGCCGGAGACCATCAACTACAGGACGTACAAACCTGAACGCGACGGTCTGTTCTGCGAAAGGATCTTCGGTCCGGTGAAGGACTGGGAGTGCCACTGCGGCAAATACAAACGCATCCGTTACAAGGGGATCGTTTGCGACCGTTGCGGGGTGGAAGTGACCGAGAAGAAGGTTCGCCGGGAACGCATGGGGCATATCCAGCTGGTGGTACCCGTCGCCCACATCTGGTTCTTCCGTTCGCTGCCCAACAAGATCGGATCCCTGTTGGGGCTGCCGACGAAGAAACTGGAATCGATCATCTATTACGAAAAGTACGTGGTGATCAACCCCGGCATCAAGCAGGCCGATGGCATCAACTTCCTCGATTTCCTCTCCGAAGAGGAGTATTTCGAGATCATGGACAAACTTCCGCAGGATAACCAGTACCTCGACGACGACGATCCAAACAAGTTCGTGGCCCGGATGGGCGCCGAAGCCCTGTGCGACCTGCTGGCGAAGCTAGACCTGGACAAGGAATCCTATGATCTGCGCGTAAAGGCCAATACCGAGACCTCTCAGCAACGCAAGGCCGAAGCCCTGAAACGCCTGCAGGTCTTCGAATCGTTCCGCGATGGACAGAAGCGACTCGAGAACCGTCCGGAATGGATGATCGTGAAGGTGGTTCCGGTCATTCCTCCCGAACTTCGGCCGCTCGTGCCCCTCGACGGAGGACGTTTTGCGACCTCCGACCTGAACGACCTCTACCGCCGGGTCATTATCCGTAACAACCGGCTCAAGAGGCTGATCGAGATCAAAGCCCCGGATGTCATCCTCCGCAACGAAAAACGAATGCTCCAGGAGGCCGTCGATTCCCTGTTCGATAATTCCCGCAAGGCAAGTGCCGTGAAGACCGAATCGAACCGGGCGCTCAAATCGCTCTCCGACAGTCTGAAAGGAAAGCAGGGGAGGTTCCGCCAGAACCTGCTCGGTAAACGCGTGGACTACTCCGGACGTTCGGTCATCGTGGTCGGACCCGAGCTGAAACTGAATGAATGCGGTCTGCCCAAGGAAATGGCTTCCGAACTTTACAAGCCGTTCATTATCAGGAAGATGCTTGAACGGGGGATTGTTAAGACCGTAAAATCAGCTAAGAAAATCGTCGACCGCAAGGATCCCGTGGTATGGGACATCCTAGAGAATATCCTGAAGGGGCACCCGGTACTGCTGAACCGTGCCCCGACGCTGCACCGCCTCGGTATTCAGGCATTCCAGCCCAAGCTCATCGAGGGCAAGGCGATCCAGCTTCACCCGCTGGTTTGTACGGCCTTCAACGCCGACTTCGACGGTGACCAGATGGCGGTGCACGTGCCGCTCGGAAATGCTGCCATTCTTGAAGCCCAGCTCCTGATGCTGGCTTCTCACAATATTCTGAACCCTGCCAACGGTGCACCTGTTACCGTTCCGTCGCAGGATATGGTCCTCGGGCTGTATTACATGACCAAAGCCCGCAAGAGCGACGCCCAGCACCGTGTGAAAGGAGAGGGCATGACGTTCTATTCTCCGGAGGAGGTGATCATTGCCTTCAATGAGAAACAGGTCGACCTTCACGCGATCATCAGGGTGCGCCATACCTTTATGGAGGATGGTGTCAGGGTGACCAAGGTCATCGACACCACCGTAGGCCGGATCCTGTTCAACCAGGTGGTTCCCGAAGAGTATGGATATATCAATGCGCTGCTGACCAAAAAATCGTTGCGCGACATCATCGGGCAGATCCTCAAGAAGACGGGAACGGCTAAAACAGCCAAGTTCCTCGACGATATCAAAGACCTGGGGTTCAACATGGCATTCCAGGGTGGCCTGTCGTTCAACCTTGACGACGTGATCGTTCCCGCTATCAAGGAATCGCTGGTCGCCGACGCCAGGGCCGAGGTGGATGAGGTTGTGAACAGTTATAACATGGGTTTCATCACCAACAACGAACGTTACAACCAGATCATCGACATCTGGACCCATGCCAACTCCCAGCTTACGGTATCGCTGATGAACCAGCTGATCAACGACAAGCAGGGGTTCAACTCGGTGTACATGATGCTCGACTCCGGGGCGCGTGGTTCGAAGGAACAGATCCGCCAGCTTTCGGGCATGCGCGGTCTTATGGCAAAGCCTCAGAAGTCGGGAGCGGGCGGTGGAGAGATCATCGAGAACCCCATTCTCTCCAATTTCAAGGAGGGGTTGTCGGTACTCGAGTACTTTATCTCCACCCACGGCGCCCGCAAGGGTCTTGCCGATACCGCCCTGAAGACGGCGGATGCCGGTTACCTGACCCGTCGTCTGGTCGATGTTTCGCAGGACGTGATCATCTCCGAAGAGGACTGCGGCACCCTGCGCGGATTGACCATCACCGCCCTGAAAAAGGCGGAAGAGGTGGTGGAGTCATTGTATGACCGTATCCTGGGACGCGTATCCCTGCACGATATCCATCATCCTCAAACCGGCGGACTCATCGTGACCGCGGGCAACGAGATCACTGAAGAGATCGCCGCCCTTATCGAGGACTCCCCGCTGGAAACCGTCGAGATCCGCTCGGTGCTTACCTGCGAATCGAAGAAAGGCGTTTGCGCGAAATGCTACGGCCGCAACCTGGCTACCGGGAGCATGGTGCAAAAGGGTGAAGCGGTCGGTGTCATCGCCGCCCAGAGTATCGGTGAGCCCGGTACCCAGCTGACCCTGAGGACCTTCCACGTGGGAGGTGTCGCCGGCGTCAACATCGCCAGCGCCTCTCGGATCGAGGCCAAATACGAAGGTGTCCTGGAGATCGACGAACTCCGTTCGGTGGATTATACCAGCGAAGCCGGTGAAAAATTCGAGATCGTGATCGGCCGTTCCGCCGAAATGAGGATCGTGGATAAAAATACGCGCATCGCGCTTACGTCTGCCCACATCCCGTATGGGGCCAAGCTCTATTTCCGCGACGGCGATTCAGTGACCAAGGGACAGCTGATCAGTGAATGGGATCCCTACAACGCGGTGATCCTTTCGGAGCTCCCCGGTAAAGTGGGTTTTGAGAATATTATCGAGGGGGTGACCTTCCGTATCGAATCGGACGAACAAACCGGGTACCATGAAAAGGTGGTCATCGAGTCACGGCAGAAGGCACGGAACCCGGCGATCAATATCCTGTCCGCATCAGGCGAGATCATCAAGACTTACGATATCCCGGTCGGCGCCCATATCAACATTGATGAAGGGGCGAAGATCAAGGCCGGCGAGGTGCTTGTGAAGATCCCCCGCGCCATCGGAAAGGCGGGCGACATCACGGGAGGTTTGCCTCGCGTGACCGAACTTTTCGAAGCCCGAAACCCGTCGGATCCCGCCGTGGTATCCGAAATCGACGGCGTTGTATCTTTTGCCAAGAAACTGAAGCGGGGCAACCGCGAGGTGATCATCACTTCAAAGACCGGCGAGGAAAAACGTTACCTGGTCCCGACTTCAAAGCAGATCCTTGCCCAGGAGAACGACTATGTGCGTGCC
The DNA here is from genome assembly GCA_964455285.1 of uncultured Prolixibacteraceae bacterium. Taxonomy (GTDB): domain Bacteria; phylum Bacteroidota; class Bacteroidia; order Bacteroidales; family FEN-979; genus CAIVAT01. The sequence goes on from CAYVVG010000066.1 coordinate 5,568, forward strand.
GGTACCGCCCTTTCCGACGGAGCCCTCACGCCGAGCGACATCCTGGCCATCAAGGGACCGATGAAGGTACAGGAGTATATCGTGAATGAAATCCAGGAAGTTTACCGTCTCCAGGGGGTGAAGATCAACGACAAGCACTTCGAGACCATCGTGCGGCAGATGATGCGAAAGGTGGAGGTGGAAGATCCGGGCGATTCCCGCTTCCTCGAGGGGGAACTGGTAAACAAGATCGATTTCCAGGAGGAGAACGACTGGATCTACGGCAAGAAGGTGGTGGTTGACCCGGGCGATTCGACGGTTCTCAAGGCCGGCCAGATCATCAGCGCCCGAAAACTTCGCGACGAAATATCCTTGCTGAAGCGCAAGGATAAGAAGCTGGTCGAGGCCCGCGATGCAAAGCCGGCTACCGCGTTCCAGATCCTGCAGGGGATCACCCGCGCCTCGTTGCAGACCAAGAGCTGGATCTCGGCCGCCTCCTTCCAGGAGACTACCAAAGTGCTTACCCAGGCCGCCATCAACGCCCGCCAGGATGAACTGGCCGGGTTGAAAGAGAACGTCATCGTGGGACATCTGATCCCGGCCGGAACAGGACTGAGGGAATATGAAACCCTGATCGTCGGGAGCAAGGAAGAATATGAGATTTTAATGGCGTCAAAGGAAGAATAGAAAAAGAAAGATATGCAGGACAACAAGAAGAATCCGCAGAACCAGATCAACATAGAGATCTCCGATGAAGTGGGCGAAGGCATCTATTCCAACCTGGCCATCATCACCCATTCGCCGGCCGAGTTCATCATCGATTTTGTCAAGATGATGCCCGGCGTGCCCAAGGCCAAGGTCAAATCGAGGATCATCCTCACCCCGCAACATGCCAAACGGCTCTACAAGGCGCTGAAGGACAATGTTGCCAAATATGAAGCCGCCCACGGAGAGATCCGGGACCAGGAGGGGGAAATCCCCTATAATTTTCCGATGCCGACGGCCCAGGCGTGACACGTCACACGTGACGCGTCACAGTTGACGGGTGACCCGCTAAACCTCATGCACGTTTTCCTCTTCGGGGGAGAACGGGTATGGGGTTTTTAATTTCGGAAGCGTTTAAGATTTTCCTCATAATCCAGGGTCGGAAGCTTTTTCTCCCGGGCCATCTCGATGGCCCTGAGCTCAAACTTCTCGGCCTCTTTCCGGTTGCCCAGTTTGAACATCAGCTGGGCATAGATATCATGGTTGGAGGGGGAGGGGGCCAGGCTGATCGATTTTTTTGCCCAGACTGCTGCCTTTTCGAGCGGTTCTTTTTCGGAGGCGATCTGGAGAAAGGTGGCCGCCACCCTTTCCAGCATCACGGGATCTTCGGCATAGAACCGGTCAAACCCGATGCTTGCCAGGCGGATAAAACCACCCATGTCGCCCTTCATCTGGAAGACGTTCAGGTCGCCTGTAAAGATCACTTTCTCCGCACCCGGATAGCCCGAAGTGCGGATCTTTTGCTTTAATTGCTCGTAATCGTTCTCGGTGAAATCCCGGCTCCTGAGTTTCCCGGTCAGGGCCTGCAGGAGTACGTTGTCGATTTTTGCATGGACCGAATCCCGGGTATAGAGCTGTTCGTACTCCGCCCTGTGGCCCAGGAACCAGCTGAAAACTTTTGAATCGACATCGGTTACGTACCGGAAGAGGATCTCCCAGTTCGGACGAGCCGTCATTTCACGTTCACCGACCGTTTCGAAATACTGGTCCAGCGTTTCATTTAACGGCATATAGGCGCCCTGCAGATGGTCGAGGTACCGGATCATGAACCGGGGATCCCGTTCTCCTGCCCTGAACCTCTTTTCGCAACCTGCCAGGCCCTCTCCCGGTGTCAGCGCGGTCTCCGCCATCTCCAGGTAGTCGGTCACCCTCTGCGGAGCGCCCACCCGCTTATGGACCATCTCCCCTTCGGTGTTCAGGAAAAGCAGGGTGGGATAAGCTTTGACCTGGTAAAGCTGGGCCAGTGTAAGCCCTTCCCCTTTTTCCATATCGAAATGAGCGCAGATAAATTTGCTGTTGTAAAGGTCGGCGACCGAATCCCGCGTGAAAATATTGGCTGCCATCCATTTGCACGGACCGCACCAGGTGGTGTAGGCATCCAGGAAGATCATCATGTTGCCGGTTTTGGCCAGCGTGAGGATCTCATTCCATGGTTTCTCGGTAAACGCGATGGAACGGTTCTGTGCCTGCAGGAGCAGGGTGGTCAGGCTGCAGGAGACGAGGAAAATGGTTCGGAGAATATTCTTCATTACAGGGATTTTGTTTGATTGGCGAAAAGGATAAACGCCGGGAATCAAAAAGATTGTGCGAAGGTAATATCATATCTTTGTATTTTTATCAAAATTTCTCCTCCCTGGAATCCCGCCTTAACCGGATTGTCATTCTCGGAGCCGGACGATTGGCAAACCGTCTGGGAATTGTGTTTGTCAGAAAAGGCCTTGAAGTAATACAGGTGTACGACCGTACCCCCGGCCGGGGCCTGGCACTGGCACGGAAACTGGGATGCGCCTATGCCGGCCATTTGCAGGCGATAGACACCTCGGCCGATCTGTATCTGGTGGCAGTTTCCGATTCCGCCATTGCCACGGTGGCAGGCGGGTTTAAAGTCCCCGGGAAACTGGTGGTGCATACCTCGGGAACTATGGGAATGGAAGTGCTCGCACCCGCAACGGAGAACTACGGAGTCTTTTACCCGGTGCAGACTTTTCCTGCCGGCCGGAGAGGGTCGCTCGCCGGGACCCCGGTATGCATCGAGGCGGCATGGTCGCAATCGGAGGAACTGCTGGCCGGTCTTGCCCGGCAGCTATCGTTGAATGGCGTGTCGCTCAACGGCGAGAAGCGCGGGATACTTCACCTGGCAGCTGTTTTTGCGTCGAACTACACCCATTTCATGTATGTGATCGCCGAAGATATCCTCCGCGAACAGGGAATTCCATTTTCCCTTCTCCGGCCACTGATCGAATCGACGGCAAGGAATGCCACAGGTGAACATCTTATTGAACTTCAGACAGGTCCTGCGGTAAGGGGAGATGCAGAGGTACTCGGCCGGCACCGTGCCCTGCTGACGGCCCACCCCGGCTATCGGGAAATGTATGACCTGATCACGGAGAACATCATCCAATTCAAAACGCGCAATGGCTAACTACAAGGAAGATCTGAAGCATATCACCACTTTTATTTTCGATTACGACGGCGTGATGACCGACGGAAGCGTGATCACCACCAACGAGGGAGAGGCCTACCGCATCACCTGTGTGAAAGACGGGTATGCCTTGCAGTTGGCCGCCCGCAAGGGTTACCGGATCGCCGTGATCTCCGGCGCCAGGTCCGAGTCGATGGTCCACCGTATGAAGGCCCTCCATGTCCATGATGTATTCATGGGGGTGGAGAAAAAACTGAACACGTTCAGTGAATACCTGGGCACACACCGGATCGACCCGGGGGAGGTTCTTTACATGGGAGATGATATTCCCGATTACGAAGTGATGAAAGCGGCAGGGATGCCGACCTGCCCGGCCGACGCAGCCGAAGAGATCAAAACGGTGGCCCGGTATATCTCGCATCTGGGCGGAGGCAAAGGCTGTGTGCGCGATGTGATCGAACAGGTGATGAAAGTGCAGGGGAAGTGGATGAATGAGGATGGATATCATTGGTGAGTCGTGAGTCGTGAAAAAAATTGTAAATCGTAAATCGTAGATGGTAAAATCCTGGTTATCGTTTTCCGGATTGAAGTCCCTGTCGCGGCTGATCCGGCTGCCGAATGTGCTGATCGTAGTGCTGACGATGGTGCTGCTGCGCTATTGCCTCCTGGAGCCGTTTCTGTACCGCGATCTTTCGCAGGCGCTGTCACCCGGTTGGCTCTACGGACTGCTCATCCTCATCACCGTTCTGATCACGGTGGGAGGGTACGTCATCAACGATTATTTTGATGTCCGGATCGACCGCATCAACCGGCCCGACAGCCAGGTGGTGACCCGGCAGGTATCCCGGCAGGGGGCGATTATGACCCACATAATTTTAAACTCGATCGCCATCATCCTGGGATTCTTTGTTGCGTGGCGGCTGGGAGCAGCCAGCTTCGGATTTGTCTTTCCTTTTATCTCGGGGATCCTGTGGCTGTATTCTGCCCGGTACAAGCGGGTGATGTTCTGGGGCAATTTCCTGGTGGCCCTGCTGTCGTCGTTTGTCATCCTGGTGGCCTGGCTCTTCGAGTTTTTCTGGCTTCGCCTCGACCCGATGCAATTCGCAACCGTTCTTCCTGCCATCGCATGGGTGAACCGGATCATCCTGGCGTATGCCCTCTTTGCCTTCCTGACCACCCTCGTCAGGGAGATCATCAAGGATCTGGAAGACACCGAAGGAGACCGGTCAGAGGGCTGCCGTACCCTGCCCATCGTATTCGGCGTCTCACTCACCCGTCACCTGGTGGCCATCCTGCTTTTCGCCACCATGGCCCTGCTCGCCTTTGCCCAGGTCGTCCTGTTCCGGCTGTCGATGATGATGGCCTTCTGGTACCTGGTGTTTGCCGTTCAACTTCCCTCCCTGTACTTCCTGGCCAGGCTGTACCAGGCGAACGGGAAAACCGACTACCACGATCTCAGCACGCTCTGCAAGATGATCATGCTGGCTGGTATCCTTTCCATGGAAATAGTTCTAATCAGTAACTGAAACCGTATGATCAACCGACGACTTAACGGACGGAAAATTGTCCTCGCATCGCAGTCGCTGCGCCGGCAGTACTTGCTCAAGGAATTGGGGCTGGACTTCGAGATCATGGAAACGCATGTGAAGGAGGAGTATCCGCAGGGGCTTGCACCCGAAGAGATCGCCGTTTACCTGGCAAGGCTGAAAGCCGATGCTTTCGACGTCTCCCGGCTCGACAGCATGACCCTCATCATCACGGCCGATACCATCGTGTCGCTGGGAGACGAGATCCTGGGCAAACCTTCGGGTTACCATGAGGCGGTGACCATGCTGCAGAAGCTATCGGGCCGGCGGCATGAAGTGATCACAGCTGTCTGCCTGAAGTCGGCGAAAAAGGAGCATGTCTTTTTTGTCCGGTCATCGGTCTATTTCAAAGATCTGACCCTGGAAGAGATCGAATACTACATCGACAATTTTCAGCCTTTTGACAAGGCGGGCGGCTACGGGGTCCAGGAGTGGATCGGGTATATCGGCATCAGCCGCATCGAAGGTTCCTTCTTTAATGTGATGGGGTTGCCGGTCAAGGAACTTTACGAGCAGATTCTCTTATTCTGACCGGGTTGTCCCTACCCGGAACCGCTGAATTCCCGTAGCCCCCGACGGGAATTTTTGCTACTTTTGTTGCCGGTTCCCAAACGGGATCGATTCCTCCGATGGCAGAAAAACCTTTGATCCTGATTACCAACGACGATGGGGTAAAAGCTCCGGGCATCCGCGCGCTTATAAGCTATATCCGCCCGTACGGCAAAGTGGTTGTGGTGGCACCCGACAAACCTCAATCCGGCACCGCCCACGGCGTGACCATCGCGCATCCCCTGCGCCTCGACCTTATCCAGCGGGAGGAAGACTATGAGGAGTACAGTTGCACCGGCACCCCGGCCGATTGCGTGAAGCTTGCATTCAAGATCGTATTAGGCCGCCGCCCCGATTTCCTCTTTTCAGGGATCAACCATGGTTCCAATGCCTCGATCAACATCATCTATTCGGGAACCATGGCCGCCGTTTTCGAAGGAGCCCTCGCCGGCGTCCCTTCGGCGGGATTTTCGCTTGATAATTACAGCCTGAAAGCCGATTTCAGCTCCTGCGAGCCATTTGTGAAAACGATCGTCGCCCGGGTTATGGAAAAGGGACTCCCCGATGGCGTGTGCCTGAATGTCAACATCCCCGATCTTCCTGCCGGCCGCATCGCGGGCATCCGTGTCTGCCGCCAGGCTGCGGGCACCTGGGTGGAGGATTTCGACGAGCGCGTGGACCCGCACGGGAGGAAGTATTTCTGGATGAAAGGGGTCTATGCCCGGATCGGCAACGGAGACGACACCGACCAGTGGGCCGTAGAGAACGGTTATGTGGCGGTGGTGCCGGTCCAGTACGATTTTACGGCCTTCCGGGCTCTGGAGTCGCTTAAAGGCATTTTCTGATGCGGTACTATGTGATCGCCGGCGAAGCTTCGGGCGACCTGCACGCCTCCGCCCTGGTCCGCGAATTAAAAGCGCTTGATCCCCGGGCTGTTTTCAGGGGCTGGGGTGGCGACCTGATGGCACAGGAGGGTGTAGGGCTGGTGAAGCATTACCGGGACCTGGCTTTCATGGGCTTCGCCGAAGTGGTCAAACACCTCCCGGTGATCCTGAAGAACTTCCGCTTTTGTGAACAGGATCTTCAGACTTTCCGGCCCGATGTGCTGATCCTGGTGGATTATCCCGGTTTCAATCTCCGGATGGCCCGCTTTGCGCACCGGAACGGCATCCGGGTGTTTTATTACATCTCACCCCAGCTTTGGGCCTGGCATTCGTCGAGGGTGAAAGGGATCCGCAGGAATGTCGACCGCATGTTCGTGATCCTTCCCTTTGAAAAAGAGTTCTACGCCCGCCACGGCGTGGAGGTCGATTATGTCGGCCATCCGCTGGCCGATCGCCTGGGATCCGCGCACGAGTTTTCCACACGCGCAGCCTTTCTCGAAACGAATAACATTCCCGACAAACCCATCCTGGCTCTGTTGCCCGGAAGCCGCCGGATGGAGATCGGCCAGATGCTGCGGGTGATGACCTCTGTTCGTTCCTCCTTTCCCGGACTTCAGCCGGTGGTTGCCGCTGTTCCCTCGCTTCCCGCCTCGTTCTATGAAGGCCTCCTTCGCGATACCGGCATCCCCGTCGTTACCGGGCAAACGTACAACTTGCTGGCCCATGCCCGGGCTGCCCTGGTCACCTCCGGTACCGCGACCCTCGAAACCGCCCTGATAGGCACCCCCCAGGTGGTCTGTTACCGGGGTAACCCGCTTTCTTACGCGATTGCCCGCCGGCTGGTCAAGGTGCGGTTCATCTCTCTCGTCAACCTGGTGTGCGGCCGTGAGGTGGTGCCTGAACTGATCCAGGAAGAGCTGAATACCGCCAACCTGGTGGACCGCCTCAAAGACATCGCGGGCGAAGGACCCGTCAGGGAAGCGATCCTGAACGGGTATCGTGAACTGAAGGAGAAGCTGGGGACCGGGGGCGCCTCGGCCCTCGCAGCCCGCCGGATGGTACAATATTTGTCAGATAGTGCAGTTTAAAACCCGATATCACTAATCCCATGCCGATGAAAAAATCTCTGTACCTTTTCCTGGCCTGCCTGATGGCGCTCCCCTCGGTGGCTCAGGATCTGAAAAACCAGACCGACCCTTCGAATAAAAAAGTCGTTCGCATCAACCCCGTGAAGGTCGATACAAACACGGCGAATAAAAAGGCGTTATCCCGTTTTTCGAAGGATAACATGTTCAATGTCAACACACCGCCTCAGCCGTTGAAGCCGGAAGAAGTGAGAGCGATGGGCTTTTTCAGCGAAGGTTCGAGAAAGGGGAAGGATGGCGATTACGCGGGCGCCATCGCCGAATTCACCAAGTCGCTCGACCTGGTGAAAAATCCCAATTCGTTTGCCAAACGCGCTTACGCCTACATGATGCTGGGGAATTACGGGGCAGCGATCAACGATGCCAACCAGACCCTCAACCTGCAGGGCAATTACCTGAAGGCATTTTTCATTCGTGGTATATGTCGTTATGAAACAGGAGATTACAAGAAGGCAAAGCAGGATCTCGACATCTTTCTGAGCGAAGACCGCACCAATGCGATCGCTTTTAACTACATGGCCGCCCTGGCGTTCATGGACCAGGATTTCAAGGGAGCGCTGGATCATTACAACCAGGTTTTCAAACTCGACCCCAACTATCCCGATATCCACACCAACCGGGGGATGATGCGTCATTATAACCAGGATTTCAAGGGGGCCGTTCAGGATTATGATGAAGAGTTGAAGTTGAGACCCGGGAATGCAACGGCATACAACAACCGGGGAGCCGCCAAAATGATGCTCAAGGATTTCGCCGCTGCCATGGGCGACCTCAACAAGGCGCTTGAACTCGACCCGAAGTATGCCGATGCCTATGATAACCGGGCCAGGATCAAGCAGTCGCAGGGCGATACCGAAGGGGCATGCGCCGACTGGCAGCAGGCCTATTCCTTCGGGTTGGAGGCATCGCGGGAGATGATCCTGAAATATTGCAGGTAAGGATATCACCTTTTGGATGTTTTCCTGATTAAGCAGGAAAGCATCCGTGATATCCGATGAACCCCTGGCGACCATACCCTTTACTCCGCATTTTATTTCCCTTTCTGGCCGGAATTATCGCCGGACGGGCCTTTGAGCCAGGCGACCTGGATTTTCGATGGCTTGCGGCGTTTCCTGTCCTGCTCCTGGTCACCCTGTTGATCGTCGGCCGGTTGTTCGCCGGATACCGTTATCGCGCGGCCTTTGGCGGGGTTGTCAACCTTTTTTTCTTCGTCTCGGGATGCCTGGTCCACTGGCAGCACGAACCCGCGCGCGACCCGGCCTGGTTCGGCTTTCAACCGGAAGGCACATTCCTGGTATCCGTGGCGGAACCGCCATCCGGCAGGCCCGGTCGGGTAAAATGCTGTCTTGACGTCAGGTATCGCCGCAAGGACGGGAAATGGACTCCTGTATCGGGGAAGGCGGTGGGCTACCTGGTTGACAGGCCCGGTGCGGCGCCTCTTCAATACGGCGACCGGCTGCTTGTCAGGGCCGGGTTTGACTTGATCACCGACAATTCCAATCCCCATTCCTTCAATTACATGAAATACCTTGCAGGGAAGGGGATCCGGCACCGGGTTTATGCCGGGGATCACGAATGGGTCGCGACAACGCTGTCTCCCTCGGGCCGTGTGCAACGGATCGCCTTCGCGATCCGCGACCGTTTGCTCGGGATCCTGCGGGCAAACGGGGTGGAGGGACGGGAGTTCGCCGTGGCAGGGGCCCTGCTGCTGGGATACGTGGAGGAGATCGACGACGGGTTGCGCAACGATTATGCCGCCACCGGTGCGATGCACATTCTTTCGGTTTCGGGAATGCATGTGGGGATCATCTACCTCTTTCTCGAACTATCCCTGGGATTCCTGAATCGCTGGCGTGCAGGCCGCCTCGCCAGGGCCCTGATGATCCTCCTGCTCATCTGGATTTATGCCTTCCTCACCGGTCTGTCGCCCTGCGTGTTGAGGGCGGCGGCCATGCTGAGCCTGCCGGTGATCGGCAAAGCCATGGGCCGCACCACCGACATGTTCAACGTCATGGCCGCCTCGGTAATCCTGATGCTTCTGCCGGATCCGTTCCTGGTGGCCGATATCGGGTTCCTCCTTTCTTACCTGGCGGTGGCTGGCATCGTGGTGATGTACAAACCGGTGTACGATCTCTACATCACCTCTGCCTGGCTGCCCGACAAGGCCTGGTCAGTCATCGCGGTCTCGCTGGTGGCCCAGGTTGCCACCCTGCCGCTGACGCTGTACGTGTTTCACCAGTTTCCCAACTATTTCCTGCTGGCCAACCTGGTCGTCGTCCCCCTGTCGGGCCTGGTCATCTATGCAGGGATTGTTGCCCTGATCGCAGGGGGAGTACCCGTGGCAGGAATGATTTGCGCAAAGATCCTGGCTGTGTTGATCGGCATGCTGAATTCGATCATCCATTTTTTAGGGAACCTGCCGGGGGCGGTCACCGGGGGAGTGTTCCTTTCATTCTCCGAAATGCTCATGCTGTATGCATCCCTTGTAGCCCTGATCCTTTTTTTTGCTGCCCGGCGGTGGGGGTGGATGCATCTGTTCCTGTTGATCCTGATCGCGCTGAACCTGTCGTTTTTCCGCACCCGCCTGGAACGGTCCGGCACATCGCGGATCGTGGTGTTCAACGCCGGGAAAGAGGCTTTATACATGGTCAGTTGCGGCGACCGCGCTGTCTTGTTCCGCGACGCGAAAGATTCCATCCCTGCGGAAATCCGGGAGAGGACGGACCGCATGGTAAAGAATGCCCTCGACGGGTGGGGGATCGGCCGGTGCCGGGAGGCGGCTCTGCGGGTGTGGCCGGGCGGACGGGCAGAAGGGGGGACGAGTGGTCGGGTGGTCAGGATGTCGGGGGGTCATGAGGACCGCCAAAAGGGAAGGGAGGAGGAAGGTTTGCCGGTGAGGGTTTGCGGGCGATTTATTGAATTTGCGGGGCAACGGGTGGTCGTGATATCCGGTGAAATACCGGATCATCTGCAGGCAGTGTTTCCGGTGGATATTGTGATCCTGAGCGGGAACCCGGGGGCGGGCGTGGAACGGATCGTCGCATTGTTCCATCCGGGTGTGATCGTCGGCGACGGCACCAACGCGCGGTGGAGGACGCTCCGGTGGGAGCGGGAGGCCGGCAGGCTTGGCGTGCGGTTTCATGCCGTGGCTGTGCAGGGAGCCTTTCAGAAAGAATTTTGAAAAGTTGTTTGCAGATTGGGAAAAAAAGGTTACTTTTGCACCCACTTAACTAGGATCGGTAGTTCAGCTGGTTAGAATGCCGCCCTGTCACGGCGGAGGTCGCGGGTTCGAGTCCCGTCCGGTCCGCAAAAATCCCTTCAGAAACGGAGGGATTTTTCGTTTTATGTATGTTGTGTAAATACTTCAAAGTCAGGTTGACAGCAGCTTGTATATCGGATTAACACATGATTTGAAGCGTCGAATAGAGGACTATATTCTGGGGACGAGCATCTTTACTATACGAAAAGTAAATTGACTGAACCAGGAGTATTGACTCAATATTCAATATAAAATTGGTCTGGGGCAACATGCCGGGAATAATACAACGGAGTCTGCAATTTTCGTCCACAATTACTCGTATCCACCCTTTCCAGAAATTGTTCCTGGGTCATATTGGAGATCTCGCTCACATAAAAGCTATTTGTGATGAAGACCGGTTTCGAGCACTCCTGATTTATGCAGTAAGCTATCCTGTTGGAAAAAATAAAAGGGCTTTGCTCTTTTGTAAACTGGACAGATGATATCTTTTTGGGATATCGGACGGTTTCACAATTCTTGAAACGACGTGACGTTACGATGAACTCTGTGACTAATCCTGCCGATTTAGGTGCAATACGGAGTATCGGTTGTTCCATTCTTGTCACCGATTTCCCTCTTGATTCGCTGTTCAAAATAAATGCACTGGAACTGACCGCTGCCGATAACTGTTCGGAGGTTGTATATTCACTGCCTTTTGACAAGGTTCCTAAATATCCATAAGGTGATAACGTAATACCAGTTATGCTCATCGAGTACTGATCACTGATTGAACTTGCGGAGCTTTCAGATACCGAAGCGGAAACGCTTTTCCCCTTTGTCACTTGAATAGAGGAAGAGTTGGTGAAGGACCTGTTTTGAAAGTAGTCATGGGAAAATCCGTTCAATACAAAGAAACTTTCGGCTTTATTTACGTAGATCGTTTGATCCGTTTTATTGACAAATATGAAGCCGACATTACCTCCCTCTGACCATAAGTTGTAAACGATTTTACAATTTTCATCCTCGAAAACAAGTGCATGACTCACTTTTTGCAGGTTTTCCGGCTCCGTTTTGTAGACCTGGTAGTAATTCGTAGACATGCAGGAGGTTAGCAGGCTGATGAGGCCGCTGAATAGAAGAATCTTTTTCATAGTTTCGATTTTTTCGATGGAAGTTGTCAACGATCCACGTAAAAATAATTAAAATCCTAACACCTATATTAGGATAGTTCTCTTTATTTTTGACCATAGATACGCCACCCGATAATTAAGCAATGATGCCTTCATCGGACGAATCGACCCTTCCGACAAGAAAGTCGTATTGATATCTCGTTAATCATGTTCGAACAAACCTTTAAAAACATCGATGACATCCTCCACAAAGACGCTGCTGCAGCAGCGAGCTTGACTACGTGGAGCAAACTTCCTGGATCCTCTTCCTGAAATACCTCGACGACCTGGAAAAGGACCGTAAAACGGCTGCTGAGCTTTCAGGGACAAACTATAGCTACATCATCAGCCCCGAGTTCCGCTGGGAGGCATGGGCTGCTCCGAAGAATGGAGGTGGAAAGCTGGATCTCCACAGGGCACTCAAGGGCGATGACCTGAAGGACTTTGTGGATCATAAGCTGTTCCCATATCTGAAGAAGTTCAAAGCGGAAAAAGCCGATACGATCGAATATAAGATCGGCGAGATCTTCAGCGAACTGAAGAACAGGCTTCAAAGCGGGTACAACCTGCGGGAGGTGATCAACCTGATTGACGAACTGCGCTTCCGCTCCCATGCCGAAAAGCATGAAATGTCCCACCTCTACGAAGGGAAGATCCAGAACATGGGCAATGCCGGCCGTAACGGCGGCGAATACTACACCCCCCGTCCGTTGATCCGCACGATCGTCAAGGTGGTGGCACCCGCCATCGGCGAGAAGGTTTACGATGGTGCGGTGGGTTCTGCCGGATTTCTTTGCGAGGCGTTCGAGCACATGAAGCAGAGCAAGCACCTGACCACGAAAGATGTCGAGACGCTTCAGAAGGGAACGTTTTACGGCAAGGAGAAGAAGTCGCTGGCATACATCATCGGGATCATGAACATGATCCTTCACGGGATCGAAGCCCCGAACATCGTGCATACCAATACCCTGGCAGAGAACCTTGCCGACATCCAGGAGAGGGACCGCTACGATATCGTACTGGCGAATCCGCCATTCGGGGGGAAGGAGCGGGCGGAAGTACAGCAGAATTTCCCGATCAAGACCGGCGAGACCGCTTTCCTGTTCCTGCAACATTTCATCAAGATCCTCAAGGCGGGCGGCAGGGCCGGGGTGGTGATAAAGAATACCTTCCTGTCGAACACCGACAATGCCTCCGTGAGTTTGCGGAAGCTGCTGCTCGAAAGCTGTAACCTGCACACGGTGCTCGATCTCCCGGGCGGCACGTTCACGGGGGCGGGGGTGAAGACGGTGGTGCTGTTCTTTGAGAAGGGTGCACCCACACGTAAGGTATGGTTTTACCAGCTCAACCTCGACCGGAACCTGGGCAAGACCAATCCGCTCAATGAAAGCGACCTGGCTGAATTTGTGGCGTTGCAGAAGACCAAGGCAGATTCCCCGAACTCCTGGTCGGTGGACGTGGCAGGGATTGATACCGGCACCTATGACTTGTCTGTCAAGAACCCGAACCGGAAGGAAGAGGTGACGCTTCGGGATCCGAAGGTGATCCTGGATGAGATGCTGGTATTGGATCGAGAGAGTGCAGAGATATTGAACAAAATCAGGGGGTTGGTATGAAGAAGGGGTGGCACATCATGAATCTGGGAGAGATTTGTATTATTAGTACGGGCAAATCTAATACTGAAGATGCTAATGATGAAGGGCAATATGCGTTTTTTGACAGATCGAAAATTGTAAAAAAAAGTTTAAAATATTTATTCGATTGCGATGCAATTATTGTCGCCGGAGAAGGTCAAACATTTCTGCCAAAATTTTATTCTGGAAAATTTGATTTGCATCAAAGAGCATATGCACTTATGCAATTTCACAAAGAGGTTAGTATTCAATATATATATAAGTACCTGATACATATTCATAGATACTTTGAGGAGGTTGCGGTCGGTGCAACTGCGAAATCATTACGTTTAAGACATTTTCAAAATTTACCAATCCCTTTCCCCCCGCTCCCCGAACAGCATCGCATCGTCGCCACTTTGGATGAAGCCTTTGCCGCCATTGACAAGGCCAAAGAGAATGCCGAAAAGAACCTGGCCAATACGAGGGAGGTGTTCAAAATTTACCTGAATAATTTCTTCGCAAATAAGGATAATCGTTGGCCAGAGACCAATTTAGGTTCTATATGTGAAAAGGTTGAATATGGTACCGCTTCAAAATCGAAAGACAAAGGTAAGATTCCTGTCCTGCGAATGGGCAACATTCAAAACCGAAGATTTGTGTGGGATAACCTTGTCTACACTGATGATGAGGATGAAATTGGTAAATATCTGCTCAAGTATAATGACGTCTTGTTTAATCGGACAAACAGTCCAGAATTAGTTGGGAAATCAGCTATTTACAAAGGGGAAATGCCTTCCATATTTGCAGGCTACATAATAAGAATTCATCGCAAGGAAAATTTAGTAGATGCCGACTACCTGAACTATTATTTCAGTAGTGATAAAGCTATCAATTATGGGAAAACAGTGGCTATTTCAAGTGTAAATCAAGCCAATATAAACGGCACAAAACTAAAGACGTACCCCATTCCAATCCCACCATTATCTGATCAGAGATGCTTTATTTCTAACCTTGATATCCTTGCAAATGAAACAAAAAAGCTCGAGATCATATACCAGCAAAAGCTTGCCGATCTTGACGAACTGAAAAAATCCATCCTCGAAAAAGCGTTTGCCGGCGAATTGTAACCCCTGTGTTCGGAGGATCAAGAACAGGTAAAGAAGAAAGAAATGACGCCATCGGCAAAAATCAATGAATTACCCCGGTCTTCAGGCCGGGGTAGCAAGAACCGCGAAAACCGGGGCTTTAGCCCTAAAGAGCATCCTTGTGTTGGGCTGAAGCCCCCGGGTTGTTGTCCCCTTCTACCCCGGACTGAAGTCCGGGGTAACTCAAAACTGACGCTGTTTACCGCCACCGAAGGTATCAGTTATGCAAGGATCAAGAGACTGCTGCGAGCGATGGTTAAAAGCGAGACGCTGACTTCAACCGGGCAACGGAAGTGGATGAAATATTCTATAAAGCAAAAAGGATGAGAAAACTCATAGACGATTTATATAGAATTTATATATTCTTTGCAGGATCCTGATTATAAATATCATATATAGATCATGAACGAAGCCGAAACCCGAGCAGAACTCATCGACCCGCAGCTAAAGCAAAGCGGTTGGGGCGTGGTGGATGGGTCACGCATCCTGCGGGAGTACCGCATCACCGCCGGAAAAATCCAGACGGGCGGAGGCAGGGGAAAGCCGTTGTTTGCAGATTATGTACTGGTCTATAAGGGCCGCAAACTGGCTGCCGTCGAAGCAAAGAGCGACGAGGTGAATGTCGCCGAGGGCGTGGCACAGGCAAAGAACTACGCGGAGAAGCTGCACCTGGAGACCACCTTCGCCGCCAACGGCAGGCAGATATACCAGGTCTGCATGAACAGCGGTGAGGAAGGGCTGATTACAAGTTTTCCAACCCCGGATGAACTTTGGAACAAGACCTTTGCTGAGCAGAACCACTGGCGGGATAAATTCAGCCAGGTTCCGTTTGAAGACATCGGCGGTACGAAGGATGTGCGTTTTTACCAGGAGATTGCCGTCAACAATGTCATGGCAGCCATAGCGGAGGGGAAGCAGCGCATCCTGCTCACCCTGG
>CAYVVG010000067.1:0-19378 GCA_964455285.1 uncultured Prolixibacteraceae bacterium
TCGATAATAAGGACAATACACTTTTTTCGGGAATTTTAACGCATCAGTACTTATCGTAAATCGTAAATCGTAATACTGGAAGGGGGTTTTTCTTACATTTGTCCTGCTAAATCCATCCGTCATGTATTATTCCGGACAAGAAATCGTTGAGATCGCCGTCAGGATCGAAGAGAACGGCAACGAGTTTTACACGGCAGCTGCCGCGATGATCCCCGAACAGAACGACATCAAGGGGTTGTTCCTCGACCTGGCCGAGAAGGAGATCCTTCATATCTCCATTTTTCAGAAGCTGGCCGAGAAGTTCGACGCCGAGAGTTTCGATTTCAGCGCACCCGACGCCGCCGATTACATCAACCACCTGGCCGAATCGCATATTTTCGGCAAGCCCGATTCGGGGCGGGCGCTCGCCCAAACGCTGAAGACGCCTCGCGAGGGGCTCGAAGCTGCGTTCAAATTCGAGAACGACAGCGTCGCCTTTTACACCGAACTACTGAAGCATACCCGCAGCGATTCGAAAAAGCTGGTGCAGCAGATCATTGATGAAGAGAAGGAACATGCCGAGGAGATCCGGCAGTTTCTGAGGTAACAGGTGTTGTTCTACTTCCCTTTCCTATCCCGTCTCAGGGTTTTCCATGCCCCGTAACCGGCGATCAGGGCCAGCGATACGGCCAGGCCTCCTTCGAGGGCGGCGCCTCCGCCCGGTGCACCCTGGTTGCCTCCCTGTCCGTGCGAGGGAGGAGAAGGCGGATTTTGGGCGATCATGGTGGTAAACATCCCGGACAGGGTCAGGACGGCCGTGAGTAACAAAACGCGCTTGGTAATGGTTCCTTTCATGATGCTGTTGTTTCCCCGTTTAACTACTATATTTTGACGCCTGACCGCCTAACGAACGAAGATCTTTCGAGTGATCGTCTGATCCTGGGTCAGCAAAGTTACAAAATAATATCCCGATGGCATGTCGAGGGTGATGGTGGCTGATGTTCCGCTTACCGTCTGCCGGTTGATCTCCTGCCCGAGGAGGTTGCATACGCTCACCGTACCGTTGAGGCCACCGGGCTGGCTGCTTTGCAGGTGAAGGGCATGGCCCGACGTCCAAACCGAAAACTGGCTTTTCGCCGCAGGGTCGCCGATGCCGGAGATCTCGCCGAAATGGAGGCGGAACCTTTCCTTTGCATCGCCGGTGACAGCGGTGAAGGCATATGCCGGGTTGGCTTTCATGTCGTGGGTGGCGCCGGTTTTCAGGTCTTCGAGGGTCACCTTTCCGGCAAGGGTGAATCCGGCGATGTTGGTGGCGGTGAGTGTGTAGTCTGCATCGGTACCCGCTTTTACGCTTACCGGCACCACAAGGTCGGCCGTGGGTTGGGTAAAGCGGGCGATGGAGTAAATTTTGCCTCCTGCCGGCGACCACAGTTCGGGCGCTTCGGGGAGGATGCTCATCAGTTTGGGGCTTCCGCCGGGGGTCGAAGCCGGGTCGAAGGCCACGATCAGTTCGTCGCTGTATGTGTTGGCGCCGGTGGAGAGGTTCAGCCGGAGGATCGAGGGTTCGCCGGTCGTTTCTTTGAGCCATGCCTGGGTGCTGTGGGCGCGCACGTTGTCGTCCATCGACAGGTTGCCGGCAGTGGCCGCCTGTACGAAGAAGGCCTGCCCGGGGGCGATGTGGCGGCTGGTGCTGTTGGTGCCTGAACCCGTTCCCGAGTTGAACACCCCGTAATTACCCACGGCATCGTTGTAGATCCAGTAGTCGTAACCCGATCCGCTGGCGGCCAGGTTGGTGCGGGTCCATCCCGATGCGGCCATCCAGTCGATCGAAGACGGGTAGGGGTTGCCGGCGAGGTTGAAGGTGTTGGCGCTGACCGACAGGCTTTTGCTGACAGTGCCCTGGTTGAGGTCGCCTGCGAAGGTGTGGGCGGTGCCGCTCCAGCCGCTTGCGTAGGCCGCCAGGTAGCCGCGGCCGGGGGTCATGACCGGCGGGGTGGTGGTACCGAAGCCGGCATTGCTTCCCGGATCGTCGACGGTACCGTCGTTATAGTCGCCGTTACTTTTCCGCAGGTTGACCCAGTACAGGTCTGTGGTGGTGCTGGCGTTGGGGTTCCAGTAGTAGAAGTCCCAGTTCCATCCCGAGGCGCCGAAGTTCAGTGGAGAGCCGGAGGGAGATGGGGCGAACTGCGGCCACACGGCCATGGCGGCCACCGGCGAGGAGAGGAAGTGCCAGAAGTTGTCGTTGTTGATATACCGTTCGACTGTGGCGGGAACATTGGCCGTGCCATGGATCAGCGACCCCGTGCCGCCGGCGTCGGACTTGATCACCAGTCCGCCGTTGCCGGCGTTGTTGGTGAGGGTGCCGGAGACGGTGAGCTGTTTGGCAGAATTGACGGTCAGCGATTCGAGAACCCCGACAGAAAGGTTCTGTGCGGTGGCATTAATATCAATGATAGTCTGTGTTCCTAAGGTAAAAGACCAGGCAGGAAATGTCTGTATGGTGCTGCTTCTTATCCAGTTTGCCGGATTAGAAACAAGCGATCCGGCAGCTCCGGAAGCAAGTGTCGCAGGTCCATTGTAATACCCGTTATCTTCTTCCGATGGGAATCCAACAGCGGTTGAATAAAGAGACAGTGAAGATGGCAAATAAGAGGTGTTGGTTGTAGGTGTCCCTGACGAAATCCAGCCTGAGGATGAGGCCCCGGCAACAAAGAAAGGTGATGTGAATGATCCCTGATAAGCAAGAATTTGATCGCCGGCGGCTGCCAAAGCATAGGAGCCAGCGCTGGTAACGGTTCCTGTACTAGCAGTGGTAGTGCCTGTAATCGTCACAACTACCCCTGCAGCAACGCCACCAGAAGGCGCCGTCCATGTCAATGTTCCTTCATTCGTGTTCAAGACAGACCCCGTCCAGGCATTATCGGTGAACAGTATCTGTGTTCCGTCAGGAATGTCGTTCACGACCAAAAAACCAAATTTATCGGGATCATCCGTACCGTATCCGACGAAAACAATATCCCCTCCGGCAATGGCCGGAAGGATCGTGAATATGTTGCTGGAGCCATCGGTTAATCCTGACTGGCTGGCGGTCAGGCCAAGCAAACTCCCTGTGGCTGTATGTATAATATCTCCTGCGGTGCCAAAACCGGCAACAAGGGAAGCCGTCACCGATCCGTTCAATGTTCCTGAAGAGCTCACATCCACGGAACCTGTCCTGTCAAGGTCCCTGTTATTATTGACATCCGTGGCTTCCAATGAAACTGCCGGGGACATTATGGCGTTTATGAGGGTATTAGTGGGCTGTTGCACAAACCTGAGTTTGGTCGCGGCAACATCTATTGTAACGATGTTGGAGGTGGTCGATGATGCGAAGGTGGTCAGAAAAGTTGAACCGGTCGCATCGGCAGTAAAACCATGAGAAATTGTTGGAATTGCAAATTCAAAAACCTGGTTATCCGCAATGCCCGAATTTTTAAGGTAAATAAACAGGGAGACCGTTGCATTACTTCCGTTGGATACGTTCAGGTTACCGGAAGTTATCGGAAATACAATGGAGGAAGCAGAAATAGTAACTGATCCGGTGGTGACAAAGGTGCTGCCACCATCCGTTGAAAGTTTAGCTCCCAGGATAGACGACGACCAGTTTGCTGTATTGTTCCCACCTGAAGCAATGGAAACCTGTGTTACCTTTGTCAACAAGCCATCGGTTCCAACATCATTGATCTTGAATTTGAAAACCTCCATTGCCTCAGGATCCGTATCGGCAAGGGATGAAATGGTTCCCGGATTAGCCTGTGAAGGGGGTGCATCAACATAAGAATTAGCGTCATTGGCCGGGCTGGTGGTTCCATTCGTACCCGGAATCGTTCCATCAATCTTATAATTATATGTTTCATTATTTATTCCGTTGGAATTGTAGGGAATAATAGTGAAATAATAATGAGTTCCCGAAGTCAGCCCGGTAATACTGGCCGATGTGGCAGATGTGCTGCTTACAATGGCAGCTACAGTGGCATCCCCAATGGAATTCCCAATAGTATACGCAATGCCGTCAGTGGGTGTACTGGTAGGCGCTGACCCGGTTTTCTGTAAGATGAGATATCCATCCGCATCGGTAATGGTATTAGCGGCACTGAATGATAGATCGATCTGGGTTTGGGAAATCACAGTGTTTGAGAAGGAGGCACTGTGGGCAGAAGGTTCTGCGGAGTAAGTCCAGAAACTGATTTCCGTTGAGCTGAGTGTAGTACCTACAGAATTCGTAGCGTACGCTTTGTAAAAATAATTTGTTTGAGCAGTGAGAGTAAAAGATTTGCTAAAAATCCCAGTGCCAGTGCCACCCTCTGATGTTTTATTATCAGAGATTGTAACGCCAGTGCTAGTTGTATAACAAAACCCTCTGTCGGTTACCGAGGAACCACCATCTGCAGTTATATTTCCATTGAAGGTTGCAGCGGAGGGACCAATACCAGTAACAACTGTTGAGGTTACTGAAGGTGCTGTTGCTCCTCCACTTCCTGTAACCACCAAATTATCAAATGCAAAACTCGGTCTACTTCCGGCGCCACTAACTTGTCTGGAAGCCCACCTTATTTGAACAACCGATTGATTATCGCAACCGCTTGGTAATGATATGTTCTTGGTTTGAGTATTCTGAGGAGTTGTTACAGCCCCTGTTTGAGTTGTAGTATTATTTTGATATTCAATGCCTGTTAAACTAGTAAATGTACCTGTAGTACCAACCCTATATTGTAAAGTAACCTCGTTGATTCTAGTGTTGCCACTCCCGTCGTAAGGATTTCTAATAGTCATGATATCATAGGAAACCTGAATACTTGAATATCCTGTAGTATTCAAAGCGATGACAACACATAGATCAAGAGAGCTCGAATTTAGAAAGCCAATTTTCCCGTTATAATTATGCACATTACCAGAGGTGGTTGCCGCCGTACTATTTGCAGTTAAAGTTCTATCGGCAGTGGGCGCTGCCGTATTAAAAGAGCTACCAGGTGAAGTCGAAATTGTCCAGCCTTGCCATCCTGAAGGATATGTCGTAGATGCATGGGAGAGTGCTGAAAAATCCTGTGAATAGGGTATCCCTTGAGCCGTCGGATTTGTTTGCCCCCACCCCATTCCGGGGAGCAGGAGGAGGAGAAAGAGGGCCAGGGCGGCCGTGAAATGTTTTGCAGAGAGGGTACGGGTTGTATCCATGGCAGGGTGTTTTAGGCATATGGTAATACGGGAAACTGGTGACTGTCAAGAAGTTACTCATTGTCAGCACCATCGATCACCCGGAAACAGAGTGTAAATATAAAACCTTTTTCGGAATTTTGGGAAAAAGATTTGGGAATTAGGAAATTGATGAATCACTTTTATACCAGTACATTTCCAGGTCGGAATATGTATAACTGATATTCCGTGTCTTCCGTGCCTTTTTCCGTGAATTCCGTGTGATTATTTCCATGGATTGTGATGATATTCTGTTGATAAAAGGTTTCACTGAAAACACAGAATCATGCACGGAAGACACGGAAGGCTGAGTTCCCGATATTTTATGGGATACAAAAGTGGATCTTACTGGTGCGAAAGCGCTTAATCAGAATCTGCAATCCCACAATCCCTAAAGCACTCCGGTCACGATCACCGGGGCGAGGCCCAGCAGGATCACCAGCAGCGCCATGAAGATCAGGCGGACGCGGTAGGGGGTTTCGGGTCGGATAGAGGCTTCGCCGGGCTCTTTCAGGTACATGGCGATGACGGGGCGAAAGTAATAGGCGGCGCTGACGGCAGAGCCGGCGAGGGCGATGACGACCAGCCAGATCCAGCCCCCGGAGAGGGCGGTGGAAAACAGGTAGTACTTGGCCATGAACCCGGCCAGGGGCGGGATGCCGGTGAGGGAGAACATGGCGACGGTCAGGCTGAAGGCTTCGGCGGGACTCTTGCGGGCCATCCCGTTCATCGATTCGAAGCGGTCGTTCCCGTGTGTTTCGCGAACCGTGATCAGCACGGCAAAGGCCAGGATGGTGGCGACGGAATAGCTGAGGGTGTACAGCAGCAACGAGCCGGCCGTGGTGGGGGTGAAAGCGATCATCGCCAGCATCATGTATCCCGAATGGCTGATCCCCGAATAGGCCAGCATGCGCTTCAACCCGGGCTGGTAAACGCCGGTGAGGTTGCCCAGGAGGATCGTCAGGGCGGCCATCACCGCCAGGGTGGTATCCCAGATCCCGTGAATGCCGGGGAAGACGGTGACATAGAACCGGTAGAGGGCCGTGATGGCGGCAGTCTTCACCACCGTGGCCATGAAGGCGGTGAGCAGGGTGGGCGTACCTTCGTACACATCGGGGGCCCAGAAGTGAAAGGGAACGATGGCGATCTTGAATGCGAGGCCGATGAGCAGCAGGAAGAGTCCAGCCAGGAACATCGGGGGATAATTTCCCTGGCACCGGTGAACAAATTCACCGATCCTCTCCAGTTCAAAGGAACCGGAGGATCCGTACAGCAGCGCGATGCCGAACAGCAGGAACCCCGACAGGAACGAGCCGAGCAGAAAATACTTGAGGGTGGCCTCGTTGGAGGTAATGGCCTCCTTGTGGCTGCCGGCCAGCACGTAAAGCGCGATCGACAACGTCTCCACCCCGAGGAACAACAGGATGAGATTCGCATACGAGGTCATCATCACTGCCCCGGCCAGGGCGAAGATCATCACGGCATAGATGTCGTCGAGCGACCGTTTCACCCCGCGGTAGTAACGCCCTGCCAGCGTGAAGATCAGGAAGGTGGAGAAGGTCATCACCAGGGTGAAGGCCACCGAGAGGCGGTCGGTGACCAGCATGCCGGGGGCCCCGGCGCCGGTGTGGTCCCACGAACGGAAAGTCAGCAGCAGGGTGACGGGAAGTCCGGTCAGGATCAGCGGAAGCAGCCACGACGTCTTTTTCATGATCCCCAGGAAGAGGACCAGTATGCCAAGGATGGTCAGGGATATGATTGTTGTCATCTGTTGCTTCTTATTCTTCCATTCTTGTCTTTTTCATCTCTCTCTTTCATCGCTCTCTTTGCCGCCGGATTAATCCGGTATCAACAGTATCTACTTGAAATGATTTAAAATCAGCACTACATCCTGAACGGTCACATCCAGGAACATCCCGGGGGCGATGCCGATCCAGAGGACCAGGATCACCAGGGGGAAGAAGACCGCCGCTTCCCGCCAGGAGAGGTCGGATACTTCGGCGGAGGCGGGGCCGGCCGGTCCCAGCATCGTTCGCTGGTACATCCACAGCATGTAAACGGCGCTGAAGATGACGGTCAACCCGGCGACAGCGGCGGCTATCCAGGAATACTCAAAGATCCCGATCAGCAGCAGGAACTCACCGACGAAACCGTTGGTCAGCGGCAGGGCGATGCTCCCCAGCAGCAGGATCATGAAGAGCACGGCCAGGCGGGGCGCCTGACGGGCGATGCCGCCAAGCTGCGCAATGGAACGGGTGCCGGTGCGCTGTTCGATGACCATGGCCGCCAGGAACAATCCCGTGATGTTGATCCCATGCGACACCATCTGGATCACCGCTCCCTGCATGGCCTGGATCGTCAGTGAAAAGATGCCGGCGGTGATCAGCCCCACATGGGCGATCGACGACCAGGCGATCAGGCGCTTCAGGTCGTCCTGCCGGATGGCGATCAACGATCCGTACACAACCCCGGTTACGGCCAGTCCCATGGCCCAGGGGGCGAAGAACCGCACTGCATCGGGGCACACCGGGAGCAGCCAGCGGATGAGGCCGAAAAGTCCCATTTTCAGCATGATCCCGGCCAGAAGCATGCTTCCGGGGGCCGGCGCCGTGACATAGGTGTCGGGCTGCCAGGTGTGGAACGGAAACACGGGGATCTTAACGGCAAAGGCAAGGAAGAAGGCGCCAAAGATCCAGAACTGCTCCCGCGGCGAAAGGGTGGCGGCGTACATCCACTGGAAATCAAAGGAGTGGGGCAACGGGGTCCGCAGCCAGATCCACACCAGGGCCGCCAGCATCAGCAGACTCCCTGCGAAGGTGTAAATGAAGAATTTGAAGGTGATGCGGATGCGGTTTTCGCCTCCCCACAGGGCGCATATGAACCAGGCGGGGATCAGCGCCATCTCCCAGAATACATAGAAGACCAACCCGTCGAACGAAGTGAAAACACCGATCAGGGCCGACTCCATCATCAGGATCAGTGCGTAGAACGAAGAGGGTCGCCGGTAGCTGCCCTGGAAAGCAGCGAGCAGGATGACCGGGACCAGGAGGGTGGTCAGCAGGACCAGCATCAGGCTGATGCCGTCCATGCCGAACTTCAGGCTGATCCCCAGTCCCGACAGCCAGTCGGCCGACCAGAGCAGGTCGCACCGGCAACTGTAGCGGAAACGGATGAAGGCGGCTACTGCAAATCCGAATTCGACGATGGCGCCGGCCAGCGCCCCGGCACGGGCCGCCCTCTCCCCGCGGGTGAAAAACAGCAGCAGCGCCAGGAGCAACGGGAAGAGTATGAGGAGGATCGTGATCATGGGTCAGAAAAGAAGGTTTAACGCCAGGATCGCAAGGATCCCGAGGATCATGAGGAACATGTAAAATCCGACATGGCCGTTCTGCACGTACCGCAGGGTGTTGCCGGCGCGGACCACCAGCACCCCGATGCCTTCGACGGCACGGTCGAGGATCCGGCGGTCGAAGGTGTCGTGCAGAAAGCGCGAAAGCCACAGAACCGGCCGGACGACCATGAAGTCGTACAATTCGTCGATGCGGAACCTGTCCGCCGCCAGGCGGTAAAACCATGGCTGCGGGCCGGTAACGGCCGGCTCCTCCCGTTCCCTGCCAAACCTCCGCCACGACAGCCCAATCACGGCCAGGGTGAGGAACAGGGTGATCCCCATCAACAGAAGTTCGGTGGAATGTGAGGGGGTGACGGATGCCGCGTGACGGGTGACGGGCGGAAAGACCGGGGAGAGAAACTCCTGCAATTTGCTGCCGCCGCCGAAAAGTTCGGGCAGGTTGATCATTCCGCCTGCGAAGGCAAGGAAGGCAAGGACGAGGAGGGGAAGGGTCATCACGGCCGGCGATTCGTGGAGATGATGCGCCTGCTCGTCACTCCCCCGGAACTTCCGCGAAAAAGTGAGGAAGAAGAGCCGGAACATGTAGAAAGCGGTCAGCAGCGCTCCTGCCGCAGCAAGGCCCCACAGCAACGGCGAACGCATGAAGAGGTGCAGGAGGATCTCGTCTTTGGAGAAGAATCCCGACAGGGGAGGAATGCCGGCAATGGCCAGGGTGCCGGCAAGGAAGGTGATCCAGGTGACGGGCATCCGGCTCTTCAGACCACCCATCCGCCGTATATCCTGCTCCCCTCCCAGGGCGTGGATGATGCTGCCGGCCCCCAGGAAGAGGAGGGCTTTGAAAAAGGCATGGGTGGTGAGGTGGAACATCGCACCGGTGAAAGCCCCCGCCCCGAGTCCGGCGAACATGTAGCCCAGCTGGCTGATGGTGGAATAGGCCAGGATCTTCTTGATGTCGTTCTGGAAGAGCGCGATGAGGGCGGCGAACAAAGCAGTGGCCAGCCCGGTGACGGCGATCACGGTGAGCGTGACGGGCGCCAGGAGGAACAGGGCGTTGGACCGGGCGACCATGTAGATGCCGGCAGTGACCATCGTGGCGGCATGGATGAGGGCCGACACGGGCGTCGGGCCGGCCATGGCGTCGGGCAGCCAGGTGTAGAGCGGGATCTGGGCGCTTTTTCCGACCGCCCCGATGAAGAGCAACAACGTGATGGCCGTGATGACGCCACTCCCCGCTTCCATCCCTGCCGTTTTTGGGAAGATCGCGGCAAAGCTGAGCGATCCGAACGTGGTGTACAGCAAGAACATGCCCAGCAGAAACCCCAGGTCGCCCACCCGGTTCATGATGAAAGCTTTTTTCGCGGCATTGTTATAATCCTGGTTCCCGAACCAGAAACCGATGAGCAGGTA
The DNA here is from genome assembly GCA_964455285.1 of uncultured Prolixibacteraceae bacterium. GTDB lineage: Bacteria > Bacteroidota > Bacteroidia > Bacteroidales > FEN-979 > CAIVAT01. Next base: position 9,968 of record CAYVVG010000067.1, read on the forward strand.
GGAACTCAGTCCCACTCCTTCCCACCCGATGAACATCACCGCGAAATTTCCTCCCAGGACCAGCAGCAGCATGAAGAAGACAAAGAGGTTCATGCAGGCGAAGAAACGGTTATATCCCGGGTCGTCCTTCATGTATCCCACGGAATAAAGGTGGATGATGAAGCCCACGCCGGTCACCACGAGCAGCATGAGCAGGGATAGGGGATCGACCTGGAATTCGAAGGGAATGCGCAGGTTCCCGACGCTGATCCACTCGAAGAGGCGGTAAGAGGATGAACTGATGTGCTGATGTGCTGATGTGCTGATAAGTGTATTCTGGACAAAAAGCAGCAGGGTACCTGAAAAAGAGGAGAGGACGGTGCCGGGACCGATCCAGGAGGTCACGGCCTTCGGAACAAGCCGGAAACCGATTCCCAGGACCAGGAACCCCGCCAACGGCATCAATAATATCAAAAGTATAACTGTCAACATACTATCCAATCAGTTCGACATCCTTATCCGTTATTAATATCGCTCATTCCTCATTGCTCATTGCTCATTCCTCATTCCTCTTCACCCCGCCCCGGCCTGCGGCCGTTCCCCCCAAACAGGGAGGTGAATGTACCCCACCCCTGCCCCCTCCCCAAACAGGGAGGGGAATTTGCACATCACCATTTCAGTTTATTGAGAACATTGATATCGATCGAGTGGGTGGTCCGGGAGATCAGCACCACGATGGCCAGCCCGATCGCCACCTCGGCAGCCGCCACCACCATGATGAAGAAGACGAAGATCTGTCCCGACGGGTCGCCCGAATAGGCTGAAAAGGCGGCCAGCAGCAGGTTGATGGAGTTGATCATCAGCTCGACCGACATCAGGATCATCAGGGCGTTTCGTTTGATCAGCACACCGATCACGCCGATGCAGAAGAGGGCCGAGCAGAAGATCAGGTACTGTTCGATGGGGATGGTTGTGAGGGTGTTCATTACATCATTTTAAATATCGAATATCTATATTCATATCTGCTCCTTCTTCGCGAGTAAAACCGCTCCGACCATTGCCGTCAGGAAAAGGATCGACGACAGCTCGAAGGGGATCAGATAGTCGTTGTAAAGGATCTTTCCCAGGTTCTTCACCAGCCCGATCTGCGAAAGGGCCGGGTCGGCCGAAGCCCGGATGTCGTATCCCCGGAGCACCCCGATGAGGATGAGCATCAGCATTCCCCCGGCGACAAAGGCGATCAGCTTGACCCATAACGGTTTGGGGGAACGCTCGTCGCGGTTCAGGTTGAGCAGCATCACGGTAAAGAGGAAAAGCACCATGATGGCGCCGGCATAGACGATCACATGCACCACGGCGAGGAACTGGGCGTTGAGCAGGATGTAATGACCGGCAATGGAGAAAAAGGCCAGGGTGAGATAGAGCACCGAATGGATCGGCTTTTTCGACACCAGCACCATCACTGCGGAAAAGAGGGCGAGTATATTAAGAAGGTAGAATATGTAGTGGGTGAACATGGTTACCGGTTGTGTTTATACTTCATATCCTTCTTAAATTCAATTACTTCTGTCGTCTGCCGTTTCGAAACGTCGATCCGCTTACCGGGGTCGGCGGGTTCAACCAGTTCGGTTTTCCCATAGATGAACTTTTCGCGGTCATCTTCAGGGCAAACCATCTCCCGTGTCAGAAATATGGCCTCTTTCGGGCAGGCTTCTTCGCAATCGCCGCAGAAGATGCAGCGCAGCATGTCGATCTCGTAAACGGCGGCGTATTTCTCTTCGCGGTACAGGTTTTCTTCACCCGGCTTCCGTTCGGCCGCCACCATGGTGATGGCTTCGGCGGGGCAGGCCACCGCGCAGAGACCGCAGGCCGTGCAGCGCTCGCGACCCTGGTCGTCGCGCTTCAGCACATGCCGGCCCCGGTAGATCTCCGAAAATTCGCGGTTCACCTCGGGGTACTGCACCGTGACCTTTTTGCGGAAAAGGTGAGAGAACGTGATGCGCATCCCCCCCAGGATGGCGGGAATGTAGATCCGTTCCAGGAAGGTCATCTTCTTGTCGGAGACTGTTTTCGACCGGTTGGTTAAGGGATGGGGCATTGAGTTTTGAAATGTTTTATCATTGGTTTACCAATATGACCACCCCCGTTATCACCACATTGAAAATCGCAAGGGGAATGAGCGATTTCCATCCCAGGCGCATCAGCTGATCATATCGAAAGCGGGGCAGGGTCCATCGGATCCACATGTATACGAACCCGAAGAAGGTGATCTTGGTGAAGAGCACCATGAAGCCGACGAAGGCGAACACGTTGGGTGAAAGTCCGAGCCGGTCGATGCCCGGGAAATGATATCCTCCCAGGAAGAGAGTGGCCATCACGGCGCCGGAGATGAACATGTTGATGTATTCGGCAAAGAGATAAAATCCCAGCTTCATGCTGCTGTATTCGGTATGGTACCCTCCCACCAGTTCGGTCTCGCATTCGGGAAGATCGAACGGGGCACGGTTGGTCTCGGCGAAGGCGCATATCAGGAAGATGAGGAACCCGAGCGGCTGGTAGAAGATGTTCCACCGGAAGCCCTGCTGCTGATCGACGATGTCGCGCAGGCTGAGCGAGCCGGTCATCATCACGATCGCGATGATGGAGAGGCTCATGGCCAGTTCATAGCTGATCATCTGCGACGATGCCCGCACGGCTCCGAGCAGGGAGTATTTGTTGTTCGACGCCCATCCCCCGATCATGATGCCGTACACCCCCACCGAGAGGATGGCGAAAATGTAAAGTATGCCGATATTGATGTCGGCCACCTGGAGCGGAAAGGTCTGCCCGCCGATCTGCAGATCGGGCCCCCAGGGGATGGCGGCGCTGGTGAGCAGGGCGACAAACATGGTGAGCGACGGCCCCAGGATATAGAGGAACTTATCGGCCGAGGCCGGCATGAACTCCTCCTTGAAGAATAGTTTCAGGCCGTCGGCCAGCGGCTGCAGCAATCCCCACGGCCCCGCCCGGTTCGGCCCGTGGCGGTCCTGGAACCATCCCGCCACCTTCCGTTCGATCAGGGTGGAATACATGGCCACGACCAGGCTGATGACCAGGATGAGGCTGGCAAGGGCGATTTTATATATGATGAACACTCCCATACGATCAAAGATCTATTCCATAGCCGGATCCATCAACCCTTCAATCGGCCGGATAATATTCTGTTTCTTCATCTCTTCATAGTGGTTGGCCGAGATCACCGATTGCCGTTTGATGTGGCGGGGCCCTTCGATCACCCAGTCGGAGATCTCTTTCTTTTCGAACCGGCATTCGTTGCAGATGAATTCTTCCACCTCGTTCCAGGTGTCTTTCCGGGCCGTGATGCGGTAGATCTCGCTGCCATGCATCCAGGCGGTCACCTTTCCGCTGCAGCGGCTGCACTCGCGGTGCGCATTCACCGGTTTGAGGAACCACACACGGCTTTTAAACCGGAAGGTGCGGTCGGTGAGCGCCCCCACCGGGCAAACGTCGATCATATTGCCGGAGTGATCGTTGTCGATGGCGCTTCTGATAAAGGTGCCGATCTCGGCGGCATCGCCCCGGTATAGCACGCCGTGCCGCCGCTCGCCGGTGATCTGGTCGGCCACGTAAACACAGCGGTAACACAGGATGCACCGGTTCATATGAAGCTTGATGTATTCGCCGAGGTCGGCCGACACGAATTCGCGGCGTTCCTCTTCGGTGGCGGTCTCTTCCATGCCAAAGCCGAAACTCAGATCCTGGAGGTCGCATTCGCCGGCCTGGTCGCAGACAGGGCAGTCGAGCGGGTGGTTGACCAGCAGCATCTCCACGATCCCCTTCCGGGCCTCGACGACCTCGGGCGAGGTGAGGTTCTCCACCACCATGCCGTCCTGCGCGGGGGTGCTGCAGGAGGCGACCAGCTTGGGAACCGGACGGAGATCCTTGGCCGACGACCGGGCGACCTTCACCAGGCAGGTGCGGCACTTCCCTCCCGAACCCTTCAGTTTCGAGTAGTAGCACATGGCCGGGGGCACCGACTTTCCGCCGATCTTCCGGGCGGCCTGGAGGATGGTGGTTCCCTCCTCGACTTCCACGGTAATATTGTCTATCGTTATCTGGATCATGATCTACCAATACTTGATGCCGGCGGCGGCCAAAGGTTCGTTCCTGTTTTTCCTGACCGGGAGAGGTCCGTGGGATGTATTTTTCACTTGTTCCGGGTGCCCGGCATGGTATTCGAATTCTTCCCTGAAATGCCGGATGGCGCTGGCTACCGGCCAGGCGGCGGCATCCCCCAGGGGGCATATGGTCTTTCCCTCGATGTTGCCGGCGATCCGGACCAGGAGGTCGATATCCTTCATCCGTCCCTCACCGTGTTCAAGGCGGTACAGGATCTTCTCCATCCAGCCGGTCCCTTCGCGGCACGGGGAGCATTGACCGCACGACTCGTGGCGGTAGAACCGGGTGAGGTTCCAGGTATTGCGGACGATGCACGCGTCTTCATCGAGCACGATGAATCCTCCCGAGCCCAGCATCGAGCCGCTCTCGAAATCGCCCTCGGCCATCGATTCATAGGTCAGCAGCCGCGGCTCGCCCCGGGCGGTATTCAGGATAAGGTCGGCAGGGAGGATGGGCACCGACGACCCGCCGGGGATGACCGCTTTCAGGTAACGGTCGTTGGCGATCCCGCCGCAGTATTCGGGCGCATAGAGGAATTCTTCGACCGCCAGTCCCATCTCGATCTCGTACACCCCTGGACGCCTGATGTTCCCGCAGGCCGACATCAGTTTGGTTCCGGTGCTCTTCCCCCGTCCGATCCTGGAATAGGCCTCTCCCCCCATGCGGATGATGGGGCCGACGGCAGCCAGGGTCTCTACGTTGTTGACCATGGTGGGGCAACCGTAGAGGCCTTTGAAAGCCGGGAAGGGGGGCTTGATGCGGGGATTTCCCCGTTTTCCTTCGAGCGATTCAAGCAGGGCGGTCTCCTCCCCGCAGATGTAGGCGCCGGCGCCGGGGTGAACATAGATTTCGAGCGAGAACCCCGTTCCGAGCATGTTTTCGCCCAGGAATCCATGGTCGCGGGCTTCCCGGATGGCCTTTTCGAGAACTCCGACCAGGTATTTGAATTCACCGCGGACATAAATGTAACAGGTGGCGGCACCCAGGGCATACGCCGAGATGATCAGTCCCTCGATGAGGCGGTGCGGCAGGTGATGCATCAGGTACCGGTCTTTAAAGGTGCCGGGTTCGCTTTCGTCGGCGTTGCACACCAGGTAGCGGGGCTTTTCCGACTTCCGGTCGAGGAAACTCCATTTCAGCCCCGTGGGGAAACCGGCTCCTCCCCTTCCCCGGAGGCCCGAGCGGGTCACCTCCTGGGCAACCTCTGCCGGGGTCATACCGCGCAGGGCGAGCGATACCGCCTCGTAGCCGCCCTGGCCGCGGTAAACATCGAAGCCCCGGATGCCCGGCACTTCGATCCCGTTCAGGAGAATTGCTCTGCCCATGTCGGTTCTCCGGTGTGGTTTTTCGTCGCCATCTCCCTCAGCTCGTCAAGGATCCTGTCCACCTTTGCAGGGGTCAGATTTTCATGAAATTCCGTGTTCACCTGCATCACGGGACCCGTCCCGCACGAGCCGAGACATTCCGTCTCCAGCAGGGTGAATATGCCGTCGGGAGTCGTTTCGCCGATGCCGATACCCAGCGCATCGATGAGGTGCTCCCGGATGCGGTCGCCGCCTGCCAACGAGCAGGGGCCGGTGCGGCAAACTTCAATGACGTACCTGCCTGCCGGATCGAGGCGGAACATGGAGTAGAAGGTGGCTACCTCGTACACCTCGACCGGCCGGATCGACAGCAAGGAGGCCACGTAGTCCATCACATCGACCGACAGGTAGCCGCCGAGTTCCTCCTGCGCCATGTGAAGCACGGGGAGAAGCGCCGACCGCTGCTGCCCTTCGGGGTAACGGGCGATCATAGCGCGCACTTTTTCCACGACCGGTTCCCTGAAAGCGACCGGGATCCCGGCGGGAGCGTGGTAAGGACGGTTTATTTTATGGTTGTCGTTCATTCTTTTTTTTATCGGCATAGACGCACAGCGGTGCGCCTTTACTTTCATCGGCATAGACGCACAGCGGTGCGCCTTTACGCTATGCATCCAGCTCCCCGGCGATCACGTTCATGCTGCTCATGGTGAGGATGGCATCGGACAGGACCCCGCCGCGGATCATTTCGGGGTAGGCCTGGTAGTAGATGAAACCCGGCCGCCGGAAGTGAAGGCGGTAGGGAGTGCGGCCGCCGTCGCTCACCAGGTAGAATCCCAGTTCGCCGTTGGCTCCTTCCACAGCGTGGTATACTTCACCTGCCGGCATCTCAATTTCTCCCATCACGATCTTGAAGTGCCAGATGAGCGCTTCCATTTTTGCATAGACCTCCTCTTTGGGCGGCAGGTAAAACCGGGGAACATCGGCGTGAAAACTGCCGGCTGGCAGGTTTTCCAGCGCATTCCGCACCAGGTCCAGACTTTCCCATATCTCCTGCTGCCTGACGCAGAAGCGATCGTAGGTGTCGCCGTGGGTGCCGACAGGCACAATAAAGTCGAAATCGTCGTAGCTGCTGTAAGGGTTCATCACCCGTACATCGTAATCGACCCCGGCGGCCCTCAGGTTGGGACCGGTGAAACCATAATTGAGGGCACGTTCCGCACTGATCGGTCCGACGCCGATGGTGCGGTCCATGAAAATCCGGTTCCGCTTCAATAGTTTTTCAAATTCCCTGAGGACCCGCGGAAGATGACCGGTAAAGTCACGGATCTTTTGAACCGCTGCGGCAGAGAGGTCGCGTTCGAAACCTCCGATCCGGCCCATGTTGGTGGTCAGGCGGGCCCCCGACACCTCTTCGTAGATCTCGTACACCCGCTCTCTTTCCTGGAACACGTAGGTAAAACCGGTGAGAGCCCCGCTGTCGACACCGATCACGCTGTTGCAGATCAGGTGGTCGACGATCCGCGCCAGCTCCATCAGGATGATGCGCATGTAGTCGACCCGTTTGGGCGTTTTCACGCCCAGCAGTTTTTCGACCGTCATGTGCCACCCGATATTGTTGATGGGAGATGAACAGTAGTTGAGCCGGTCGGTGAGCGGGGTGATCTGGTAATAGGGTCTCCGTTCGGCGATCTTTTCAAAAGCCCGGTGGATATATCCGATGGTCTGCTCCGCATCGATGATCTTCTCCCCGTCCATCGTCAGCACATTCTGGAAAATGCCGTGCGTGGCCGGGTGGGTGGGGCCTAGGTTAAGGGTGGTGTATGGCGAGGCGGGATCCATCAGGGAAACAGCGAAATGGTGAAATGGCGAAAGGGCGAAATAGCGAAATTGGTCAACATAGGTGCGTTATCTTCCAAAAAAGCGGTCCTGTTTATCTTCCCGCGTGGGGTCCTCGAGGGGATACTCTTTGCGCAGGGGGAAAAAGTCCATGTACTCCACATTCAGGATTCTTTTCAGGTTGGGATGGCCCTCGAAAAGGATCCCGTAAAAGTCGTATGTTTCGCGTTCCATCCAGTTGGCGGTGGAGAAGAGGCCGGTAACCGAAGGGACCCTGGGATCGGACCCTGTGACGAAAGTCTTAATGCGGATGCGGACATTCTCACGGAGGTTGTGCAGGTGATAGATCACCCCCAGGGGAAGTCCGCGGTCGGGGTAATGGATGCCGCACAGGTCGGTGAGAAACCCGAATCCCAGGTCGGGTTCTTCTTTCAGGAAACGGATCACCTCTCCGACCACGGGGGCTGTGACGACGACGGTGAGCACATCGCCTCCGGCATCCGTTTCCAGGATGTCGTGGGTGAAGTGCCTGTTCAGGCGGTCGGTGATGTAAAGGTTATCCATTTATTTATCGGCAGGGACGGGGTATGCCCCGTCCGTACAATTATATGATCCCATACCCTGCCAGCATCTCCCGGTATCCGGGGGAGTAGCGGCGTCGCAGGGGTTCGCTTGCCACCATTTCCTGTATCTGCATGAAGCCCGCGATGATCTGCTCGGGACGCGGCGGGCAGCCGGGAACGTACACATCCACGGGCACCACCCGGTCGATGCCCTGAAGAACGCTGTAGGTGTCGAAGATCCCCCCGCTGGAGGCACAGGCCCCCACGGCCAGCACCCAGCGGGGTTCGGCCATCTGCACGTAGACCTGGCGGATGACCGGGACCATTTTCTTGGCGATGGTGCCCATGACCATCAGCAGGTCGGCCTGCCGCGGGCTGAAACTCAGCCGTTCGGCGCCGAACCGTCCCAGGTCATAGTTGGCTCCCATCGTGGCCATGAACTCGATGCCGCAACAGGAGGTGGCAAAGGGTAGCGGCCATATCGAATTTTTACGGGCCAACCCCACCACCCGGTCGAGGGTCGTGGCGAAGAGCCCGGGGGCGGTGTAGCCCTGGGGAGGATCTGTTTTTATGTATCGATTGTCGTGTGGTTTCATTAATCTTCCCAATCCAACGCTTTTCTCTTGATGATGTACCAGAAGCCGAACAACAGGAATCCCAGGAAGATCATCATCTTCCAAAACCCTTCCCATCCGAATTCCCTGAAGTTGATCGCCCAGGGGTAAAAGAAGATGATCTCCACGTCGAACAACACAAACAGGATGGCAATGAGGAAATACTTCACCGAGAAGGGAAAACGCGCGTTCCCCTTCACCTCGATGCCGCACTCAAAATTCTGGTCCTTCTGCACGGTGTGGAATTTCTTTCTTTTCCCCCCGATAAAATGGGTGGCGAACATCGTAACTGCTACAAAACCAAAGGCTACGACCGATTGAAGCAGCACGGGAATGTAATCCGAAGGAAGAAACGTCCGGTCCATTATTTAGAATTATTCTCGACAAAGGTAGTCAATATTTTTTAATTTCGTTATTGGTTTAACAGGGTGAGTGGTGAGTGTATTTTGCTTAGCCGGATTCGGAAAAATCTTCACCAAGCCATCGGGAATTAGCGTCAAACTTTTTTGAGTCATCAAAACGGATTTCGTCTCCACCGGTAAATCAACCCGTTTGTTATACGATAAAAGGTTGTTGGCGATCAACACATTTCTGGCGGACGTTTGTACCGGCTTCATTCCCGACTGGGCAAGCTCCATTAATTGATTTTGCTGATCGGTGTCAATCTCAAAGAGTAACAACTATTAATGAATGACACGGAGAACCACGGAGAATGCACAGATAGACACAGCGTGTGTTGGGCTGAAGCCTGGTCGCTTATCCTCCGCTGCACCCCGGTCAGAAGACCAGGGTAAATCATATCGATGCATTAAGGTACGAGTAGAAAGGATGAAATAACCGCAGAGACGCAGAGACGCAGAGTACTTCGATTGTTCGATTGTTGAGCCCCCTCCGAAAAGTCAATCTACCCACCCCTAGCCCCTCCCTACCAGTAGG
>CAYVVG010000068.1:0-19258 GCA_964455285.1 uncultured Prolixibacteraceae bacterium
CCTTCATGGCCGATATGCAACCCTATGTCAGCTGGAAGAATGCCGAAGGATACCACACCGAGATGATCAGCAAGGACTCGGTGGGCACCACTGCCGCCCAGATCCGTACGTTCATTGCTGATTATTACAATACGAAGGGTCTGTCGCATGTGCTGCTGGTTGGCGACGGGCCGCAGATCCCCACAAACACCGGCGGAGGCCTCGGTGGTCCGTCGGATAACGCCTACGGGTATATCGTCGGGAGCGACCACTATTCCGATGTCTTTGTCGGCCGGTTTTCGGCGGAGACCGCCGCCCAGGTACAGACCCAGGTACAACGCACCCTGGAGTACGAACAATCGCCGCAGAACCTCTCCGACGACTGGCTCACCACTGTGATCGGCATCGCCTCCGACCAGGGTCCCGGCGACGACAATGAATACGATTACAAGCACATCCGCAACCAGCAGACGCAGCTCCTGGGTTACACCTACACCGCCAACCCGGAACTGTTCGACGGATCGCAGGGCGGCAATGATGCCCCCGGCAACCCGACACCCCCGATGGTGGCTTCGGCCGTCAACGACGGCGCCGGACTGATCCTTTACTGCGGTCACGGCAGCAACACTTCGTGGGGCACTTCGGGATTCAGCAACAGCAACGTGAGCCAACTCACCAATTACGGCATGCTGCCCTTCATCTGGTCGGTGGCCTGTGTGAACGGCAACTTCCAGAACACCACCTGTTTCGCCGAAGCCTGGCTGCGGGCCACCAAAGAGGGGCAGCCCACCGGCGCCATCGCCTTCCTCGGATCGACCATCAACCAGAGCTGGGATCCTCCCATGGAGGGACAGGATGCCATGACCGACATCCTGGCTGAATCCGACTCGAACAACATCAAAAGGACCTTTGCGGGGATCTCGATCAACGGCTGCATGAAGATGATCGACACCTACGGATCGGGCGGCGCCGAAATGGCCGATACCTGGACCGTATTCGGCGACCCGACCGTGATGGTGCGGACTGCCTTGCCCGACACCCTGATCGCCCAGTATGATTCAGTCCTCTATATCACCGACTCGACCCTGACCGTGCTCTGTCCGACCGGCGGCGCCCGGGTGACCCTCACGAAAGGTGACTCCATCGTGGCTACCGGTTTGATGGAAACCGATGCCCTCACGCTGGCTTTTCCTGCCCTGGCCATGGCACCCGATACCCTGAGACTGGTGATCACTGCCTACAACAACATCCCGGTGATCGACGACCTTCCGGTCAGGCCCCTGCCGCCTCCGGTGTTTGCCGGATTCACCGGAGTTCCCACCTCGGTCGTCCCGGGCCATACGGTGGCGTTCGCCGATACCTCGGTGGGGATCCCCACCCGCTGGGAATGGCATTTCCCGGGAGGGAACCCTGAAATCTCTTACGAGCAGAACCCGGTCGTTGCCTATGATTCCCTGGGGATCTTTGATGTGACCCTGATCGCGGGCGATGAGTTCACCACCGATACGATGACCGCCACAGGGTATATCATCGTTGACTGGCCGACCAGGACCGGGGAAAAGACCCCTGCTCTTGCCTGCCGCATCTATCCCAATCCCTGCGGGAACATCCTCAACCTGGAGATAAACTCTTTGATTGCGGAACCGGTGACCATAACGCTGTTCGACTTGACGGGTAGCCCGGTTTGGCAGCAAACGAACATCACCGGGAAACAGGTCAGCAGAAGGATTGATGTTTCAGGGCTTTCCGGAGGGATCTATTTCCTGAAGGTGGACGGTGCGCAGGGGATGGTCACCAACAGGGTGATCATTGCCCGGTGACGGACAGCCTACGATATTCCCCTGCCTCCCTTTACCCGGCTGATCTTCATGAACGAAACAGTGGCGGAAACGATGTTTCTGGTGGGGAGGTAATATTCATGCTGTTGTCAAATCTGATGCAAATCCGGCGAAGGTGACTTTGAAACCGTCGATTGTTCTGGTATAGGGAGTCCTGATGAATGGGGAAATGCAATAATTGTTTCCTCCGGGATAGATGTGCCTGAATTCTCTTAACGCCGTCAGGTTAAATTGATCCGGATTGACTTTTGATTCAATCGCATCAATGTGTTGACTGGAGTGTCTGACAATGAAATCTATTTCCCGTCCCGATTTATCACGCCAGTAAAAAATGTTGGCCGGAGGGCTGATGGACCGGATCATATCAAGGACCAGGTGCTCCCAAAGTATCCCCCGATCTTCAAGGCGAATGTCATTCCATCCCCTGACAAACGTGACGAATCCTGTGTCGAACGTATAACACTTAGGCTGTTGGGTAATCTCCCGCTTTCCTCCTCCGTGAAAGGGTGGAAGCAGAAAAACAGCATTGGCAATGTGCAGTGATTCGAGGTAGCTGTTTACAGTCGGCCGCGTCAGATCACAACTTTTTGAAAGCTGTGTCTGGCTTATCAGGTTGCCGCTGGAACGAAAGAGCAAGTGCATGAGTTTAACAAATCCCGCGCGGTTGCGTACATGGAACAATTCCTGAATATCCCTTGCATAAAAACTGTCGATCCATTCGGAATAAAATACCGGGTCAGGCTTTCCGGCAAGGAACATCTCCGGCAATCCGCCATACAGTAAACGGCGATCAAGATCAGGGATGTGAAATACTTTATCACATTCGACCCAGAGGACGGGAGGAAGATAAACAACCGCTTTCCTGCCGGTCAGACTGTCCGAAAATTTCTTTGTAGCTTCCAGTGTGGATGAACCGGTTGCAAGGATTTTAATGCCCGGAAACACATCCGTCCCGATTTTAAGAACTCTGCTCGGATCTTGAATCCGGTGTATCTCATCAAAAACGACAATCGCATGCGAAGATATTCCATGATAAAAGGATTCAGGATCTTCCAGCCTTCTTGCCACAGAGGGAAGATCGCAATTCATATATACGGCATCGGGGAACATTCTCGTCAGTGTTGTTTTCCCCACCCTTCTGACGCCCGATAACCATACGAGGGATCTCTTTTCCCAGGCTTCTTCAATCTTCTGAATCCAATAAGGTCGTATCAGCATGGCAAGTGTATTTTACAATCAGACGTCCAAATGTAAAATATATTTTCCAGATTCAATGAATTTATATTTCGGAAAAAGACCTTTCAGGTTTTGAAAACCTGGAGGGTCTTAAAACGGTGGCGGAAACGATATTTCTGGTGGGGATACCTTAAAGGCCGATCTCGTCCGACTTCGCCGCCTGCAGCACCTCGCGGGTCTCGGCATCTGAGATAAACGCGATCACGCTGCAATGGCCCGGTACCCAGCCCTTTCCCTTGAAGTCGCAGGTGTAGGTCCGGTTGAGGGTGGCTGCGGCCGCGGGGTTCGTCGCCACCCCTTCGCCCCAGCTCCCGTTGAGAGAGCCACGCAGCATGTGCATGAAGAGGTAATGCTTTACGATGGGGATCGAATCGCCTGCTTCATTGTTGAGCTGTCCCCCGTAGATGCTGTCCTCAAGTACACAAACGGTAAGGGTCGCCGAACCTGTGTATGCCTTAAGAAATTCAACCCCAATGGTGGTCGATAAGAGGCTGTCGGCCGCGTTGTAGCTGTTGTTCACCGTAATATCGATGATCTTTTCCATCTTCACCGCTTCCTTCACGGCCTCGTTCCAGTCGGTGGGGCCGAAGGAGATGTTGCCGTTGTAAGGCGTGCGATTGACCATCCCCCGCGGGGTGCCGGGGATGTTGAAGCCGCTGTATTCAAACCAGGTGTTACCGGCCTCGGTACGGTAATCGGCAATGAGATAAGGGAAATACTTTGCCGGATTGGGTTTCGCAAAACTCCCGGCATGCACGGCTACCGCGATCACCTGCCCGTCGTATAATTCCTGGATCGAATGGGCGATCTTCCCGGCCGGGGCGCAGTTGGTGCAGAGGTGACCGGTATAGTCCTCGAGCAGGACGGTCCGTTTGGAGGTATCCGCCTCCACCGATTTTACCTTATAATAGGGTTCGCTGATCTTGGTGCAGGAGCCCAGCAGCAGGAAGGCTGCCGCGGCCATGACATATATTCCTGACAATCTCTTCATTTTCTCGTGTTTTACTTTTCCGATTTCTATGATCGACGGGATCACCTCAGAAACTGCTGGTAACGGTGAGCGTGAATCCGTTGGTGGCGGGCACGTACCTGCAGACGCCCCCCACGCAGAGCATCCCTTCCCGCTGCTTCCCGTAGGAGAGCGCCACGCGGGTGGAATGATGGGTATAGCCGGCCATCACCGTGTAGTAGTTCAGCCGCTGCGAAGCATCGCTGTTCCCGAAATTGTACTGGTCCATCAGGGAAAGGAAAAAATGGGGAGAAACCGTGAGTTCGGCCAGGCCGGCCACCCAGTTCCCTTTGTCCTGCTTCGTCCACAACCCCTGGGCTTCACACCGCAGCGATACCTTTTTCGTGATGTTCCAGGCCACATCGGCGATCGCGATATGCGACCACACAATGCCGTACTCGCCGGCTGCATGCGCTTCGATCACATCCTTGTTATATGCCTGGTAGAGGTACGAGAACACCCCTTTCCATCTTTTCCCGAACTTCTTGGTCACTTCGACATTCAGATCCTGGAAATAGAGCACATCCCCGACCCCGTAAAAGGAGGAGTTGTATCCCTTCGTTCCGATCTGGCCGATGTACGACGAATCGTTCGGGGCGGTCCGGTGAAGGCTGTTCACACGGGAATAGTTGGCAATGATGGCCAGACCCGTCTTTCCCCCCAATGGGGAGTTCTTGGCGAAATGCACCGTAGCGGTTCCCGAGAAACCGACCTCCCCGTTAGGCTGGGTCGAATAGGGGTACATGGCCGACAGGGCATAGCCGTGTTCCTTTGTGATCGATGGCAAATAATTGATATTCACCATGTTATTAGTCACTGTACGATCCGATTTAAAACTCATGTTGTCGATCCATTTCGACATGAGAGAGAGCCCGATGCCCTTTTTCGACCACGACAGGTTGGTGAAAAGGCCATCCCCTCCTTTATAGATGTAGTTGTTCAGCGCGGTGGGGTCGTTGATCTTGTGGGCATATTCGGCAAACCAGCTGAAACCGCCCAGGCTGAGATTGAACCGTCCGCCATAGCAGGAAACATTTTCAGGAAGGGCCAGGGACAAGATCTTTCCTTCGAAGGGGATGTCTTTCGTATCGCCCTGCTGGTAGTTGCTCACGAACGATCCGCCCAGCGTCAGTTTCAGCCGGGCATCCTGCAGGGTTGTGAACAGGTCGTTGAGGTAGAAGTCGGCATCGGCTCCCTTGACGATCCCCCGGTTGTAATCTTTGTACGGTTCCCAGTAATACCGCTGGACGCCGTAGACTCCCTTGAGGGTGATCCCTTTGTATGGCGTCAGCTTCACCCTCAGTCCGCGGAGGGAGTTGTCATATCCCAAAGTCCACTCCTGGTAAGTGCGCAGGATCATCCCGTTGCCGAACTGCTCGTAAAAATTTCCGGCGGTAATATCGATGAAGTCGTTCTTGTAGTTGGCATACCAGTAAGGAGCTCCGGTCCCGTTGTAGGGGGCGTCGTAGCCGGTCAGCGGCGGAAGGTAGCTCTCGAAGCGTACGCCGGCGGTGAAGTTCCCGAGCGAATAGTTGACTTCGGTGAAGGCGTTCATGCGGAGCAGTTTGCCTGCCAGCGTCGAATCGGTAATGCCGGTCTTGGGATCGGTCATGTAGTAGGAGGCATCGACCTGCATGCTGCCGTGGATCTCACTGCCTTTCAATGTTTCCTGTGCCCGCAATGCAGCCGGTGTAAGGAAAAACAGGGCGATCGCCCCGAGACAATAGCGGATAAATTTGTTCAACGTACCAGGATTTAATAGTTGAAGATACAACGGATTAGTCAAGTTTCTCGCCCCGGTTGAGCTTTCTGACCATCTCGATCAGGTTCAGCTCGTCGCCTTCGGAAAAGGAGGTGTGTTGATACACCACCGTACCGTTGCCGTCGAGGAGAAACGTATGCGGGATCGGACCTACGTTCATGGCCCGTTTAAAGTCGCCGTTGGGGTCGAGCAGCACGGTGTACTCCCATCCCTTGCCGTTGACCATCGGGGCGACCAGCGAGGAGGAGCGGGCGTCGTCAACCGAGATGGCATACAGCTTCACACCGGTTTCCTCCACCCAATCGCCATATACATCGGATATCGTAGTGAGTTCGCGCACGCAGGGCTTGCACCAGGTGGCCCAGAAGCTGATGATGACCGGTTTTCCATGGTTGACAATGCTGTCGGAGGTGAATGGAAGTCCTTTTACGGTTTTCATCTTCACCGAAGGGAGTTTTTTGTAAGTAAAGACCCCCTGCTGGGCAAAGGCGCAACCCGAGAGCAGCACAAGCAATACGATAATTCTGAGTTGTTTCATTGATGAGTGGATTTCGATGTCACAAAAGTAGGGAATTATGGAATACAGATCTCGAGCAGCCTTACATCAGTTTCCGGTGTAAGGGTCACACTCTCCAGCACGGCGGGGATCAGCATCACTTCGCCGGCCGTCAGCGGAACATCGTGGCCGGCAGCGGTCACCCGGCATCTCCCCCCGGTGCAGACATAGATCACGAATGAGTCAAGGTCGCCGTAATCCCTTTCCGTTGCCCGGCCGATATCGAGCAGGCGGGTGGTGAACCAGTGACTGCTGACCAGGGTGACGGGTTCGCCGGGGCGGCTTCGGTAATGCACCCGGTGCGACTCTACCGGACTGAAGTCGATCGCTTCCAGGGCCAGGTCGGTGTGGAGTTCGCGCGAACGGCCTTTGTCGTCAAGCCGGTCCCAGTCATAGATCCGGTAAGTCGTGTCGGAAGTCTGCTGGATCTCGGCCAGCAGGATACCGGGGCCGAGTGCATGGATCCGGCCCGAAGGAATATAAAAGACATCGCCGCGGTCGACGGGTTCAAAATTCAGAATCTCTTTCAGCCTGTTCTCACGAACATACCGGAGATAGTCGGCAGGTGCCATCGGGCGGTTGAATCCCGAAATAAGCTGAGCGCCCGGGTCCGCATCCATCACATACCACATCTCCGTCTTCCCGCCCGCAAGTCCCCGGCGGGCAGCCAACTCATCGTCGGGATGGACCTGAACGGACAACCACTGGCTGGCATCGATGAACTTCACCAGAATAGGAAATTCAGTAGAATGGCGATCAAAGACCTTTTCGCCCACCAGTTCATCCATGTAGATCTCGAGGATCTCGTTGAGCGGGTTTCCCTCAAGGAATCCATTGCTGACAACCGTCTGACAATCAGAAACTCCCGACATCGCCCACACTTCACCGCAGTTGGGCAGGGGAGAAAAATCGAACCCAAGACGGTCTTTTACCCTGCTTCCTCCCCAGATCTTTTCTTTAAAAACAGGCTTGAATTTGAGCGGATATAACATAGTTCCGATGTACGATGTACGATTTACGATCTACGATCTTTGTTTTCCATTCACGATTCACGTCCGGGCGCATTGCGATGCGTCCCTACGTACATTTTCTTTATCTTTGGCCATCAAAATTAACAAATAACATGCTACACTCCGTTTGTGTCTTTTGCGGCTCTTCCCTGGGCAGGGATAAAATCTATGCTGACGCGGCACAATCACTCGCGCGGTTCCTCCTGGAAAGGGAGATCACGCTGGTTTACGGCGGGGCCAACGTCGGGCTGATGGGGGTGCTGGCCGATACGGTGATGGAAGGGGGGGGAAAGGTGATCGGAGTGATGCCAAAGTCGCTGGTGGAGAAGGAGGTGGCCCATGATAATCTGACGGAAATGCACATCGTGGAGGGCATGCAGGAGCGGAAGGCCCTGATGGCCGATCTCTCCGACGCTTTCATCGCCCTGCCCGGCGCTTACGGCACGCTCGACGAGATCTTCGAGGTGCTGACCTGGAACCAGCTGGGTATCGTCGGGAAACCGGTCGGCCTGTTGAACATTGGCGGATTTTATGACCCCTTGCTGGCCATGCTGGATTATGCGGTCGGTGAACGCTTTCTGCGTCGCGAGCACCGGGAATTGCTGATAACGGGAAACGACCCGGCCACACTTCTTTCCGACCTGGAAGAGTTCCGGCCGGTGACAGCAGAGAAATGGATCGAAAGGCTGAAGGCCGGGAAAATATGATATGTTGATCATCGGCATCACCGGGACGCTGGGTGCGGGAAAAGGTACGGTGGTGGAGTTTCTCACCACCCGCAAAGGATATGTGCACTACTCGGTACGGGCCTTTTTGCTGGAAGAGATCCGGCGAAGGGGTTTGCCCGAAAACCGCGACAGCATGGTGGCGGTTGCCAACGAACTCCGGCACCGGCACGGTTCATCGTACGTAACCGATTGCCTTTACGAACGTGCCGCAACCGATGGGCACGACTGCATCGTTGAGAGCATTCGCACTCCGGGCGAGATCGCTTCCCTGCGGAGCAAAGGCCGGTTTATCCTGATCGCGGTGGATGCCTCTCCCGAAATACGGTTCCGCCGCATTTCGGAACGGGGATCGGAAACCGACCATATCGACTTCGCCACTTTCCTGGCCAACGAAGCCCGTGAGATGACGGCGGAGGATCCTGCCTCCCAGAACCTTCAGGCCTGCATCCGGGAGGCCGACTACCTGCTCACCAACGACGGTTCGAAGAAGGATCTTTTCAGGCAGGTGGAAAGGGTGCTGGAAAGAGTGAATGGTGAGTCGTGAGTCGTGAGTGGTGAGTGTGGGGAACGGGTATGAAGCAGATAAATCGTAGATCGTAAATGGAAAAATCCGAATCTCGTCCCTCGTGGGACGAATATTTCATGCAGATCGCCCACACCGTCTCCGAGCGGGCTACGTGTGACAGGGGGCGAAGCGGATGCGTGATCGTTCGCGACAAGCAGATCCTGGTCACCGGGTATGTCGGGTCACCCCAGGGCCTTCCGCATTGCGACGAGGAGGGCCACCTGATGAAAAAAGTGATCCATGAGGACGGGCGGGTAACCCAGCACTGTGTCCGCACCGTTCATGCCGAGCAAAACGCTATTTGCCAGGCGGCCCGGAGAGGCATTGCACTCGACCGATCCACCCTGTACTGCCGGATGACCCCCTGCCGGACCTGCGCGATGCTGATCATCAATTGCGGGATCACCCGGGTGGTGTGCGAACGCAAATACCATGACGGCCGGGAATCGGAAGAGATGCTTGCCCAGGCCGGGGTTACGCTGGAATATGTGTATGACGAGATCCAGCAGTACGAAAAACAATGATTTTCTTTCCCTACCGGTAGATCTCGATCTTTGACTCTCCCGACGATTTCCTGAATCCCCGGAACATCGATTCGGTATTGAACGGCATGGCGATATTTCCGGCGCGATCGACCGCGATCACACCGCCCGTTCCTTCTTTCTCGGTGAGTTTTTCCATGACCACATACCGGGCCGCCTCCTCCAGGGGCATCCCGCGGTACTCCATGAGTGCGGAGATGTCATACGATACCAGGTTCCGGATGAAAAATTCCCCGTGGCCCGTGCCCGACACGGCGCAGGTGTTATTATCCGCAAAGGTTCCGGCTCCTATCAGCGGTGAATCTCCCACCCTTCCCGCCATTTTTCCCATCATACCTCCGGTGGAGGTCGCGGCTGCCAGATTGCCTGACCGGTCAAGTGCTACCGCGCCGACCGTGCCATGTTCGGCTTTCTCGGTCGGTAAATCCTTCTTTTTTTCCTCCTTCTTCTCCTTCAGGCTGCCCTTTTGGATCACTTCTTTTTTCTTCTGATCCGTCCCCGGCAATGGTTCCGGATTCTTTTCCGATCCCTGAAGATCCTGATCCTGCCCTGCCTCTTCAGGACTCACTTTCTGCTTCCACCTCTCCCATGCCGCGAGCCGGTCGGGGGTGATGAAATAGGACGGATCGACCATCTCCAGGTCGTTCTTTTTTGCAAAAGCCTCGGCTCCTGAACCGATGAGCAGGACATGGGGCGAACGGTCCATCACTTTTCTTGCCGCCGTCACGGGGTTTTTGATCGTCGTCACGCCGGCCACCGCTCCCGCCAGGCCGGTTTTGCCATCCATGATCGAGGCATCCAGCTCGGCTTTTCCCTCGCTGTTCAGCACGGCTCCCTTACCGGCGTTGAACAACGGGTTATCCTCCATGAACCGGATCACCGCCTCCACGGCATCGATGCTGTTTCCTCCTTTGCCCAGGATGGCGGATCCGATCTCCAGCGCCTCCTCAAGCGCTTTCCGGTAATCCTCTTCCCGGTTCCCGGTCAGGGTTCCCCTCACATGATTCCCGGCCCCTCCGTGGATGGCTATCGCCCAAAGAACTTTGCCGGCATCCGGAGCCGTTTCCGGACCCTGTTTCTGCTCTTCCGCAATCACGGGTTTGACCTGGGCGACGAGATTTTCCGGGATAAGCCAACCGGATAACCATGCACAAAGCAGGACAGGAATCCCCACTCTCCTTAAATAGTTTCGTTTCATGATCATGAACATTTGAATTTTACATCAATACCCGGAGTCCTGCTATGCTTTTCATCTATCACCCAGCGGCAACAGGACCTATCCTCAGGGATGCCGGATAAACGACAACATCGCGGTAAAGTTAATCAATCCGGAGATTTGTAAAAGTGTCAGGAGCACTGATACAAGGATCACCGCCCGGATAAAACCGGCACCCTTTTTCACCGACAGCCAGGCCGCGATCCAGGCGCCGATGATGCTTCCCACGGACAGGATGATGCCGTAAAGATAATCGACCTTCCCGTCGAGAACAAAGACGAGCAGGGCAAACACGGCGTAGAAAAAAACAATGAGGTTCTTCACGGCATTGGCTTTCACCAGGTCGTACCCGGTCCCCAGGACGAGGGCCATGAGAAGGAAATAACCCACGCCGACCTGGATAAAACCACCATAAAAACCCACCACGAAAAAGATCAGGATCTGCCACACATGCAAGGGTTGCGAAAGTCGCCCTGGATTCTCCTTCAACCAGCGGTCGGGTTTGTAAAAGAGAAAAAAGACCATGACCACCATCGCCACCCCCATCGCGATCTCGATCACCCGCGATCCAGCGTCGACGGCCAGCCAGGCCCCGAGAATGGCCCCGAGGGTGGCGGGAATAGCCAGCACCAGGGGCCGGCGACCGGTAAACATCTTCTGCCGGGTGAAGCTCCCGACCGACGACAGCGTCTGAAAGAAAATGCTGATCCGGTTGGTCCCGTTGGCCACGTCGGCCGGCAGGCCCAGGATCAGCAGCAGCGAAAGGCTGATCACCGACCCCCCGCCCGAAAGCGTATTGATGAACCCCACCACCACCCCCGCAACTACGATTACTATGATTTCCGCCAACGACATACCTGAAATGATCATCACAAACCTACGCACAAACCAATTACTCTCCAAATCCATCAGCACAACAGCACATCAGCACATTACCCCTCCCCGGCCTGCGGCCACCCCTCACCAAACAGGGAGGGTAACTAATCAGCACATCATTTCCTTCCCAGCCTGCTGTGCCATCGGCCGTAACTGAAATAGATGACCAATCCGATCGCCAGCCATATCAGGAAACGCAACCAGTTGGTCACCCCGAGTTGAGCCATCAGGTAAAGGTTGGTGAGCAACCCCATCACCGGGATAAGCGAAAGGCGCCGCCGGACGGCAAACCAGGTGATCACTACTGCGGCGACAACGAAGAGGGCTATGGGAAGGTGATGAATTACTGTGCTGATTCCCCTCCCTGTTTGGGGAGGGGCCGGGGGTGGGGTGCTGATGGAATCATCCAGATCAATATCCGACTGTTCTATTGTTCTATTATTCGACTGTTCTATTGTTCTATTATTCGATTGTTCTATTGTTCTATTAATCAACTGTTCACCTGTTCCCACCGGACCTGAGGCCAGCCAGAAAACGACGCCGACTCCTATCCAGATCACAGGCAGGGTCCACCGGCTGTCGATGTATGGCACCCGGAAGCCTTTTCTTCCCTCTTGCCATCCGCCATTCTTCCTGTCATTTTGCAGCACCAGCACCCCTCCCGACACCAGGATGAAGGCGAAAAGGGTTCCGATGCTGGTCAGATCGGTCACTTCCGTAAGGTTCATGAACAGCGAAGGAATCGCCACCAGGATACCGGCAATGACGGTCGAAAACCAGGGCGTGCGGAACCGGCGATGGATCTTCGAAAACGCGGGCGGCAGCAGTCCGTCGCGACTCATGCTCATCCAGATGCGGGGTTGCCCCACCTGGAACACCAGCAGGACACTGGCCATGGCGATCACGGCACTGACGGCGATCACGCCCGACAGCTTCGTCATGTGCAACCTTTCGAATGCGTAGGCCAGGGGATCGCCCACACCCAGCTGATGATAGGGAACCAGCCCGGTCAGTACCAGGCTGATCAGGATGTAGAGAACCGTGGTGATGATCAGGGCCAGCAGGATGGCCCGGGGAAGGTCCCTGCGCGCGTCGCGGCACTCCTCGGCCGTGGTGGAGATCGCATCAAATCCGATGTAGGCAAAGAAGACGGCCGAGACCCCTTTCAGCACCCCCGTCAGCCCGTGCGGGGCAAACGGGCTCCAGTTTTTCGGATCGACATAGAACACACCGGCTGTGATGATCAGCAGCAAGACTCCCACCTTCAGCATCACCATAATATTCCCGGCCACCTTGGTCTCGTAAATACCCACGAAGACCAGCACTGAAATAAACACCACAATGGCAAAGGCGGGAATATCGGCGATGATGCGGACTCCGCCCACCATCGGAGCTGTAAGCCACGCCTGCATGGCCTCCGACAGGTTTCCCGGCAGATCGGCAGCCTGTACCCCGCGCATCATCTCAAGAGTGGCCTGCTGATATCCCCTCGCGGCCGACAGATAATCGATCCCCAGCCACGGCGGGATGTGCAGGCCGATCCCTCCCATGAAACCGGTAAAGTAATCCGACCAGGAGATGGCAACAGCGATGTTCCCGATGGCATATTCCATGATAAGGTCCCACCCGATGATCCAGGCGACGAGTTCGCCGAAACTGGCATAAGCGTAAGTGTAGGCGCTCCCGCTGATGGGAATGGAGGAAGCGAATTCGGCATAGCACATGGCCGAGAATCCGCAGGCCACCGCGGTAAAAAGAAAGAGCAGGGTGACGGCAGGCCCCCCGTTGACCGCGGCAGTTCCGATGGTGCTGAAGATACCGGCGCCGATCACAGCCGCGATCCCCAGGGCGGTCAGATCAAACACTGTCAGGCTCTTGCGAAGTTCGGTCGGGCTGCCGGGTACCGACGCGGCATCCTTCAGGATCAGACCGACCGATTTCTTGCGGAAGAGGGGGGAACGGGTCACAGGTCGGGGGCTCGGTTAACGTTTGACGAATTTCGCAACTTCTGTCCCGGCATCACCGGTCCACCTTACCAGATACAACCCGGGCTGCAGGGCACTCACATCGATCACCTGTGCGGAACGGGTCACAGGCTGGTGAATCACCTCACGACTTCCGGCGTCCAGGATGCTCAGCGTTCCCTGGGCAATGTCGCCGGGAATCAGCACGGTGATGTTCCCGCCGGCCGGGCTGGGGAATACATGCATTTTCGGCAGCGATACGGGCGGGTGGCCCGGAAGGCCCACACCGGCGTCCGAAGTGCCCAGGATGGTTCCGTTTTCACCGGCGGCGAAGGCGGTGTTGGCGCCGGTAATGCAAACGGAATAAAGAGGATTCGGGGTTCCGGACGATTGCACCGTCCAGGTTGCCCCGCCGTCAGTCGTCAACAGGATCAGGCCGCCCGTTCCCGTGACATAGCCGGTGAAGCTGTCCCGAAACCAGACGGACAGGTAGGTGGCATTATATCCCACATGGATCAGCGACCATGTGGTCCCGCCGTTGGTGGTTTTCAACACCTGTTCGGCAGCACCCACCGCATACCCCGTATTTTCATCCAGAAAAAATACATCGTTCAGATCGAGTTCGGTCCCCGAGGTCTGGATACTCCATGTATCCCCGCCATTGGTGGTCTTCAGGATGGTACCGTACGACCCTGCGACATACCCGGTGGTGGAACTGAGAAACTGCACCGATCGCAGGAAACGCGTGGTGCCTGCCGTTTGCGGACTCCAGGTCAAACCGCCGTTTGCGGACTTCACGATGGTACCGAAATCGCCGACTGCATATCCCGTATTTTCATTCGGGAAATCGACCGAGTTCAGCGACAGCCCGGTGCCGGAAAACTGGGAGGTCCAGGTGTCGCCTCCATTCTCTGTTTTCACGATTGTCCCTCCCTGCCCGACCGCGTAACCCGTCAACGGCGTCGGAAATGCCACCCCCTTGAGCATCTGGATGCCGGGAGTATGACATACCGTCCAGGAATTTCCGGCATCCGTCGTCCTCATCACGATCCCCGAATCACCCGCCACATAACCGGTGGTGGGCGACGGGAAATCCATGGCCTGCCAGTCGGCCGTAGTTCCCTTCACCAGGTCGGTGTAGGTCTGCCCGCCGTCGGTCGTTCGCATGATCACACTTTTTTCGCTGGTCGGATAACACCGCTGCCCGAGGATGATCCCGTTGCTGCGATCGGTGAACCACAAGCAGTGCAACAGGGCTCCCGTCAGGTTGGTGGCCTCCACCCAGGTCCAACCGCCATCGGTCGATTTTACGATGTGGGGATAACACAGGCCCTGCCATCCTATCGCCATTCCCCAGCCGGGATCGGGAAAAAAGATATCATCCTGGTAGGTTCCCTCCTCGTCCTCCAGCTGATCCCAGGATGACCCGTAATCGACCGTCTTCAGGATGATGCCGTCGTCGGCAGCCATCCAACCGGTACTTGCGCTGGTAAAGCAAAGCCTGGAGAGAAAGGTGTTCGATGAAAAAACCCCCGACCAGGTGATGCCTCCGTCAACCGTCCGGAGGAGCAGGTAGCTGTTCCAGTCACCTGCGATCACAAATCCGGTGTCGGCGTTGATGAACCAGAGCGACCTCAGGTTGCTGTGCGCATTGTAGGAGATCACATTCCAGGCAGTCCCGCCATCGATGGTCTTGAGGATCGTGGTCTCGCCGGCTGCATACCCGGTATTGGCGTCCGCGAAAAAAACGGAACTTAGGTTGGCGTAGTAGGCCGGTTGTGTAACCCAGTATTCACCCCCGTTGGTGGTTTTCAGGATGGTGCCGGTGTTCCCGGCCGCATATCCCGTACTTCCATCCACAAAATGAACACAGGTGAGATGGTTGGTGGTTCCGGAAAATTTGCTTTTCCAGGTCAGCCCCCCGTCGGTGGTTTTCAGGATGGTGCCGTAATTGCCGGCAATGAATCCGTTCACCGGGTCGGTGAAACAGACATCGTTGACGAAATTGCCGGTCGGTTTTGGGTTGAGCCATTGCCAGCGCTGTGAGTGGGCCCGGTCGGAGGCGAAGAACGCGGCCAGGATGATGGTCAGGATCAGTGTCTTTTTCATGATGATGGGGTGGCTGAATGCAAAGGGATGTTCTACGCCGGGTGCGGAATCTACCGGATGATGGTAAATACGCCGTCGACGCGAAGTTCACTGTTTTCGATCAAATAGGAGTATTGCCCGGTGGAAAATTGTTCGAGCACCAGTTTGCTGAAGGTCTCATTCTGGGGGTGAAAAAGGGCAGCCACCTGCTTGCCGGTACAGTCAAAGACCCTGATCCGGAACGCTTCCTTTTCCAGCAAAGGGCTGAACTGAAAGGTCACCTGATCCCTGGCCGGTACCGGGTACACCTTTACCCCGGCCGGTTCCTGCTTTTCCAGGATGCCGCTCACCGTATTATTTGCCGAGATCAGCTGATAGCCGGGGTCGAACAGCACCGAATCGACGGTGAACGGGATTACCGCCGTGAAAGCCTGTCCCGAAAAGGTATGATGGAAACGCAGGATCGTATCGCGGGTCTCATTCTTGAATGTCAGCGGGATATCCATTTCAAAGAAGGATACGGAAGGGTGGGATTGCGTTTGTCCCACGGTCAGGGTGACCGTGTCGCCATGCTGTTCCCAGCTCGTCTGGTAGGAAGGATAACCTTCGCCGGTGTACCAGTCGTTGAAATAGCCTGTCAGGTCGCACCCGCAGGAGGATTCCAGGTGCGCTTTCAGTTGGGGGGTGCGGGCAAATCCATAGGCCAACGACGGATCGGCCAGGTAATTCCGCAGGGCCGCGAAAAAGGCGGAATCCCCCATCAGCCATCGTAACTGGTGCAGGATCAGCGCCCCTTTGGCATAGGAAAGACGGCTGTCGAAGATCCGGTTGACGCTGGTCGTATCTGTGCAGTAAACCGATCCGCCCGGATAAGCCGTCACACTCTTCACCCTTACTTCGCGAAACCGTTTCCACCAGTCGGGCAGGATATGTTCATAGCAAAGCCCGGAAAGGTAGGTCGCAAATCCTTCATTCAGCCAGATGTCGGTCCAGCTGCCGCAGGTCACCTTGTCGCCGAACCACATGTGCGCCAGTTCGTGGGCCAGGAGCTCGAAACCGAACGAGGATACGAAAGTCATGGTCTGGTGTTCCATGCCTCCGCCCCACCCGAACTGGGCATGACCGTATTTTTCACGCTGGAACGGATAGATGCCGAACAGGGTGTCGAACAACTGGATCATCGGGATGATCACATGTGTTTCAGGGGGTACGGTCACAGGATCCTCGGGGTAAACGAAATTATCGACTATGAGTGTATCTCCTTGAAAAGGAACAAGATGGACATAATGGGCATAGTTGGTGACGGCCAGGCAAACCAGGTAGGCGGCAATCGGATACCGGTGTTTCCAGTGGTGGATGATCCGGCTGCCGGCCGGGGTTTCGGAAACCAGCACCCCGTTGCTGGCGCTTCGATAGCCTGTGGGAATATCAAGAAAGATGTCGATCGAATCGGCCTTGTCGGCAAGTCCGTTCCGGCAGGGCCACCAGTCGCTCGCCCCGTATGGCTCGGAAAGGGTCCAGATGATGGGAACTCCGTTGTGGGAGGACTGGACGAACGACCCGAATCCCTGGTCGGGCGGAACCCCATGGTAGTATACGGTCAGGGAATCTGCGGTTTGCGGAGGAATGGAAGAAGGAAACCCGACGACAAGCTGTTGGCCGGCATGGTTCCACGGGACCTCCTGTCCGTGGTACCTCACCGAATCGGCGATGAGCTCCGGCGCCATGTCCAGTGCCAGCGAATCCATGGCAGTACCGGTCACGCGAAACAGCACTGTCACACTGCCCGCGATCTCCCTTACTGCCGGATCGATGCGCCAATGGCATCGGTACCCGTGCACATCAAATCCGCCGGCGGTCGCCACGGTTTCGGGGAGCACCCTGATGGCAGCCCCCCGCATCTCTGCGGCGGCGATCGTTTCCAGGTCTCCGGGGCGGAACTCCTGTGCCCTCGATCCGTCCGTCAGCCGAATCGCCAGGATCAGAAAGAGTAAGAGTCGGTTCATGGCTTATGAATAAACTTCTCCAGTACCGTTTGGCCGTCAATATCTGCCTCCAGGATAAAGACCCCGGACGAAAGTCCCTCCAGGCTGATGACGGTGCATTTGTCCCTCAGGTTCATCACCCTCAGGGTCCGTCCTTGAAGGTCGGTGATCCGTGCCGGCAACTCCCGGGCCGGGGTGCGGTCGAGAAGGATGGATATCCTGAGACCGGCGGGATTGGGATAAAGGGTCATGCGGCCGGATCCGGGGCCACTTCCGGCGAGCCCTTCGGTCTTCAGCTGATCGAGGAGGGATTTCTGCCGGGTGGAGATAAACGGCATGAGTCCGTAGGGAGTGTGACTATCGATCGGCTGAGTGAAGGAATTGTCGAAATCGGCCACGCTGTATCCATAGTCCAGGGTGCGCCAGGTGTCCTCCACGGCAGCATCCCGGATCAGGGATTTCAGGGAGGCGATCCGCGGGAATATCTCCCCCGGGTTGATCACCTGGCGGGCCATGGTATCGATGTACCGTGTGTACCGTTCCATGAAAGCGGGAACGGCCAGCAGTTTCTTCGCCAGCGGCAACGGCATCTGGTCGTTGACCCAATACCGGTAATCTCTTCTTCCCCAGTCGATTCCGAACCAGTCAATGCCGAATGTGTTATCGGGATCATACGTTATGAAATCGGTCCTTCCGCTGGCAGGATCTTCATAAAGGTAGAAGTTGTTCTTGTTGTAGGAATAATCATCCCAGTTGCCGGTCGCCACATCCAGGGCGAGCGCCTTGAGAAACCGGTCCACCCCGAGCAGGGAAGCGATCTCAACGGAGAAATTTCCGGTTACCGGTTGGTTCAGCCCCCCGATCAGGCTGACCAGGCCGCTGTAATCGTCTTCCTCTTCGTTGGTCTGGAGGTCATATACGCGGCCTCCTGTGGCCGTGCCGTTCATCAGGTCCTTGTAAGTCTGTTCCAGCGGCCCGTGGTAGACCAGGTCGGCCGGGTAGGTGCATTTGTACAGGTTACCGCCGGGATCCGCATAGTGGCGCTTGAGCCATTCCTTGTCCAGCTCTTCAATGTTCGTGTACAGCCCGTAATAATCTCCGTTGATGTAAACCCTCACAAAACTGGTGCGGCGTTCGGGAAAACCCGCCCGCTTCCAGAGGTCGTAAAAGAGCTTTTCCCGGATCATCGTCGGGTCGTTGTGCTGTCCGTTCAGGTTCAGCTTCTTCACCCCCTGGTACTTTCGTCCCGGAACATATTCGTTGAAACTGATCTTGAAGGACTTCTTCAGGGAGTACCGGGAGGTATTTCCCCTGAGCCGGAACCCGACATTCTCCAGGGTGTCGCACTGTTCCGTATCATCGAAAACGAAACGCGCCAGGTAGTAATGATCGCTGAGGATCGAATCATACAGGATCTCCAGCGAATCGGCAGGCAGGGCGATGTGAACCGATGAAAGCCTTGTGTCGTCATACAGCGTGCCACGCTGTGCCTGGGAAGAGACAGCGAAAATGAGCGAGGCATAGAGAACAAGCGTTCGAAGCACCATTCTGAAAGGAATTAATGTGTTCAAAATTATGATTTTTACCGGGAATAACCGCTATCTTTGCGGCCAAATCCGCCTTGCATGAAAAAGATTCTGTACTTTTTTCTCTTCCTGAGCCTCACAACCCTTGCCGCCCTGTCACAATCCCCGGCTTTAGTACCTGTGATCGATCATCCGGTGTATTTCGACGTTTCGCCCCCCCTGCGCGACATGCTGAGGATGCCCATTCCGAAAGCCGACCGCAGCTGGAAAGACGGGGTAGTCAGAAATCATGTGGATACGAGTGTCGCAGGAGAATCCCTTCAGCGGCTGGCGGATGAGTGCCTGCAGGATTTTTTCGGACCGCTTTCGGCCGATACC
>CAYVVG010000069.1:0-18304 GCA_964455285.1 uncultured Prolixibacteraceae bacterium
CAGATGATAATCGACCTGCAGGCTGGCGGCGGTGGGGAGCCACAGGGTGAAGCGGTCGCCGGAATAGGCTGAACGGTTGTCGCCGTAAAACTTATAGGAGACGGTGTCGAGCAACTGTCGCACAGTCCGGAAGTCCATGTGGGTCAAATGCTCCCAGTACGACGACCGGTTGTCGATCTTCATGGTCAGGGCATTATTCCTGAAACGCACGGCCCCAAAGTCGATCAATGCCACCCCCACCCGGTACACATAATCCTCATACGATTGTGCACAAAGGCTGCCGAAATACTCGTCCTGGTGGTAACGGGCCAGACGGGTGTAGGTCACCCCGAGATCAGCCGCAAACCCGCCGCCTTTTACCAGCGGGGAGGTTTGGATGGAGTTGTCGTCGTAACCGATCGGCAGGGCCATGCCCAGTTCCGCTTCCATGTTTCGGACATCGAGCGTGGAGTCGTCGATAACGGTATAATCAAGCCGGGCCGCACTGAAGTACGTGCCACCAAACCCGAAAAGGCGTTTCACCGCAATTCCGGCAGCGACACGATCGAAACCGCGGGCATGGACCACGTGACCGTATGTAAGCCCCACCTCTCCCCAGGCCATCGCCGCCGCGGTGACCCGTCCTTCGGCGTGATAAGGCACCTGTTGCTGGGGGCGGAAATTCAACCCGAGGTAGAGAAAATTAGCCACGTCGTGGGGGATCCGGGTCCCGGAGACCATCGTACGGAATGCAGTGGTCAGCGCGAAAGCGTGTTTTCCCCGGATCAGCAGGGCTCCCGGTCCGTCAACGCGGGCGCTGACGAAAAGACTTTTATCGACGGTGTTGGCGTGACGGTAAAAGATCCTCACTTCGGTTCCGTAATCCTCGCTGTGGGTCGGCCACTCGTATCCCGGACGGAAGAAGTTGCTGAACCTGTAATCGTACTTCTTCAAAAAGAGATAGTTGTTCTGGAGGAATACGCCGGCTCCCATCAACCGGATATCGAGATAGGTTTTCGAATTGTGAATGGCGGAGGGATTCAACTCCAGGCTGTTCACCCCCGAGTAGTTGCCCAGGGTGCTGCCCAGCCGGTTTTGCCCGGCAACGTTCCCGGGGAGTGAGGCAGCAACTGCCACCAGCGCGAACAGGATCCATCTCGGGGAACCCGGATGGAACCATGTATTCCGGTATGACCATTCAACTGCATTCATACTGTCAGATAACGACGCCGTATCCCGCATATTATCCCTAAAGTCGTGAAGGTGCCGCATGAAAGACATTGGCCGGTGCAACCGGGTTGCCTGGCAGGGGCGGCGCATGGCAAATAAAAAACACCTGCCGGCTAAAAAAATATGCGTAATTTTGCACTCCGTTTTTAAATGCCCAGCGGATGTGGCGTAATTGGTAGCCGCGCAAGACTTAGGATCTTGTGCCTTAGGGCGTGGGGGTTCGAGTCCCTTCATCCGCACCGATACTGACGAAAACAAAACAAACAGATTCATGAAGATTACCAGAGAGAGCACCGGCGACCTCACTGCCCGGATCCGGATGGAGATCGGCCCCGAAGATTACGCGGCCGCTGTTGAAAAACAGATCACCGACTATAAGCGCAAAGCCAACCTGCCCGGGTTCCGGCCGGGCCATGTGCCCACCGGCCTGGTCCGGAAGATGTACGGCAAGGCGATCCTCGCCGACGAAGTGAACCGGCTTATTTCCGACAGCCTGACCGGCTACATCCGCGATGAAAAACTCGACATACTCGGGAACCCCATTCCCAACATGGAGATGAACCAGGCCATCGATTTCGAGAACCAGGAATCGTTCGACTTCTATTTCGACCTGGGCCTAACTCCTGCCTTCACCATCCCTGTGGATAAAGACCTCAACATCGACCATCTTGTCATCGCAGTCGACGACAGCATGGTCGAAAAGTATATCGACGACACCCGCAAACGGTTCGGAACCCCAGTCAATGCCGGGGAAGAGAGTGAAACGCCGGAAACCTCAGACGGAAAGAAACCCGAGCCGGTGATCCAACCCGCCGACATGACTCCCGGATTCTTCGACCTGGTCTATCCGGGCATGGACCTGCAGACGGAAGAAGAGTTCCGCGAACAGGTACGCCGCGATGCTTCATCCAGCTTCAACGCCGAAACGGAAAAGATGCTATTCGGCGACATCATCGATGCCCTGGTGAAAAACACCGAGATCCCGCTGCCCGACGAATTTCTGAAACGTTGGCTGGCAGAGAACAACGAAGGCAAGTACACCCCCGGCGACATCGAAAAAAACTACACGGCCTTCGCTGATTCGATGAAATGGCAGCTGATCGAAAACAGGCTGATCCGCGACAACAACATAGTGGTGAAGGACGAGGATATCCGCGACTACATCCGGCTCGTCATGCTTCGTCAGATCAACGTCACCGACCAGGATCCCGAAATGGCGAAACGGTACGAGTCGGTAGTCGATTCTCTCATGCAGAACGAAGAGCAGGTGAAACGGATCAACGACCAGCTCTACAACGCCCGCCTGATGGATTATTTCAAAGCCCACATCGTGTACCACCGCAAGGAGGTTTCGTATGATGACTATATCCGGATCGCCTCCGAAAAACACGCCCGCGACCACGCCCACGACGCTCTGGGGCATGATCATCATCACGACCACGAACACACCGGTCATGACCATGATCACGGTGATCATGACCACGATCACGAACCTCATCATTGATACCCATAAAAATCAGACCCATGGACGAATTCACCAAATACGCCGTCGGTCACCGGGGCATCAGTCCCCTGGCCCTGGCCAAGTATAAAGCCATCACCTCCAACTACATCTCGCCCACCATCATCGAGGAGCGCCAGCTGAACATCGCCACCATGGATGTCTTCTCCCGTCTGATGATGGACCGCATCATCTTCCTGGGGGTGCCCATCGACGACTATGTCGCCAACATCATCCAGGCGCAGCTTCTCTTCCTCGAATCGGTCGACAGCCGGAAGGATATCCAGATATACCTGAACACCCCGGGCGGATCAGTGTACGCCGGTCTCGGCATTTACGACACCATGCAGTACATAAATCCCCACGTGGCTACCATCTGCACCGGCATGGCCGCCTCGATGGGAGCGATCCTCCTCTGCGCAGGTGAAAAGGGCAAACGAACCGCCCTGAAACACTCCCGCATATTGATCCACCAGCCGATGGGAAGCGCCGAAGGCCAGGCCTCCGATATCGACATCACCGCCCGCGAGATCCAGAAGCTGAAAAAAGAACTTTACGAAATCATCGCCCTCCATTCGGGACAGCCCTACAAGCGGATCCTGAAGGATGCCGACCGTGATTACTGGATGACCAGCGGAGAGGCTCAGAAATACGGAATGATCGACGAGATCCTCGTTCGCTCGAAGAAAAACGACTGACCATGGCCCGTGCAAGCGAAAAATGTTCCTTCTGCGGCCGGCTGAAGGAGGAGACGAACCTCCTGATCGCCGGTCTGGATGGGCACATCTGCGACCTTTGCATCGAACAGGCACAGACCATCCTCCGCGAGGAACTCTCGGTGCAGAAACATCCCGAAGCCCATGAATTCAAGCTTCTCAAACCCCTCGAGATCAAAAGACACCTCGATCAATACGTGATCGGCCAGGAAGAGGCCAAGAAAGTGATCTCGGTGGCGGTTTACAACCATTACAAGAGGATCTCCCACGCAAAGACCTCGAAGGAGGGGGACGTGGAGATCGAAAAATCGAATATCGTGATCGTGGGCGAGACCGGAACCGGCAAGACCCTTCTGGCCCGTACCGTGGCAAAACTCCTGCATGTTCCGTTCTGCATTGCCGACGCCACAGCCCTCACCGAAGCGGGATATGTAGGCGACGACGTCGAGAGCATCCTCTCGCGGCTCCTCCAGGTGGCCGATTACAACGTGGCAGCCGCTGAACATGGAATCGTCTTCATCGACGAGATAGACAAGATCGCCCGGAAGGGCGACAACCCGTCGATTACCCGCGACGTAAGCGGCGAAGGGGTGCAGCAGGCCCTCCTGAAGATGCTCGAAGGAGCCGTGATCAATGTGCCGCCGCAGGGCGGTCGCAAGCACCCCGAGCAGAAAATGATCCAGGTGAACACCCAGAACATCCTGTTCATGACGGGAGGAGCATTCGACGGCATCGAAAAAAAGATCGCCGGAAGGCTCCAGACCAACAAGATCGGGTACAAGACAGACAGGAAACACGAATTCATCGATAAAGACAACCTGCTGCAGTACATCACTCCCGTCGACCTTCGTTCGTTCGGGATGATCCCCGAACTGGTCGGACGCCTGCCGGTGGTTACCTACATGCACACCCTCGACAAGGCGACGCTCCGGCGCATTCTCACCGAACCGAAAAATTCGCTGGTCAAACAGTACATCCGGCTCTTCGAGATGGACAATATCCGGTTGAGCTTCGACGACGCAGCGCTGGACGCCATCGTCGGAAAAGCCATCGAATTCAAACTGGGAGCGCGGGGACTCCGGTCGATCCTCGAAGAGATCATGAACGAAGCCATGTTTGAACTTCCGTCGAAAGAAAAAACGAAGTCGTTCACGGTGACCGCTCCCTTCGTCGAGGAAAAGTTCAAAAAATCGGGCATGGCCCGGCTGCGGGTCGCCTGATCCGATACCAAACCCGGATTCTTCACGTTATCCTCCAGGAAACCTAACCCGGGATGCCGATGCGCCACCTTTTCATCCTTGTCGTCTTCCTGATCATCTTGCCGGGACGCACGTTTTCGCAGGACACAACCCTGGCGAAACTGCCAACCGCCGTGATCGGGGGCGATACGATCGCCGCCGTCGATCTCCGTGCCGTGGTCATCTTTCCTCCCTCCCCGCCCGCAGGTAAATATGCACCGGCCCGTTGGGACCGGCTGGTGTACAATGTCAAAAAGGCATATCCCTACGCAAAAAAGGCGGCCGAGCAACTCGACTTCTACCGGACAGTGCTCGACACCATCACCGGGGAGAAGGAACGCAAACAGTACATGAAGAAGGCTGAAAAGGAACTGGAAGAAAAATTTGGAGAAGAGATCAAGAGCCTTACCTTTTCCCAGGGAAAGATCCTGATCAAACTAGTTTACCGGGAGACCGGAAATTCGACCTTCGACATCGTAAAGCAACTGAGGGGACGATTCACGGCGTTCGTCTGGCAAACGCTCGCCCGCCTGTTCGGATATGACCTGAAGACCAACTATGACCCCGGCGGGACCGACCAGGCCATCGAACAGATTGTGCTGATGATCGAAGCGGGCGCCCTGTGATGGATAATTTGATGAATACCCTTACCTTTACCGGCACATCAGCATTCGTTGCATGAAGCTCTCCATCGTCATCGTCAACTACAATGTCAAGTATTTCCTGGAACAATGCCTTCACTCGGTTCAGGATGCCTGCCAGGGACTGACGGCCGAGACTTTCGTGGTCGACAATGCATCGGTCGACGGATCGGTAAGAATGGTGCGCGAGAAGTTTCCCGAGGTCATCCTCATTGAAAACAAGGAAAACCGTGGATTCTCGGCTGCAAACAACCAGGCGATCCGTCGGGCGTCGGGCGAGTACGTGCTGTTGCTCAACCCCGACACCATCGTGGAACATGACACCCTCATGAAGGTGGTGACATTTATGGACAGTCACCCCGATGCCGGCGGACTGGGGGTAAAGATGCTGGATGGGAAGGGGAAATTCCTCCCGGAAAGCAAACGCGGTCTCCCCTACCCTTCGGTGGCTTTTTTCAAGGTGTTCGGACTTTCGGCCCTCTTCCCGAAATCGAAATTCTTCAGCCGGTACCACCTCGGCCACCTCGATCCGGATAAAACCCATCCAGTAGATGTGCTTTCAGGAGCCTTCATGTTGATCAGGAAAACAGTACTCGACCGCATCGGGCTGCTCGACGAGGAATTTTTCATGTACGGCGAGGATATCGACCTGAGCTACCGCATCACCCAGGCCGGGTACCGCAACTATTACTTCCCGGAGACCAGGATCATCCATTACAAGGGCGAAAGCACCAAAAAGGGAAGCCTGAACTACGTATTCCTCTTTTACAACGCCATGATCGTATTTGCGGGCAAGCATTTCTCCAAGAAGAATTTCAGGGCTTTCTCGACGATGATCAACATCGCCATCTATTTCCGGGCCGCCATTTCAATATTCACACGCTTTTTCCGGAAGATCCTGATGCCCCTCACCGACGCCGTACTCACCTTTACCGGCATCGTGCTGATCAAAAACTACTGGGAAAGCCATTTCATATTCCCCGGCGGCGGACACTATCCCTACGCTTTCGTGCATTATGTTCTCCCGGTATACCTGGCCGTCTGGCTCGCATGCGTGTA
Source organism: uncultured Prolixibacteraceae bacterium (assembly GCA_964455285.1). GTDB lineage: Bacteria > Bacteroidota > Bacteroidia > Bacteroidales > FEN-979 > CAIVAT01. Next base: position 6,365 of record CAYVVG010000069.1, read on the forward strand.
CTTGGGCGGAGGATACGACCGTCCGGTCAGGCTCCGGCGCATCGTCCAGGGAATGGTGGCGGGCACGCTGATCATCCTGATAGGTTATTCGCTGCTCAACGAGAGCTTCCGCTTCTCGCGCGCCCTCATCATTCTCGGCGCCACCTGGGGAACATTCATCATGCTCGCGGTACGATGGTTTCTTCACCTCCTGAATATCAACGGGTTCCGCCTGAACAAGGAGAACAGCAAACGGTTCGTCATCGTCGGTGAAAAAAACGAGTCGGAAAGGGTCTCCGAACTGCTTCAGCAAACCGGCATGAACCCGGCTTTTACCGGACTGGTGAGCTATCACCATCACCGCAGCCCGGCCAATGGATTCATCGGGGACCTGGGACAGATCCGGGAGATCATCACCATCCATCGCATCAACGAAGTGATCTTCTGTTCCAAGGATGTTCCTGCACGCGTGATCATCGACCAGATGTCGGAACTCCAGGACATGCAGGTTGACTTCAAAATTGCCCCTCCCGAAAGTCTTTCGATCATCGGCAGCAACTCGATCAACACCTCGGGCGACCTCTATGTGATCGACATCAACGCCATTGTGAAACGCAACAACCGCAGGGCCAAACGGATGTTCGACCTCGCTCTCTCCGCCACCCTGCTGGTCGCATATCCACTCGCCGCTTTTTTCGTCCGGAATCCCCTGGGATTGTTCCGGAACATCTTCAGCGTGATCTTCGGAGTAAAATCATGGATCGGGTTCACCCCTGCCCATGAACCCGACGCCGGAAGGCTTCCCCGCATCCGGAAAGGGGTGCTGAACCCCCTGGATGCCTTCGGTAACCAGGTGATCCCGGAAGGCACATCAGGCCGGCTCGACATCCTGTATGCACGCGATTACCGCATCACCAACGACCTGACCATCATCCTGAAAGGATTCAGGAACCTGGGACGATGCGGATAAGTTATTTTGAACGATTCTGAATAAGAAAAATGGTTACCTTTGCATCAGGAAATTAACGCATAAGGAGATATGGCAAATTACGAGGTAGTCGTACCTAAACTGGGTGAAAGTGTGATCGAGGCGACCATCACCAAGTGGCTGGTCGATGAGGGAGCGATGATCACGGAAGAGGCTCCCCTGGTTGAGATTGCAACAGATAAAGTCGATTCGGAGATACCCTCGCCGGTGTCGGGCAGATTGATCCGGAAACTTTTCAAGGAGGGAGAAATCGTGGCCGTTGGCACCCCATTCGCCCTCGTCGAGATCTCAGGTAAGGAAGCCACCGGCGACACCGGCGCGGCTTCCGCCGAACCGGAACCGGCTGCCTGCCGGTCCGAAACCACCCTCGCAGCGCTGTCGGGCAACCCGGTCACTCCGGCATCTGCCGACGCACCTCCAGGGCCGGAAGTCCCCGCACCGTCGGGAACACGTTTTTATTCGCCCCTTGTGCGCAACATCGCCCGCCAGGAGAATGTTCCCTTTGCCGAACTCGACGCCATTCCGGGCTCCGGCAAAGAGGACCGCCTGACCAAGCAGGATCTGCTCAATTATCTGAAAATAAGAAAGGAAGGAGGAGCAACGACATCCTCACCCACGCCTGCACCTTCCCCCGCCGTCCTGCCGAAGCAGGAAATGCCCCCCGTGATCCCGGGCGAAGACCGCATGGTGGAGATGGACCGGATGCGTCAGTTGATCGCCGCCCACATGGTGCGATCGGTGCAGACCTCGCCGCACGTCACCTCGTTCCAGGAGGTCGACATGACCCGCGTGGTGCAGTGGAGGGAAAAGAATAAGGACGCCTTCCAGAAAAGGGAGAACGAAAAGCTTACCTACACCCCGGTGTTCATCGATGCCATTGCCAAAGCCGTGCGCGATTTCCCGCAGGTCAACGTGTCGGTCGACAGCACCAAGATCGTCATGCACCGAAACATCAACATCGGCATGGCCGTGTCGCTTCCCAACTTCAACCTCATTGTCCCCGTCATTGCCCGGGCACATGAAAAAAGCCTGCTGGGACTCGTGAAGACGGTCAATGACCTGGCAGCCCGCGCCCGGATCGGGAAACTGGTCCCCGACGAAATCTCCGGCGGCACGATCTCACTGACTAACCTCGGGTCGTTCGGAACGCTGATGGGAACACCGATCATCAACCAGCCGCAGACAGCCATCGTGGCTGTCGGTGCCATCAGGAAACGGGTGGTGGTCGTCGAAACCTCCGAAGGCGACACCATGGCCATCCGGCCGGTCATGATCCTATCGGTAACCTATGACCACCGGGTCATCGACGGTTCACTCGGCGGGCAATTCCTCGACCGGATCGTCCAATACCTCGAAAATTTCGACACGAACCAAACCCTCTGATGGAACTCAGCCTCACCAAGCCCCTCGCATTCTTCGACCTCGAAACCACCGGCATCAAGGTAGCCACCGACCGCATCGTCGAGATCAGCATCGTTAAGGTTTTCCCCGACGGTGACGTCAAGGTCAAAACCCTTCGCATCAACCCCGAAATGCCGATTCCACCGGAAGTGACCGAGATACACGGCATCACCGACGAGGATGTAAAGGATTGTCCCGTCTTTCGTCAGGTAGGCCCCGAACTGGCCCGCTTCCTCGACGGATGCGACCTTGCCGGGTACAACTCCAACCATTTCGACATTCCGTTGCTTATGGAGGAATTCCTTAGGGCTGAAGTGGATTTCGACCTGAAAGGCAGGCGGTTCATCGATGTGCAGAACATCTTCCACAAAATGGAACCGAGAAACCTGAGGGCCGCCTATCGCTTTTACTGCGACAAGGAACTCGTGAATGCCCACAGCGCCGAAGCCGACACCCTGGCCACCTACGAGATCCTCAAATCCCAGCTTGACCGGTATGCCAACGTCATGATCAAGGACAAGCGGGGGAACCTGATCCAGCCTGTGGTGAACGACGTGCAGGCCCTGAGCGATTTCTCCTATGCAACCCGGTCGGTCGATCTGATCGGTCACATCGTCTATAATGAAAAAAACGTCGAGATCTTCAATTTCGGCAAACACAAGGGCAAAACCGTTGCCCAGGTGCTGAAAGACGAACCCTCTTATTACGACTGGATGATGAAGAGCGAATTTCCGCTTTCGACGAAAAAAGTACTCACCGCCCTGAAACTGAGGGGATTCAACAATTCTTCCGTCAAACTTGACCTTTAGCACCATCCCCCCATCCCCCCCATGAAGATCATCTGCATCGGCCGCAACTATGCGGAACACATCAAAGAACTGAACAATCCGGTCCCCGCCTCCCCGGTCTTTTTCCTGAAACCCGATACGGCACTGCTGATCCGCAACCGTCCCTTTTATTATCCCTCCTTCTCCGGCAACATTCACCATGAAGTGGAGCTGGTACTGAAAGTGAGCAAGGCCGGCAAGAACATCGACCGGAAGTTTGCCGGCAACTATTTTGACGAGATCGGCATCGGACTTGACCTCACGGCGCGCGACCTGCAGGATGAGGCAAAGGCGAAAGGCCTGCCATGGGCCCTTGCCAAAGGATTTGACCATTCGGCCCCCGTCAGCGGATTCGTTCCCAAGACCCGCTTCCCCGACATGAAGAACATTCGTTTCCGGCTCGACCTTAACGGTAATACGGTGCAGAACGGGAATTCGGGGATGATGCTGTACGGATTGGATGCCATCATCGAGAGCATTTCCACATTCATGACCCTTCGGACAGGCGACCTGATCTTTACGGGAACCCCAGCGGGTGTCGGCCCCATCCGGCGCGGCGACCGACTGGAAGCCTGGCTGGAAGAGGAAAAAATGCTGTCGTGCCTGGTAAAGTAGGCCTATTTCAGCACGATATCGTCGATGACATCCGCGCCGGCCGCCCGGTTCAATGCCGCCACGATCTTTTTCCGAGCATACATCAGCTCGTTCCGCAAGGCAGCTGAATTGACCTGGACAAATAGAACCCGGTTTTTTACATGAAGCTGGGAGGTATTTCTGGCGATCATATCGCCTACCACCGACGCCCAGGAATGCACCAATTTTGCCTCGTTGAGTTTATCGCGCAACCGGTATCTGTCGAGGAACTCCTCGATCGCCGCGCGCAGGGGCTGTTCATCCGCTTTCCGTGACTGCCTCATGTATGATTCCCAGGTATATCAAAGATCTCGTGATCGATCTCCAGGTTTCGGAAGAAGGTGAGGACCCGATCCCGGCTTGTGTCGGTGATGAAAACCTGCCCGAAGCTGTTCTCTCCGACCATCCGGATGAGCTGGGCCACACGCAGGTCGTCGAGCTTGTCAAAAATGTCGTCGAGCAGCAGGATGGGCTTATAGCCTTTGATGTTGCGGGTGTATTCGAACTGGGCCAGCTTCACGGCGATCACGAACGATTTCTGCTGGCCCTGTGATCCGTACCGTTTTGCGGGATAACCGTCGATCAGCAGGTCGAAATCATCTTTGTGGATCCCGAGGGTCGAATAGCCGGCTGCACGGTCGCGGCCGAGTGCGCCCTGAAAGGCTTCCCGGTATGAAACAGCTTCCGCCGGCGCCACATACCGGATGTCCACCTCTTCGGATCCGTTGCTGAGGTACCGGTAATACTGCCTGAACAGGGGCACGAACCGCTCCAGGAACCCGGCCCTCCTTTCCGCGATCCGTTCCCCGAGCCGGATCATCGGTTCGTCCCATATCTCGAGCGATACCGGATCGAATGTTCTCTGCTCGATAAAGCTTTTCAGGAGTGCATTGCGGTTGAACAGGACCCGGTTGTACTGGATGAGGTCGTCGAGGTACAACCGGTCAAACTGGGAAATGACACTGTCGATGAATTTCCGCCGGAGTTCGCTTCCGTCGTTGATCAGGTCACGGTCGTAAGGCGAGATCATCACAAGGGGGATGTTGCCGATGTGATCGGCCAGCCGCTCCGGTTCTTTTTTATTGACCAGGAATCTTTTTCGCTGGCCTTTTTTCTGAATGCACTGGACCAGCTCGGAACTACTCTCGCCCCGCTCATAATGACCATGGATGGCAAAGAAATCATCGCCGTGCCGGATATGCTGGTTATCGAGCGACGAAAAAAAGCTTTTGCAGAAGGAAAGGTAATGGATGGCATCGAGAAGGTTGGTTTTACCCACGCCGTTGTTCCCGACAAAGCAATTGATCTTCGCCGAGAAAGTGAATTCCGCCTGCCCGTAATTCTTGAACCCGGCCAGACTGAGTCGCCGAAGCCAGATGTCAACCATGGTAATCGCCTATTTTTTTTGCTACTTCAGCCATCAGCCACGACGGCGTGGAGGTGGCTCCGCACACTCCGGCAGTTTCTGCGTCGACGAACCACGCAGGGTCCAGTTCCGCGGCATCCGATATCCGGTGACTCCTGGGGTTGGCGCTCCGGCAGGCTTCGAACAGCACCAGGCCGTTGGAACTTTTCCGGCCGCTCACGAACACCACCACGTCGAACATCGACGAGAATGCCTTCAGCGCGTCAGCCCGGTTTGCCACCTGGCTGCAAACCGTATCCCGGCTCACGAAATCGGATGCATCACCCTGCGCCGCCTCCGTCAACTGACGGATCTGCGCCGTGATGGAATGAAACCTCTCCCGGGGCATGGTCGTCTGACTGAACAGACGGACCGGGCGTTTGAAATCGATGCGTGAAAGATCGTCCGGTCCGCCGATGACGATGGCCCGCTGGCCTGCATGGCCGCAAAGCGCCACCACCTCGGCATGCCCCTCCTTTCCGAAAATGACGACTTGCCCGTTCTTCGCCTCCATCTCCTCAGCTGCCGCTCTGACCTTCTCCTGCAGCCGGAGCACGATCGGGCAGGTGGCGTCGATCAGATGGATATTCTGCACGCCAGCCCGACGGTAGGTTTCGGGAGGTTCCCCGTGCGCCCGGATCATCACTGTCGTATTTGAAAGAGATTCCAATTCCTCATGACTGATCGCCGACAATCCCAACTCCTGCAACCGGGCCACCTCACGGTCGTTATGGACGATATCGCCCAGGCAGGAAAGGACCGGCTGCACCTGCAACGTCCTTTCGGCCGTTTCCACAGCGCGCCGAACGCCGAAGCAAAATCCGGATCCGGGATCGATGGTGACCTGCACCCTATTGCTTTTTGGTAAACTCCTTGAAATTTACACCCAGCGTGATGTAATTCATCGGGATCCCGGCAGTATAGCTGGCCCGGGTGTATCCCACGCTGAACATCTTGATCCGCAGTCCCGCTCCCAGGGTGAAGCCGGTAAGCCCGGCCCGGGAGGTCAGCTTAAGTTCCTGCCGGCGCTGATAGTTGTACCCGATGCGAATGTCGAAGACCTGGGCGATCGTCAGTTCCGCCCCCACAACAATGTGACGCATGATCCCGTCGGCGATCTTGCCGGCGCCGCTCTTCTCTTTCACCTCTCCGGTGATGGGATCTGCTTTATTGTTCTCGTCGGCCGGGTCGAAATAGGTCATATCCCAGTGGTTAAGGTGGGTGAAAAGCTGAGAAAACCGCAGGGGGATATGTTTCAGCTTCTGCGACAACCCGATCTGGATCTCAAATGGCAGCGATTCGTACTTTCCCGGAAGGTAAGGAACGATCTGAGTACCTATGTTCCTGCCCAGCAATGAGGCTGTAAATGCCTGGTCTTTAGATGTATAAGTTCCTGCCACATCCACCGCGATCCCGAAAGAACGGTAACTTTCCAGTTGCGAGTAGATCAGTTTGGCATTGGCGCCGATCGAAAGGATCGGCATCAGTTGCCTTCCCCACCCCACATTCAGGGCATATTCCGAAACTCCGAAGTCGCCGGTCAGGTTCCCCGAGGCATCAGTCCCGGTAAAGTTCCCGTAATTGACATACTGCAGGCTTCCGACAAAAGCACCCACGGTCCTGAACTCATGCGCGTAGGCAGCAAATCCGTAATGGATTCCGCCCGGTATATTGACATACCCAAGGGCAGCGGTCCCGGCCATCTGAGGGCGGATCAGCGACGGGTTGGCAAGGGTCAGGGTGATATCGTTGTCGTTCACCGCAAGAAAATTGCCCCCCATGCCGGCTACGCGGGCCGACGCCGAGACGCCGAGAAATTTATAGGTTCCGTTTCCCCCGATCTGGGCAGAAACCGGTTCTGACGGGAGCTGAAACAGCAGGACGACCAGGATGATTGCAGGTAGGTAATGACGCACAGGATCCGTGTTGGTTTGTGGGTTATTAACGAAGAAAAGTCAATATTATTTTACCGGTGGGGCTAGGTCATAAGCCCCCGGCCACTCTTTACGATCTTCTTTTCCTGCTGCAGGTCCGACACCAGTTTGTCGAGGATTCCGTTGATGAAAAGCTTGCTCTTCTGCGAGCTGAATCGTTTCGAGATCTCGATATATTCATTCATGGTCACCTTGATCGGGATCATCGGGAAATGCATCAATTCAGTCAGCGCCATCTTGATCAGCAGGATATCGGTGAGCGCGATACGATCAAGTTCCCAGTTCCGGGTCCGCGCATCGATCAGTTTGTCATATTCCTCGCTGTTACGGATGGTTTTCCGGAAAAGCCCCGTGACAAACTTTTTATCCCCGGCGGGGTCATCCTCGAGTCCGGCTGTCAGCAGCCCGGTGAGAGTGTCTGTTTCCGTCATCGACTCCTTCATGAGCCGGATCGTCTTGAGAATGAAAACAGCCGCGACCTCGAAGTCATCGTCCCAGTGAATGTTGCGCTCCTCAAAATAAAACTGGAGTTCTCCCGACCGGGCGATGAATTTGCGGAACAGCTTCTCGAGGAACTGCTGGTCCTCGCGGTAGGAGTTTTCGCCCGAATTCAGGTACTCCTCATGTTCTTTGCTGGTTTTCAGCCGCTGGCATATCTTCCGCACCATATCCTGTTCCTCCGTCCAGGAAATGCGGTATTTTGCCGACATGGCCGCCAGTTCATGGTTTTGCTGAAGCTGCAGGATCAGACGGTTCTCGGAGAGTTTGTAACTGGGATTCAGTTCTTCCGGTGTAGGGAAAAACTTGGTCTTGGCTTCCTCCATCCGGAAACGGTAGAAGTGGATCACCTCGAGGAGAAAGGAAAGTTGAAGGAAATAGAGCTCGTAAACTTTGTCGAGGCTGGTCAACAGGTTCTTTTCAGCTGCATCCACCCGAGCCTCGCCCCCCTGAAAAAATGCATAAAGTGCCTGGAGCACTTTGATCCGATAATGTCTTCTGCCGAGCATGCGCTGGTATGTGATAAGAACAGATTCAACGATCCGAAACAGCTGCAAAACTACGCAAAATGAGAAATTAATTCGTGATTCAAAACAATTTTTTTATTTTTGTCACCGTTGGAATGACTAACATCGACTTTTAAGACTACAGCAGGATGGAAGAATTGGAAAACAAGGACCGGGACAGGGAAGAGATCTTTTCGCGAGCCGTTCGCGCAGGCAAACGTACCTACTTTTTTGATGTGAAGGCCACGGTCAGCAACGAGTATTATATTACCATAACCGAAAGCAAAAAGCGCTTTAGTAATGAACAGGGAAAGTTCTTCTACGAGAAGCATAAGATCTTCCTGTATAAAGAGGATTTCGATAAGTTCGCCCTCGGCCTGAACGATGCCGTGGAATTCATTCGCACCGGCCGTGCACCGGAAAGGCCCGAGATACCTTCCGATCCGGTTTCGGAGGAAGAGACCGGAGATACCCGTCCGCTTTCCCGCTCGATCGAGTTTGAAGATCTTCTTCCGGGCTCCTGAACCTCCCCTTCCGGCACCCTCCTTCCTCATCCGGCCCGACCGCAAACGGGTTGGTAAAATTTTTCAACATTCTTCGCTGCTTCGCTTATTCCACGTAATTTTGTCACCTTGTAACCGTACCAAATGGGTAAAGTAATTGCCATTGCCAATCAGAAAGGAGGCGTCGGGAAGACGACCACGGCCATTAACCTCGCAGCCGGTCTCGCCGTCCTCGAACATAAAACCCTCATCATCGACGCCGACCCCCAGGCCAACGCCACATCCGGAGTCGGTTTCGACCCGCGGAACGTCAAGACCAGCATCTATGAGTGCATCATGGATGACGTGGAAGCCCGGAACATCATCCTGAACACTTCGACCCCCTATCTCGACCTGTTGCCCGCCCACATAGACCTGGTGGGAGCGGAGATCGAGATGATCAACATGCCGAACCGGGAAAAGATGATGCGAAAAGTCATAGCCGGCATCCGCGACAATTACGATTTCATCATCATCGACTGCTCCCCCTCTCTCGGACTCATTACGGTCAACTCGCTCACCGCTGCCGATTCGGTCATCATCCCGGTCCAGTGCGAATATTTTGCCCTCGAAGGACTCGGGAAACTGCTCAATACCATCAAGATCGTGCAATCGCGTCTCAACCCCTCACTCGACATCGAAGGAATCCTGCTCACGATGTACGACAACCGCCTGAACCTGGCCAAACAGGTGGTGGAAGAGGTAAAGATCCACTTCCAGCAAATGGTGTTCAACACGATCATCAACCGGAATACCAAACTGGGGGAGGCGCCCAGCTTCGGCCTCACGATCATGCTCCACGACATCAACAGCTCGGGAGCCATCAACTACCTCAACCTGGCCAGGGAGATCCTCCAGAATAATAACCTCACCAAGCTGACAAACGCAGAGAAAGAGATCAATGCCTGAAATCCCCCCGAAAAAAAAAGCCCTGGGAAGAGGGCTCAGCGCCTTACTGGAGACTCCTGAACAGGAAGGACACCTGCGTGAAATACCCGAAGAATATGCTTCCGAGCATGTGATGCAGGTCAGAGTTGACCAGATCGAACCCAACCCCTTCCAGCCCCGGGTGCATTTTGACGAGAAAGAACTCATGGAACTGGCCGGCTCCATCCAGGCCCACGGGATCATCCAGCCACTCACCATCCGGAGGATCGACCCCCACCGCTTCCAGCTGATCTCCGGTGAACGCAGGCTGAAAGCCTCGATCCGTGCCGGCCTGACCCAGGTGCCCGCCTATGTCAGGCTGGCCAACGACGAACAGATGCTGGAGATGGCTTTGGTGGAGAATATCCAGCGCGAAGACCTCAACCCGCTCGAAATCGCGATCAGCTTCCAGCGGTTGCTGGAGGAGTGCCGCATCAGCCAGGAAGACCTGAGCCGGAAAGTCGGGAAGGACCGGTCAACCGTGGCCAATTACATCCGGCTGCTTAAACTTCCCTCCGAAATTCAGGTGGCTGTCAGAGACAACCTGATCACCATGGGCCATGCACGGGCCCTGATCAACATCACCGATGAACAATCCCAACTCATCATCCTGAAAAGGATCCTCGAAAAGAAACTCTCGGTCCGCGAAGTCGAAGAGGCGGTGCGTGACCTCGGCAAAAAAGGCCTCCCCCCGAAACAGGAACGGGAACTCCCCCCGAAATTCGAGGTGGCGCGGATCAAATTGCGCGAACGGCTGCATTCCGACATCCGCATCCGCATCAACCGCAAAGGAAGTGGCTCGCTCATCATCGAATTCCGTTCGCCGGACGATTTCGACCGGATCATGTCCAAACTGGATTCCTGAATGAAGGCGCTCCTACCCGTAACCCTGTTTTGCCTGCTCCTATTAACCCTGCCCCGACAGGCCCTGTCAGCCACACCCGACACCACCCTCACCGAACGTCCTGACTCGGTGGTTGAAAAGGAACATTCTCCCTCAAAAGCAACGATCATGTCGACCTGCCTCCCCGGACTGGGCCAGATCTACAACCGGAAATACTGGAAAGTACCTGTGATCTATGCCGGGTTCGGGGTGTTGACATATTTCATTTATACCAACGCTGACTACTATATCAGTTTCAAATGCGCCTATATCGAGTCGGTTTACGGGAACAAGAACGGCTCTTACGGCAACCTCGTGCAACGTTACTCGTCCGACGAACTGCTCTCCGCCCGGGAATATTACCGGCGCAACCTTGAAGTGAGCATCCTCCTGACCTCGCTGTGGTATGTCCTGAACATCCTCGATGCCACGGTTGATGCGCATTTGTTCACATACAACGTCAGCGACAAGTTATCCATGAAAATCGAACCCGCCATCCTGCCTTCCGGCAGCGGGCACACCCACTCAGGCGGATTGAGGCTCTGCCTGAAATTCTAACTGGTTAAAGCACCTCTTATGAAGATCGCAATACTCGGATACGGAAAAATGGGACAGGAGATCGAAAAACTGGCCCTGAAACGAGGCCACGAGATCGTCATCATCGTCGACAGCCTTGACGACTGGGAACAGGAAGACCTGAATCTCGGTGAGGCCGAAGTGGCGATCGAATTCTCCACGCCGGTCAGCGTGGTCGAGAATATCTACCATTGCTTTGATGCCGGCGTCCCTGTCGTTGTCGGCACCACCGGGTGGCACGACAATCTCGAAAAAGTGAAGGACGACTGCCTGCGGCGTCAGTGCTCTCTCTTCCATGCCCCCAATTACAGCATCGGAGTCAACCTGTTCTTCAGCCTGAACCGTTACCTCGCCGGGCTCATGGCCAAATGGGAGGATTATACGATCTCTATCGAGGAGACCCACCACATTCACAAACAGGATGCTCCCAGCGGCACCGCCATCAAACTTGCCGACGATATCATCCGGTTCAACGAACGCAAGGAGAAATGGGTGCGCGAAACAGAGGAGAACCCCGCCGAACTGGGTATTAAATCTTACCGCACCGCCAACGTGCCAGGCACTCATATAGTCAGGTACGAATCCGAAGAAGACAGCATCGAGATCATACACACTGCCAAGAGCCGGCGCGGCTTCGCCCTGGGTGCCCTCATGGCGGCCGAATGGATCGCGGGGAAAAAAGGATACTTCGACATGAAAGATTTGCTTGGGGCACAGATTTTGTCGGGTAACGAATAAGAATTTCATCCACAGTACGTTTTACAGGTAATAACAACCTCCGGATTATGAACTTATACATGGTTTTTACCATCCTCTTCTTCATCCTCACCATCGTCGGGAT
>CAYVVG010000070.1:0-18058 GCA_964455285.1 uncultured Prolixibacteraceae bacterium
AGCTACGGAGAGGTTTGCGGGTGCAAAGGTAGGGATTTCCCGGATATTTCATACCAAAGTCTGAATTTTTTACCTTTGTTGAAGTTAGGCAATAGGCAGTCGAATAGGCAATAGGCAATAGGCATTAGGCAATAGGAATGGAAGAAAGAAAGAAGATTGAATCGTATAAGGATTTGGAAGTGTGGAAGAAGGGGGTGCAGTTTTCGATTGAGATCTATGCCGTTACCAGGGATTTTCCATCCAATGAGATCTATGGCATTACAAGCCAGTTAAGGAGGGCGGCGGCCGCTGTTCCTGCCAATATTGCAGAGGGGTACGGCCGGGAAAGCACAGGCAACTACTTGCAATTCCTTAGGATTGCCCGGGGTTCGCTGAACGAAACGGAAACTTTCCTCTATATCGCGCAGGGGCTTAAATATCTGGATAAGAGCACACTAAATGCCCTCCTCGAAAAATCTACCGAACTCGGCAAAATGCTGAACTCCCTCATCAAAAAGTTAAAGGTATAATTTTACTACCCCTAATGCCTATTGCCTATTGCCTATTGCCTAATGCCTATTGCCTTGCAAACGACTTCGACACATGTCTGATAAACCCAACCGATCCTCCCTGCACGTCATGAAAGGCGTGGAACAGCCGCCGCAGGTCAACGAAAACCTGGCCGAACGGCTGCGGAAGCACCGCACTGCCCCGCTGACGGTGGAGGAGTACCTTTCGGGGATCCGCGAGGGAAACCGCACGGTCCTCAGCAAGGCGATCACGCTGGTGGAAAGCAACCTTGCTTCACACAGGAAACTGGCGGAAGAGGTGATTGCGGGGTGTTTGAAGGAAACATCGAACATCGAAGCAGGAGGAAGCAGGCATCCGATCCGCGTGGGGATCACCGGTGTGCCGGGGGTCGGAAAGAGCACTTTCATCGAGGCTTTGGGGACCTGGCTTACGGCGCAGGGACACAAGCTCGCCGTGCTGGCGATCGACCCGAGCAGCACCCGCTCGAAAGGGAGCATCCTGGGCGACAAGACGCGCATGGAACAACTGGGGTCTGACCCCAACGCCTTTATCCGCCCCTCGCCTTCGGCGGGCAGCCTGGGCGGGGTGGCACGGAAGACGCGTGAAACGATCATCCTATGCGAGGCGGCCGGCTTCGATGTGATCTTCGTCGAAACGGTCGGGGTGGGGCAATCGGAGACGGCGGTGCACGCAATGGTCGATTTCTTCCTCCTGCTGATGCTTGCCGGCGCAGGCGACGAACTCCAGGGCATCAAGCGCGGTATCATCGAGATGGCCGACGCGATCGTGATCAACAAGGCCGACGGCGACAATGTCGCGGCCGCACAACGCGCCCGGGCCGAATATGCCAACGCCCTCCACCTCTTCCCTCCCTCCGGTTCGGGATGGACCCCCGTGGTCGGGACCTGCTCGGCAAAAAGCTCCGAGGGGATCGAAAATGTGTGGAAGATCATCTGCGACTACAGGGAGACTACCGTATCTTCGGGGTATTTCGGGCAAAAACGGAGGGAACAGGACCATAAAGTGCTGTACGACACCATCGAAGAGGGTATCCGGCACAGGTTTTATTCCCGCAGGGAGATCGCCCACGCCCTTGCCCGGCTCGAAAAGGAGATCGGGGCCGGACGAATGAACCCCTACCAGGCGGCGCAGGAGGTCTTGGGAATACGAATAATCGAATAATCGAACAATCGAACAATCGAACAATCGATTTTCGAATTCAGATCGTATATCAAAAATCGTTAATCGATTATTCGATTATTCAAAAAGGTTCATGCTTTACTTTCGGCGAAGCCGGAGGGTCCGCACCTGGGAGGCGAGGATGCTCACGGCGAGGATGGAGGCGATGATGAGCAGCGACTGGCGGGTGGTGATGTGCAGGTAGTCATGGACCAGCATCTTGGCCCCGACAAAGACGAGGAGGGCGGCGAGGCCCATCTTCAGGTAGTGGAAACGGTTCATGATGTCCATCACCAGGAAAAAGAGCGAACGCAGTCCCAGGATGGCGAAGATGTTGGAGAAAAAGACGATGTAGGGGTCCTGGGTGACGGAAAAGACGGCAGGCACTGAATCCACGGCAAATATCACGTCGGTGAACTCGATGATCATCAGCACGATAAAAAGGGTGGTCACATAGAGTTTCCCCTCTTTCCTGACGAAAAAGGTCTCGGCATGCTCGTCGTGGCTGACATTGAAGAAACGCGACACCAGCCTGACCACCGGGTGCTTTTCCGTGTCGATCTGTTCTTCCTTGTTCCCGAAGAGGAAGGTCCACGCCATCTTTCCGCCGATGATCACCAGCATGACGCCGAAGACGTAAAGGAACCAGGAAAAGCGCTGGATGAGGGCGCTGGCGGCGAATATGAAGATGAAGCGCATGACGACGGCGCCGAGGATCCCCCAGAAGAGCACCCGTTTAAAGTGCTTCGGAGGGATATTGAACGACATGAATATCAGAACAATAACAAATATATTGTCGATCGACAGCGAATATTCGATCAGGTAGCCGGTAATGTATTCGAGCGAGAGGTTGTGGTTGTACAACCGGATGGCATCGTCAACCGACACACCCTGTATGTCGATGGGATGGCCGAACTTCAGGATCCTCGCCTGTATCTCCTCCAGGGTGTCGCTGCCGTGGATCCAGTTACCATGGTATCGGATCAGGAAGAAAAAACCCACCGAAATGGCGATCCAAACCAGTGTCCAGGTCAATGCCTCGCGGAAGGAGAGGGCATGCTTCGTTTTCTGGAAGACTCCCAGGTCGAGCGCCAGCATCACCCCGATGAAGAGGAGGAAGGAGATGAAGAAGATGATTTCGTTGGGGTTGAACATGTTTTGGTGACAGGGTGACAAGGTAACAGAGTGACAGAGTTACAAAGTGACAAAGTGACAAAGTGACGAAGTAACAAAGTGACTTGTGGCGGGCAAAGTTATAAATAATTCTTACTTTTGCGGACACGTGTAACTGTTGATATTTCCTGCCATGAATGATTCTATTTCGCTCAACCCGAACAAACTGGTTCACTTTCTTGATAAGCCTTCCGATGACTTCACCAAAGCCGACCTGATGCGCTTCATAGAGGCGAACGGCATAAAGATGCTGAACTTCCGGTATTCGGCGGCCGACAGCCGGCTCAAGACATTAAATTTCATCATCAAAGACCGTCACCACCTCGACAGCATCCTCTCGGCCGGCGAGCGGGTGGACGGCTCCAGCCTGTTCCCGAACTACGTCGAAGCGGGTTCGTCGGACCTGTATGTGATCCCGCGGTACCGTTCGGCATTTGTCAATCCCTTTTCGGAGATCCCGGCCGTAGATATACTCTGTTCCTATTACGACAAGGATGGTCAGCCTTTCGCCAACTCGCCCGAGCATATCCTGCGGCGGTCGCACGAGGTGCTGAAACAACAGACCGGTTTTTCGTTCGAGGTGATGGGCGAACTGGAGTATTACATCATCAGCGCGCAGGACCGTCTTTTCGAAGCATTCGACCAGCGCGGCTACCATGAATCGTCACCCTTCTGCAAATGGGAGAAGCTGCGCATCGAGGCGATGAACGCCATTACCGCATGCGGCGGTTTTATTAAATACGGCCACTCGGAGGTGGGCAATTTCACCGAGTCGGGCCTTTCCTACGAACAGAACGAGATCGAATTCACTCCGGTGCGGCTGGAGGATGCCGCCGATCAGATCCTGATCGCCAAGTGGGTGCTGCGGTCACTGGCTTACAAGTACGGCGTATCGGTGACCTTTGCCCCGAAGATCACCACAGGCAAGGCCGGCAGCGGGATGCATGTGCATACCCGCCTGATGAAAAGCGGCCACAGCGTCATGACCGAGAACGGAAAGCTCTCCGACACCGCGCGCAAGGCCATTGCGGGTTACCTCGACCTTTCGCAGTCGCTGACCGCCTTCGGCAACATGATCCCCACCAGTTATTTCCGCCTGGTCCCTCACCAGGAGGCCCCGACCAACATCTGCTGGGGCGACCGAAACCGTTCTGTGCTGGTGCGCGTGCCACTGGGCTGGGGAAGCAAGCACGATATGATCACCGACGCCAACCCGCAGGAAAAAGACACTCAGGAGGGTTTTGGCAGCCGGCAAACGGTCGAATTCCGCTGTCCCGACGGCTCAGCCGATATCTATCTGCTCTTCGCCGGCCTTACGGTGGCGGCACGCCACGGAATAGGCATGGCGGATGCCCTCGATTTCGCGGAAAAGACCTATGTGGATGTGAATATCTTCGAAGAGAAACACCAATCGAGGGTGAGCCAGCTTCAGCAACTCCCCTTCTCCTGCTGGCATTCAGCCGAAGCGCTGGAGCGTCAGCGGAAGGTGTACGAGGAGTTCGGCGTCTTCCCGCCGAAAATCATCGACGGCATCATCCGGTACCTGAAAAAATTCAACGACCAGAATCTCCGTGAATCTGTCAAAGACAACGAAAAGGAGATCATGAAGCTGGTGAACGCTTATCTTCACTGCGGCTGACCGGTCACCGGGGTCAGCTCGCTCACGAAATCCTTTTTCTTCTGCGAATCCCGGCAGGGTTTCACCACCCACAGTGCGCTGTCGCGGCGTCCCGCGTAGTAATGCAGGGCGGCGAGGTTGTAACGGGCATCGTCGAAGTGCGGATCGAGGCCCAGGGCGGACCTTAATTCCGCAGCCGCTTCCGCCACATGGCCCATCCGGAAGAGGGATGCCGCGTGGTCGTTCAGCACCCTTACTTCGCAGGGGGTCACACGCAGCGCGGCGGAAAATGAACGGTACGCTTCGGGTATGCTGTCGAGACGGAACTGCGCCACCCCGATGAACCACTCCACCGGCAGGGCGTTGGGGGTGATGCGGTAACACCGGCTGAGGGCTTTTTTCCCGTACCCGATCACTTTTTCCTGGTCTTTCCCTTCGTGGCTGAACATGGCCCGCGTGTAATACTCCCCTTTGATGCGCATGACCCCCACCGCGACCGTTGCCATCAACCCGGCCAGAAGCAGGAAACGTACCAATTTCCAGGGGTTGACCGGAAGGGGGGCCGGCTCTTCAGTTTTCATCAGGGTGTGGAACAGGAAAGCATTGATGGAAAAGTACAGGATATTGTGCTCCACCCTCCTGAAGGGGAAGTCGAAGCAGGCGTAGAGACAAAAACCGGCCAGGAACGAAGCATATAAAAGGGCGGTGAGGGGAACCGTCTTCCGTTTCCCGGCGATCCTTGCCAGGGCGGCCGCCGCGGGTCCCAGAAAAAAAACCACCGCCAGTGCCAGTCCGGGCAGGCCCAGCTCCGTCGCGAAGCCGATCCATTCGTTGTGGGGCTGGCTGTAGGTGTAATTTTTGAACGTATGGTCGGGATTGGCGGGTTCGGGCACCGACGGGGCCATGATGCGCCAGTTCCCCGCCCCGGTGCCCAGCATCGGGTGCTGCGCCAGGAGAGTGGCGGAGCGTTTCCAGAAGATCATGCGCAGGCTGGCATTCTCGTAATAACTGCCGGCGAAGTCGAACTCGGAGATGCCGGTGAGGGCCGCCCGTTCCTTCTTCCGTTTTTCGAGCAGTTCCTCCACTCCCCGGTCATAGCTCCGGAAATACTGCCACACGGGCACTTTGCTGAGAAAGTAGCTGCGCCGGGTGTCGTCGAGGGAATGGTAAAAGAGGCCGATGCCAGCGGCGAGCAGCAGCAGGGAGGCAGCGGTGACCGCCAGGTTCTTCGGGTTGGCATGCACCCTGAACCGGACCATCACCCCGGCCAGAGCCAGGAGGGTGGCGAATCCCAATCCGAGGTAGGCGGCGCGGCTCTGGACGATGACCATGAAGAAGACCGCCGTCACTCCGCACAGGGCTGAAAGGTATTTCATCATCCCGCGGAAACGGGCATAGCCGGCCAGTGCCAGCGGCAGGCACAGCAGCAGGTAGCCGGAGAAAAGGTTGTTGTTGGCGGCGATGGACCGTACCTGGTACGGGTCAAAGAACGTGAGCCGCGACATTTTGAAGAAGGCCAGGGCGAAGGAACAGGCCATGGCGACCAGGGCTACTGCGATGAAGCGCTTTTCGAACCGGGGGTCGGCGTCGAGCAACAGCCGTGTCACGGTCCAGACGCCGAAGGAGAGCACGACCAGCAAGGCCTCCGTGAGCGCTTCGGAGGGCACGGTTGCCCAACCTGCCGAGGCGAGGTTCCACCCGGCGAAGGCCAGGAAGAGGAGGTCGAAGAGGGTAAACCGCTGGCGGGTGAATCCCCCAAACAGGGCCAGGGAGATTACCGCAAGCAGCAGTGCCAGGAGAAGATAGCGGGGAAGGAAGGAGGAATCGACCAGCACGCCGGAGCGGACCTGGTTGACGAAGAGGAGAAGAAATACCGTGTAGAAGAGGGAAAGAGCGGCTATTTTCCTGCCGGGCATAGCAAATGGCGAAATGGCGAAATGGCGAAATAGCGAAATGGCGAAATTATTCGATGAAGGTGATGACGGCAGCGCCGCCTTCGCCCGGTTTGGGGAGGATGCTGCCGGAATAGCCGTTGATCACGCCGCCGGTGCCCGGCTTCGAGGTGAAATACCGTTCGCTCAGGAAGGACCTCACCAGCCCGATAAAGGTGTCGAGCACGGCGCTGTTCGACTGGGAGGCGTAGCCCGTCACCGTCCCTATATTGTTCACGCCGGCGGCGCCGTTGACCGGGTAAGTGGTGTAACTGCCCCGTTTGCCGCCCTTGCCGCCTGACGCTTTCCAGCTGTCGAACCAGGTATCGCCGCCGTGCCCCCCGTCGGTGTCGCCGTAGTAACCCGGGTAGGAATAGTAGGCGTTGTTGCCCGCGGTGCCGCCCGATCCGATCACGACGGTGAACTGCTGCGAAGGTGAAACGCTGATCTCCTGCCTCACGAACCCGCCTGATCCGCCATCGCCGCCCGGGTTCAGGAAGTTGTAGCTGTAGGAATAGGCGCCCGCGCCGCCACCGCCACCCGCGCCGCCCCATAATTCAACCTTGATCTTCGATACCGAAGGAGGCACGGTCCAGGTCTGGGAGGATGTAAGGGTGACCGGTCCGGGAAGGTTGTTCCCTCCCTGGGCGGGGGCGTTGATGATGTATGGATTGACGCTGGTCCCGTTGCCGCTCAAAGAGATGTTGGAGCCGGCCTGCAGCTTGGTCTCGGACCCGTCGGTAACGGGTTTGTTGGTGAGGTCGTTATAATTGCCGCTGAAGGTGTTTGCCGCTTTCAAGGCATAGAGCGAATAGGGTACGCTGAGCAGCCGGCTGGTGCCGGTCACGCTGTATGAATTGCCACCCGAGGGGTCGGTCTCGGTTTTCAGGAAGAAAGGGCCCTGGTCCCAGGCGATGTCGGAGAAGACGCCCACCGTAGGGGAGCCGTTGCCGATCTCGAGGGTGACCAGTCCGTTGACATTGCTCAGCGCCTGGTGCACCTCGGAGTAAATGACGGTGCCTGTTTCCGAACCCTGGAGGACCGAAATGCGGATGCCGACCGTGGCATTCTGGATCAGTTTTCCGGCTGCATTCCGCACCACGGCCTGGTAGCTCATCATTTGCGGGACCTGGGCCAGGGCCGGGAACAACAGTCCCATGAGAAAAAAGGTGGCGATGAATCGTTTCATACCCTATTTTTTTATGACCTTCCAGGTCGCCATTTTCATATTCCCTTCGAAAAGGCTCAGCAGATAGGTACCTGCCTGCCGGGCAGCCATCGGGATCTCCATTTCCTTGCCCGCAACCCCTGATCCCTCCAGCAGCACTCCCTGAATGTCCCTGAGTTCATACCGGAAGCGGGTCACATCTTCGCGTTCAAGCGAGAGCACTACTTTTGTGAGGGCCGGGTTCGGGTACACCCTGCAGGCAAGGGGGAATTCCGTGTCGCCGATGCCGTCCATGAAAAGGATCTCGTAGGGTTGCTGCACACCTTCACCGACTGTTCCGGTTGAGCCGGCATTCAGATGAAAGATGGCCTGCCCGACGGAATAGCTTGAGGTCCCCCCGCTTCCGGAGACATCGCCGGCGGCGGAAAGGACTGTTTCCTGTGACTGTGCCGGGAGCGACAGCAGGAGAAGCAGAACAAGGATCGCCGCACCAGGAATCGATCTCAGGACCATCGGACTGAATGTTTCAATGGATAACGGTTCTGTAAGGTTTTCAAAGATAATTATAAATTGGCAGAATGATCTTCAGGATGGTAAAATAATTTCAGGATGGAAAATGCTTCTGTGTTATGTCTTCACTGAACATCCATGAAGCGTGATGGTTCATTCAACCGGCTCTTTCGAAAACCGGTACACGACTCCCCTCTCCGCCAGCCCGTCGAGCAGGAATTTTACGCAGGAGGGGTGCTTCCCGACATATTCCGGGACGGAGATCCCTTTGTGCGTGTACAGCCCAGAGGCGATCATGCGCAGGGCGACGGTGGCCGTATAGCCGGTGGTACGGGCCATCGAGTGGATACCGGAAACCGGGTCGTAGCGGTCGTCCAGGTCCCAGGCAAGGCGCAGCCTGTCGCCGTTCTTCAACCCTTCGGCGACCACCCGCATGACGGTGAGGTCGGCTTCGCCCTCCTGCAGTTTCCATTGATGGAAGAGAAGCTGCGACGTCAGGTCCACCGGACGCACCGGGTGGCCGTTCAACTCCACCGGCTCGGTGCCGAGGAATCCGCTTTCGCGTAAAATTCTGATCTTTTCAATATGTCCGGGCCAGCGCAGGGTCTTCTCCTTCATATCGGGACAGGCAACCGTATGCAGCAGCGAACGGAGGCCGTCGGTGTTGAAGGCTTCCAGCGTGCCGACGCCGGGGAAGTCGATGAGTTCGGGATCGGAGAGGGCGGGTTTGACGATCACTTCCCCCCGCTCTTTCAGCCGGGCCGGCCGGCTATACTCTTCGATCACATCGGCCGGAGAGAAGACCGCCCTGTATTCCCAGGGCCAGGTGCGCACTTCAGGCAGCCCTCCCACCATGTACGTCACCCGTTCCAGCCGGTCGAGCAGGTGCGCGGCATATCCGATCAGCACGTTGCACATGCCCGGCGCCACCCCCATATCGACCAGCGCGGTGACGTTCCGGCTTTTTGCCAGTTCATCGAGCGCGAAGGGATCCTCGATGAAGAAAGCGATATCGACCACATTCTTCCCCGCTTCCACCACCGCCTTCAGGGTCTGAAAGCCGAGAAAACCCGGCATGGCGTTGATCACCAGGTCGAAATCCTGCACCCTGGCGGCGACATTCGCAGGAATCTCCAGGTCGTCGCGGGTCACTATCACCGGCACACCGGCACGACGGGCTTTTCCGGTGAGGGCTTCGAGCGCGTCCTGGCTGTGGTCGGCGACCGTCACACGGATATCGGGGCCGGAGGCAAGGTCGAGGGCCATCGGTCCTCCCACCAGGCCGGCCCCCAGTACGATCACTTTCATAGTTCTTCCCTGGTTATTCAATAGTCAGTTCATAGATCTCCCCCACATAGTCGACCGCCGGGAACGGGATGTTGTCCTGCGAATAGGCCGACCCGATCCACCATTTCGTATTGTGGAACTCCTGGGTGACGATCAGCAGCATCTGGTTGTTGGGGATCGAGGTCACCTTGTCGTCCAGGTATCCCACCACGCGCAACCTGTCTTTGGAAGGACCTATGCGCCAGATGATCTTGTCGGGCTGCCAGTCGATCTGGAAATAGTAGAACGGCGACCCGAAGAGCTCGTCGTCGGGTTCGGGGGATTTCTGGGTCAGGGCGCGGTAGCTGTCGTCCCAGCGGTGCGACCAGAAAGTCCTGTTCTCATACCGTACGGGATAACATCCGGCGGTGAACTGATCAGGCTGATGGCAGGCCATGTCCCAGTTGGTGCAGCACACCATGATCCTGTCGTCGTCGGCCAGGATCTCTTCGGGGAAGGGAACGTTCCAGTTCAGCACGTTATGCTGGTCGTCGATGCCGTTGCTGTAGGCGGGGGGAAGGATGTAATTCGGGCAGTAGGGAACCGTTTTCAGGATCTCAAAATCGATCTCGGAGTAACCGACATTTTTGACCCGCTGGTCCTGCAGGCCGCCGTAGTAATTGGCCATGTAGCCGTCCTTGCTGCAGTCGCGCCGGAAGTTCCAATCGGCCTGGCTCTGGGTGATCAGCCAGATGGCGTTGGTGATGCCGTTCCACAGGTTGTTCTTGTTCAGCAGTTCAGTGAGCTTGCATTTCACCGTGTACTTTCCGAAGGTCATGCCGTGGCGCGTGATCACCCCGACATTTTCTTTCCGCCATTTGCCGAACTCCGCGCGGGGATTCCTGAGGGTGATCTTGTGTTCCGCCGGGTCGGAAACCGCCGTCTCGCACGGGGGATTCGCGATGGTGGCGGTGATGGCCACCAGCTCCTCCTTTCGCCAGAACCGCTTGTTCCAGTTGTAATCCATCCGCGAGTAATTGCCGTTGAGCACATCGGCGATCACCGGGATGTTGTTCATTTTGGTCGTCGGATCGATGTAATGGATGAACTGTTCGAAGGCAGCCGTCCGGAAAAGGCTGCTGTCCTGGCCGCAGCCGGACTTCCTGAATTTATCGGCATCCTCGCGCGAATAGTTGACCGGGTTGAGGTAGATCCCCGAGCCGGGATCGGGCCTGGCCGCGACCCGGAGCAGCGAAGGGGAAACCTGGACGACGTTGTCGGGCAACGATTTTCCGGGCCCGTAGAGGAACCAGAAAAAGGGGTTGATAAATCCTTCGGGCCCTGTGGATCCGATGTCCCGGACCGTGACAGGGATCCAGTTTTGGGTAATGTTGCCGTTGGCAGTGACAACCAGCATGAACCGGTAGTTCCCGACGCGGGGATTCCGTTTCCACCGGTCGTTGACCCCTTTGTCGAAATAGCGCGTTTCGTTCCGGGGGTTTCCCACGATGCGGAAGCGGCTCCGCACCGGGTGAAAATCGCCGTCAGGAGCGATGGTGCCGGTTTCGGCGAAGGTGACGTCCGCCTCTTCCCAGCTTCCGTAAAAGTTTTCCCAGGCATTGGGATGCTGCCTCAGGGTATCGCCGGGATCCCGCTCGGGGAATTTGTACGATTCATTCTGGTAATAGATCTTGTAGCGGAAATTCTGCGTCTCCCTGCCCGTATTTTTGATGAAGAACTCCATTTCGAAATACCCTCCTTCCGCCTGCCGGCCGGGGAGAATGAAGCCCGAGGAGATGGCGCCGGGGTAGTCGAGGAAAAGGGTCTCCCCCTCTTTCCAGTTGACCATCGGGTTAAAATCCTTCACTGCGAATATTTCGCTGGCCGCTTCGGGGGTACGGGCGGGCTGACCGCACGAGATGAAGAGTCCCAACAGGAAGGCCAGCAGGAAGGGGTAGCGCAGATGCCGGGACAGAAAAGTACGGTCAGTCATGGGTGGGAAGGGCATAAATGTCGGTAAAATCGGGGAGCACAGACTGGTACTGCCGGGAGGGGTTCACCCGGCCGGCGACCAGGAACGACATGGCCCGGTCGTTAATCCGGTCGTTAAAACGACCGGGAATGAGATGAAGGGTTTCGTAATACTTCGGATTCCGGTCGAGGTCATATCCGCGGAAATCAACCCACGACCGGATAATAAATGTGGTGTCGTTGAACCGGATCTCCTTCAGGTCGTACCGCCAGTCGCGGTTGTAACGGTAGATCCGTTTGCCTCCTCCTTCTGCCGCCAGGACGAAAAACCGGTCGCCGGGCCTGAGGGTGTCCGGTCCGATGGTCCTTCCGGCAGGGTCACCTCCCCGGGCTGAAAGGCAGGATTCCCAGCGTGATCCGGCGAGGTTCAGGCGGTGAAGCGACCAGGCGGCGCCTCCCTCCGCCCCTTTTCCGGCAACGGTCAGGATGACATCGGCGGGACCGGGCAAAAAGGCACCCGCCGTGATGGTTGCTTCCGATATGCTTGATCGCCAACCATTTACTGGCGGATCCGCGGATCCCGCGACCTCTTTCCAGGTTCCGCTTCCCGGTGCCGGAGAATAAGAGACCACTTTCCACGATCCGCCGGAGGCAGCCAGGAGGAGTTCGCTCCGCCCGTCGCCGTTGAAGTCGCCGGCCGCCATGCGACTCACGGGGGCTTCGGGTTTTCCGATGCGTTTCACGGTGACCGGCGAGCCGCTCGCTGCTCCCGCATCCCGGGTGGCAGGGAACGAGAGCAGGATCCATCCCTTTTCTCCCGCGACCAGCAACTGTTCCTCCTTCCCCGGCAGGAAATTACCTTTCAGCACAGCGGTCACCGGGGCAACAGCCGCGGCCGCCTCCGGATCCGACAGGACGATCTTTGAAAATTCATGGCCACCGGTCCGGCGGGCATGCACCGACAGTCTCCCCTCCTTCTGCACGATGGCGACGGCATCGGTGCCGGTCCCGAAAAGGTCGGCTGCCACCACAAAGTCGTTTGCCCCGATGCCGGAGGGCGGGAGGGGCTGAGGACCGGGAACCCTTTCAAGGAGGGTTGTCGGGAAGGGCGGGTGGTTGAATTTCGGCTGATATCCACCGGGGCGGGTCATGTCGACGCGGGCGGAGTCGCCCCGGCGATCCACGGCTCCCCCGAAAGAGACGAAGTAGTCGTCGACCAGGATGTCGGTGGAGCTGTTGTTCCAGAAATAGACCTGGACCTTGTATCCAGGCTTGAACTGTACCCCTGAGAGGTCAAAATAGGTGCTGATCTTGAACCACTTGCCGCGGGGGATCTCCGGTTCCTGGACGTGGAGCCCTTTCCAGCAGACATTCACCCCCACCTCGTTGGAGGCGGTAAAGACGAAGCTGCCCTTCACTTCGGATTTTGTCGGGAAAACGTACAGCCAGGCGCTGAGGGCCACGGCTTTCAGGTTCTCCACCCCGATCTCGCCGGCGGTGCGTTCCACCACCACGCTGAAACTGTTCTGGCCGAATGCTTTCACGGCATACTGGCCCGAATGGGCGAGACCTTTGCGAAAGCCGCCGGGCATCTCTTTTCCGGGAGGCACCTCGAAATCATAATATAGCGTGTTCGGGGGAAGGGCGCGTGCCTTCTGCGGGTTGGTGAACTCCTTTTCCGATCCGGCGGGCATTTTCACCATTTTGGTGAAGGGCAGGTAGCGCCGGCCCAGCGAGAAGACCACTACGGCCAGTGCAAGCAGGATCCCGAGTACAAGGAGTCGTTTGTTTCTTTTCTTCATGCGTCGGGTTTAACGGATGACGATCATCTTGCGTTGTCCATGATCCTTTCCGGCCGTCATCCGGCATATGTAGATCCCCGCCGGTATTGCATGGCCATTCCCGTCGGTGCCGTCCCAGGTCAGCGAATGGTTCCCTGCATGCTGTGACGGGATATCCCACTGCCGGATCAGGATCCCCCGGCAGTCGGATACCTCGAGGGTCACGCGTCCGGGTTGCGCCAGGGAATAACGGATTTCCGTTTCCCGTGTGAAAGGGTTCGGGAAGCTGCCCAGCAGCCTCGAGGTGGTGACCGTTCCGGGTTCTGCGACCGATACGGGGAAGGTGACGTGAAGGATCACCGGGATGATCCTGTGGTTGTTGTAAGGATCGCGGATCACAAGGCTGCAGCGATAGTCGCCCGGAACCAATCCCGTGGTGCTGACATTTGCCAGGACCGTTGTGCTCTGGCCGGCGGGCAGGCTTCCGGTGCCGGTGATCACCGTGAGCCAACCGTTCGGAAGCCCGGCGTTGGCGATCTTCATGGAACCGGTGAGGGTGTTCGGAAGGCCCCCCATGTTGTCGCCGAGCAGCTGGTCAATGACAAAGATGTCGTTGATAAACCCTTCGCCCACGAAGCCGTTCACGGCAGCAACAGCGGTATCGCCGGGCTTGATCACACCGCGGCCACCCGTGCTTTCCCCGTGCCATCTGAGCGAAACTCCGTTCCCGCCCGGGGTGGTCAGCGCCAGATCGCCGAGCGATCCGCCGGTAAAGGCCGTGGCCGTGTCGATGACCACTCCCGGAGGAAAGTCGAGCCGTATGTCGCGGATATATTCATTGTCGGGACTCAGGTTCATCACCCGGAACTGCCATTGGAAGGTCTCGCCCGGCACAAAGTCGGTCGCCAGGCAGGTCATATGGGAGCCCGTGAGGTTGTCGCCGAACCCGTCCTTTTTGTTGGCGGTGGTATCGAAAACGAGGGTGGCGAATTTCAGGATCCCTCCGCCGGCATTGGTGACCGTCAAGGGCAGGGTGGCATTGTCGTCGATGGGAAGGGTCATTTCCAGCGATGGAGGGGTCACCGAAAGCAGCGGCACGGCGTTGGCGATCAGCGGGAATTTGATGAAGTCGATCAGGCAACCGTCCCATCCGGTCGAGGTCGAGTAATCTTTGTGAAAGGTCCACGACAACGTGTGGTATCCCGGGGTCAACCAGAAAGATTCCTGGCTCCAGGGGATGACCCCGTCCCACCGCTGCATCTCGAAATTATCGATCTTGAACAGGAGATAATCGTAATCGAGATTCCCCGACGGGTCGTGTTCGCAGGAGACATATTTGTAGAAGGAAACGGGGCCGGCGGCGAGTACGTTGACATTGATGAGCAGCTGGCTTTCCTGGGAGTCGCCGATCCAGCCCGACCTGGCGCTGAAACTCCCCTCGAATTTCACGCCCGATTCGATCAGCCAGGGAGCCGTCCCCGCGGTGTACCAGGGAAATTTTTCCAGGTTGCCGGTCTCGAAATCCTCCACGATCTCGCCGGAGAAGAGGTAGGTCGTGTCGTTTTGCGCAAAGTCGTTGTTGGCCGTGACATGTGAATAGAGCGGATAGATGTGTTCCAGCGGGGCGGAACTTCCTGCCGCGGCAGCGAAGACAAGGATATGCGAAGAATCGGCCGCCAGCAGCGGAATACTCCCGGTGGCGGTGTTCAGCACCAGGTTCGTGTCGGGTGAGACCAGTTGCACCTGGATGCCGGAGGCCCCAACGCTGCCCGCGTTGCTGTAAGTTACCCGCAGGCCGGCGCTCTCGCCCGGTTCGGGGCGACCGTTGTCACCGTCGTCAAACTGCACCGAGGTGATCCGGAGTACAGGGGCGTGGGCGACCAGGGGCAGCGGACGCTGGAAGGTCTGCTCCTGGGCCTGCACATGCAACATCATTGTAAAGGCATGATTGTCGGGGATGTTCGGCGAAACTTTGAACGAAAGGGCGTTGGCCAGGCTCAGGACCTGTCCGCCCGCAATGGTGTTGACGGTCTCGGTGCTGTCGAGCAGGGTGATCCACGGATCCGTCTCGGTGAGCGTAAATAAAAGCTGGTTCAGCGTCTGTGTGCCCACATTGTTGAGACCGATGGTGATGGTGGCGGTTTCACCGAACTCCACGAGGCTGTCGCCGCCGGAGATGACCGTCTGGCTGATGAGCAACCCGTAGGAACTGAAGAGCAGTGTTTTGGTCGATGAAAGGTTGTTGTTGTCGGTGACCTCGAACTTGATCGGCAGGTTCTGGTAGGAATGTTCGGGCATTCCCTGGAAATGGCCGTCTTCGGTGATCTCCATTTCGGGTGGAAAACCGCAGGAGAGGAACTTGTCGAGGGTGTTGGGGGTCGCTGTCCCGTTATGGAAGGCGGAAAACTGGAAGTTCTTATTGTCGCCCGATGACAAGCCGCCGGTCCATGAAGTTCCGATCGGATAGGTCATGTCGCCGTAATAATATTCGATGGTGCCGTTGGGGAAGAGCTTTACCGCGAAGTTCAGGTTGGTGCTGCCCTGCATGCCGTACAGGGAGGCTTTCCACCGGAAGATGGCGTAGCTGCCGTTTCCCTCGTACCAGATGCCCTGTCCCTGCGAGGGATAGATCCCGAGGTCGGCCATGAAGGGGGCGATGATCCGGGTCTGCCGGAAGAGCAGCATTTTGTCGATCAGGTAGGGATAGGTGAACGGCTGGTCGTCGAAAAGGATGTACCCGTCGGCATAAACGTACACTTTATTGACCGAACCCTTGTAGAAGGGAACCGAGAAGTCGAGGGTCTTGACGGCATAGCCCGTATTGTTGTTGGTCAGTGTCAGGGGTTGCGCGGTCACGGTGGGGAAGGTGGCGGGCAGGGTGCTTTCCGGGTAGGTCAGTTTTGCATCCCACCGGTAGGGAGGGGTTCCGCCCCCGGCCGAGAGGGCTACGTCGTAGGGCTGGTACAGCTGGGCCGGAGGGAGGTTGGCATTGGTGATGACCGGCTTTACCAGGGTGAGCGTATGGGTCAGGCTCAGACGGGTGATGGTGTTGTTCTGGATGGGGATGTTCGCTCCCGGATAGTTCAGGATAAAGGGCGTCGTTCCCGTGTAATCGAGGAGCGACCAACCGACGATCTCGCCGGTCGCCTGCGACGAGGGATCGGTTTCCTGTACCTGCAGGAAGAATTTCGCCGGCAGGTTCACGTTTGCCTGGTTGACGAGCGGGGCGAGATCGAGCCCGAATTCGATGGTCTTGTCGGCCTCGGTGGTGCCCCCCTGCATGAAAAGATCCCCTCCCTGGTTGTTGAAGATCGGAAATTCCTGGACATAGGAGGGCACGGTCGCCGAAACATCCGTACTCACGCCGGCGGTCACCTTCAGCTTGTTCCGCGAGGTGTGCTTGAGCGTGACCTTCATTGTGAGCTTCGGAGAGCAGGTGGATTTCACGTCGATGATATACACCGTGTGGTTCCAGATGCCGCCGAATCCGATGTTGTCGGCCAGGTTTTTGTACATGGTATAGCAGAATCCGCTGTTGCTCCAGGGTAATCCCGCGTACCCGTTGGCAAATTTGAGTCCGCCGATCTCCCAGTCGTGCATGTCCACCGTGCCGTCGCCATTGATGTCGAGGTGATTGGTATATTGCCCGTCGCCGTTGAAGTCGTAACGGATCGAATCGTTGTACCCGCAGATGGTCCAGGCATGCGAAGGGCTTCCCCCCCAGTAGGTCTGGACGAACTTGCCTGCTTCGGGGGTGCCGGCGGGCAACGTGGTGGACGGGGTGCCGAAATACTGCCCGTAGATGTTCCCCACGCCTCCGACAGGCGACCCTTCGAGATGTTCATAGAGCCAGTATTTCAGCGTAAGGAGGCCTTCCGGGGTGTCCACCCGGATGGCTTTGACCGAATTGAGCCGGTTGCTCATGCCGTTGTAGTATACGTTATACCCCGATATCCAGCGCGTGTAACCGCCCGTGTTGAGGGCTCCCCCGTAGTCGGCCACGTTCATGGTGCCGCAGGCCCGCACGATCTCCCATGAATCGAAAAAGCTGGCGCCCTGGTAGTTGTTGGCATTGTTGAGGAAATCCCAGACGAAATGCGTCGGATACTGGTTGGCGGCCTGACTGGCAGCCACCCCGCGAAGCCGGTCGATCTCATAGGTGAAATTAAAGGCCACGCCGGCCGACTGACCGCACTCATACCCGCTTTGCCAGGTGATGGGCCGGAAATAGGGCTGGGTGGAATTGTCGATGCTGACCGGAAGCAGGGGGGCGTTGTCGCCCAGGTACCGGGCGGGCAGTTTCACCTCGGGGATGTTCGCCAGCACGAACAACTCACCGGGGGTAAGGGATACCGGCTCCATTCCGAGCTGGCAAGGCAGATCCTGTGCGGTCGCCCGGTGCATGGCCAGCATGAGACACATTGCAGCCAGTAATCCGGCAATTTTTTTCATCTTATCCAGAATATAGTGAACCAACAAATCTACTGTTTCTTTTTCACTTGATCGTAGGAATAGATCGCATCCCACAGCATCACCGAATCCACCGGCACATTCCACTTCCGTGCTTTCTGCTCCACGTTCTTCATCCATTCCGGTTTGCCCCGGATGCCGAGGCGGATGAAATGGATCGAGTCCATGCGCCCTTTTCCCTCGAGGGCAGCGTAATTTGTCCGGAACATGTATTCGGCGTCCTCGCGGATCACCGTCTCCAGGGGCCGGTTCTTCTCCACCGACTTCCTGACCATGAAACGGAACCAGTCGCGTTCGATGCGGATCGCATTTTCGAAATCTTCGAGTCTGGAATCCTTCACGTTGGGATGGAAGGCCCGGTAGGCTTCATCGGCGAAGTTCCAGAAGCAGCAGTGGAGGTTGATCTCCGAAACCATCAGGAGAACCGTACGGTAACGCAGCAACTTTTTCCGCAACCCCGATTTGTCGGGTTTTACGGGAG
>CAYVVG010000071.1:0-17895 GCA_964455285.1 uncultured Prolixibacteraceae bacterium
GGGTGGTGGACCCCGTCAGGGTGGGGGGACCCCGTCGGGGTGGCCCTCCTACCGGATCAGGTCGGCCGTGTAACGCGTCGAATTCCCTACCCCATCGGTCACCACCAACTCGAAACGGCTCCTCCCGGGCTTCATCCTTTCATCGAAAAGGTACGTCAGGAGCTTGCTCTTCTCGTCGTAATCCATCAGGATCCATCGGCCGTTCAGGGTTCCCCGGTAAGACTTGATGCCCGCCAGATTATCGGATATCCTGACCTGGATCGACGATTGACGGGACACCTTCTTTCCCGCATAGATATTGACCGGCCGGATCACGGGGGGAACGTTATCCAACGCTAAAGCATAATTCCCGTATTCCCGGATCCTTGTCCTGATCCACCCGTTCTCGCTCACTCCTCCTTTTGCGCTGAATTTATTCCCTGGCGAAACGCTTACGATCACCGCTTTTTGCTGCTGGACCGGCGTCAGCCCGTCCGGGCGAATGGACAGTGTGCACCAGGTATGCAACGGAGTGCGCGCGTTCTGCAGGTGGTAAACAGGGGATACAGTGCCTTCGACAGCCGGGGTGTACATATAATCAAACAGGTAATCCTCGTAAACGGCCTCCCCGGGTACCTCTAACTTCATACCGTCGCGCAAAAAAAGGTTATCCTGCTTCCAGGTGAATACCGGGCCGGCATCCGTTTCGGCCGGCTTTGGCCGGCCACCCCGACCCGCGGGCGGATGACTTCTGAGCGTAAATTCCAGGGTGGCGGCATTCCCGAAGGCATCCTTCACGGTATAGCGCACCGGGTGCACCCCCTCGGCCGCAAAGTCCAGGATTCCCCGGTTCTCGACACCGGAAAAGACGCCCAACTTGTTGTTGGGAGCCACATAGCTCCGCTGGATTCGGTACTTGTGCTGCACAAACGCAGGGAAATCGATCACGCTGTTCACATACCGGGTCTCGGAAAAAGCAAATCGGTCCATCTCCTGGAAAAATACCTGCCGGCCGTCGACCGACAATTCGATCGAACGAACACCGGTCTTCAGCCCTCCCTCCGCCTGATCGGAGGTCTCAATCCCCAGAATGATGCTCCCGGTAACGTTCACCGCACCGCCGGTTTGCAGCCGGTAGGCCGAACGGGTGCCTGTGACCGGCAGCAACAGGGCTTTGTCACTGAAATTGACCATGGAATTCTCTCCGTATGGATAGACCTTCAACCGGGTGATCTTCGGCGGGATGCCATCGGACCTCAGAAGACCGAAATCGGCTGGATCGAGGATCTCCTGGGTTTTGGTATCCCGGATCTCGAAATGGAGGTGGGGCCCTCCGGAAGAGCCGGAATTCCCGCTGTAAGCGATCAACTCACCCTTCTTCACCCTGATCAGTCCGGCCGGGACTTCCAGGTCGACAGCAAATGACTCCTGCCTGTATTGTTGCTCTTTGGCCCAGGCGGCAACGGAACCGGAATAATTCCGGAGGTGGGCATACAGGGTAGTATATCCGTTGGGATGTGCAAGGTAGAGGGCTTTGCCGAAACCGGCAGAGGAGACGTTTACCCGCGAAACATATCCGTCGGCGGCAGCATAAACGGGCTTTCCCTCCACCCCTCCGGTGCGGATGTCGATGCCGGAATGGAAATGGTTGCGGCGGATCTCGCCGAACGACCCCGCAAGGGTGACCGGGTAATCGACCGGCGAGCGGAAATATCCTTTCGGATACAACTTTCCCTGGGAAGCTAAAGTTCCGGTAACCAACAGGAAAACCGACAGGATAAGCAGCCTCTTCATCGGCTAACGCACCGGCAGGTTCGAATACCTTTTGGAGTACTGCATCATCTGATCCAGGAAATTGTCAGGATAGGAAATTTCCACATTGGTTATCTCCCCATCCCGCACGACTGCCCTGTACTCCGGGTTGATGAATCCTGCGTAAGGCGCAAGCTTAAGCCGCGCATACCTTTCGAGAACCTCCTTGTGAAGTTCGCCATCGACCTGCACCGCATATCGTTCGACCAGCTCCCGGGCAGCCTGATAATCACCCTCAGAGGTGATCCGCTGGACGAGGTTCAGCAACTCACCGAACAGTTTGCGCAACCTGTCATACTGGTTGATCCGGAAACAGGTCTTTCCGTCCCGCACAAACTTCTCGATGACCTTCTCCTCCAACCCCTTTTCGTAAACCCAGTGAGCGATCAGGGCACGGTCGCGCATATGCGATTCCTCGATGGTCTTTCCGGGTTGAATGCGCACGAGCTGGGTCATCAACCCGTTGCGGATGAAATTGTCATATTCCGCCATCCAGACACCCGGATGGGTCACCAGTCCCAGATCGGCCATCTTCGGATCGCCGATGTAGTATAACGCGAAAAGATCAGCGCGCGCCTCCTCGATGGTCGAGTGGTAGTTCTTCAGGGCATCGCCGGAAACCCCCTTGTTGAGCTGTCCGGACCCGTGACCGAGGCATTCGTGGAGGTCGGTGGTCAGATTCCCGGCAAGGTACCCGAAGGATTCCGCCCGTTCAACTTCCCCGGGGGAGGCCGCGAACTCCTGCAGGAAACCATTGCCTTTCGCCGCCTGGTCGTACGAATAGGTGATGTTGTCGATGGTGACCGACTTCGAGCCGTAATCCTTCCGGATCCAGTTGGCGTTGGGCAGGTTGATCCCGATGGGGGTGGTCGGATGGCAGTCGCCCCCCAGGATGGCTGCGGTGATGACCTTGGCGGTCACTCCCCTGACTTTTTTCTTTTTAAATTCGGGTGCCACCGGTGAATGATCCTCAAAATACTGGGCATTCGCACTGATGATCTCGGTTCTCCGGGTTGCTTCCTCATCCTTGAAATTAACGAGGGCCTCCCAGGTGCCTTTGGTCGCCAGCGGGTCACCGTACACCTCGATAAATCCGTTCACAAAGTCGACCTTCGAGTTCAGGTCTTTCACCCATTCAATGTTGTATTCGTCCCAGGTGACCAGGTTACCGGTGCGGTAATATTCGATGAGCTTCTGCACTGCCAGGTGCTGCTCAGGCGTTTCTGTCACGGTCAGCGCCTTCTCCAGCCACGCGATCACCTTCGTGATCGCCTGTGAATAAAGTCCGTCCGCCTTATAAACCTGTTCGGTCGCCTTTCCGTTCGTCTTCACCAGCCTTGAGTTCAGCCCGAAAGAGACCAGTGTGTCGCGGCCGTTCTTCCGTGCCTCTTCCTTCATTGCCTGGTAGAAACTCTCCGCTTCGGCCTGAGTCACTCCGTCATAAAAATTCGAGGCCGACGTCTCCACCAGGTCCTTTCCCGGGTCCAGGTTCACACGCTTTGGCGCTATGTCGGGGTTGAAGAGGATCGACGTCATCTCATCCCGGAAATGAACCAGGGTTTGTCCCTTTGCCAGCGGCAGCTTGTGCTGTGGTGTCTTGTCGAGCAGGGCCGCAAAATAAGCACGGTCGAATTCCGGCAGGAATTTATCGGTGGAATAATGGTGGTGGATCCCGTTGCAGAACCAGACCCGCTTCAGGTAAACGGTGAATTTCCGGAAATCGCCGGTGCTCCTGTCTCCCGAAAAATGCTCCTGGATCGCTTCGAGGGTATGCCTGATCAACAGGTTGTACTTGTAATTCTGATCATACGTAATATCCCGACCACAAAGAGCGGCCTGGCTGAGATAGTAGATCAACGTCTTTTGCTTCAGGCTCAGTTTTTCGAATCCGGGCACCTGGTAACGGAGGATCCGGGCATCGGCGAACTGCTCGGTCAGATACCGGAATTCCGGTACGGATTCCGGGGAGGTGGCCGTTTCGACCTGCGGCAGGGCCGGTTCTATGCATGTGACAGTCATGAGAAAGATTGCTGCTAATTTCTTCATATTGAATTATTTGTCATTGCTCGTCGGTAATTCTGCCATTCCGGTAAACGGGTACCACCCGGGTCGTATCGGGAGCCAGCGAATAGGGGATCACATCGTCGAGATGAAGGGCTTTCAGCCGGTGACGATGCGCGGCTTTTTCAAGGTAGCCGTTCAGATCGCCCCGGGCCGTTTTCCAGAGGTCGATCGCCGCGGCTGTCGAGTCACAGGTCGACTGGAACGAGCCCGGTTGCATCAGTCTGTCGGCGAGAGCACCTGCAAAAAGGGTGTCCTCGAGACAAAAGCGGTTCTTCCATCCCGAACAGAGGATCACCACCGGCAAGCCCTGGCGGATCACCCAGCCGGTCAGGGCCGACAGGTTCGTAAAGGCTCCGATAGCCACGCAAACGGCTTCCCTGGCTATGTTGAGGGCCCGGGTGCCATTGGTGGTGCAATAAACGAGCGTCTTCCCTCCTACCGCCTCCCGGGTAAAGTTAAAAGCGGAGTTCCCGAAATCGGCAAAATCCAGCTTCTTCCCGTCCTGTTCCGAAGCCACCAGGTATCCCTTCTCCTTCAAAGCCCGGGCCTCTTCGGCGGTGGCCACCGGCAGAATTTCGGAGACCCCGTTCTCGAAAGCGGCACAGATCGAGGTGGTGGCACGCAGGATGTCGACGAGCACCACGATCGCATGATCGCGGATCTGCACCTCGGGAAACAGCTTGGGCGTGAAGCACACCTCGAGGGCCTGCTGACCGGCCGGGTTCACTTCCATATCAATCAATAATAGATGATCTCGCAACCGGGATGGGTGAGCCGGAGCTTGTCCACCCGCTTGGCCGAGACTTTTGTGTTGAACATCTTCACCGAGGTCAGTGAGGCCATGGCATCGAGCACATCGACATTGCCCACCCGGGTATTGTAAAACTCGATCACTTTCAGGTTCACCAGCTTCTGCAGGTACTTCAGGTTCTTCACCTGGGTGCCGTTGAATTTCAGCACCTCGAGTTTCATCATGTTCTGCAACGCGTCGAGGTCCTCCACCTGGGTATTCGAAAAGTCGAGCTCGGTCAGCGCCGGCAGTCCTGCCACCGGCATCAGGTCAACGATGGGATTCTTCTGGCAATGCAGCACCTTCAGCTTCGGTAGGCGGGCCACCGGGTCGAGCCGCGACACCGTGGTGCCCGAAAAACGCAGATCGGCCAACCGGGAAAGGTGGTGAAGCGGCCCCAGGTCGCTGATCTGGAAATTCTCGGCGATCGAAACCGCCGTGAGCCCGGCAATCTGCTGGAGCTGAAGCTTATCCGGATCACCTTCGACCCCGGTAAGGCTGCGGAACACCTCTTTCCATGCCGGGGATAACCCCTGCCACCATTCGGCATTTTCATAGGTCCGGTAAACCACCAGGCACCCAGGGTTCAAACCGGCAAAACGGTCGGCCTCGGCCACCGTCACCGGGGTGTTGTCGGCCAGTACCAGCTTCAGCGACTTCAGCTCCTGCAACGGGGTCAGGTCGCCGATCTGGGTGTTGTCGATGTTCAGGCTCTCCAGCAGGGTGAGTGAAGCCAGGGGCCCGAGGGAACTGATGCGTGTGTTGGACGCATTGAGGAACTTCAGTTCGGTCAGGTCCTTCAGCGGATCCAGCGTCGTAATCCCTGTGCTCTGGCACTGGAGGAAACGAAGCAGGATCAACCGGCTTAGAGGAGCCAGCGAGGTAAGCGCAAGACGGCCGGTGACGTTGATGCTGTCGAGCAATGCCATCTGGTGCAGCTGCTCGGTGTTAGGCTGCCCGTTAAAATCCATATACAGGTTGAACACGTTCTGCCATTCGGCGGGCATCGCCCTCCACCAGCCGGCCAGTTCGGCCGAAGCGTAAACCAGGGAAACGTCGGGCCGCTTCTTCAGGAAGGCGAGCGCCTCCTTCTGACCGACCCCTGTATGGTTGCAGAACACCCGCTGCAGCTTCGGCAACCCTTCCAGCGGAGTCAGGCCGGAGACGGAGGTGCTGTCGCACAACAGGATCCGCAAACCTGCCATGTTCCGCAGAGGCTCCAGGCCGGATATGCCGGTCGAAGAAAGATTGAGCAGTTCCATATTGACAAGCCCGGTCAAGGGCGCCAGGTCCCTGATATTTGTACGGTCGATGCGCAGCTCTTTCAGCTGGATGAGATCGCGGACAAACTCCAGGGATGCAACCGCCGTACCGCTGATATCCAGCGCCGTGAGGGAGGGGAAGGAAGGGATCACTGAAAAATCGGCAACCGGGGCCCCTCTCAGCCGTAACTGGCTGATCCGGTTGCAGTAATGCAGGGGTTCGAGGTTGGTCACCCGGGTGCCTGAAAGGTCAAGGACCTCCAGCTTGTTGAGATTCCGGAGCGCCATCAGGTCGTTCACACCCGTTCCGGAAAGATCCAGTTCCTTCAGATCGGGAAGCTTGTTCAGGGGTTGCAGATCCTGAAGGCCGCCTTTCCCTGAAAGGTCAAGCCGGGTAGTCCTGACAATCTGCCCCAGGAACCGGTAGAATTCAGATCCCATGATAAAGGTACGCTCACCGCCGATCACCGCGACTGAGTCGTTAAAACTGTCGATCGAAGCCATCGGCATTGTCCCTTCCAGTTTCATCCCCTCAGCCAGTACCGCTTTCCAGTCGGGCGGCAGGGCATTCCACCAGTAGCGAAGGTCCTCCTTCTCATTCAGCTTGGTGGTGTAAACGCTCACGATCTTCAGTTGCTGCTTCACCGAATCGAAATTCATCTCGATGTACCGCACCTTGTTCGAACTCACCGAATCGCCGTCAAGCGTAATGCCCCGCAGGTTCCGGTTGGCGGTCACCTTGAAAAAGGTATGACCGTCGTCGCCCGATGAAACGCTCACATCCTGAACGGTGTAGCTGAATTTCGCGCTTTTGAAAAAGAAACTCACATCGATCAGATAGGAGGGCATGTCCTTGTACAGGGGCACCAGCCGGTTCTCCTCCAGGTCGTCTTCAATCTGCACCTTGTCGTTCCAGCACCATTTCAGGTAACTCTGCGACAGGATGGTCTGTTTTTCATTGACCGGGTTGCGGGGATCGGAGAGGAAATTGAGCGAACTCTCGAAAAAACGCACCAGCGGCGATACCTGCGTTTTAAACGTATCGAGGCGGTTCGGTTCAATGATGCCTGCCCTGACGATCTCCGGTTCCGCTCTCTTCTCTTCCGCTTTTTTCGCAGGAGTGGCCTTCGCCGTGTTCTTGCCGGCAGGAAGTCGCGTTCCCGGTTTCGACTTTGCGGTGTTCGATTTGCCCTTGGTGGATTTTACCCCCGATGCCGGCTTTTTTTTGCCCGTCGTCCGGGTTTGCGGCCAGGAGGGTGCGGCGATCGCGGCAACGAGGAGCAACAGCACCAACAGTCTCTTCATACCATCCTAATTGACATGCGAATAATTCTTCATCAGTTCCTTCTTCTCCTTTTCCGTCACCCGGAGCAGGTTGGAAATAAGCCAACCCGAATTCATCGTGTTCCGGTTGAACCACGAAAGCTCGAAATACCAGTTGTGGACCTGGAAAATATGGAATTTCACATGGCTGACATCCACGAACGTGAGGTTGCCGTTTTTCATCTCCATGACAAAGAGGGCAGTCATGTCGGGCTGGTACCCCGTTTCGAAGTAAAAATCGAGCTTCTCCGGTTCCCGGAAGGCTTTGTGAAGGTTCATGAAGTCCAGCTCATGGCTCATGGGATGGATGAAATATTTGAGGTTCGCCGTGTCGTTCAGGTGGGTGAACCAGGCATTGAAACGGTCGAAATAAACATTGGATATCACCCATTTATACCCGCTGCGCTGCTTTTCGATCTTCAGGTAAAGGATCAGGTTGCCCTTTTCCTTTTTATACAGGAACGAAGCGGTCACTTCGGCGAACCATCCCGGGGCATAGAAGTCAAGCAGGGCCGGGTTTTTCTTGTTCAGTGCTTCGTCGGTGAAGACGAACCTGGCATCGGAGCTGATGTTCGGGCTGGCATTGTCGAACAGCATGTTCAGGTATTTCCTGCGGGTCTTGAGGTCGCGGTAACCGGGATTGCCCGGGTAATAGCGCTTGCCCTGCACGTCCTCCTCTCCGTTGAAGCGAAGAAAGAATTGGTTGACCTGCTTGGTCTGGGCGTACAAAAGGGATTCATCGCCCGTCAGCGTACCGATGGATCCCTGTCCCAGGCCCAGCATGGGCAATATAAAAAGAGCAATCCATGTGAGTCGTCGCATAGAAATGATTAAAAATTAAAAATTAAAAATTACTTCCGTAATCCGTAATTTTTAATTCGTAATTACTTGGAAGTCTCTT
The DNA here is from genome assembly GCA_964455285.1 of uncultured Prolixibacteraceae bacterium. Classification (GTDB taxonomy): domain Bacteria; phylum Bacteroidota; class Bacteroidia; order Bacteroidales; family FEN-979; genus CAIVAT01. Next base: position 8,132 of record CAYVVG010000071.1, read on the forward strand.
TTACCCGGATGTCGCCCAGCATGACATCCCAGAAACCGATCAGGCGTCCGCCGATCTGGGTCTCCTTGCGTTTGACATACACGGTGATGTCCTTCTTGGTGGTATCCTCATACACCAGTCCCTTCTCCTTGTCATAGGCCTGGAATCGCTGGTAGATGGTGATCACGCCGACATAGGTTCCATCGGGCTGCCTTACCAGGTCGCTCACATACTGGATCTTGTACCATTCGATGGTCACCTTGTCGTAGTTGAGTTGCATGAGGCGGTCGAAATACTCGCGCACCTTATAGTAATTGACATCCTGACGGTTGAGCGACGATACGCCCACTTCACTGTTCTCCATGAAGAGTTCCACGGCCCGTTCGATCACCCGCTGGGCATCGGACCACGCCGTTTGCTTGTTGCCGATGATGCTGATGTATTTACTCAGGTCGCGCACCTTTTCGAGGGCGAGGCTGTCGATGGCCTGCTTGCGTTGCGGCGAGATATTGTCCTGTGCGGCAGCCCCCGTCGATCCGGCGAGGAGCGTTGCCAGTATGATCACTGAAAGAAATCGGTTCATGGTCCTTACTTTTTGATTAAGTCGAGTGCTTTGATCTTTCCGGTCGAGTCGGTCATGATGGCGTCCACGTCGTTGCGGCTCACCTTGGTGTCCTTGAGCAGGTAGAGATACCTCCTGATGGTGGTGGGTTTGTCGTAATCGACGATCGATCCTTCTTTGCTGATGATGATCAGCACCGGGGCGTCGTCGGAGGAGAACATCTGAAGGGTCTTCTGGATGGTGCTTTCGGCCATCGAAAGGTTGCCCGTTTTAGCGGCGTTGGCAATGGTGGTGAAGGCATTTTCGAGCTGCGCTTTCACCGGCAGGTTTTCGCCGCTCATGCCCCCGGCCCGCATGTCACGGATCTTGCTCTCCAGCCGGCCGATCAGTTCGTCGATCTCCGAATCGCCCAGCTTCTGCCGCTTGATGGCATTCAGCTCACGTTCGAGTTCGTCGGCCGACTTATTGTCTTTATTCAGCAACAGGTCGTACAACGTCGCCCGGGCAGCATCGACCTTCTGCGCCTTCGCCTGGGTCTCTTCCGCGAGTACTTTTTTCAGCTGTTGCTGCGCCTGGATGATCATTTCGTTGAGCACGGGATCGTTCAGATTCTTATCCATGATCTCTCCCACGATCCTTTTTTGCTCATCATACGACAGGGTCGAAGTGCCGGCGATGATCGGCTGCAACTGTTTCTTGGCAGCCTCGATCTGCGCCTTGCGCTCCTTTTTCGACATCTTGCCCGACGACTTGCAGCCTTCCGTTCCGGCCACCATGAGGGCCACCAGCAGGATCAGCATGATGCGCTCCCACCTGATGGATCTGATCTTTCCTGTTATTTCTGACATACCTGGTTTCAGTTTTAAGTGTTAAGTTTTAAGCCTGGGGGTTTAACACATTTCATGCCATGTTTCAGGCTTTGTAGAACGGAAATTTCACGACGCGGGCTTTGAGCACCTTGTCGCGGATCTTCACGAAGATCTCGCTTCCCTCTTTGGATAAGGCCGCGGGAACATAGCCCATGCCGATGGGGATTTTCACCGACGGTCCCATGGTGCCCGAGGTCACTTCGCCGATCCTGTTGCCCGCGGCGTCGGTGATCTCGTACTCATGCCGGGGGATTCCTTTGTCGACCATCTCGAAGCCCACCAGCCGCCGCGCGGTGCCTTCCTGTTTTTGTTTCAGCAGGGCTGCCTTGTTGATGAACTCCTTCGTATCGGTGAATTTGGTGATCCATCCCAGTCCCGCCTCGATGGGCGAGGTGGTGTCGTTGATGTCGTTGCCGTAAAGGCAGTAACCCATTTCGAGGCGCAGGGTGTCGCGTGCCGCCAGCCCGATGGGTTTGATGCCGAATTCGGCACCGGCTTCGAAAACCGCCTTCCAGATCTTCGGAGCATCTTCGTTAGCCATGTAGATCTCGCATCCGCCCGATCCGGTGTAGCCCGTGGTGGCAAAGATGACATCCGGCACGCCGGCAAAGGTGAGCTTTTTGAAGGTGTAGTATTCCATGTCCGTCACCTTCGTGTCGGTCAGTTTCTGCATCGCCTTCAGGGCCATCGGACCCTGAACGGCCAGTTGGGCGATCTCGTCGGAGGCGTTGTAAAGTTCCGCCCCCATCTTGTTCTGCCTGTTGCACCAGGCCCAGTCCTTGTCGATGTTGGAGGCGTTGACCACCAGCAGGTAGGTCTGGCTGTCGACCATGTAAACCAACAGGTCATCGACAATCCCTCCCGTCTCGTTCGGGAAGCAGGAATACTGCACCTTTCCGGGCACAAGCTTCGATGCATCGTTCGAGGCAATCCACTGGATGAAGTCGAGCGCCTTCGGCCCCTTCACCCAGAATTCGCCCATGTGGCTGACATCGAAAACGCCAACACCCTTGCGCACCGTTTCGTGCTCCATGTTAACGCCTTCATACTGCACCGGCATGTTGTAGCCGGCAAAAGGGACCATCTTGGCTCCCATCGCTTCGTGGAAGCTGGTGAATGCTGTGTTTTTCATGAGATATGCGTTGATTTGTTCATTCGCGGGCAGTGAATTGGCAGTGATTTCCGGCCTGTCACACAGGCGGGGAACAGCCTGTGCGCCGGCACTGTCGATAAACGCTGCAAAAGTAGGAAAAATTGCGTGGGGCCCTGGCCGATGTTCATATTTAGGGCCGATTGTTCATATATTCAATGTGCTGATGTGCTGATCCCCCTCCCTGTTTGGGGAGGGGGCAGGGGGTGGGGTGCTGATGTGCTGGTGTGCTGATGTGCTGATGAATAATCGAATACTCGATCAACGATCTTTGATATCCGATCTGAATTCGATTGTTCGATTGTTCGCTTGTTCGAATGTTCGATTGTTCGCTTGTTCGCTTGTTCGCCTGTTCCAAAGAGGCCGGGGGTGGGGTGCCGTCTTTTTGTTTTTTTCTATTTCGTTGTTTTACTGCCGATCTGTTCGCCTAATTTCTCGAATTCGATGTCATTCGGTTCCCAAAGCTCGATCTTGTTACCTTCGATGTCCAGGATATGAACAAATTTTCCGTATTCGAATGTCTGAATGGTATCCGTCACGGTCACTCCGTTCTGCTTCAATTCTTCGACAAGGGCTTCCATGTTCTCAACCCTGAAATTGATCATGAAGTCTTTTGCCGAAGGCTCAAAGTACTTCGTCGTTTCTTTAAACGGGCTCCATTGCGTAAACCCTTTCTTCGTGCTGTCGGCTCCCTGGTACCATTCAAAAACCGCCCCGTATTGGTTTGTGTTCAAACCCAGATTCTGCTGATACCATGCTCTTATCTTTTGGGGATCCTTACACTTGAAGAAGATGCCGCCGATCCCGGTCACTTTTTTCATTTTCGCCAGCCCGTTGGATTGATTTGAACTGATCGTCTTTACTGCGAAACCCAAACAGAAGGAGGTCGCTATGACCAGGATCATAAAAATTGACTTTTTCATTTTTCCGAATGTTTCTGAAATTTCAATTACTGATCAAGCGTTTTCAATTTTTCAATGCTCTGAAACCAAGGTTTAGCTGGTTGGAATTTTGAAGAAAGCTACTTGCAAATAAAATTGATCAGCAGTTAAAAATCCCTGACTGCACGAACAATGGTATAGTTGGTTTTTGGGCTTGTAGAGGTATAGCCGGCGTGGAAATAGTATATCCACGCAGTGGTAGCGCTTGATTCCGAGGACGACCAGTAAGGTGACAAAGACAGTTTGGTGGTCGCAGGATTTCCATCACTTTCAAGTGATTTTTGCACTGCCTTAAAATTATTCCATAAATCATTCAATTCCACCCGGGCCGGCAAATACCAATCGGAATAAATCCCGGTTCCGTAATTTTCATTGACATAATCAAGGCACAACTGTGCTGCGCTGCTTGTATGCCCTGATTGCCCGACAATGGCATTGGAATTGCCCGGTCCGTCCCAGTCACTCATGGCTGCGGAGCCAATAGAATTTGATGTAACGTTGCTCCAGTTACAGCCCTGACATACATCAATCACGCTGCATATAAGCCCATGCTGACCGGTTTGGTCCACCCAGAATACGATCCCGCCACCGTAAAATTCGCCAGGGTAATGTCCGCTACTGCCGCTTCCACTGCCAGCTGACAGGGTTGTCCACGCCGTACCGTTGTAATAATAAAACCCGGCTGTTCCATCGGTCTGGTAAATCATCAGTCCCGTTGCAGGATTGCTTATTGAATTCCGCTGTGCTTCTGCCATGCGGGGTATCAGCAATCCTGAAGCCGTAGATTTAATGTCCAGCATAGCGGAACTGTCGGGAGCACTCGCATCACTGGTTATGGATACCTGGGAAAAAAGATCAAAACTAATACCCAGGAGCAATGCAAAAGCCGTTGATAAAAAAAACTGTTTCATAGTGTTTCGGCGAAGGTTTCAGGTAAGCATACTGTTCACCCGGAATGGTGCTCTTTTTGTTATCAGATCAAAATAAGAATTTTGGGAAACGTCATGGTGACAGCAATGCTCAATCCTGTCCGCGTTCCATTAGGGCAAATATATAAAAAGTGAATCAGTGAATTATTCCCGCGCAAAAATTTATGAGTAGGGATTATTGAATACCCCACCCCCTGCCCCCTCCCCAAACAGGGAGGGGGTATATGTTCCTGATCATATGCGTGCTACCAATATATCGCTCCTACGGAGCTTGCCCCTCCCTGTTTGGGGAGGGGGCAGGGGGTGGGGTGCCGTCACCTTTTTTCCTACCTTTGGTCGATGATACTGAACAGGGAAAATACCCCGCGGTGGCTGGTCCTCATCATCGATCTGATCATCACCGCCTCGGGGCTCGTGCTGGCTTACCTGCTGCGGTTCAACTTCGACATCCCCGCCGCGGAACTGGCCCCCGTGCCCCTGGTGCTGCTCTTCGTCACCTCGGTAAGAGCGGCCGGTTTCCTGCTGGTGCGAACCTATGCCGGCATCATCCGGTACACCAGCACCGGCGACACGGTCCGGGTGTTTGCCACCGTCTTCGCCGGCAGTCTCCTCTTCGCCTTCACCAACCTCTGCACCTACTACCTGGTCAACGACCACTACTTTATCCCCTTCTCGATCATCATCATCGAATTCCTGACTACCTCCTTCGGTATGATCATCTTCCGGCTCGTGGTGAAACTCGCTTACCTGGAACTGAGCCAACCTCCGGGCGAAAAGGTGAACGTGGTGATCTATGGAGCCGGGGAGGCGGGGATCACGGCCAAACACACCCTCGACCGCGACGCAGGGACCCAGTACAAGGTGCTGGCTTTCATCGACGACAACCTTGGGAAACAGGGAAAGAAGCTCGAAGGAATCGACATCCTGGGACCCGATAAACTCGGCTCTCTTCTGGCCGGACAGTCCATCGACCGGGTGATCCTGGCCATCATGCATTTCGACGCGGCAAGAAAGCAGTCGCTCGTCGATCTGTGCCTTGCCTACAACACCCGCGTGCTCACTGTCCCCCCGATGATCCGGTGGATCAACGGCGAGCTGAGTTTCAACCAGATCAGGCAGATCCCCATCGAAGAGTTGCTCGAGCGCGACGAGATCCGGCTCGACGAAGAGCGCATCGCGGCCGAGATCACCGGGAAATCGATCCTGGTGACCGGAGCGGCCGGTTCCATCGGCAGCGAGATCGTGCGCCAGGTGGCCCGCTTCTCCCCCGCCCGGCTGACCCTGATCGACCAGGCTGAAACCCCGCTCCATTCCCTGGAACTCGAAATACGCGAAAATTTTCCCGGGATCTCTGCCGGGTTCATCTTATGCGACATCTGCAACCCCTTGCGGATGCAGAGGATTTTCGGGGAATTCCCACCCGACGTGGTGTACCATGCCGCCGCTTACAAACATGTGCCCATGATGGAGCACCACCCTGCCGAGGCGGTGCTGACCAACGTGCTGGGCTCCCGGATCACCGCCGGACTGGCAGTGGCTTCCGGGGCAAAGAAATTCATCATGATCTCCACCGACAAAGCGGTCAACCCCACCAACGTAATGGGTGCCACCAAGCGCGTTGCCGAGATCCTCACCCAGGCGCTCGACCGCCCGGGCGCCACCCGGTTCATCACCACCCGGTTCGGCAATGTGCTGGGATCCAGCGGCTCGGTCATCCCCCTGTTCCGGAACCAGATCGAAAAAGGGGGACCGGTGACCATCACCCACCCCGAGGTGACCCGCTTTTTCATGACCATCCCCGAAGCCTGCCGGCTGGTGCTCGAAGCAGGTGCAACCGGCGACGGTGGCGAAATATTCATCTTCGACATGGGGAAATCGGTGAAGATCCTCGACCTGGCCAAAAAGATGATCCTGCTCTCCGGACTCACCCTGGGCAAGGATATCCAGATCCGCTTTACAGGACTGCGACCGGGTGAAAAATTGTACGAAGAGATGCTGAACCTCGACGAAAACAGCCTTCCCACTCACCACCCGCTGATACTCAAGGCCCGCGTACGCCCCGTCGACGCCGGGAAAGCCGGCCAGGAGATCGACGAGCTGATCAGGCTGACCGGTACCGGCAACGACACCGACCTGATCCGGAAGATCAGGCAGATCGTACCGGAGTTTAAAAGCAGCAATCCGCTCTACGAGCAGTTGGAGCGTGAATGGTAGGGACGCATCGCCATGCGTCCGTGCGTGAATGGTAGGGACGCATCGCATGCGTCCGTACGTGAATGGTAGGGACGCATCGCCATGCGTCCGTGCGTGAATGGCAGGGACGCATCGCCATGCGCCCGTGCGTGAATGGTAAATCGTCAATCTTAAATCTTAAATCGTCAATGCTACTAGCCCTACTCGGTCCCACGGCCACCGGAAAAACGGCGCTCGCCGCACAGGTCGCTCATGCGATCGGAGGGGAGGTCATCAGCGCCGACTCACGCCAGGTGTACCGGGGCATGGACATCGGCACGGGCAAAGATTTAGCCGACTACCGGGTGAACGGGGTCGATATCCCGTATCATCTCATCGACATCGCCGAACCGGGGGAAGAGTATAACATCTACGCTTACCAGAAAGATTTCCTGGAAGTTTACGCCGGTATCACCGCGAGGAACAAGGTGCCCATCCTTTGCGGCGGGTCGGGCATGTACCTCGAAGCGGTGCTGAAAGGATACCGGCTCCCCGGGGAGGAGCATGACGATGCCTTCGTGGCCTCGCTGGATGCCATGACCGATGCGGAACTCGAGGCCCTTTTGCGGTCGATGAAGAACCTGCACAACAACTCCGACCTCGAAGACCGGGCACGGATGATCAAAGCCATCCGCATTGCACGTGCGGCCCTACACCCCCTCCCTGCAGGCAGGGAGTGGGCCCGGGGGTGGGTAGTTCCCGGATCCCTCATCTTCGGCGTCGATTATCCCCGGGGACTGGTGCGCGCGCGCATCCGGGCACGGCTGCAAAGGCGCATGGAAGAGGGCATGACCGGTGAAGTGGAGGCCTTGCTGGCCCGCGGCGTCACCCCCGAACGGCTGATGCGCTACGGGCTGGAGTATCGTTTTGTGACCCGTTTCGTGCTGGGTGAGATTTCAAAGGAAGAACTGCTGGAAGGACTTTACACCGCCATCTGCCAGTTCGCCAAGCGCCAGATGACCTGGTTCCGCCGCATGGAGCGCCAGGGCTTCGTCATTCACTGGATCGACGGGCGAAAACCGATGGAGGCCAAGGTCGGGGAGATCGTGGACTTATGGGAAAGAGAAGGGGTTGAACAATAGAACAATAGAACTGCAGGTTACTGGTGCTTCTCCTTCAGGTAGTCGATCGTCGCCCCCATGATCTTTCTGAGCACGTCAAGGTCGATATCGGACAACCGCTTCACATAGATGCAGCCTTTCCCCATCTTGAATTTTCCCAGCCCCTGTAAAAGGTGTTCATGCTCTTTCGCTCCGGTGAACACATACAGGGAAATGGCCGCCTTCCGTGGCGAAAATCCAACCAAAGGCCAATCCCCTTCCTGCCGGCTTCGGTCCGACTTGTAGTGATAGCTCCCAAACCCGATGATGGAGGGACCCCACATTCTGGGTTCAAACCCGGTGAAATCCTGCATGATCTTCACCAGTTCGAAGCCATCCTGCTTTTTCTGCTCGCTGTCGGCGAACCGCCGGATGAAGTCGTAAACATCCGCGTCATGCTGCTTTGTTTTCAGTTCTGCCATGGTTTGACGTTGATTTTAGTCCTTTATCATTTTCCTTCCCATACGCAATCTTTGATCTCATACAGGCTGAACAGTGGGTGGTACCGCGAATGTCGCGCCTGTTAATCATTTTGTCGAAAACGATCAAGGAATTGCCAAAGTACGGGTGTTTTTCTAATATTTTATTACAACAGGAAAGTTTGGTTTTAAGTCAATTTCAGCATTTTTAATATGGTTGTCAAACGTTAATTCCAGTTTCTCTGCCTTCCCTTTCTCAATATTAATCCCACTTTCAGCTATGCTCTCAATCATTGTCGATGTACTGGTTGTTATCATTTTACAGGATGTCAGACTTTTTATACCATTAGCATGAATATGATTTAGTTTAAAATCATCTGGTTTATCATCTGCAAGCATTTCTTCGATCGAATTGTAATTCGGAAATTCCATTTTAGGGGATAAAACAAACACGACCGGATCGCTTAAATTTTGATTGTTTGTGGCCATGAACAATCCACGATCCCGCATCCAGATTGACTTATACTCCTTATAAGAAAATGGAATATTCTTCTGATCAAATGAAGTCATTTTAAGACCCAGACCCAAACCTGATAACTTGTTTTGATGCCATTTAGATCGCTTGATGTAATCGCATCCAAAATTTTCCAGATTATCTGCAGCCTCCTTTTCATCAATAATGTAAAGTAATTCGATGTAGAAATTAAGGAAGAAAATATATTTTCCAGCTGATCCTTGTCCTTTATGCACGCCCGATATGATGCTCGTAAATCCTGCATTTCTAAAAATGTCCATTTCAGGTGCATCCTTTTTCACCCAAATGAATATATGGTCAAGCTGAAATATACTTTTCATCATTATCAGTCAATCATGCAGCGGACCTTGCTTGAAACATGGGACCTAACGCATTGCTCGAAACAGCCCCAAAGGTGAACCTTCGCTAAACCTTAACAATGCTGATTTTGTTGCGGTTTAAAGCTCGTTAGGCTACGTGGCTTTTCTTTGATTTGTTTAGTAAACCATTAATGGAAAGATCTTCATCAATGGTTGGCCAATGAATACCATAACCAGAAGGTGAGACTTTGAAATTATTCCTTTCTTTCTCATCGGCTTTGGCAAGTTTTTCTGAAATATCTGAAATTCTAAAAGAATATTTTTGACTATTCAGCACTATGATTAGATTTTCCTGCTCAAAGTAAATATTGGAGATTTTATATGTTTCCATAAATTAGATTTTTTTAAAATATCTATTCCATTCAGAAACAATATAATCAAAATGTTCATAAATGATTTTTTTTATTTCCCTTTTGGCTTGAGGAGTAATATTAAAGGAAAAAGCTTCCTCAATTTCAAAGTTATCAATATCAATATAGAATTTAATTTCCATTTCTGCCTTTTCAGCATGAACATGAATGGGTTCCTGGTTTTCGTTGGAGTAGAAGAAGATTCTCCAACCCGCAATCAGAAGTATAGTAGGCATTTTTTTATTTCAAAGTTACAAAGGAAATCCTGAATTGTCAAATTTTTATTTGATTAAGCACTTCCGTACCAGTAAGGAAAAACAGCAGCTATTATTACCCTTT
>CAYVVG010000072.1:0-17873 GCA_964455285.1 uncultured Prolixibacteraceae bacterium
CGACAGGGTCCCCCACCCCGACAGGGTCCCCCACCCCGACAGGGTCCCCCACCCCGACAGGGTGGCGGTAAAACATCCGTAGCAGGTTCCCGGCCAGCAAGGTCCGGTAACCCGCACCGGCACGGGCATCGGAGATGGGAGTGAACTCCTCCCGGAGTATCTTTACAGCCTCCTCAACAGCGGCGGCATCCCATGCCCGGCCAGTCAGAAAAGCCTCCGCCCGCGCGGCCCGCTTTGCAACAGGTGCCATCCCGCCAAAAGCCAGGACGATCTCCACCACCATTCCCGACCGCAGCCACAGGCTGAAACCGGCACTCACGGTCGATATATCCAGGTCTTTCCTTTTCGAGACCTTCCGTGAAAACAATACGATGTCCCTGGAGGGTCGTGGAACGTGGACCGCTGTAATCAATTCGTCGGCCCGGAGAGCTGTTTCACGGTACCCGGTGAGGAAATCTTCCAGTCCGATCCGCCGCTCACCGTTCCGGGAGGTGAGCACGACCTGGGCGCGGGCAGCCATCAGCAAGGGGAGAAGATCCCCGATCGGGGAGGCGGATCCGATGTTCCCGCCCAGGGTGGCAACGTTCCGTATCTGAAGCGATCCAAAAACATGCAGCAGACCGGATAAAACGGGGAGGCGGGTTTGCGAGAATTCCTTCAACCGTTCCAGCGTGATACCTGCGCCCAGCAGGAGGTGATCCCCCTCTTCCCTGCAAAATTGCAACTCCGTCACCCCCGAAAGGTCCAGGATCTCTGCGATCACCTCCTTTTTCTTGGTCTGACGCAGCGCCACATCCGTCGATCCGTTGATCACCACCGCGCCCGGGTTCTCAGCACGGATGCGCAACGCTTCGGCCAGGGTGAACGGCCTGAAATAGGTCTGCCCGCCCCTTTGCAAGACAAGGGTTTCGGAATTTTTCCGGATCTCTGTCAACATACGGATCACGTCGCCGGCTGTTTCCGAGAAACGGTCGTCACCGGAGCCCGAGCAGGCGTGCACCGCGGCATCCAGGATCGGGCGGTACCCTGTGCACCGGCAGAGATTGCCTGCCAGGGCATCTTCGATCACTTCGCGCGATGGATCCCTGTGGTTTTTATAAAGGCCGAAGAGCGACATGACTATTCCGGGAGAGCAATAACCGCATTGACTGCCGTGTTGCCTCAGCAGCATCTCCTGTACCAGGTGAAGTTCGGTCACAGGACCCCTTCTGACCGGCAGGTCCTCCACGGTGATCAAGTGCTTTCCGTGGATCATCGGCAGAAAAACCAGGCAGGAATCGATGGTCATGTACTTCAGGGTTCCCTGCTCCCCCGGCTCGGCCAGCACCACGGTACAGGCTCCGCAGTCGCCTTCCGCACAGCCTTCTTTCACCCCTTTACGGCCCTGAATGGATCTGAGGTAATTCAATACCGAAGTGGTGGGACGGGGGCCGTTGGGTTCATTGAATTCAACCTCCACAATTCGATTGTCGAGCACAAAGCGGATGGAACGGGTCATGTCATTCGGTTTTACCGCGTCCGTCGACCGGAGCGTTGCGGGTATCGATCATCTTCGCCAGGATGCTGATGGCGATCTCATGGGGGGTTTCGGCCCGGAAGGGGATGCCGATAGGCATGTCGATCCGGTCCAGTTCTTCTTCCGTGAGGATGTTTTCGGCCAGAAACCGCTTCCTGAGCAGGGCCACTTTGGTCCGGCTGCCGATCATCCCGAGGTAGGCATGCGGTTTCCGGGCTACGACGGCCAGGATATCTTCATCGTACAGGTGCTTCGGGGTTACGATGACAAGATAACTGTGATCGTCGAAAGTGATCTCCCGGATCGCTTCAAAATAGTCACGATTGATGCAGGTAAAGTTGCTGTATGCTTCGTCTGTAAAAATTCCCGAGCGCGGATCGATCAGCGTCACGGCGAAGCCCAGATCCCGGGAAAAAGGTGCCAGCGCCCTCCCGATATGGCCGGCACCGAAAATATATAGTTTCCTGGCCGGGTTCAACGGTTCAAGGTAAACCTGCATCCTTCCCCCGCAGTGCATGGCAAGATCGCCACCGAGATCGAATGGAAGCGTGACAGGTTTCGAGCTGCCGATCATCGTCAGCGCCTGCTCCGTTACCTCTTTTTCAATGGCACCGCCGCCGATGGTGCCGGAAACGGAACCGTCGGCCTGAACGATCATTTTCGCACCCAGTTTCCCGGGGGTGGACCCCCCGGAATCGACCACAATGCAAAGAACCGCCGGCTTCCCTTCCCGGATGATCTCTGCGGCCCTGTCGAATATCGTCAACACAAATAATAGTATCTCCTGGTGAATACTTCCAATGGACAGGTAAAAGTAGTAAAAAATGAATTCCGGGATGGAATCCAAAGGGAAACCGGATCTACCGGTCTCCTCCACCTGGCGACTCCAGCGCTTTCAGCCGGTCGCCGAGGGCCAGCGAGGTCTTCTCCGCCTCCCGCTGCATCTCCTCCAATCTCTTTTCCAGGTTGATCCGGGTTTCGCCGAGGCCCTTTTTCATCCCCGCCATTTCATCCGCTGAAGCATCCATTCTTCCCGACAGGCCCGCCACCTCCTCCCTGACCCGCAACTCCATCCGTTCGGATTTCTCTGCCGTTTCATCGAGGCCCGCACGGATCGTCGTTTTCAGATCGGCGCCGAGATCGCCGATACGCCGGTCGAGCCGGCCAGTCTCTTCCCGCAGTCCGGCCAATCCCGTGTCGATGCGGCCGGTCGTCTTTTTATCCAGATCTTCGATCGCCCTTTCAAGGGATGCCAGTTTTTTCGAATGCCGCAGGAGAAGGTAAAACAACAGGACAAGGGCCACCCCGGCGACGATGATCATCACTGCACGCGTGGCCGGCGCCACCGGTCTGCGACTTGTTACCTGCAGTTCGAGATCAGAAATTTTCAACTGTGCCCGGTTCAGCGAATCCTGCGTTGCGGCCAGTTGTTTCGATTGCGCGACGGCCACTTTGCCCAGGCTGTCGATGAAACTGAGCAGGGTCACATCGGCCTTCTTCAGGTCGCCGACCTGTTTGCCGGCAGCGCGGAGGTTTTCATAGATCTTTTTCTTTTCCGACTGGAACTCCTTCTGCTGAAGGTATTCCGTGGTTTGGGCCGGGGCGTGGAGCACCACTCCTGCCAGGGCCAGCAGGGTTATCAATCTTTTCATGACGGGATATATGTTGACCGGTTAAATATACGCACTTTAACCGCAGAAAGCAAGCCCCGGTCGCCAGATTTTCTGGATCAACAAGGAGAATGGCAGCGAATGTGTACTTTTGTATCGCCATACTTTGTCCCGGGATCTTCTTCCGGAACACAGCCGCAATCGCCCATATGGAAGACCGACGACAAATCCCGCACCCCGGTGACGAGATACGGATTAAGTTGATATCCAATCCGTTTCTTCGCAGGATCCTGCTCGTATGCGGTTTTTTCTTTGTGTTTATGGCTATCCTGGGCGCCATCCTGCCGATTGTCCCGACCACCCCTTTCCTGCTTGTCTCGGCCGCCTGCTTTTACCGGAGTTCTGCACGATTCTACCATTGGATCATGAGCAACCGTTATTTCGGCCGTTACCTGCAGGATTACAAGGCGGGAAGGGGCATTCCCACGCGCATAAAGGTACTGGCCCTGTCATTTACCTGGATATCCACCCTGGTGTCGGTCTTCTTTTTCATTCCCTGGATCTGGCTGAAAGTCTTCGTCCTGGCGATTTCCGCTGCGATTACCGTCCACCTGCTGATGATCCGGACGCACAAATAGCGTTATCTGCAAATATTCATATCTTTGCATGCGAAATAATCGCCGATGAACCCTCCCCCCGCCCTAACGTTCCCTGCTTTTTTTTCAGAGACCCTGCAACGCTTTCCCGACCGCGATGCCCTCGCCCTGGTCGGGCAAAAACCGATCACCTACCGGGAGACCGGCGACCGGATCGGTGCCGTGATCGCCCTCCTCGAGGGTCTGTCGATCGTGCCGGGTGATAAAGTCGCCATCCTCAGCACCAACCAACCCCATTGGGCGATCGCGTACTTTGCCGTCACCTTTATGGGGGCAGTGGCCGTTCCCCTTCTTCCCGATTTCCTTCCGTCCGAGATATCCACCCTGCTGGATCATTCTGAGACCAAAGCCGTGTTCGTGTCCGAAGGATTGGCGTCGAAGGTGGAGGATCACGGCAGCCGCAGGGGGATTATCCGGATCCGGATCGAAGACTTTACTCCCTTTGCGGGTGAAGGGAATGGCCGGTCCTTTCAGCCGACGGCCGTTCCCGTGCGGTCCTATACCGTTGCGGAGGAGGACCTGGCAGCGATCATCTACACTTCAGGGACCACAGGCATCCCGAAAGGGGTCATGCTGACCCACCGGAATATCTGCTTTACGGCCGTGAATGGTTTCAAGATCCAGCCTATCAGCGAAACCGATCGGTTCCTTTCCATCCTGCCCCTGTCGCATACCTACGAAAACACCTTGGGCCTGATCCTGCCCGTGTACCGGGGAGCAAGCGTCTATTACCTGGGAAAGGCACCGACGCCTTCGTTGCTGATTCCTGCGTTACAGGAGGTGAAACCCACCACCATCCTGACCGTACCCCTGATCATCGAGAAGATCTTCCGCAACAGGATATTGCCGTCGTTCACCGAAAAGAGAGCCATCCGGATGCTTTACCGGATCCCGCCGTTCCGGATGCTATTTCACCGGATCGCCGGAAAAAAACTGATGAAAACCTTCGGAGGCCAGGTGACCTTTTTCGGCGTCGGCGGGGCCAAACTGGATAAATTGGTCGAGCGGTTCCTGTTCGAATCGGGGTTTCCCTATGCCGTGGGATACGGCCTCACCGAATGTGCCCCCCTGCTGGCGGGGTTCAGCCCGCAACAGGCTGTATTCCGTTCGACCGGCCCTGCCTGCCAGGATGTCGAACTGAAGATCACCGAACCGGACCCCCGGACCGGAATTGGGGAGATCTGGGCCCGGGGAGCCAACATCATGAAGGGATACTACAAGGAGCCGGCATTGACCGAAGCGATCTTCGCCCCCGGCGGATGGCTGAGAACAGGCGACCTGGGAGGTTTCGACCGGCGGGGGAATCTTCATATCCGGGGCAGGGTGAAGAACATGATCGTCAGATCAAACGGCGAGAATGTCTATCCTGAGGATATCGAATCGGTGATCAACAATTTCCGGCATGTGGTCGAATCACTGGTCGTGGAAAAAAAAGGCAAACTGGTGGCACTTGTCCTCTTCAACCGCGAAGAGATCGAACAACGTTACCAGCTTCTGAAGGATGAGTTCACCGACCAGGCCGAGAAAAAGATCGAAGAACTGCGACAGGAACTGCATGCATACGTGAATACCCGGGTCAACCGTTTTTCCCAGGTCCATGTGGTGGTCACCCAGCAAGACCCATTCCAAAAAACAGCGACACAGAAGATCAAGAGGTTCCTGTACACTTAGGGAGTGAGGCCATGAGCACTTTCGACGAGAAAGGACTGGAACATCTTTTCCGGTCGCACTACTCCGGATTATGCCGCTTTGCCGTCGGGTTTGTCAAAGACGATGAAACCGCCCGCGAGATCGTGCAGGAGGCCTTTGTCAACCTCTGGGAGAAAAGGCATTCCATCGATCCGGCCGGTCCCGTAAAAACCTACCTCTCCACCTCGGTGCGGAACCGCTGCCTCAACCACCTTCGCGATACCAAAAAATTCAGCCCGGGGTTGATCGCACTGGAGGAGAGCTCCGTTACCGGGACGAGCCATCAACCCGACCGGATGGGGGAACAGGAGCTCCACGACCGCATCGAGACAGCCATCCGGGGACTGCCCGACAAATGCCGGGAGATCTTCCGGCTGAGCCGCGAGCAAAACCTGAAATACCAGGAGATCGCCGACCGCCTGTCCATCTCGGTCAAAACCGTCGAAACCCAGATGTCAAAGGCCCTGCAGCACCTCCGCCGCCACCTCGCCGACTATCTTCCCGGTTTGCTTCTCGCCTTTCTCTGTCAGATTTTTGCTTCCGCGGCACCTCACTTCCTCGCCACTTCACATTTTTTTTCCCTTTATCAGGGTATCTCCCCCTTCATGTGTAATATCTCAGGCGCATTGTGATGAAACCCGATGAAACATATTATACCGACCTGATCTCCAGGTATCTGTTTGGCGAGGCCACGCCCGGGGAGATCCGCGAACTGGAAACCTGGGTAAAGTCTGATCCTTCGCACGAGGAAATTTTCAGCGGGTACCGGAAGACCTGGAAAGCCCTGGCCGACGACCGCCTCGAACATACGGCCGATCACGACCGGGATTGGATACGCTTGAAATCGCGGATCAACCGCGAAACTACCCAAATCCCTGCAGAATCCATCGGTTGGACTTCCCGGTTTTTTTCGCTCACCTTCCGCATCGCTGCCGCCATCCTGTTGATCCTCCTCCCCGCCTGGCTCCTTGTCAGGTACCTGGAGGGTCCGTCGGAAACAACGCTGACGGCCCGGAGTGAAACCCTGGAGCAGACATTGCCTGACGGATCGGTGGTGATGCTCGACGCCGGCTCGTCGATCACCTATCCTTCGAGGTTCACGGGCTCTTTACGGAATGTCAGGCTGGAAGGAAGGGCCTGGTTCGACGTGACCCGCGACCGGTCGCACCCTTTCGTCATCGCCGCCGGGAACACCCGCATCCGGGTTCTGGGTACGACCTTCCTCGTCAACGCACGGCCCGGAGTGGATCAACAGGAGGTGGTACTGGCCTCGGGCAGGGTGACGGTTTATTACGGAAATGACGAGGCCCGCGGGGTCTGCCTGCTGCCGGGCGACCGGGCTGACATCTCCACGGGTTTGCCGGAGATCCGGGTGTCGCGGAACACGGATCAGAATTTCCTTGCCTGGAAAACAAAACACATCGTCTTTTCCGGAACCTCCCTGGAGGAGGTCGTTTCGGTGCTCTCCGGTGTCTATCATGTCCCGGTGACCCTGTCCGGAGGCGAAATAAAAAATTGCCGGATTACCGCTACCTTTGAAGGGCAACCCATTGAACCGGTACTGAATGTGCTTGCCGCCACCCTCGACCTCCGGATCCGGAAAACCGGCACCGGGTATGAACTCTCCGGCATGGGGTGTAATCCGGGAGGACGATAGGAACATGCGTGGCTTCTCCCGCGGATCCATCCGGCTTCTGTCGTTCATCCTCTTGCTGCTTTTTTCCCTGGCATCGCATGCCCAGGATCTCGGGAAACGCATAACGGTAACGCTCAAAGATGTCTCCCTGACCGTCGCGATCGCGGAGATCGGGCGTCTCGCGGAGATCGGGTTCAGTTATAACCCCGGGGACCTTCCTTCCGGAAGGCTCGTCAGCCTGAATGCCAGGAGGCGCCGGGTGGAAGATATCCTGAAGGAGCTGCTCGAACCGGCGGGACTGAGGTTCGTCACCGTCGAAAACCACGTAGTGCTTAAACCCGGCGCCCTGCCGGAAGGCGAAGCAGCATCGGTTCCTGCCGCAGCGGCGAAACGGCACACGATCAGCGGATTTCTGAAGGACCGGTCGACGGGCGAAGCGCTGATCGGGGCCAATATTTACGTAAAGGGGACCACCCTGGGCGTGATGACCAACGGCTACGGATTCTATTCGCTGACGCTCCCCGCGGGGAATCATCCCGTCGTCTTCTCTTACCTTGGGTACCGCCCGGAGTCGAGGACCCTCGGGCTCGACCGGGATCAGCGGATCGATGTGGAGATGGAAGAGGAGAAGATGGAGATCGGCGAGGTGGAGATCGTGGCGTCGGAGGAGGCTTCGGAGATCCCCAGGTCGTCGCTGAGCGAATTCCGGTTTTCGCAGAAGACCCTCTCGCGGCTCCCGGGATTTGGCGGCGATCTCGATGTGATCCGCGCCATGCAGGCCGTTCCGGGGATCCAGACATTCGGCGACGGATCGGCGCTCTACTACGTGCGGGGAGGGGGCAGCGATCAGAACCTGCTGCTCATCGACGAGGTGCCGGTGTACAATCCTTCGCACCTTTTCGGATTTTTCTCCGCCTTCTCGCCCGATGCCATCAACAGCGTCCAGATCTTCAAAGGCGATTTCCCTGCACGGTACGGGGGGCGGCTCGCTTCGGTGATCGATATCAAAGCCAGGGAAGGGAACATGAAACAATTCGGCTTCTCCGGCAATGTCGGTCCGTATGCCTCCACGCTCACCCTCGAGGGACCGATCCGGAAGGAGAGGGCCTCTTTTCTCGTATCGGGACGCGTCTCTACCCTGAACTGGCTCCGGAACCTCGATGCTTTCAGCCGTGATTTCGATTTCCGGTTCTTCGACCTCAACGCCAAGCTGAATGTCCGCCTCAATGCAAACAACCGGTTCTTTCTCACCGCTTACGGCGGCAACGATATTTTCAGCCCTTACCGGTCGGCCGAGGTGAATTCGCTGGGGATCGGCTGGAGCAACCGGGCCGGGGCCCTGCGCTGGAACCATCTCTTTTCCGGACAACTCTTCAGCAACACCACCCTCAGCTACAGCCGTTACGCCTACACCCTGAACCTGCCGCAGGAACAGAACGGGAACTGGAATTCGGTCATCTCGCATGCCACCCTGAAAAGCGACCTGGCCTGGTATCCGGGTTCACGCCACACCCTCCGTGCCGGCCTGGGGATCACCCGCCATTATTCCGATCCGGGAAACGTGACCCTCGGGAACGGGGCTGCCTCGCAGGTTGTGCCAAAGGTGTCGGAGTATCGTAGCATGGAATACAAGGGTTACCTGTCGGATGACTGGCGGCCGGCAAAACAATGGAACATCCGGTACGGCTTGCGGCTGCCTGTCTGGATGGATTACGGACCGGCGGAGATTTGCTATTTCGATGCCGGCCACCGGGTGATCGATACGATCGCGTACGGGGCAGGCCGGAGCTACTTTACTGCCTGCCGCCCGGAACCCCGGATCCAGGTGCAGTACCAGCCTGGCGAATCCTCCTCCGTGAAGGCAGGCTTTGCCCGGACGGCCCAGTTTCTCCAGGTGTTGTCAAATTCAGCGGGACCCTTCTCCTCGCTGGAAGTGTGGGCCCCGGCCGGCCCGAACATCGCCCCGCAGGTGGCCGACCAGGTCACGGCAGGGTATTTCAGGGATATTCAGGGCGGGAAGTTCAAACTGTCGGCCGAAGGATATTACAAATGGCACAGGAACCGCCCCGATTACCGCGACCATGCCAACCTGCTCTATAACACCCTGATCGAAGGTGAGATCCGGACCGGGAAGGCAACCTCGTACGGAGTGGAACTGATGCTACGCAAGACGACCGGGCAGCTCACCGGCTGGATCGGGTACACCTGGTCGCGCACCCGGGTGGTCACCCCGGAGATCAACGGGGGGAATGCCTATCCCGCTGCCCATGACCGTCCCCACGATGTTTGTGTGACCGTAGCCTGGGATGACGGGAAGCACTGGTCGGTGACGGGAAGCTGGATATACCTTTCCGGGGCGGCCACCTCCGTGCCGGTGGGGTTCTACTATTACAACGGCAGCCGGGTACCCCTTTACGGAGAGCGCAACAACGGCCGCCTGCCCGATTACCATCGCCTCGATCTTGCGGCCACCTATCGCTTCAACAAGCCTGAAAAACGTTTCCGCCACAGCCTGGCTGTCACCCTTTACAACGTGTATGGAAGGCACAACCCCTTCTCGGTCAATTTCAACAGGATGATCAACGATGAGGGTGATTTCGTGGTGCCTTCCGACCTCGACGGCAACTACCGGGTCGTGCCGACCTCCTTCTCCGTGGCCGGGATCATTCCCTCCATCAACTATCAATTCAGGTTCTGATGGGAAGGTGGTGGTTCGCGACCGGTATTGCTCTCCTTCTCGCAGGATGCGTCAAGGAGACCACGCAGCCGTTGGTGGCTGAGCCTCCCGACGTGCCCGTGGTTGACGCGGTCATCACCAACGAAACAAAGGTTCACCGTATCACGCTGACCCGGCCGGTGGCGACGGTCAATGAAGTTCCGAAGCCATGCACGGGCGCCGGAGTGCTGATCAGCAACGAGGATTCGACCTGGCAGCTTGCCGAAGAACCGCCCCTGTCGGGGATCTATTGCACCCCCGCCTGGTTCTCGGCGAAATTGGATAAGAATTATACCCTGCTGATCTCCTGGGGTGGAAAGATATACACTGCGAAGACCTACATGGTGGAAGGCGGGGAGTTCACCGAGCTCACCTATGCTCCCGACCCCGGCAGCGGCCTGTATCATATCGACTGGGTGGCCAATGCCTTCAGCACCGGTCAGGCGGCCCTGTGGGAAGTGCAGATCGACTGGTCGGAGGTGCCGGGCTTCGAATTGCAGGATTCGACCGCTACCCGTGCCCGCCTGCTTTTCTACACCCTTCCCACACTCGATGTCAGTGAGATCTTTGCTCCCCTGCTGGCCTCGGTCTTGTTCCCGGCCGGTTCGGTGATCAACGAAAGGCGTTATTCGCTTACCCCGCAACATGCCGAATTCATCCGCGAGATGTTGCTCGAGACCCGGTGGACAGGCGGCTTGTTCCCTACCTCTCCCGCGAATGCCAGCGGGAATGTGAGCAATGGCGCCCTGGGTTATTTCGGAGCCTGCTGGGTGAATGAACTCTCGGTGGTGGTCGCCCCGAAGTAATGCAACCCCTGTCGGATCCTCAACCATGTTTTTTTTCCGGCCGGGTCAGGGTGACGGGGTCCCGGTGTGTATAACGATCAGTTAATGCCATCAGAAACCATTTAAAACCGATACCATGAAGACAAGAAACCTGTTCCGCCTCGCTTTTTTCGCGATCGCACTGGCCGGTCTTACCCTTTCCGGCTGTAAAAAAGACAAAATCACCGATCCCGTCGATGATTCCGCTTCGCTCCAGCAACTGGCCAATGATGAGGATTCCTTCGACAGAACGATGGACGAGTCGATGAACGATGTGGACCTGTTCCTGACCCAGGGAAACCTGAAGGAGAGCAACCAGCTTCCCTGCAATGCCACCATCGATTCGACGGTAGTGCTCAATGATACGATCACCATCTTCATCACGTATAACGGTCTCAACTGCGCCCAGACCCTCTTCCGGACGGGCCATGTCGTGATCCGCCGGCAGGTCGGGCAGCCCTGGTTCGAGCAGGGTGCCACGGTGAGGATCCGTCATATCAATTTCACGGTGACCCGCGTTGCCACCGGGAAGACGATCGTCATCAACAGTGTCAAGAATCATAAGAATGTCAGCGGGGGAGTGATCTGGCAGCTCGGCAACGGAATCAACGCCGTCGTCCACCGCACCTGGGGCCATGCCGAAGTCTCCTTCCAGGACGGCACTTACAAAACCTGGAACGTGGCACGTCAGCGTACCTTTACAGGGACTCCGCCATCCAACCTGGTGACCACCATCGACGGCTTCGGCACGGCGGGGGGATTCGACAACCTCGTGGTCTGGGGGATCAACAGGATCGGCGATCAGTTCTACACCCAGATCCTGCAGCCGGTGGTGCACCGGCAGGTGTGCGGCTGGGATCCCTGCACGGGAATCAAGAAGCACCAGATCCCGGCAGCTGCCAGAAGCGCCACGCTGACCTTCGGCTACGACAGCAACAACCAGCCCGTCACAGGGAACGACTGCCCGGCGAAGTACCGCCTCGACTGGGTGCACAACAACAATTCCGGGACGGTTTACATCTGGCTGTAGGCAATGAACAATGAGTAATGAGCAATGAGCAATATTGGTAATTATCCATATTGCTCATTGTTCATTCATAGCAGCCGATGTAGCGCGAAATGACCATGCGCTGGATCTCGGAGGTGCCTTCGCCGATCTGCAGCAGGCGCTGGTCGCGGTAGAACCGTTCGATGGGATAGTCTTTCATGAGTCCGTACCCGCCATGAAGCTGCACGGCCTCGTCGGCCACCTCGCGGGCGATCTCCGAACAATAGAGCTTGGCCATGGCGGCCTCCTTGGCATAAGGCAGGTTGTTCGACTTCAGCCAGGCACCTTTGTAGAGGAGGTTGCGCGCCAGTTCGATCTTGGTGGCCATATCGGCCAGTTTGAAAGCGTTGACCTGGAACTGGGCGATGGGCTTGCCGAACTGCTTCCGGGTTCTGGCATAATCCAGGGCCATTTCGAAGGCTCCCTGTGCCAGTCCCAGTCCCATGGCACCGATCGCCAGCCGGCCGCTGTCGAGCGTGCTGAGCATGATCTTCGAGCCTTCGCCGCGTTTTCCCAGCAGGTTTGTGACGGGTACCCGGCAATCGTCGAAGAATAACTGGGCCGTATCCGACGCCCGCCACATCATCTTGTCGTGCATCGCCACCCGCTTGAATCCGGGTGTGCCGGCATCCACCAGGATGGTCGAAAATTCCTTCTGCCCGTTAACCTCACCCGAGACGACCTGCACCGTGGCTCCCCGGTTGATGGTGGAGGCCCCGTTGGTGATGAAGATCTTGGCCCCGTTGATCACCCATTCATCGCCTTCCATCCGGGCCGTGGTTTTGGTGGCACGGGAATCGCTCCCCGCATCGGGTTCGGTCAGGCCGAAAGCCCACAACGCGTCACCGGTGGAGAGCATCGGAAGGTACTTCTGCTTTTGTTCCGGTGTGCCGTAATTCAGGATCGGCCCCAGCCCCAGCGATATATGGGCGGCCAGGGTAGCAGCCTGCGAACTGTCCACGCGCGCCAGTTCCTCCACGGCGATCACATAGGCCAGCGTGTCCATGTCAATCCCGCCATATTCCTGAGGAGTACGCAAACCGAAAAATCCCAATTCTCCCATCCTTTTTGTCAGGGGGATGGAAAACTCGGCTTTTTCATCCAGTTCCTTCGCCAGCGGTTTCACTTCGCGTTCGGCGAATTCCCGCACCGTGCGGCGGATCATGTCGTGTTCTTCGGTCAGATACATGTTTTTCTTCTTATTAAGATTTCGTACTTCATTATTCATTATTCGATATTCGCTATTCAAACAGCCTTCCCGCCTCCCTGCTCACCTCCTCCAGCATATACTGGTTTACACCCGTGGCGATGCCCTTCATCCGTGCAAATGCGAAAAGATCTTCGGTCCTGACATTCCCGAGCAGTTCCCTGCCCGTCATCGGGCAGCCTCCGCGGCCGCTCATGACACCGTCGAACCGGCGCACCCCCGACTCCCAGGCGGCCGTCAGTTTCTCATGCCAGTCATCCCGGCCGGTATGCAGGTGCAACCCGAATTCCACCTCAGGAAATCCCGGGACCAATGCACTGAAAACCGTACGGATCAGGTCGGCTCCGATCTCGGTCGAAACATTCGACAGCACCACGGTGCCCGCTCCCTCCGAATGAAGCCGGCCGGTCCATTCCGTCAACAGTTCCATGCTCCACGGATCTCCGTAAGGATTGCCGTAAGCCATCGAGATATAGATCACGGGGGTCTTGCCGTATCGCCGGCAGAGCTGGATCACCCGGCGGGCGGTAGCGAAGGATTCCTCCACCGTGCTCTTCACATTCAGTTTCAGGAATGCCGGGGAGAAAGAAAAGGGGAAGGAGATGTGCGTGATGCCATCGAGGGGGGCCAGCACCCCGGCCCCGCGGTCGTTCACCGCCAGGAACATGATCTTCGACCGGGAGCCGGAGAGGTCGATTTTCTTCATTACCTCCAGCGAATCGGCCATCTGGGGAATGATTTTCGGGGAAACGAGGCTGCCCGCCTCCACCGTATCCAGTCCCACCTGCAGCAGCCGGTTGATGTAACGGATCTTATCGGCCAGGGGAATGATCCCTGGCAGGGACTGCATTCCTTCCCGGGGTGAATCGATGATCTTCATGGTCATCCTCTTCCGGTGAGCGATTTCGGGATGCGGCCGTTGCGGATCGCTTCCGAACGAAGACGGCGGCCAACGATCCGTTCGACCATGGTGCCGAGTTCGAGCACCCGGTCGAGATCCAGCTGGGTTTCGATCCCCATCTCATCCATCATCACCACCATATCTTCGGTCGAAACCAGCCCCACCAGGTTCGGATCCTTGTAGTAATAGCTGCCGGTACCGGCGACCGGCACGCCGTTGACAAAGTTCGCCGGCTGCCCTCCAATGCCGCCCATGGTCGACTCGTAGTTCACCATTCCGGCCTGGAGCGCCGCCAGCACATTGGCGAGACCCCACCCGCGGGTGGTATGGAAATGCACGATCTGTTTCTCGACCCGCACGCCCGAATCAAGCAGCATTGAATAGTACCGGTAAACCCGGTCGGGCGAGGCGGAACCGTCGTGATCGGCGTGTTCCACGTCGTTCACCCCGATGTCGAGCCACCGCTTGGTGAATTCGATGGCTTTCTCCATCTTCGTCGGACCTTCGATCGGACAGCCCCAGATGGTGCTGACCGTGCCGTTGACCTTCAGCCCCGCATCGCGTGCCATCGGGATGTATTTTTCCGCCATCTTCCAGTAATCTTCGAGACTCAACCCCGAATTTTTCCGGTGGTGCGACTCGCTGGTCGAAACCATCAGCAGGATCCGGTCGGGACCCCACCCCTCCTTTTTTGCCAGGATGGCCCGTTCAATGGCCTTCTCGCGGATGGTGATGGCGGTAATGGATACCTGCCCGATCAGGTGGGCCACCAACCGGCTCGTTCGGAGTCGTTTCAGCACATCGTCGGCATCCCTGAACTGGGGCATCCCCGTGGGGTTGCCTAAGTTGGTAACCTCGATGTGCCGGAATCCGGCCAGGATCAGCTGCTCGGCCAGCCACACTTTGGCATCGGTGGGGATGAAGGTCTCTTCATGCTGGAAACCATCCCTGACCGTGATGTCGCCGATGGTTACCTTCCTGGGATATGTAAGTTCAGCCATAAAGGGTCTCTCTTTGATGCGGAGAAGCATGACTTTGAGTCTCCGCCGGTTGTTGATATGGTTTACTGTTTTGCAAATATATAAATATGTATATTTATTATCAGGTAATTTTGCGTTTTCCCGGCATCACCCGGGATATGTTATAAAAGCTCTACCAGGATCGTCGCACTGTCCACCCGGTCTCCTTCGGTCACGTTGACCTTCCCGACTTTGGCGTCGCGGGGTGAAACCACCAGGTTTTCCATCTTCATGGCTTCGATGATCAGCAGCGGGTCGCCTTTTGTTACAGTATCTCCTTCGCCGGTCATCACCCGGATCACTTTGCCCGGCATGGGGGCCGTGACATGATTGCCGTCGTGAGCGTGCATTTCAAATCCCGATGCGAAACGGGCCTCTGTGAGCAGGTCGTGCCGCTTCAGGGTGAAGACATGGCCATCGATGCTCACGATGGTTTCGCCCGAGGGACTGTCGGAGATCCATGCGGTATAATGGTGGGGACCGATGGTGAAGTCGATCCGCTGAGGTGCGCGGGAAACCTCTGTTGCTGAAAATTCCGCATCTGCGGCCTGGAAGCGGCAGGCAAATCCCGAGAACCCGGGCATCAAGAGATGGATATCCGTATCATCCACCCGGATGGTGAACTCCATCCGGTTACGCCAGTACCCGATACGCTGCCAGAGGTTGGGGGCTGGCAGCAGAGGATCGCCGGCCGCGGTCGCCTGCTTGCGGGAATATAACAAATAACCGGTCACAGGTACAGTCAGAGGGATGGCTTTTTTCCCGGCTTCGATCTCCGCCACGATGCCGGCGGTGTGTTCGTCGCAGAACCGGGTGGTGATCCGGTTGCCCGTGAACGCATCGCTCTGCAGCAAGGCCTTCAGGTAGGCGATGTTGGTTTGAATGCCGTGGATGATGTAGTCGCCGAGGGCATGCAGCATTTTGCGGCCGGCCTCGTGACGGTCGTGCCCCCAAACCACCAGCTTGGCGATCATCGGGTCGAATGAGCTCTTTATTTCAGTCGAAGCGGTGATGCCCGTATCGATCCGGATCCCCGGCAGAGAGGGTTCGCGGTAGAGTGTCATGCGTCCCGGCGAAGGGCGGAAATTCTGGGCCGGGTCTTCGGCATAGATCCGGCACTCGATCGCATGACCGCGCTGACGGATGTTTTCCTGCGATAGTCTCAGCGGATGGCCCGATGCGATCAGGATCTGTTCCTCGACCAGGTCAATGCCCGTCACCATCTCGGTCACCGGGTGCTCCACCTGGATGCGGGTGTTCATCTCCAGGAAGTAAAAACCGAGGTTCCGGTCAACCAGGAACTCAATGGTGCCGGCGCTGGTATAGCCGATGGCTTTTGCGATCGCCACGGCAGCGTCGCCCATCTTCTGCCGCACCTCAGGGGTCAGGGTGGGGGAGGGCGACTCCTCGATGATCTTCTGGTACCGGCGCTGGATGGAGCATTCGCGTTCACAGAGGTGGATCACGTTCCCATGCAAGTCGCCCAGCACCTGGATCTCGATATGTCGCGGATCCTCGATGTACTTCTCGATATAAACCGTGTCGTCGCCGAAATAAGCCAGCGCCTGTCGCCGGGTGGCTTCGATGGCTTCGGCAAGTCCGGTTTCCGAATCCACCACCCGCATCCCTTTTCCGCCTCCCCCGGCAGCGGCCTTCAGCAGCACCGGAAACCCGATCTTGTGTGCCTCGGCGGCCAGTACCTCAGGGCTGCCCGTCACCCCCGCAGTCATCGGAATGCCGGTCTTCCCGACAAAAGTCCGGGCGCCGATCTTGTTCCCCATGATCCTCATGGCTTCCGCACCGGGACCGATGAAGACCAGCCCGGCTTCGTGGCAGGCCTCCGCGAACAGCGGGTTTTCGGCGAGGAACCCGTACCCGGGATGGATGGCATCGCACCCGGATTGCCGGGCGACCCCGATGATCTTCCCGATATTGAGGTAGGTATCGGAGAGCTCGATCTCACCGATGCTCCAGGCCTCATCAGCCATGGGCACATGGAGCGAATCGGCATCGATCTCCGAATAAATGGCAACGGTCTTTATGCCCATGGTATGCGCAGTCCGGATGATCCGGACGGCGATTTCGCCCCGGTTGGCGATCAGGATCTTTCGGATGGATGTCGTCATATCAGCTGATCCAGTTTGGTGGTCGTTTTTCCAGGAATGCGTTCATTCCCTCCTGTCCCTCTTCCGACGCACGGATGTCGGCGATCATGCGGGCCGTATAATCGTACGCCTCTTCCAGCGTAAGCCGGTTTGCCACCCCGTCGATGAGCGTTTTGCAATGGCTCATGGCTTTCGGCCCGCTGGTCCGCAGCAGGGCGATGGTCTCTTCCGCCGTGGCATCCAGTTCCCCGGCCGGCACCGACCGGTTCACCAGCCGGAAGCGGGCCGCCTCCGGTCCGCGGATCCGCCGGCCGGTCAGCATCAGTTCCCTGGCCCCGTATTCACCGACCCGCTTGATCACATAAGGGGAGATACAGGCCGGTACGATGCCGATCTTCACTTCGCTCAACGAAAAAACGGCATCGTCGGTACAAAAGGCAAGATCGCAGGCGGCCAGAAGGCCATTGGCTCCCCCTAGCGCAACCCCGTGCACCAGGGCCAGGGTGGGTTTCGGACACCGGTAGATAGCGAGAAAACACGCCGACAACAGAAGACTTTCCTGATAATTCTGTTCGTAGCTGTTTTTCGACACCGATTTCATCCAGTTCAGGTCGACACCCGCGCAAAATGACTTCCCGTTGCCCCGGAGAATGACACACAGCACCCGGTCGTCGAGATTTCCGAAACAATCCGTCACTTCACGGAGCATCGTTTCGTCAAAGGCGTTATGCACTTCCGGGCGGTTCAGGCGGATTGTCAGAACCCCCCGGTCGAGGTCCGTTTCGATGGTCTTATACATCTTAATTGATTTACGGTTTACGATTTACGATTTACGATTTACGATTGCACCCCTCCCCGGCCTCTTTAGAACAATCGGACAATGAGTCCTCACCGAAAAGTGCCGTTGCCGTGATCTACCCACCCCCGGCCCCTCCCTTTGCAAGGG
>CAYVVG010000073.1:0-17261 GCA_964455285.1 uncultured Prolixibacteraceae bacterium
ATTGGTTGCGAATGATCTCCGCGCAGTATGAGTTCTGATCTCAAGCCATTTGGTGTAATTACCAGTGCCAAGTTTCTTTTCATGCGCCTTCTGTCCAATCCATCTCAAGGAATCATTTGTCTTTTGGTTGGAGGGAATATAGATTGATTCGTATTTATCCAGAATTTCCTTCACCAGCGGTTTTACCGGTATGATGACCGGCTCGTTTGTTTTCTGAGTCCGGACATACAGTTTCCCATCCTGTATTTTGTCTTTGGTGACTTTTGGCCAGTCCGAATGCCTTAAACCGGTATAACAGTTCAGAACAAAGATGTCACGAATTCGGCGATACCCGGGGAACTCAATCTCCATTTCATAAAGTGTTTTGATTTCAGCTTCATTTAGGAAAATTGTATCTGCATCCTCTTTGATGGCTTTGAAATCCCTTTTCTGGTGGTCCCGGTTTGTGGTGAGGTTATCCTGGTTCGCTTCATTCATCAACCGTTTGATTCGCTTGATGTGGCTGCCGATGGTGTTTGGTCTGTAGGTTTTTGCCTTCAAATAATCTGTAAACTTGATATAGAAATCCTTGCCTATGGTATCGAAGTCGATCCGGAATGAATGCTTCTTCTCAAATTCTTCAAGATGGTTTTTTAGGCCACTATAATGATCAAGGTGCTCTTTCGTGATCTTGTTCTTATACCGCTCCCTGAAGATATCGAAGTAGGTATATAGTGTTACTTTGGGGACTACACTTGCCTTTTTCCTTCCGGTGAACACCTTGAAGGCATCATTCATCTCTTCCGACTTTCGTCTGACTTCATCCTCGGACAGCTTGATTCCTTTGGGGAAAAGCTCATCATATTTATCCAGAAAAAAGTTGACAGTTTCTCTGAGTCTTTTATTCTCATCTGCATAATCTTTGACCGGTTTAATTTTCTGCGCTTCCTGGTCCCATTTTGCAACGGGCACATGAACTCCGCTGGAAAGTCGCAAACGCTTATGATTAAAGGTGAATGATATCAGTAACAGCGCTTTGCCGTTTTTCTCTTTGTCCGGATAGAAGATTACAGAGGCCATAATTTGTACTGTATTATTTTGTCAGTTCAAAGGTACGAACTGTCAACTTCTTGTACAAATTTGTCAGTAAAAGTTATTAACGTGAAGTAAACGGCTGTAACAACGATTTAATATAAGTCAGCAATAACGGGCGTTACAAAGATATTGACCTGATTTTCAAGATACGGTATATGACCCCTCCGGGGTCACAAGATCAAATGAAAAGTGCGAAGTGCGGAAGTGCTTCGCACTTTTTTGTGCTCCGGTTTTCAGTTATTCCGCTACCTTTGAAGCACGGATTACTGATACCCGATGCCCCACTTCGAACTCTTCTTCGCCACGGTCTTCATGGGCTTTTTCGCCATGCTGAACCCCATCGGAAATACGCCCATTTTCCTGTCGATGGTAGGAGAGGCCGATGAACAGACCCTCCGCAAGGTCGCCTTACGGGCCGTCCTCGTCGCCTTTGCCATCATCACGATCTTCTGCCTCTTCGGCCATTTCATCTTCCGGATGTTCGGAATCACCCTGCCCGCCTTCCAGATCGCCGGCGGGATCATCGTCTTTTTCATCGGCTACGACCTGCTCCAGGGTAAAGAGGCGGGGGCCCAGCACTCACGCAAAAAGCTGACGGTGAAATCCTACGAGGGTATGGCCATCTCACCGCTCGGGATCCCGCTGCTGTCGGGCCCGGGCACCATCTCGACCGCCATGAACTTCGTGGGCGAAGGAAAGAACTTCGTGCACACCCTCATGATCATCCTGGTCTTTGCCGTGGTGTGCATCATCACCTACCTGATGTTCATCATGAGCAAGAAGATAGCCGACCGGATGAGTCCTTACCTCATCCGGGTCATCTCCCGCATCATGGGGCTGATCCTGGCTGTGATCGCCGTGCAGATGCTGATCCACGGCATATTCAACGTGATCCTGGAATTTCCCGGGAAAAATTTGTGATCCCTTTTCCCCGGTGCTGATTAATTCTTTGATCATGGAAAAATCAACCTCCTTATTCTTTACGAACTATTTCCGCATTGTACCACTCGGTAGAGGTTGGAATATGCCATCATCCGCAAGTTTGTAACCCTGTTTACGGTTGAATTGCCAGTACCAACCGGCAGAGATTTCGGTTTGATCGGATACCATCATGGCTTGGCGATCGGAACCAAGGTTGCTGGTGATCCTCATCTTTTCAGAGCAGACACCCTCATCCGTGGCAAAGCTGAAAGAATCACCCTGCTTCCAGTAAAGACAGGGATTGGGATCACTCTGCCGTCCTCCGTATATCATAAGCCTGTGTGATTTGGCTGCTTACCATCACCCAGTTGGGTGCGGCGGGAGCGACTTTAGTGGTTTAGTACTGGTTATTCTCCGAGCAAAAAACAAGCAGACCGGTTACAGGGTTGCTGATGCTGTTTCGCTCGGCGGAGGTCATTCGGGGAACAAGCATACCTTTTATGGTTGACTTTACATCCATTATGGCTGAAGGATCCGCTTCACTGTTGTCGTCGCTGATGCTAACCTGGGCAAAGGCTGCCGTCTCCGTCCAAAGAAAAGCAACGCACAAAGCGAAACAGTTTCTCATGGTCTGTAATGTTAATTATAAGCAAATGAATCAAAGGTCCCGGAGGCAGCGAAGCGTGAAGCCGTTCGCCTTGTCGTAGTTGTTGCCAAAGCCGCTGTAGCTACTGCCGAAGCCCAGGTACCAGCCGCGCGTCGGGCTGTATTGCGCGCTGCTCCAGTAGTATCCGATCGAACCCCGGCTGCTTAGCGACCCGTCGCTGGTGACGAGGTTCCCGGCAGCATGTAACTTCAAGTTGGAGTTCCACGGCCCATTCCAATCTGTCCAGCCCCCGGTGTTGTCCACATTGTACCATTCGGTATAAGTAGGGATGCGCCATGATGCTCCCATCTCGATGGTGCAGGGATCGTAGGCTGTCGTCCAGCCCGTGTCTTCACTGATACTGCTGATCCAGGTCGTGTTTGGCATTCTGTTCGTCCCGTCATGCTTATAACCCTGCTTGCGGTTGAACTGCCAGTACCAGCCGGCAGAGGCTTCGGTGGCATCGTTTACGGCAGTTGCCTGGTGGTCTGCCCCGAGATTTTGCGTGATCCAGCATTTTGTCGTTTCACCAGGAATATTGGTAATTGTTCCATAGGTTACTGTTTTGGTAACAGGGGCAATGGTGCCGGCAGCATGGTTGATGCAGAATGAATTACCGCATGTCCATTGGCCTGATTTTAATAATGAAAACCAGGATCCGTTCGAATATATTGACAATTCACCTCCACCCGTTGCACCTCAATCCGTGCAGAATACCATCAGTCCTTCGGCAGGGCCGGCAATTGCGCTTCGCTGTATGCCGGTCATGCGCGGAGGAAGAAATCCTTTGCTTGTTGCCGAAACTTCAAGCGCAGCCGATGAACTCGGATTATTTGTCCCGATGGCCACCCTGCCGTCGCTGGTGATCCTCATCTTTTCAGACCAGACACCCTCATCCGTGGCAAAACTGAAATAATCACCCTGTTTCCAGTAAAGACAGGGATTGGGATCATTCTGCCGTCCTCCGTATATCATCAGCCTGTGTGATTTGTCGGAGTTCCCCACCTGAAGCCAGGCTCCGTCATCGACCCCGCCCCCCCGTATATCCAGGCTGGTCTGGGGATTTGTCACCCCGATTCCCACCCATCCGGCCGAATAATGGATGTTGGAACCATTGCTGATCCACTGGCTGCTTACCATCACCCAGTTGGGTGCGGCGGGAGCGACTTTAGTGGTTTAGTACTGGTTATTCTCCGAGCAAAAAACAAGCAGACCGGTTACAGGGTTGCTGATGCTGTTTCGCTCGGCGGAGGTCATTCGGGGAACAAGCATACCTTTTATGGTTGACTTTACATCCATTATGGCTGAAGGATCCGCTTCACTGTTGTCGTCGCTGATGCTAACCTGGGCAAAGGCTGCCGTCGCCGTCCAAAGAAAAGCAATGCACAAAACGAAAAAGTTTCTCATGGCCTGTAAGGTTAATTATAAGCAAATATAAGCAAATCATGGTGAAAAAGCAACCCGGCAGGGGCAGGTCTTTTAACCCGCCCAACCAACCGTCAGTTCTGCGGTCTTTGCAGTTCCCGGCTTGGATGTTTCCTGTGAATCCAGCAATGGGGATTCGAACCCTGCAAGCAAATTACTGCCTGCTCGGCCGACTGAAACCCTGAAAGTCAACATAATCCATCCAAGAAAACAATCTTGTCAGCGAACAGGAACCCCATTGAATATTCAGTTCCGTGGCGGAGGAGAGAAATTAGTCGATATAACTCTGAATAACAATATATTGTGCGCAACAGCAGAAGGGGCTTTTCTCTCCGCGACGCATCCAGTCTCCGTGATTGCTTCGGAAAATCGCAGGAGTAATTCATGATCGGTTTACAACTTATTGACGAATTGATAACCCTTGCTTATTGCACTTATTTATCCTATATTCGCCCATCAATAACGTCTTTGATCATGAAAAAAGATGTCATTGCCCTGATTTTCCTGGTTCTCCAGGTTGGTATCCAGGCCCAGGATGATTTGAAGGACCGCGCACAGCAGGTTGCACGGGATTATTATACAGGAAAAGATGAAAGCGCCAACCTGGGATTTCTTGCTTTTATGAACAAACTGGAAGGAGGCATCACCTATTTCAATTTGATCGGCAAAGACGCCCGTTCAATGCATTTGAAGCCGGATATCGGATATTTCATTGGTGTTGGAACAACCCTCGGATCTCAGAAATTCGAGGTAAATATTGAAATAGGGTACACTCAAAACAATCTGACACAGGATCTGACAAAATTCCCGAAAGTGCCTGAAGCTAACGAAAACGGGTTTTATAAAGATTCATTACTGTGGTTGTCTTCAAGGAGTATCGGGAAGTTAAGAATGCATTCAGTCCCCTTGTCCTTGCTTTTCAGGCATAAAATCCTGAATAAATCTGTGTTCCTGCCGAATATTTTCTACGGGATTTCAGGGAATGTGAATTTTTCGAAGGGCGGGCTGGTGATTAGCAGGAAATCATCGGCAGGTGTGGAATACAATGGAATATTGGCAGGTTTTGGAGAGGAAAGCAGTTATAATTCTTCCTGTTTAAAACTGTTTAACTTTGATGCAATATTGGGACTGGGGGTTGATGTGGTAAAACATGTCGGGGGTACTTATATGAAAATAGTGGGGATTGAATGCAGGTATTCCCTCGGACTTGGTACAATTTACAAGAAGCCCGGGGATTCAAGCAATAGTATTTTAAATGAAAAGAAAAAACTGAGGCCGGGTTTATTTACTTTTGGTCTTGTTTTTTATTACGGGGATATGATCAACGGATCATCCTTTGATTGATTCCCTGTAAACCGACCCGTAAGTTCTTTTTCTGACTATGGAAAAACGCCTGGTTCCCTTCCTGACGAACTATTTCAGGACCTTTTATAATCCCTCGCGGTCATTCTCCGCCGTCCTTGCGGGTTCCTTTTTCCGGGATGGCTTCTTATACATGCTGATCCCGGCCGGGTTCTACACGCTGATGTACGTGATGCTGAACCTGGGGGGCGGCGCCCCTTCCACCTTCACCCCCTGGCTGAACATCCCGAAAGCACAGTACTACTTTTATAACCAGTTCCTTGTTGCTCCGAGCATGTTCCTCGCCTGGTTCGTGTCGGCTGCTTTCATTCAGGTCGTCAGTCATCGGGCGCCCCGGAAAGGAACTTTCGAACAAACACTGGCCCTGTTGGGATTATCCGTTTCGGTGGCCATGTGGACCACCCTGCTGCACGACCTGGCCATGAGTTTCCTGAGCGCTGTTCATGCGATCGATGCCGCTAAACACGAAATCGCCATGAACTCGCCCACCGTCTGGCGGACGATCCTGTGGATCTGCTTCACTGCCTACTTTTTCGCCTTTGCCTCTCTTTTCTACAGGACCGTGCGGATCGTACACGGTGCAGGCCGGATCGTCAGCTTCCTCATCGGTTTCGGCGGGTTCCTGCTCTTCCAGGGAGTGTTCCTGATCTTCAACCGGTAAGCCCGAAGCATTGCAGGTTCCCTGTCTGTTCAGTATCCCGTTACATGTACAAAATCGAGGTGACAGCTGTTGCCGTATTGAGACACAAACCGGAAGGCAATGTACAATGTGCCTGTATAATAACTGAGTGCAGGAATGTTAATGATTTTCCACTGTGAGACCGGCCCGACGCGGTAAACTGTCGCGAATTCATACCAGTTTACGCCATTGTCGGAGGCCTCGACAACAACATAATCATTCATGTACTGAAGGTCAGGATCCACATGCCAGGCAAAATCGATCGCGATATTCGTTTGACCGCTGAAAGAAATGGGAGTAGTGCATTTGAGCCGGTTTGACACTTCTGAATAATGATAAGAGTCGAATTCCACCATGCGCGATCCGTTATATGGCGTACAGGTCGGATTTACGCCATTTAACGAAAACCATAGCTGGTTTGTACCGGTCAGGATCTCAACAGCCCATCCCGGCGGCGGGACCTGGCCGATGGCTGCTGCTTCAAAGCTTTCCGTGAAAAACGTGGTGGGGAAACATCCCGCTGTCGATCCGGTGATGATCAGCGGTGTGGAAACCCCGCATGGGCCATATGCCCAAACATAGCGGGTGTAAGCAGTATTGCAAGTGAGACTTTGTTCGATGTAATAAATAGTATTTCCCAGATCCGATGCCGTCGAATAGTTGTTGGTGGTATTGAATTTATAGCCTGACGCACCCGGCGCTGCATACCATTCCCACCGGATCGACGTGACGGTCGATGGATAACTGTAACCGGGACCATAACCGCTCGGGGCAACGATCGAACATTGCGTCAGGGAATTCCAGGTTCCGTTGGAGTAGATGTTCAGCTGACCCGAATTATCGGATGCACAATTGGTGCAATAGATCACCAAACCTTCCGCGGGTGAGGTGATGGCATTTCTCTGATCAATCGTCATTCGCGGAAAGAGAATGCCCTTGCTGGTCGATTTCACATCCAGCATGGCGGACGATGAAGGCGCGGTTCCGTCATTGTTGATCCCCACCTGGGCGGCAACATCCAGGGATCCGGCGAACAGACAGATTACCATGATGGCAGATGTTGATTTCATAAGCTTGGATGTTAAGGTACTATCACTCAAATATAATACATTTTTACAAAATATGAACTTGAACCTAAAATAAATTCCTTAACTATCATTGATACATAGTTCTGACATTCTGTATGAAGGGTGTCCGGGACACTTCCGGAAAGTTCTCCCGGAGTGCATGGTGACGGATGATGATATCCGAAATACTCTTACATTTGCCGGTGATGAGACAAAAGGTGACCGCGGTCCTGTTTAGCCTGGTCATGATGATCGTGGTGGTGCATCATGCCATCCCCCACCATCACCATCATGAAGGAATGCTGATCCATGATCATGAGATCAACCATGATCATTCCAAGCCGGACCCCACCGACGATCACCGGTCCGAGCCCTGTGTCGTGCGGTCGCTGGATCTCAGTATCCCGAGGGTTCAACACTCCGGTAAACCCGCCTGCCTCCCGGTGATCATGGAGTACACCCCGGCCAAACCGGGCCTACTTCAGCTCAGGCCTGCAGAGGCGTTGATCACCTTCCTGCCCGATCCGTCGATCCCCCCTCCCCGCAAAGGACTCCCCGCAACGGTGCCCTCCCGGGCGCCTCCCGGTAAAACGGAAGCGTAGCGGTCCTGCTCAGGCTTTCGCCTGATATTCAATTTTTTCCCTTTAATATTTTCATTATGAGAAATGCTGTTTTATTTCTCCTGGTACTGGTTGTCGTCATGACCGGTTGCAGGAATCCCCATAGCCCGCATGCCAGCACGGAAGCAGAACATTCGCACGGGGCAGGCACGGTGCCCTACACCGTCTTTTCCGACTCCTGTGAATATTTCGCCGAGATCCAACCCATGATCAAAGGGCGGCCGGCGGAGGCTTCCATCCATATCACCCGGCTGACCGGCTACAAGCCTTTTACCGGGGGTGTCATGACGGTCAAGGTCCTTCAAAACGACCGTCAGATCGGGTCGGGTAGTACCGATAAACCCCGGATCCCGGGCATTTTTCCGGTAACATTCACGCCGGAGGCAGCGGGCAATGTCACGCTCCGGTTCCTCTTTGCCGGCGGGGGGCTGAATGACTCCGTCACGGTTCCCATGGCCGTGGTTCATGAGAATGAGGAAAAGGCGGACCAGGCTCCCGTTGCCGAAGATCCTCCGGGAGTGATCCGGTTTACCAAAGAGATGGCATGGAAGATTGATTTCAGTGTCCTGAAAGTGGTTCCCCGCGAATTCCTGAACACCCTCAGGGTGAGTGGTGAACTCACCATCCCGCCCGCGGAGATGACCACGGTGAGCGCGACCACGGATGGCATTCTCATTTACCGGAGGGAGGACCTGGTTCCCGGCTCGCTGGTCACTCAGGGCACCCTCCTGTTCAGCCTGACCGGGCAGGGGTTGACGCTGCGGAACACGGATGCGAATTTTTCTGCCGTCAAAAGCAGCTTTGAAGCCTCAAAGGCAGCCTGGGAACGGGAAAAAAGCCTGCTGAAGGACCGGATCGTTTCGCAGAAACAGTTCGACGAGACCTTGTCGCGTTACCGGATCGACAGTGCCCGGTATTTTACCTACCTGAAAGGTTTCTCAGGCAACAGCATGAACGTGGTCGCACCGGTAACCGGATTTGTCCAACAGGTGCTCCAGGCCAACGGTTCCTTCGTGAACGAAGGAATTTCGCTGGTGGTGATCGGCAACACGAACAGGATCCTGCTGAGGGCCGATCTTCCCCAGCGTGACTGGCAGCAGCTTCCCCATATCCGCACGGCCTCCTTTCGGCCTGCCGGCGACAGCCGCGTTTACAGGATCGAAGACCAGGGCGGAAAACTGGTGGCCAGGGGTGCTGCCACGGCGGCCGGCAACCCATTCATCCCGGTGATGTTCGAATTTCCCAACCATGGCCTCTTTGTGCCGGGAACATTTGCCGAGATCTACCTGCATACCACCCCCATACCCGGCCAGTACGTGATCCCGGTTACCGCATTGCTGGAGGAACAGGGAAACTTTTATGTGTACGTGCAGGTCGGCGGTGAGTCGTTCGTTAAAAGGAACGTCAACACCGGGTTTGACGATGGACTGTTCACCAATGTCACCTCGGGACTTTCAGATGGCGACAGGGTCGTGACCCGGGGAGCGATCTTCATCAAAGCTTCCTCACAGATGACGGGGTCTCCTTCACATGGTCATGAACATTAAACTTTCCGGGCCATGCTGAAAAAGATCATATCCTTTTCGCTTCAGAACCGGATGATGGTTCTGATCCTGTCGGCGTTCCTCCTGGTTGCCGGTGTCATGGTGACCTGGAACACCGACGTCGATGTGTTTCCCGATCTGACGGCGCCTTCCGTGGCTGTCATGACCGATGCTCATAACCTGGCTGCCGAAGAGGTGGAGAAATTGGTGACATTCCCCATCGAAACAGCGATGAATGGGGCAACCGGGGTTCGTCGCGTTCGTTCAACCTCTATGGCCGGATTCTCGATCATCTGGGTGGATTTTGCCTGGGGAACGGACATTTACAAGGCCCGCCAGATAGTGAACGAGAAACTGGCCCCGATGCTCAACCAGTTGCCCACCGGGGTGTCGGCCCCTGTCCTGGATCCTCAAAGTTCGATCATGGGCGAGATCATGCTGATCGGCGTGATCTCCGATTCCCTTTCGCCTTTCGACCTGCGGACGATCGCTGACCGGCAGATCAAGCAGCGACTGCTTTCTGTTTCAGGTGTTTCGCAGGTTCTAGTCATGGGAGGACTGCCCAAAGAATACCAGGTGCTGGCCAATCCTGAAAAGATGAAGTACCACCAGGTCACGCTGGATGAGCTGATCGGCGCCTGCAAGGAGTTCAACAGCAACTCCTCGGGAGGATTCATCCAGCAATATGGCCAGGAGTATGTCATCCGTGGGATGAACCGGACCACCGACCCCGGCGAAATAGGCAACTCGCTTATTAAAATGAACGGGACCACCCCGGTCATCCTGCACGATGTAGCGGAGGTCAGGACCGGCCATCCGCCCAAAATCGGCGATGCCTTCCTTGACACAAAGCCGGCCGTGATCATGACGGTCCTCAAACAGCCCCACGTGAATACCCTGGAACTGACCGAAACGATCGACCGGGTGCTCCATGACCTTGAAACGACGCTGCCATCAACGGTTCAGATCAAACCGGAGATATTCCGCCAGGCTGATTTCATATCGACGTCGATCCGGAATGTGGAAACTGTCCTGCTTGAAGGCGGCCTGTTCGTGGCCATCGTGCTGTTCCTGTTCCTTCTGAATACCCGGACGACGGTTATTTCACTGGTAGCCATCCCTTTATCACTGCTGGTTTCACTGATCACGCTGCGCTTGCTCGGTCTGACCGTGAACACCATGTCGCTGGGAGGCATGGCGATCGCGATCGGGATCCTGGTCGACGATTCCATCGTGGATGTGGAGAACGTTCTCAAACGTCTCAGGCAGAATTTCAAACTTCCCCCTGGGGAACGGTTGCCGGTATCGAGGGTCATATTCAACGCTTCGGTCGAGATCAGGTCCTCCATTGTCCAGGCGACCCTGATCATCATCATCGCATTTGCTCCGCTCTTCTTCCTTTCGGGGATGGAAGGGAGGATGCTCCGGCCGCTGGGCATCACCTTCATCGTATCGCTGTTCGTATCGCTGCTGGTCGCCATGACCCTGACTCCGGTCATGGCCAGCTACATGCTCACCTCACCGAAACAGCTCGGCAGGCATGAAAAGGGCGACAACCGGTTTATCCAGAAACTGAATGCACTGTATGAGCAAACCCTCGGCCGTGCTTTGAATCACCGGAGGATCATCGTGGGATCGGCCCTCCTGCTCCTGGCGATCGCCCTGTTCCTGTTCAGCCGGCTGGGCAGCGGGTTCCTTCCTGATTTCAATGAAGGTACGCTGACGATCACCACGGTCACCATACCCGGCATCTCCCTCGATGAAAGCAACCAGTTGGCTGCACAGGTCGATCGGGCGCTGATGACGATTCCCGAAGTGGGTCATGTCAGCCGCCGCACGGGAAGAGCGGAAGCCAACACGCATATCCACGGGGGGATCAACGGTTCCGAGATCGATGTGCCTTACAAGATCGATAAGCGGGACCGGGCGGAATTTCTCTCTGAAGTGAGGGAGAAACTGGGAGCAATCCAGGGGATCTACATCAGCATCGGCCAGCCGCTCGGGCACCGCATCGACCACATGCTGTCGGGGACCCGGGCTAGCATCGCCATCAAGTTGTTCGGGCCCGAACTGGGGACGTTATACACTACGGCCAACGACATCAGGAACAAGATATCGAAGGTGGAAGGACTGGTTGATCTCAATGTGGATCAGCTGGTCGACGTTCCCCAGATCCGGATCGAGCCGAGAAGGGAAATGCTGGCCCGATATGGGATCCCGGTACACAGATTCAACGAATTTGTCGAGGTAGCCCTCGGCGGTGAGAAGATGTCGGATGTGTTTGAAAACCAGGTGAGTTTCGACCTTGTGTTAAGGTATGAAGGGTCGTACCGCAATACGATCGAAGCGCTCGGAAATACATATATCGATACCTGGGACGGAAAAAAGATCCCGCTGAATTACGTGGCGGACATTGTATCTGCCACGGGTCCCTACACCATCAACCGGGAAAACGTCCAGCGCAAGATCGTGATCTCGGCAAACACTGCCGGACGCGATGTGGGAAGCGCTGTGAAAGAGATCCGGCAGATCATCGACCGCGAGGTCAGGTTGCCCCTGAACTACCACATCGAGTATGGCGGACAGTTTGAAAGCGCAAGGACTGCCTCGCGGATGCTCATGCTGACCAGCATCATGGCCGTGCTCATCATTTTCCTGATCCTTTATGGTGAATTCAGGAACGCGAAACTGGCGGGGATCGTGTTGCTCAACCTCCCGCTGGCCTTGATCGGAGGAGTTTTCGCCCTCTGGCTGACCTCCGGCCAGCTCAGCATCCCCGCCATCATTGGATTTATCACCCTGTTCGGGATTGCGACCAGGAACGGCATCCTGCTCGTGTCGCGCTACCAGAACCTGATCGCCGAAGGGGGGTCTGTCCTGAAGGCTGTAGTGGCAGGATCCTCCGACCGCCTGAACCCGATCCTGATGACCGCCCTTGCTTCGGGGTTGGCACTGGTTCCGATGATCCTCAACGCCGACAAGCCGGGAAATGAGATCCAGAGCCCGATGGCGGTGGTCATCCTGGGAGGACTGCTTACCTCGACCATCCTGAATCTTTTCGTGATCCCCATTGCCTTTTCCTGGATCTTTAAAAAACGTGCCGATGAAAACCATATGTAAATTCATAGTATTGTTCCTGTTGCATCCGGCGACCGGGTTTCCGCAGGCCTCCCTCGAGGCCGTGATGGCCGCTGTCAGGTCGGCCAACCCGTCGCTGATCGCGGCGCGGTTGCAAACGGATGCGGACAAGCAGGCGGCCCGCACGGGCCTCTACCTGCCCAATCCCGAGATCCAGTTCGATTACCTGCAGGGTGACCCTTCGGCTTCAGGGAACAGGGTGGATCTCGGAATTACGCAAAGCTTCCGGTTTCCCACGGTCTATCTCCGGAAATATGACCAGTCGGGAATTGTCATGACAAATGCCACCCTCTCATACCTCCAAAAGGAAAGGGAGGTGATGCAGGAGGCAAAACTGTGCTGGATCACCGTTGTGGGTATCAACAAGTTAATGACGGTGATGGATTTCCGTGTTCAGCTCGCCGGCGAGATCACCAGGCAGGCAAAGACGCAGTTTTCGAGCGGAGGGATCGATGTGATCCGCTATCACCATGCCCTTATGGAATTCGTGAACCTGAAATCGGAGTTGACAAAACTGGAGGTGGAAAGGAACATCCAGCAGAACCGGCTTGTTCAACTGTGCGGGGGCGCCTTCGTCCTGGTTCCCGATACCGCCTTCCCTGTCCTTTCCGCCGGGTCTTTGAACGACCTGACCGGTTCGATGGCCGGTGCACCGCCTGTCAGGACGCTGGAGAATGAAATCCGCTTGCGGATGCTGGACCGGAGCCTCGCTGTGAGCGAATGGCTGCCCGAGTTCAAAGCTGGATTTTATACTGAATCGGTTACCGGGCAGACCTACCGGGGTGTCACCACGGGGATGAGCATCCCGCTATTCCAGAACAGCCATACCGTAAAAACCGCCGGTCTCCGGCTGAAGTCGGCACAGGCCGTGCTGGATGAGCACCGGTCGCGGCAAACGGCAGCGATCGCGTCTCTCCTGGAGAAACGAGACAAACTGGCACTCCAGGTCCGCGAGATCCGGACCGCCTTACTGCCGGTCAACGATGTCAACCTGCTCATCAAGGCCCTGGATGCCGGCGAAATCAACATTTCGGAGTTCTATTTTGAATGCACAGTATATTTCACGGCCTGGTCGAACCTGATTCGCTGCGAACAGGACCTGGCAGTGACCGAAGCAGAATTGCTTTTTACCGCCGGGAAATAGAGCATCTCCGAAGCAGAGGTTATGACGATTCCGGTCCTGCTAACGGGCATGACCGCATTGGCTCAGGTGAGCATGGACACAATTAAACCGCTTTCCGGG
The DNA here is from genome assembly GCA_964455285.1 of uncultured Prolixibacteraceae bacterium. Taxonomy (GTDB): domain Bacteria; phylum Bacteroidota; class Bacteroidia; order Bacteroidales; family FEN-979; genus CAIVAT01. Next base: position 13,720 of record CAYVVG010000073.1, read on the forward strand.
GTCTTACGCAGGCAGTAAAATGAAGGAAGCCGGATCGCTCCGGCCGCCCGGCGTTACTGCCTGACGACCTTCCGGGTCTCAACACGGTTTCCCGAGATTACACGGATAAAATAGAGCCCTGCCGGCCTGGCAGACAGTGAAAGGGTCCTTGTGATCCCGCCATTCATACGGGTTGAAAGGATCTTCCCTCCCTGTGAGTCATATATGACAATATCCGCCTGTACCGGGTTAGCTTCGCGGTTCATTTCAACTGTGAGATCACCAGTCGTCGGATTAGGGTACACCCTGAAAAAGGTCTGAGGTACATCCTGTTCGGTCACCGCAATGCCGGTATGAACCGGGGCGTTGGGAGGAACTGTCGGACAATAGGGTCCGGATGGTGCAATATAACCATGCAGATATCCGCCCGGAAACACCCTGGATCCCGGCAGGAAGTCAATCCGCTGGCCGGCGATCATGGTTACGGAAGCGCCGGACTGAACAGTGAATGCATTGCCTCCCCCGGCCACGGCGATGGTGTTCGTGGCATCATAACACCGGATATGCGGCAACGTGACGTTACCGGAAATGGCTGCATTGACCGGAACGTTGACGGTCATGGTCAGGGTGCCGGAGGCAGCGGGGTTGTTGATGATACAGGCATCGCTGGATGTCATGACACAAACTACGGCATCACCGTTCGACGGGATATAGGTAAAGAGGCTGTTGGTGGCGCCCGTTACCACGGATGAATTAACCTCCCATTGATATTGCGGTGCATTGCCGCCGTTCACAGGAACAGCGGTAAAGGTGACCGGGGTTCCTGTAAATACCGGATTCGCTGATGCGCTGATCGTCACGCTGACAGGCAGGTTGGGATTTACTCCAGTGATATACCCGACGGACTCAGGCAGGGGGTTCGGGATCCCTTCATTCAGGGTGATGGAATTCAGCGCCAGCATGGGCCAGGAACCGACCACAAAGGACGGTTCGAGCTGAAACTTCAGCTTGACGATGATCCCGGCGGTATTGAACGGCGTGGTTCCCGACCCGGCAAAGGTAACCTGGCCTGTGGCCGGATTGTTCACGTAAGTCCAACCCTGGGTAAGCGTCCCGACACTCTCCAGGCTCAGAAAGGTGAGATAGGTTGCATTATAGCTTACGGAAGCCTGAACAGAAAGCACCGATTCACCAGAGGGCAGCGCTGTGATCATGATGGGATAAGAAAACTCTCCTGCCGCAGGGCACGTATTGGTATCGGGCATCAGGACCCGGGTATCATAAACCAGCCAGTTCCCCGAAGCGTCGGTTGCACCATGTGAATCAACCGCGGTAACGGTGACATTCCCGCCTTTGAGGGTGGTCATCAACCCGGTCGAACTGATCGAGGCAACTGCCGGGTCACTGACGCTCCACACCACCGGAGGGGTTCCGCCGCCATTCAGGGTGAATTGCTGGGTTTGTCCCGCAACCAGGGTGCCGGAATTGGGTGTGATCGAAAGTACCGGCAAATTCATCGTCGTGAAATACCCGTTGGTAAAGTTCGGCAGGAGATCCTCATTAAAAAGGCCGCTTGTAAAATTAATCGATGTCGAACCTGTATTTACCGTTGAAACATGAAACCGGATAAAAATGAGGGTTCCGCTGCCTGCCAGGACAGTGGTTCCGGCGAAGTCAATGGCAAAGGCGCCCGGGATGGCCGTGTTGAATACCGGCGCCGGATAGGTTGCAAGCAGAGTTCCAGCCTGTACAAGACCAACCGGGGTCAGGATATTCTGATTGAAACTGAAACTCAATGAACCGGAAAGAATGTTCAGCCCGGTCAGATCCGTTGTATTTACCGGAACATCTATGTCAGAGCCCTGCCATTGGCTTAAGTTTGACGGAATGGTGAGGCGCATGGCCCTTATCTCAACCTGCCCGTTCGTCGTATCGCGCAAGCCATTGTTATCAACTGCAAAAACCCTGGTAAACCCGGCCTGCGTACCCGTTAACAACCCGGTTGCGTTAATCGCGGCAACAGATGCATTGGTAACACTCCACTGGTATGGCGCTGTCCCGCCGGAAACGCTGAACTGCAACGTTTCACCCTTGGTTATGATCCCGCCGGCCGGCGAAACCGTTATAAATGGCGGGGAGCTGATACTGATAACCCCGTTGTCGAAGCTCATGGAGGGAATTCCTTCATTAAAGAAATTATTCTGAGCCCCGGTGAAGTTGATACCGATACCCCCGGGCTGCAGCGCTTTAAACCGGATGTAGATAAATTTTCCGGAACCGGTCAGTGAACTTGTTCCTGCCCCGGCAATGGTGATCTGCCCGGGGATGGAAGTGTTCACGGCAGGGCTGCCGAAAGGCGCACTGATCGTCCCTGCCGTGATCACCGAGATTACCTGGAGATAGTTCTGGTTGAAGTTTAGCTGCAACACATAGGAAAGCACATTGTTGCCCGTAAGCGTATTGACGGCATATACCGGAATGTCGATGTTGTTCCCTGATACCACCGTGCTGTCAGGAATACGCATGGGAATAACCTGGGCCGTCAGGAATTGAGACGCCATAATGATCTGGAGGAGAATGGCGGAGACAGTTATTTTTATCATTGAATCCAATTTGAGATGATAACACCGACGATAAGGACTCTGGTTTCCCGTTTACCTGATGACCGAAAGTTTCCGGATTTGTGAATATCCATCTACCGTCATCCTGATCAAATAGGTACCGGCAGCCAACGATACACCGTGGTTTGAAACCATGACGGAATGCTTTCCCCTCTCCTCCGTTTCATTTACCAGCGTTGCCACCGGCTTGCCGAGCATATCGATCAACTCGATGATGACCTGCTGACGCTCCCGGTTAAGCTGATAATCCAGCCTGGCCAATCCGGATGACGGATTGGGATACACCGAAAGGATCACTCCCCTGAAATCATCGCCGGATGAAGGAATCCCGGTTGCATGATCCGTTATGGTCACACTTCCCGGAACAGCGGTTGCGGTCAGGTCAATTTCATCAGCCAGGAAACTGATGGCATTCAACAGGGTGGTGACCTGGCTTCCTGAAGGCAACACTGCGTGGAAATGGACCTCCGCAAGGGTGGTGTCTGTGATCAGCGGATCGGTGCCTGCCATGGCAATGGAAAGGATCCCGTTCAGGCTGTCGTTATGAAACACCATGTTCATCGCTGCAAGCGCCGTACTGACATGGTTCACCTTCAGGTAGGCAGGATCATACTGAATTTTTATGTCAGCGGAAACCATGCCCGAATCATCGGCCACCCTTAAAGGAATCGTGAAATCCGTTCCGCTTAATACATTGGCGCTTCCGATGATCAGCTGAGGCCCGGAAGTGGGGGAGAATACCGGTTTGGCCAGTTCGGCAGGAAAATACTTGATCAGCCCCACAACGTATTGCAGGATCAGCGAGGCATCGAAAGCGGTTATTCCGGATGCGAAACTGACATCTGCCACCTGTTGCTGTGTGCTGTTCAGGATGATGCTGCCGACCACATGCTGCAGAACCAGTGAGGCGTCGTAGGCCTGGACGATCCCGTTCAGGCTTAC
>CAYVVG010000074.1:0-17209 GCA_964455285.1 uncultured Prolixibacteraceae bacterium
GGAGGGGTGGCCGAAGGCCGGGGTGGGGTGCTGATGCCCCTCCCTGTTTGGGGAGTGGTGGCCGAAGGCCGGGGTGGGGTGCTGATGCCCCTCCCTGTTTGGGGTGGCCTCACCTCTCACAATGGCGCGGGTTCAAGTACGAAAAGGGTGATCTCGGGCTGGATGCCGATGCGGCCGGAATATCCGATGGTGCCAAGTCCCGGATTTACGTACAGGCTGCAGCGATAACCCTGCAGGCAGTCGGTATATAAACCGTTCCAGAAGCTTTCCGTCCATGCGACCGGGCTCCAGCGAAAACCTCCGGTCACGATTCCTACCTGGCCACCGTGGGTGTGACCAGAAAAGGTGACATCGATCCACGGGTAGTCTTTTCTGACAACGTATTTCCAGTAAGACGGGTCGTGCGACAGAAGGAGTTGGATGCCGTCCGGATCCACCCCCTGCAACGCCTTTCCCAGGTCGCCCAGCCGCTGAAAACGGCGGGTCGCTCCCCAATTCTCCACGCCGATCACCGCAAGACTGTCGGTGCCTTTCTTTACATATACGTGTTCGTTCATCAGCAGGATCCAGCCCATTTCCCGATAGAAGGTCCTGAACCGGTCCATGTCAGCCCGTTTGGCCTCTTCCGTCGGCCACCGGATATAATCGCCGTAATCGTGGTTCCCGGCAATGGCGTATATGCCCAGAGGCGCTTGCAGGTTTTGCAGCACAGGCTGGAAGCCTTCGCCATCGGCGGTGCGATAATTGAACATGTCGCCGGTGAAAAAGATCATGTCGGGTCGAAGCTGATTGATCCGGTCGACAGCCTTGCCGAGTTCTGCTTTCGATGTCCAACTCCCCAGGTGGATGTCGGAGATGTGTACGATCCTGAGCCCCTGGAAGGAGGCTGGCAGCCCCGAGAGGGTCAATTGCGTCGGGCGGACCCTGAAATCGTATTGCCATAGGAAAGTTCCGGCCAGGAGCAGCAGGAAGGTGAACAGACCCAGGATCCATCCGGGGATCAGCCAGTGGGCACTCATCGAAGGGAAACCTTGCTTCGGATCTCGTTTTACGATCAGATGCCGGATGGGGCAGGAGGGACTCACGAATACCCATGCGATGTATGTCAGCAGGGGGAAGAAGTGTGAAGCGAACAGGATCAGGATCGTATTCTGGAGAAGTGTCCTCAATGGAATATTCCACGTGAGGAAGGGAATGGTCAGCGACACGGTGAACGTAACGGCCAGCAGAACATGGGGGAGCCAGAACAAGAATGCAGCCAGCGCCCGGACGATGCTGCTCATGCGACTCACCGACTTCCGGACCTGGTTCCAGAAGAGGCCGTCGGGCAGGAGGAAGAGAAGGAAAAACAGCAACATCCCGGCATATTTTGGGAGGTAAACCCTCAATGCCAGGATGATGCCCAGTGAAATAAGGATGTAGAGAAACGGAAATACAAGCCGTTTCATTGATTCTTTACATAGTTGACCAATCCTTTTGCGTTGAAGATCTCCATAAGTTTTCCGGGCAGCGGGGCGAAGGTGAACGACTGGCCGCCTACGGACACGATGCCCTTTTCGAAATCCACCATCACCGGGTCGCCCTGCCGGTAAGCATCCACGGCCTCGGGCACCAGCAGGATCGGCAGCCCCTGGTTGACGGAGGATCGGTAGAAGATGCGGTTTACCGACTTGCAGATGACGGCTTTGATGCCTGCATATGCCAATCCCACCGAGGGATGTTCGCGGGAGCTGCCGCAGCCGAAGTTGGCCCCGGCCATCAGGATGTCGCCTGCTTTCACCCGTTCGGCGAAACTGTTGTCGAACCCTTTGAAAAGGTGGGGCATGATCTTTTCCGGTTCCGAGCTCTGTACATTGTAAGTGAGATTACCGGCAAACATCTGGTCGGTATTGAGGTTGTCGACGTCGGCGTAATTCCAGGTGCCTGCTGCATACCGGTCTTCTCCCTCCCCGATATCCACCGTGGCGCTCTGGGGAACGTGGTAGGGAAACCGCTCCGCTCCCGGATGCTCCCGGGGGTCGGTGATCTCACCCCTGAGCGCCGACACGGCGACGGTTGCCGGAGAGGCCAGGAACACGCTGGAGGCCGGGTTGCCCATCCGTCCCTTGAAATTCCGGTTGGCCGTGGAGATGATGGTCGTGTTGTCGGCAGGGATCCCCTGGCCGGTACCCAGGCAGGGGCCGCATGAAGCGGAAAGGACGTTGGCGCCCGCTTCCAGGAATATACCGACGAGCCCCTCGTTCATGGCCTGGATGTAAATCTCTTTGGATGCGGGGATGACCTGGAGCTGCATGTACCTGGGGATCTTCTTTCCCTTCAGCACGGCGGCGGCTTCGCGAAGGTCCTGGAGCCTGCCGTTGGTGCAGGTGCCGATCAGCGCCTGCTGGATCTTTGTCCCGGCTACTTCGGCGACGGCCTTCACGTTGTCGACGTGGTGCGGGGCGGCTACCACCGGGAAAATGTCGCCAAGATCAATGTCAATCATTTTCAGGTAGGAGGCATCGGGGTCGGCCCAGACACCGGTCACGGCGTGCCCGAGGTGGTCGGCCAGCAACTCGTCGGCCGGGAACACGGCATTTTTGGCTCCCATCTCGGATGCCAGGTTGGAGAGAACCATGCGGTCGGAAACTGTGAGCGATTTCACCCCTTCGCCATGGTATTCGATCGACCTGTAATCGGCCCCGCTCGAACCGATCATTCCGATGATCCAGAGGGCGAGGTCTTTGGCGTACACTCCCGGTCGGAGTGAGCCGGTCAGGTTGATTTTCACGGTCTCGGGAACGCGGAACCAGGTCTCGCCCTGCTTCCACAAACCGGCCGTTTCGGTGCGGTCGATCCCGGCGGCAAAGGCGTTGAAGGCACCCGCGGTGCTCGTGTGGCTGTCGCTGCCCACGATGATCATCCCCGGACGGGCATAATTCGACATCAGCTGGTGGCAGATGCCGTCGCCAACATCATGGAACTTCCGGATGGAGAATTTTTCGACGAACTCGCGGATCACCTGGTAGTCGTTGGCCAGTTTCGCATTGGTGGGAGGCGCATTGTGGTCGAGGGTGATGAGCAGCGCGTCGGGATTGGCGAGACTCGTGCCGCCCATCTTTTTAAAGGTACTGTAAATGCTGGATGTGTTGTCGTGGGAGAGAATCAGGTCGGGTCGGGCGAAGGTGATCGATCCTGCCCCGGCACCGAAGATCTTTTCAGCAAATGTTTTTCCGGTCATGGTCTTGAATGAATTTGGTTCGTATTGCAAAGTTGGGTGTTTTTTTTATTCACAAGCCGGGTCGCTGATTATTTTCCTGAAATCAATGCGTTATATAAATGATAAGGCATAGGGCTTTCACATTCTGACACGACATTGTCTGGAAATATAAGGTATATGCTTGCAAATATCAAAAAAATGTTGTATTATTGTGAATCGTTAAACCGGTCAACCACCCAGGTAGTTTGTTCGATGCACATATGTTATATTAATATATATACCAGACAATCCGTGTTTTATCTAACAAGCAAAAAAGTTGACCATGAAAAAGATCTCCGCCTTATTGGCCTGGATCATGTTGACCGGTACATGTTCCTTTGCCCTGACCCAGAACGTTTCTCTTGACAAGATCCGGTCCATCGCCGATCAGAAAGCCCGCAACCTGTGGGGTGACGTTCAGGGTTCACAACCCCTGGCCTATTATTCATCCAACGATGAAGTGATCGGATACCGGTTCACGTATGCTTTCAGTCAACCCTTTCCCGGCAGACAGTCGCTCCTGCAGCAGTGCGACGGGTATCGTCTGGCAGGAGACAGTAAGTTGCAGTGGGGGATCGACCGGTTCGGAACCCTCTTCATCAGCGCCAGGACGGATATGGCGGTGATCCAGGATTATTCAAAAGCATTATCGCCCGAGTATGCCGTGGGAGGAATGATGGAAGAGAAGGCCCGTGAGATCCTGGGCGGCTCCGTTACCCTAAAAAAGGCCTACTATATTAACTTTCAGAACCAGTGGTTTTGCTATACCGATGGCATAGCCGATGTATATATCAAACCTTTTCCGAAACTGGTCAGCGCCACGGAGGCCGAGTTTCATCAGAAAGTGGACGCCCTGCCGTTTTTCTGCGCCCGGGAGGATTTCTCCGCCGAATGGGACCGCTATCTTTCGGGGAATACGGATGCCCCCGGCGTGCAGGTTTGGATCCCCAACCACGATGGCAATTGCCGGTTCTATGACTGGAGTTACGGATGTTCACCCACGGCAGCGGCCATGCTGCTCTCATACTGGGATTACCTGTCGCTGTCGTCGGCCAGCAACTATGCCAAGCTGGTTGATTACTACTTTCAGCGGTGGGACGGGATCCAGGGGGAGATAGACTATCAGGTACCGAATACGAACAAGGAACTGGCCATCGCCATGAATACGGATACCGTGGTGGATGGCGGAACCGACCGGGACAACATCGTTCCCGGCTATGCGTCGGTTTGCAATACGACCAACGGATACAATTTTGCCTGCACCGACCATGGCGAGTCCACGGTTGCAACCTGCTGGGCATGGGTAGTAAACGATATCGACGCCGGCAGGCCGATCCACATCAGCATCCCGGGTCACTCGGAATGCTGTGTGGCTTACCAGGTTTCGGATTATACCATTGGGGTCCACAACACCTGGTACGAAGGGGTTCAGTGGATCAGCCGCTCGCAGATGGAACGCACTTACTCCATTGTGCCCGGAGGGGCGACCGGTTACGGCATCGAACTTACCAGCCCGAAGGGGGATACCATATACAACCACAACGGGAGCGGCCAGACCTGGTACGCGGGCGATGTGTATGAGATCACATGGGATTACGACTACTCCTCGGGATCCTATGTGCGCTTGTATTACAGCGTTACCGGGGGGCTTTCCTGGACCACCATCACCTCCAATACCGAGAATGACGGGGTGTACGACTGGGTGATCCCGGCGGGGATCAATTCGACCACCTGCCGCATCCGGGTTTATTTTTACACCTCAGGAGGGGTTTTCTCAGGCGCCGATGCGAGCCTGGGCAACCTTAAGATCCTGTCGGGCGGCAGCATCGCGGAGCTGACCAGCGATGCGGCGGTGTACACCAACACCGACCCCGACTATTACCAGTTCAACCAGGCCTATGCCACCTGGTGTGCCGTAGGAGTGAGAGCCTATACTTCGGGAGAGAACTGGAGCATGCAGATGTTCGGTGACCTGACCTTCACCCCCCCGGCCATCGCCACTTCAACCTATACCTATCCCGTTGATTTCGTGGTCATGGACCGGAACCATGCGCCCGCCCAGGACCGGGGCATCAAGGTTTACCGGGTTTCGGGCTCCAGCGGATGCTACACCGAATTTGAAGGGTCGTATGAAACGCTGTCGGTCGGCGACAATAACAGCATCTCCTGGCCGGCCACCGATGTGGTCGAGATGTGGGACGTGCACCTGTTGCCCGGCTATTACAAGATCTCGCTCAACGTCGTTGCCGGCACCACCGACCTGGGTATGGCACTGTACGGTTCTTCAGGCGCCGCCTACTATGCCGGAAGGCAGTCTTACATGGGCTTCTCCGACAATTCGGGAGCGGCGGTTGCTGAGTCGTTCTGGGTTACGATCACATCAGAAGATGACTATGGCCTTTGCGTATGGGCGAACGATGCCAGTGTGGCCAACTTCAACATCAAGATCGAAAAGTCGGGGCAGTGGATCGGCAGCACCTCGAACAACTGGCATACCGCCTCCAACTGGGCGGCTGAATATATCCCCACCTCTGCGACCGATGTGGAGATCACCACCGGATATACCTATTTCCCCATCATCTCCGCCGCCATGGCATACTGCAATAACATTACCGTAGGCAGCGGGGCCATTCTCCGGGTATTCACACAGGACCTGACGGTTTCGGGGAATATGACCATCCAGGGACAATTGGAGATAACCAATTCCGCCGGCGATATTGACGTTGCCGGAAGTGTTTACTGGGATGCCGGATCGACCGCCAACTTTTCCGCCGCCGGCCGCATGTACGTCGATGGCAACTGGGAGTTCCGCAACGGGGCAAACGCCCAGTTGGCCAACGGATATGTCTATTTTACAGGCTCAGGATCTTCATTCATACGAAGTTACGAAACCAACTGCGCGTTTAAAAACCTGCTAAACAGCAAGTCGGGCGGTTTTGTAAGTTTCAGCGACCTTTCCACCGATACGCTTAAAATCAACGGTTACCTGTATGTATATACGGACCAGCAACAGTATTGCCCCAGCTCCTACCCTGTGGTGCTGGCCGGGCAATTGTATAATTACGGGCATATCAATTGCGCCGCCGGGACCTTCATTTTCAATGGCTCCTCACATAGTGTCGATCTCAACACCGGGGACTATTTTAATAACGTAATAATCAGTTCGTCCGGAAATACCTCGATGGCCGACTCGCTGCGCATCCATGGCAGCCTGACCATCGAAAGCGGGGCGCTTGTCACCAACAACTACCCCATCCAGATCCGGGGCAACTGGACCAACCTGGTCGGAACAGCAGGTTTCTCGGAAGGGACAGGAATGGTGAATTTCGAAGGATCCGCGATGGCAGATATCCTCACCGATGAAACCTTCTACGACCTGAATATCTATTCAGGATATGCGGGTTTTGACGCGGTGGAGTTCAATGACTCCATCACAGTGACCCACGATCTGAAGATCAACACAGGGACATTAGAAATGAACGCGGGCTCCAGGCTCAATGTCGGCAACACGCTGACGATCACCAGCGGCGCCGGACTGAACGCGAATGACAACGATGTGGTGATTTACATTTATGAAGACTGGTATGACTATAACGTGACTCCCTCCACCACGGTCGGGTTTGATGCGGGCTCCTATTCGATCGTGCATTTCCGCAACCTGCCATCGAACCTCCAGGCGGTGAGGGAGCCCTGTCCATTCAACGATGTGATCATAGAAGGCTCCGGAAGCTACGTTCGTCCCAGCATTACTGCGATGACCTGCGCCAATATGACCATAAAATCGGGAACTTTCCGGCTTGCCGGGTACAAGACCACCATCACCGAAAACCTGGTCATCGGTACCGGGACTCTGCGCGAGGATGTCGCGACCGACACCCTGGTGGTGGGCGGAGACATCACCTGGCAGGCTGGATCGAATGACCTGGTTTCGGCCGGTGTGATCACCATCGGGGATGACTGGACCTTCGACAACGGAACCAATGCCGTGCTGGGAACCGGAAATACGGTGATCTTTAACACCACCACTTCCTCATTCATTTATTGCAAGGATCCCGAGGCGGCCTTCGGCAATGTGGTGCTCGATAAAACATCCCCGGGATATACCTACATTCACGCTTCCTCTCCCGATACGATGCAGGTAGCCGGCATCATGACACTGCATCCCGGCAATCTTTTTAACATACAGAGCAGGAACCTGGTCGTCGACAGCACACTGGATATCCAAAGTACCGCCGAGATGAGTTTATTCTCGCCGGGGTATGTGCTTAACAACAACGAAACCTTCGTCCTGAACGGGAAACTGAATGTCACAACTGGTACTGTCCTCGTTCATGGTGAATTTGACATGGGGACGGCCGGCGAGATCGACCTGTCCGGAGGATCTTTCACGAGCGATGCGACGGGAACAGGCTGGCACTATGTCCGGGGGATATTGAACATCTCCTCAGGTGCATTCGAGTTGACGCATGGCAGCCTGCTGTTCAGCTCCACCGCCTCCACCGTCATCACCGGGGGCGAGATCCATGTCGGAACAGCCTTCAGCGCCACCACGGCCGGCACATTCCTGCCGACCGGCGGATCGGTTGTGTGCAACTATCCCGGCTCGGGAAATGCCTATATCTATTTCAACACCGGCAACAATTTCTGGGACTTGGTGATCAACGGCCAGATGTACATGCAAAACGACATCCGGATCAACAACGACCTGGCCATCAACTCCGGGTACCTCAGTTCCGGGAGCAGCGATATCTACATCGAAGGCGACTGGAGCAATTCAGTGGGTCCGGGCGGTTTCCTGGAAGGGAGCAACTGCGTGTTCTTCTCCGGGGCCGACAGCGCCGACATCCTTACCAATGAAACGTTCTTTGATGTGGTCATCAATAAGACCTATGCGGATTTCGATGCCCTTGAACTCATGAGCAACCTGTCGATGACAGTTACGCACGACCTGTTCATCCAGAACGGGGTTCTGGAGATGAACAATCCCGCCATTTTGGATATCGGGCATGACCTCTGGCTTTATGATGGAGCGGGACTCAATGCCAATGATGGTTCTGGCATGAATATTTTCATTGCAGGAAACTGGAACGATGCCAACACCAATCACAGCATCTATAACGGGTTCGATCCCTATTATTCCGTTGTGACCTTCGACGGTACGACCGATCAGTATTTGACCACCAACTGTTCGTCGGAGGAGTTCTATGACATCAGGATCGATAAGTCGGCCGGTTTGTTCCGGCCCAACGATGCGCTTGCCGCGCAGCGGGATATCTACCTCGTGAACGGAGGCTGGGAGGATAATGTGGCGGGATTGACCCACTCGTTGGTCCGCGATTTCAATGTTTCCTCAACGGGAGTCCTTTACAATGCAACACCGCTCAACACCATCACTTTCACCGGCAGCCAGCACTCGGTGCTTACCTATGCCAACACGGCCGGGTATTTTCACAACATTGTCGTGAATAAAACAGCGGGTTATTCTGTCACCCAGGTCGGCAATACCAGCTGCCAGTTTACAGGCAACCTGACCGTTCAAAGCGGGACCTATGACCAGAACGGGTACAGTATGTTCGTTTCCGGCAATACGTCGATCAACAATGGAGGTGTGCTTAATGTTCCGGCCGGATCGGTTTTAAAACACTCCGATGGAAAGAGTATCGAGGTCCTGAACGGAGGGTTGCTTAATATCGTGGGCTCCTCCGCATACCCGGTAACCCTGCAGGCCAATGTAACGACTGCACGGTATGCGATCAATGTCAATTCGGGTGGGACCATTGCCGCTCAATACTGCACCTTCAAACATACCGGGCCCAACGGAGTATACATTGCGCCGGGAGCCATCGTCGGCGATGTAGCCAATGCCTTCCGCGCATGCACCTTCCAGGATGGCGCCGCGGGAGGCACCCTGCTTGCGATCAACAACAGCCAGGTGCTGACCATCCGGAATGCCGTCTTTCCGCCGAATACCTGGGCGGGCAACAGCAATGTGGCGAAAACACTCAACACGGGCCATGTTTACTTCGTTGACTATTCAGGCGGATTTTCAGGCGAAGGATATGATGCCGATGGATGGAACCTGATTGACTGGGTGCCGGCGCTGACAGCAACCGCGACTGCGACACCTCCCTCGATCTGCGCAGGTTCCTCCTCCCAGCTGAATATCAACCTTTCCGGCGGGCTGGCGCCTCACACCTATCAATGGAGCCCCACCACCGGCCTTTCCAATCCGGCCTTGCCCTATCCGGTCGCAACCCCTGCCAGCACCACTACATATTACGTGACCGTGACCGATAATCTCGGTACCACGGCCACCAGCAACGTGACGGTCACCGTCAACCCGGTGCTCCCGGTCAGCGTGACGATCACCGCCTCGGCCAACCCCTCGCCTCCGGGCAATTTTGTGACATTCAATGCTTTCCCGGTGAACGGTGGTTCGCTGCCTTCGTACCAGTGGAAAGTCAACGGGGTCAATGTCGGTACCGGACTGACGAATTACTCCTATGTGCCGAATTACAACGACCAGGTGAAATGCGTGCTGACTTCGAATTATGTGTGCCCCTCGGGGAACCCTGCAACATCCAATACCATTGTCATGATCGTCGTTCCTGTCACCACCACTGTCACCGGTACGATTCCTTCGGGGCTCAATCTCTGCTTCGATGCTTCGAATACCGTCACCGTGGCCGGCGGAGGAACTACCTTTACCGTGCAAAGCGGCGGGAGCGCCACCATGATCGCCGGGTTTAAGATCTCGTACCTGTATGGCACCACCGTGCAACCGGGCGGATACATGCACGGGTACATCACCACCACGAATGCATACTGCGGCAGCCTGACCAAGTCGATGGTAGCCGCCGCCGGCATGAACGTTGAAAGTGGCGAAGTGCCGGTACGGCCGGAGGAGTTGAAGGCTGACAGCTATTTTACCCTCTACCCCAATCCGGCCGAAGGCAGGGTGACCCTGTTCCATCGCAGCGGGATCGTTCCGGGTCCGGTGCAGGTTGATTTCTTCGACATGCGTGGAACCTGCGTGCGGACTACCGGCTTCACCGGTGAACAGAGCCATTTGATCGGCCTGGGTGATCTGCCGCCAGGACTCTATTTCGTCAAGGTGGCTTCACAAGGACGGGTTGAATCGTTCAAGTTGGTGGTGGTAAGATAGCCTCACTCCCTCACCCCCTGTCCCCCTCTCCCCCGGGAGAGGGGGATGCCTCACCCCCTGTCCCCCTCTCCCCCGGGAGAGGGGGATTATTTTATTGCTTTTTACCTAAAAATTTCGTATAATTGGGGTTCCTTTCCCGGCGGATCCAGATCCGATGAGCCTTGTTTTCTTGGCTGTTCGTGCAATTCCACCTGTTTCATCCTTAAAACCATATGCCATGAAAAAAATCGGACATTTATCGGTGGGGTTTTTCCTGCTCGGTCTGACACTGGCTGCACAGCCCCTGCAGGTGCCCCTTGAAACGATCCGTAGTTTTGCCGGTTCCCGGGCGAATGTCATCTGGGGAGATGCCTATCCCGATGATCCGCTGCCACTCTACTCCCTGCAGGATGAGGTGATCGGCTATGCCATCAATTTTTCCATCGGAAGCCCTTTCCCTTCCCGGGAGGATCTGATGGAACAGTGTGACCGGACCCGGACCGGGCCTTCGCCGGCGGGCCGCTGGATGGAGGGCCTCTATGGCAATATGGTGGTCTCCGCCACTACTGCCACTTCCCCCCTGGTGCGCTTCTCGGAATGCCTCTCCGATGAATATGCATGCGGGCTTGAGATCGGGGAACTGGCCAGGGCCAAACTGCAGGGAAAGGAATGTGTGCTGTACCGGGTTTACCTCATGAACCTTCTGGCCAAATGGTACTGTTACCGAGCCGGGGAAGAAAAAGTATATGTGAAGATCTTTCCGCCGGTGGAGGTATTGACCGAGACTGAATTCCGCGCCGCGGTGAAGGACCGTTACCATGCGCCCGGACTGTGGCAGTTGCCGGCCGATGTGAACGACGGATGGGGCCGGTATTTCGGCGACTCGTCCTCCGGCCCCCTCACGGATGTGCTGCTCACCAACGAAGATCTGTGGGTGCCTTTCTATGACTGGAGTTACGGTTGCACCCCCACCGCGTTCTCGATGGCCCTGGCATACTGGGACAATTCGGGGATGTCGTGGAGCAACGACTACGGGAACCTGGTGAAGTCGCACATGCAGCGGCACGACCACGTGCAGGGCGACGATGATAAGAACGTGCCCGATCTGCAGAAGGCACTGGCCATCGCCATGAACACCGACTCGATGAGCGGAGGTACGGGCCCATGCTGCTGGTTGTCGGGATTTATAAATACCTGTACCGCCCGGGGCTATGCGTTTACGGGTTCGGACCTTTACGGAACAATCGCCCAGTACTGGGCATGGGCACAAACCGAGATCAACGCGGGACGCACTTTCCATATGGGCACCCCCGGGCACTCCAGCACCGGGGTGGGGTACAGTGCCATCGGTGCCGACAACTTTGTCATCGTCCACAATACCTGGCATCCGCCCAACGACTATTTTAATATCAACGACTGCGACCTGGTGGGGACCATCATCCCCGGGGGACAGTACGGTGCCGCCGTACAGATTATCAAGCCCTTCGGCGACCCGCGGTACTCCGACTATGCCACCCTGCCCAACCAGGGCGAGGATCTTTACGCGGGCGATATGTTCGAGATCACCTGGAATTATGACTACCTGGTCAATTCCACAGCCAGGCTGTGGTATTCGACCGACGCAGGGTACAACTGGAACCTGATCACTTCCGGCACCGACAACGACGGCCTTTACGACTGGAGGATCCCGTCGGGGATTGCCGGCACGACACTCGGGAGGGTCAAGGTGGAAATAAGGGATGCGGCCGGCACCGAGGCCAGCGACGGCAGCTGGGGCAATTTCGATTTCCATACCGGCGGAAGCCTGGCGGCTCTCAGTGAAGATGTGGCGGTGACAGCCGTCACGGATCCCGATTATTTTCAGTTCACCAATACCGGCATATGGTGGAACGTGGTGGGCATCAGGCCCGATGTGTCGGGAGAAGACTGGGATATGCACCTGTTCGACGATACGTATTTCACCAGTGAACTTGCCAGTTCCATGTACGGCGGTTCGGTTGTTGATTTTGTGGTGGTTGACGGGAATCACGCATCCACACTGGCGCGGGGAGTCAAGGCCGACCGGTGGAGCGGTTCAGGAAGCGGCCGGGTCGAATGGGAAGGTGGTACCGACATGATCACGGTTACCTCTCCGGTCACCGGGGACTGGACCGCCGGCGACGTCGTCGAAATGTTTGATGTCGACCTCGCTCCGGGGTATTACAAGTGCACCCTGGTGGTCAATTCGGGAAGTGCCGACCTGGGTATGGCTTTCTTTAATTCCAATTCCACTGCCTATTACGCGGGCCGGAGCAGTGCCATGGTGGTAGCCGATACTTACGGCGCCGGTGCGGGGGAGTCGTTTTGGGTGACCATTACCGAACAGGACTATTACGGACTCTGCCTCTTTGCCAACAACGCCAGCCCGGCGAACATAACGGTCAAATTTGAAACCCAGGGGCAGTGGCTGGGGCAGGTGTCGCACGATTGGTTCGACCCGGCCAACTGGAGCGCTGCCTCTGTCCCCACCTCCACCATCTGGGCCAGCATTGTCACCGGATATACCTACTATCCGATCATCGGTTCGGGCACCGCAAACTGCAGCAGCGTCACCATCGGGCCCGGGGCCAAACTGAGCATTGGCGATGCCGATCTGAACGTGAACGGTAACATGGAGATCTTTGGCCAGGTGGAGCAGACCCATTACAATGCCGACTTTAATGTAACGGCACATGTTATATGGGAAACGGGATCGACGGCAAATATTACCGATAACGGCGAATTCCATGTCCAGGGGGATTGGGAATTCAGGGATGGTTCGGCTGCCGTCCTGGCCAACGGATATGTCTATTTCGAAGGGTCCGCTTCCTATAGTTACATCCGCAACCATGAACGCAGCAGCGCTTTCCGGAATGTCTTAATCAGTAAGTCGGCCGGTGAGGCTTGGTTCAGCTCTGCTTCCACGGATACACTCAACATCAATGGCTATCTTTATATATCCACGGGTAACCTGTTCAACACCAACACGTATTACCCCCTGATCCTGAAGGGACAATTCTATAATTACGGGCATATAACCTGCCCTTACGGAACGGTCATTTTCCAGGGACCTACCCAGAATATCGACCTGAACGCAGGCGACTACTTTTCCAACCTGGTAATCCATCCGACGACCAGCGTGACCTTGCAGGATTCACTCCGGGTGAACAACGACCTGGCCATCACCAGCGGCAGCCTGATCGCGGGTTCCTACCCGATCCTGGTCGGCGGGAACTGGAATAACAGCGTCGGGACAACCGGATTCAGCGAAGGCACCGGGAAAGTGGTCTTCACGGGGGGGATCTACCACCAGGCCTGCTCCGGTGAGACGTTCAATATCCTGGAGGTGAACAATGCACTGGACGGGGCGCTGCGGATCAACGGCGGCAATGTCACCTGTGCTGCATACGACTGGACCTCCGGGGCCGTGGATGTCCTGTCGGGTTCGTTCACCGCAAACGACCTCCTCGACAACGGCATTTTCGGGCGATACTACCTGAATCCCGGCGGAACGATCAACCTGCACAACACCAACGGCTGGATCGACCTGAACGGTTATCTCTACCTGTATGGCGGCAATTTCAATATATGGGGAGGCCTCGGATCCGACAGCTACTGGCCTTACTCCGCCAATGCCGGGATCACGATGACTGACGGAGTGCTGGATTTTAAGGATTACGGCGTTTTTGTTTCATCCACCCCTTCGTACACCTTTACCGAAGATATCACCGGGGGGACCATCCGCACTGCCGGGGGATTCCAGGTCGAACGGACCGATTACACGCCTTCCGGCGGCACGGTCGAATTCTATGGCCCGACCGACGTATATTTCCATGCCTATCTCGGCGGATATGTTTACCATGTCCTCATCAACAAGGGCGCATCCGACCAGGTTTCCTCCACCGGTACCATCCTGCGCAACCGCAATGACAATTCAGTGACGGAGGCGCCTTTAACGAGCACGGTCATCATCGATAATACCACCGATATCAACGGCAGTATCGTGATCCAGAACGGAACGCTGATGACGACCGGGAGCAGCACCATATATGTGGCTGGCAACTGGACCAACACAGCCGGCAGCGCCGCCTTCAACGAAGGGATCAGCGCGGTGGAGTTCGACGGGGCCGGCGCGGCATTGATCAACACAACCGAGTCCTTCTTCAATTTATACGTGAATAAAACCTACGCATTCTATGAAGGATTGACCTTGACCCAGGATGTGACCTGCCAGAATCTGCGCCTTATGAACGGGACCATGGAACTCAACAGTCCAGCCGATCTCGCGGTCGCCGGCGATCTGACCATCGAGTTTGAGGCCGGACTGAACGCCAACGACAGTTACGGACCGCAGATCAGTGTGGGAGGACACTGGACGAATGACAATTACAGCTATTCCACCGAGTTCGGTTTTGATCCTGGTTCGGTTTCCACTGTGACTTTCAATGGTACGAACGACCAGTTGCTTACGACTAGCAGTGCAAACGAGACCTTCGGTTTCCTGCGCATTAACAAGAGCGGGGGCAAATTCAGGCCGAACGACCATATCCTTTGTTTTCAGGATATGGAGATCGTGAACGGCATATGGGAAGATAATGTGAGTTCGGCGCTGCACCACACCTTCAATGGTGATTTTACAGTGCAGGCCTCCGGCGCTTTTTATAATGCCTTCCCGCTGAACACGGTCGAATTCGGAGGGAGCGGGAATGCCGTGCTGGCTTACCTGAGTACGACGGGATATTTCCACAACATTATTGTGAATAAGGATGCGGGGTACGGGGTGACCCAGGCGGGTTACACGAGTTGCCAGTCCGGAGGATCGTTGCAGGTCAACCAGGGCCAGTACAATCTCAACGGAAATAACCTGCTGGTAAGCGGCGATATCACGATAAATAACCAGGGTAAGCTGACCCTTCCGACCGGTTCGGTCCTTACCATGACCGATAACAAAGGGATCTACGTTAACTCCGGCGGCCGGTTGGAAGTTGTGGGTACTTCCGGGACGCCTGCCCTGATCCAGGCGAATGTGTCAACGGCGCGCTATCATTTCACTGTCAACTCAGGAGCTACTATTGCGGCCGAGTACGGTACCTTCAGGTTTTTGGGGCCTGCCGGCGTGAACGTGACAGCCGGAGCGATCATCGATCCTGCCTTTCCGTTCAAAGGTTGCCGGTTCCAGTATGGCGCCGCAGGAGGAACCCTGCTGACGATCGACAACAGCCAGGTGCTGACCATCCGGAATGCCAATTTCCCGCCAAACACCTGGAGCGGATCCTATAATGTGACGAAAAACACGAATACGGGGCATGTTTATTTTGTCGATTTCATCGGAAGCTTTTCGGGAGAGGACTTTGACAACGACGCCTTCAATCTCATCGATTGGGTGCCCACGTTGACGGCCACCGCAACGGCGGTCCCGGCCGAGATCTGCGCCGGCTCGTCCTCGCAGCTGAACGCCGGCCCGGGAGGAGGGAAAACTCCATACACCTACCTGTGGAGCCCGGCCACGGGCCTTTCTTCCACAATGATCATCAACCCGGTGGCTTCTCCGGCAGCCACCACTACCTATTCTGTGACCGTGACCGATAACCTGGGAACGACCGTCACCAGCAGCGTGCCGGTCACCGTGAAGCCTTACCTGCCGGTCAGCGTCACGATCACTGCCTCGGCTAACCCTTCACCGCCGGGCGACTACGTGACCTTCACCGCACACCCGGTCAACGGGGGGACTTCCCCATCTTACCAGTGGAAGGTGAACGGTCTCAATGTGGGATCCGGACTGTCAACCTATTCCTACGTGCCGTCATACAATGACCAGGTGAAATGTGTGATGACCTCCAATTATCTCTGTACGACAGGTAACCCGGCCACGTCAAACACCATCGTCATGATCATTGTACCGGTCAACACGTCGGCCACGGGCAACGTAACTTCCGGGCTGAGCCTCTGTTTCGACGCAAGCAACACCGTCACCGTCGCCGGGGGAGGCTCGACCTTCACCGTCCAGAGCGGTGGAAGCGCCACCATGATCGCCGGGGCGAAAATCGCGTACCTGTATGGGACACGGGTCATTAACGGTGGGCACATGCACGGGTACATCACCACTGTGAACGCCTTTTGCGGAAGCCTTGCAAAGTCGATGGTGGCGTCGGCCGGTTCATGGGAGGCCGGTGATCCTGTTGTGCCGCCTGAACTTGTGGAAGGATGGTTCATCCTGTATCCTAACCCGGCATCGGAAAGGGTTACCCTGCTCGACCGCGGTGTGACCGCAGGAGGCCCTGTGCTCGTGGAATTCTTTGATATGCACGGGGCCCGGATCCTGACTGCGGGTTATACAAACGAACCAAGCCATGTTTTCAGCTTATGCGAACTCCCGGCAGGTTTGTATCTTGTGAAAGTGATCGCCAATGGACGGGTTGAATCGTTCAAGCTGGTGGTTGTCCGGTAGCCTCACCCCCTGAAAGGGTGGCGTAAAGCAATAATTTTATAATTAACCGCGAAGACGCAAAGACGCAGAGAGCTAAAAATCAATTTTTTCTTTCTTTGCGCCTCTGCGTCTCTGCGGTTATTTTAGTAAGACTGAAATTGGAGACAGCCTTAAAAATATTTGCTGTTATGGAACCTTATTTCTATCTTTGCAGCCCTTTTCGAGAATTGAAAAGGATTTGGAGAGGTGGGTGAGTGGCTGAAACCAATCCCGAGTGCTCGGGACTAAACTGTCGAAAAAAAACATTAATATCAGATCGGATCGATCTTTGGAGAGGTGGGTGAGTGGCTGAAACCAATCCCGAGTGCTCGGGACTAAACTG
>CAYVVG010000075.1:0-16858 GCA_964455285.1 uncultured Prolixibacteraceae bacterium
TGTCAAATATGTTGTGCTACGAATTTTAATGTCAACAATGTCATGCTATTTATCAAATACTATTTAATCCGACCGGTAATTTGAATTCGACGAAGAAATATACCCTCGCCGCATGGGTTATTATAATGACCGGGGCGGTTATGCTCAGTGCCTGTTCGACCAAGAAAAACACCTTCATCCGGAGAACTTATCACAACCTCACTGCGCACTATAATGTCTATTGGAACGGGATGGACAATCTCCGGCAGGGAGTCAAGGAGCACCAGGCCGCTTTGAAAGACAACTATGCCCTGGTGCTTCCGGTTTTCAACTACGGAGACAAAGCCAGTGCCTCGAAACTTTCGCAATACGGCGACATTGCCATCAAGAAAGCCTCGAAAGCCATCAACAAACACTCCATGGTGTTCAATCGCAAGGAGTATGTCCGGTGGATCGACGACAGCTACATGCTCATCGGGACGAGTTATTTCTACAAGCAGGATTACCCGATGGCCCGGCGCACTTTCGAATTCGTCATTAAAACCTACAACGACAACGACATCAAATACGAGGCCATGCTCTGGCAGGCCAAATCGAACATCCAGATCGGGGATTTCAAGAAAGCCGAACCGATGCTCGACATGCTCCAGAGCAAGATCAACAAAGGCGACGCCCCCCAGAAGTATGAAACGGAGCTCAACCTGGTTTACGGACAGTTCTTCATCATGCAGAAGAATTATGAAGGCGCCATCCCCTACCTGCTCCGTGCACTGGAGCTCAACCCTCCTTCCGCCATGCGTACCCGGGTACATTATATCCTGGGACAGATATACCAGGGCTCCGGCGAACTGAGCGAAGCCTCCGCCATGTACGAATACGTGACCCGGCATGCGAAGACCTACGAGATGGAATTCAATGCCAAGATCAACCTCGCCCAGTGTTACACGGCCCAGAGCGGCAACCGCGAATATATCGTCAAGAAGCTGAAGAAGATGCTGAAGGACGATAAAAACAAGGATTTCCAGGATCAGATTTGCTATGCCCTTGCCCACATTGCCATGCAGGATGCCGACACCTCCACGGCCATCGAATACTACCGCCAGTCGGTCAGTACCAGCAAAAACAACAACTACCAGAAAGCCATCTCGTCGCTCGAACTGGCCGACATCTATTTCCGCATTAAAGAATACCCGGTTGCACAGGCTTACTACGACAGCACCATGCAGTTCCTGCCGAAGGAATATCCCAATTACAAAGAACTCTACAAGCGAACGCAGACCCTGACCGACCTGGTGAAGAACCTGGAGATCATCCAGCGGCAGGACAGCCTGCAGAAACTGGCGGGGATGACGGAAGGACAAAGGCAGACGGTGATAGACAGGATCATCTCCGAGCTGGTTCAGAAGGAGTATCAGCAGCAGCTGGAAGAGCAGCAGAGGCGCGAGGCACAGTACCTCTACAGCCAGCAGGGACTGGGGCAGGAGATCATGACGGGCGAGTCGGCAGCCGGGCGGTGGTATTTCTATAACCCGACCACCATGTCCAACGGATTCTCCACCTTCACGCGGAAGTGGGGACGGCGAAAGCTGGAAGACAACTGGTTCCTTTCGAACAAAGCTTCGACGGCCTTTACCGAAGAAACCGGCAAAGGAGAACCGAAGGAGGGAGCTGCCGGCGATTCCTTACCGGGAGGAAAGAAAGCGCTGGCAAAGGCCAACAATCCGAAGGAACGTGATTATTACCTGAAGGACATTCCTTTGACCAAAGAAAAGATCCAGGCATCGAATGAGATGATCATCGAGGCCTATTACCAGGCGGGATTCATTTTTGCCGAAGGCCTGGGCGATTACGGAAACGCCATCCGGACTTTCGAGTCGCTGCTTACCCGTTTCCCCGATTGCAAATACAAGATCCAGTCAGCCTACGAACTCTGCGTGCTTTATGCCCAATTGCAAAACCAACCCATGAGCGACCAGTACCGGAACCAGATACTCACACGATATCCCGACAGCGATTACGCCAAACTGCTGGTCAACCCCAATTATTACAAGGAGCTCAGCGCCCGACAATCAGAGGCCTCCCTGCTCTACAACGACACATACCGCGCCTATGTCAACCAGCAGTATTACATGGTGATCAACAACTCGGCCATCGCACGCAGCCGGTACAAGGCCGACACGGTGCTGATGCCAAAATTCGATTACTTACGGGCAATGGCCCTCGGAAAGATCGAGGTGGTCGACTCGCTGGTGGTCGCCATGAACCAGGTGATCAGGGACCACCCGCGCAGCAGTGTTCGGCCACTGGCCGAAAATGTGCTGGCCTACCTCAGCACGCAGAAGAATTCAAAGGGGCAGCCCATTCAGAGCGACACGACCAAAACCGCCCCGGCCGGCCAGGAGAAACTGTACGCGTACGATCCAACAGCCATGCACTTTTACGTGCTGATCGTCAACGAGGAGATGGTCGACGTGGACGCGCTGAAGATCAAGATCTCCGATTACAACGCCCGGTTCCACAGCCTCGAAAACCTTGCGGTCAACAGCCTGGTGTTCGACAGCGGCCGCCAGATGATCACGGTGAGTAATTTCGACAACAGCGAATCGGCGAACAATTATTTTATCGGGATCCTGGGCAGCAAATACATCTTCACCAAACTGGAAAATGCCGGCGAATATGCCAACTTCATCATCTCTGTCGACAACTATCCCATCCTGTACAAGAACAAGGACATCAGGCAATACATGCGCTTTTACGAGAAAAACTATCCGGCGGAGAACAAATAAGAACCGTTGCTAACAGTACCCCCTATGTCGAAGAACAGAGAACCCGAACTGCAGACCATCAACCTGCTCGGGCCCGGCGCCGTTGTAAAAGGCGAGATCCAGGTGAACGGCGATTTCCGGATCGACGGCACCCTGAACGGAACGATCCAGTGCAAAGGCAAGATCGTGGTTGGTCCGACCGGGAAGATTGACGGTGAGATCCAGTGTCAGAATGCCGACTTTTCGGGTGAAGTCACGGCTACGGTAAAGGTGACCGAAATGCTGACCCTGAAAGAGACGGCCCGTTTCAGCGGCGATATCGTCACCGGGAAACTCGCCATCGAGCCGGGAGCAAAGTTTTCCGGGACCTGCCGCATGGAGCAGGCCGGGAGCAAGGAGATCAAAATTCCGGTGCCGGGCCAGGATGCGCGATCCCAGGAAAAGCCTTAACGATTACGCCCGTTATTCGGGAATGGCCGTCCAGATGCTGGTCATCATCCTGGCTGGCCTGTTTGCCGGGATGAAATTGGACCAGTACCTGCACTCCCGGCCTGTTCTGACAATTTTACTTACGATGGCCTCCGTTATCCTGGCCATCTATTTTTTCACCCGGGACCTGATAAAAAAATGAAAGCAGAAGAACATTCACCGGCTGATCCGCAAAAAAGGGATTATTTCCGTTTCCTCAAACGGCTGCTCATCTTCTCTGCCTGCCTGGGTGGCTGCGCCCTGGTATTGCGGTTCACCCTGCCGCGAGAGTACTTCTCCCCCGCCCTGCCATTCCTTTTCTTCTTTTTCATGGCAGTCACACTGCTCTCCTTTTATTACCTTCAGCGGTCGACACGTGAAAGGTTTGCCAGGTTTGTCAATGTCTTCCTGCTGAGCATCCTGCTGAAACTGATCGTGTATGCATGCCTGCTTTTTGCCTATGCCTTCCTGAGCCGTGCCGACGCGGTTCCCTTTATCCTCAGCTTTTTCGTTCTCTACCTCTGCTACACCCTGTTTGAATCGGCCGGGATCATCGGCCTGACACGGCGCCACCAGCCCGGCAACAAGGAATAAGGGGGAAATTGTCTATCTTTGCAGCCTTAATCTGAACCGATGATCCATCTAGTTCGCCGGGAGCATTTCAGCGCCGCACACCGTTTGTACCTCCCGCAGTACACCGATGAAGAGAATTTCGAGGTCTTCGGGAAATGTTCCAATCCGAACTGGCACGGGCACAACTATACGCTATTCGTGACCGTGGAAGGCGAACCGGATCCGAAAACCGGACTGGTGGTCCACCTCCGGCACGTCAGCCGCCTGATCCACGACAAGGTGCTGAAGCAGGTCGATCACAAAAACCTGAACCTGGAGGTCGATTTTTTAAAAGACAAGGTCCCGACTTCTGAAAACGTAGCCATCGGGATATGGAACGAACTGGAACCCGGCATCAGCGAACTGGGAGCCCGGCTGCACTGCATCCGGCTGGAACAATCGGAAAACAACATTGTGGAATACTACGGCAGATCTAAATAGTGTCAAAATGGCAGGCAAAAGAAAAGTCAATTACGAAAAGGTGGAGGAATTCGATCCCAATACTACTGAAGAACTGGGTATCCATTACCGCGAGATCCTGCGCCTGATCGGCGAAAACCCCGACCGGGAGGGATTGTTGAAAACACCGCTCCGGGTGGCCAAAGCCATCCAGTACCTCACCCAGGGATACGCCCTGGACCCCAAGGAGATCCTCAACTCGGCAAAATTCCGTGAAGATTACCGTGAAATGGTCATAGTCAAGGACATAGAGATCTATTCCCTGTGCGAACACCACATGGTCCCCTTTATCGGAAAGGCCCATGTGGCCTACATCCCCGACAAGTACATCACGGGGTTGAGCAAGATCGCCCGGGTGGTCGATATCTACGCGCGCCGCCTGCAGGTCCAGGAACGGCTCACCATGCAGATCAAGGAGGCGATCAACGATACGCTGAAGCCGCTGGGGGTGGCCGTCGTCATCGAGGCACAACATTTGTGCATGTCGATGCGGGGCGTTCAGAAACAAAATTCGGTCACCACCACCTCCGACTTTACCGGAGCCTTTGAGCGGGATAAAACCCGGGCCGAGTTCCTTCATCTGATCAGCAACCGGCTTCATTGATTACAATGCAAACAATGCAAACAATGCAGGCAATGCAAACAATGCAAACAATGCAGGCAATGCAAACAATGCAAACAATGCAAACAATGCAGGCAATGCATTTAACCTTTAAACAACGGATAGTATGATTGAGCAAACAAATAACAACGGATACTTCACCGCCCGCGAGGGAACCCAGGATATTGCCCTCGCACGGTCGTTCATGTCGCAGGTGTTCGGTTGGATGACCCTGGCCATGATCGTGACGGCGATCACGGCATACTGGTTCAGCACCTCCGAATCACTGATCGGAAGCCTGATCAACCTCCAGACAGGGGGTATGACCGGCCTGGGATGGATCGTCACCCTGGCCCCGATCGGATTCGTCCTCCTGATGTCGCTGGGTTTCCAGCGGTTGTCGCCTGCCGTTCTGATACTCCTTTTCATCTCTTTCTCGGTGCTGATGGGCATGAGCCTCAGTTTTATCCTGCTCCTCTATACCGCGGCATCCGTGTACAAGACCTTTGCCATCACGGCAGCCATGTTCGGTGTCATGGCGGTGACCGGGTATGTCACCAAAACCGACCTGACCCGTTTCGGCTCCATCATGATGATGGGACTGGTCGGAATGCTCATTGCCATGCTGGTGAACTTCTTCCTGAAGAGCGGAGCGATGGATTATATCATCAGCGTTGCCGGTGTCCTGATCTTCACGGGTCTGACCGCGTACGATGTACAGCGTCTGAAGCGCATCGGTGCAGGAGCCGGGGAATTTGGAGAAGCCAACGCAAAGAAGATGAGCATCCTGGGGGCACTCACTCTCTATCTCGACTTTATCAACCTGTTCCTGTTCCTGATCCGGTTTTTCGGAGACAGGAAATAGGTAGCGAAATGGCGAAATAGGAAAAATTAATTCTGGACAGATTATGAAAGCATATGTTTTTCCCGGGCAGGGAGCTCAGTTTGTGGGAATGGGTAAGGAGTTATATGATCAATCGCCAATGGCCCGGGAGATGTTTGAAAGAGCCAATGAAATCCTTGGCTTCCGGATCACCGACCTGATGTTTGCGGGGACTGATGAGGACCTGAGGCAGACCAAAGTCACCCAGCCGGCGATATTTCTTCACTCCGTGATCCTGGCGGCAACACTGGGCGACCGTTTTCAACCGGAAATGGTAGCCGGTCACTCGCTGGGTGAATTTTCGGCACTGGTGGCGGCCAGGGCGCTGTCGTTCGACGACGGGCTTCGCCTGGTTTCAGCACGTGCCCTCGCCATGCAGAAAGCATGCGAACGCGAGCCATCCACGATGGCAGCCATCCTTGGCCTCGATGACGGCAAAGTGGAAGAGATCTGCGACAGCATCGGGGAAGTGGTGGTACCCGCCAACTACAACAGTCCCGGACAACTGGTGATCTCAGGGAGCCTTCGGGGAATCGAACTGGCCTGCGAGCAGCTCAAGGCCGCCGGAGCCCGCCGTGCACTGCCCCTGAAAGTGGGCGGGGCATTCCACTCCCCGCTCATGGAACCCGCCCGGGTCGAACTGGCCGCTGCCATCGAAGCGACTGCCGTCCATGCACCGGTATGCCCCATTTACCAGAACGCAACGGCAAAACGTGTCACCGATCCGCAGGAGATCCGTAAAAACCTCATTGCCCAGCTAACGGCACCGGTACTCTGGACTCAAAGCATCAAAAACATGATCACCGATGGTGCTGACCACTTTACCGAAGTGGGACCGGGTAATGTCCTCCAGGGACTGATTTCCAAGATAGGACCGGGCGTCACCGTGGCCGGGGCCTGATCCGGAAGAATTCGCAATTATCGCTTCACATACTGGCTTTCGTAATACTTCTGGTAACTGCCTGATGTGACGTTGTTCATCCACTCTTCGCTGGCCAGGTACCAATCTACCGTCCGCTCCAGGCCCTCTTCGAACTGAAGGCTGGGCTTCCACCCCAGTTCACGCTGGATCTTGCCCGAGTCGATCGCGTAACGGAGGTCATGCCCGGCCCGGTCTTTCACGAAGGTGATCAGTTGTTCCGAAGTTCCTTCGGCACGGCCCAGTTTACGGTCCATGATCCGGCACAACAGGCGGATCAGGTCGATGTTCTTCCATTCATTGTGCCCCCCGATGTTGTATGTTTCGGCGACCTTTCCCTGGTGAAAGATCAGGTCGATGGCCCTGGCATGGTCTTCCACGAAAAGCCAGTCGCGGATGTTCTCCCCTTTCCCGTAAACCGGGATTGAACGACTGTGCTTTATATTATTGATAGCTAACGGAATAAGCTTCTCAGGGAACTGGTAGGGCCCGTAATTGTTGGAGCAGTTGGAGATCACGGTCGGCAGACCGTACGTGTGGTGGTAAGCCCTGACCAGGTGATCGGAACTGGCTTTAGAAGCGGAGTAGGGGCTTCGCGGATCATAAGCGGTATTTTCGAAGAAAAATCCCTCGGGACCCAGCGAACCGTACACCTCATCGGTCGAAATATGGTAGAAACGCCTGCCTTCCCCGTTGTCCCATGTCGCCCGTGCTGCGTTGAGCAGGTTGACCGTACCTACGATGTTGGTGAAGATGAATTCCATTGGGCTGGAGATCGACCGGTCGACATGCGATTCGGCCGCCAGGTGGATCACCCCGTCGAAACGGTAACGGGTAAAAAGTTCCGTCATCCTTTCCCCGTCGGTAATATCGGCCCTCACGAATTCATAATTCGTGGCATTTTCGATATCCCGGAGGTTTGAAAGATTCCCGGCATAGGTCAGATTATCAAGGTTTACGATCCGGTAATCCGGATATTTCTTCACAAACCTCCGGACCACGTGGGACCCGATGAATCCGGCACCGCCGGTAACAAGGATTGTCTTCATAGGCACAGATTTCGCATGATGGTTACAGCAATTGTTGTTGGCCGGCCAGGGCTTGTTCCCACTGCCAGGCGGAACGGGTCATGTCGTCGAGGCCTTTTTGCGCCTTCCATCCCAATTCGACATTGGCTTTGGTTGTGTCGGCCCATATCTGAACAATATCGCCCGGGCGCCGGTCGAAGTATTCGAATCTGAGTTTCTTTCCCGAGGTCCGCTCGAACGACCGGATGACCTCCAGGACTGAAAATCCGTTGCCGGTACCCAGGTTAAATACCTCGATCTTCTCTTTTCCTTTCCCGGTGATCAGGCGTTCGACCGCCACTACGTGGGCCCGGGCCAGATCGACCACGTGAATGTAGTCGCGGATGGCCGTGCCGTCGGGAGTATCGTAATCATTGCCCCAAACCCGAAGAAAGGGTCGTTTGCCAATGGCGGTCTGCGTGATATAGGGCATCAGGCAGGCGGGTTCACCCAGGGGAAGTTCACCGATCAGGGCCGATTCGTGCGCTCCGATCGGGTTGAAGTAGCGCAGGAGGATTCCCCGGATGTTTTCCCTGGCCGAGGTATCGGTGATGATCTCCTCGCTGATCTGCTTGGTGTTTCCATATGGTGACTGCGCCTTTTTGATCGGGGTGTCTTCCCGGGCCGGCAATTGGTCGGGTTGACCATAAACCGTGCACGACGAGGAGAACACCAGGTCGCTGATCCCCTGGGAGATCATGCCCCTGAGCAGGCTGATCAGCGAAACAAGGTTGTTGTGATAATACTTCAGCGGCAGTTCCACCGATTCTCCCACCGCCTTGGCTGCGGCAAAATGGATCACGGCTCCGATGTCGCTGTGGAGGTCGAAAAAATCGCGGGTCCGTTCCTCATCGACCAGGTCGAATTTCTCGAACAGGGGTCGTTTGCCGGTGATCCGCGCGATATTGTCGAGAACCTCGATGGAGGAGTTGGACAGGTTGTCGACGACAATCACTTCGTAGCCTCTGTTCTGGAGTTCCACAACAGTGTGGGATCCGATGAAACCGGTTCCCCCGGTGACCAGGATCTTCATGGTTTTCAAGGTTTGGTCAATAAGGGGTGATGATCCCCGGAAAGGCCCTGCGGAACCGAATTTCGTATGCGGAATACGGTTTCAATCGACAGGCGTGCGTCGTTGATCCCGAATCCACGGCCACCCAGGATCTCGCGGTACATCTGTGTATGCAGATCGGTAAAACCCTCGCTGAACTCAATCTCCCGCCCATCCATCACCAGCGAGCGATAGACGCGCCGGCCCTCCTTGCGGACGCCTAGCGGTATATCCGCCTCATCGATGCTCAGGAACCATCTGACGTTGGCTCGTTCGAGGATGAGCAGTCCGGCCGCACGTGTATCCTCCCGTAAATGCACGTGATTTTCCTGGAGTCCGCCGAAAATCCAGTTGAGCATGTCGAAGAAATGGACCCCGATATTCATGACGATCCCTCCCGATTTGGAGACATCCCCTTTCCAGGAGCGGAGGTACCAGTTGCCACGGGAGGTGATATAGGTAAGATCGATATCAAAACGCCTGCCCTTGTCCGCCTGCCGCACCTCTTTCCGCAAGGCCACGATCGACGGGTGCAACCGCAGTTGAAGGATGGTGTACACCTTTTTACCGGTCTCCTTTTCAATCTCTTTGAGCGCATCCAGGTTCCAGGGATTCAGCACCAGCGGCTTCTCGCAGATGGCATGGGCATTATTCCGCAAAGCCAGCCGGATATGGGAATCGTGCATGTAGTTCGGCGAACAGATGCTCACAAAGTCAACCTTCCGGTGCTGATCGCGTTTTTTGGCCAGCGCCAGTCGCCTCAGCTTGTCGAGATGCCGGTCGAACCGTTCCGGTTCGATGAAGAACTCGGCTTTCGGAAAGTAATTGTCCATGATGCCGACCCCGTCGTACGGGTCGAGCGCGCACACCAGTTCATTTCCCGTTTCCCGGATCGCCTTCATGTGGCGCGGCGCAACAAACCCGGCAGCACCGATCAGGGCAAAATTCATTGGACTTGGCTTTACCGGCATATCTCAGAGCCCGGGTTTAACGACTGAACCTTCGTCGGTCAGCCGGTACTTTTCATGACTTTCCGGGCATTCGGCCAAACCTGATTCGTCGAAATGCAGGCGGTGCCCGTATTCACTCATCCACCCGGCATGACGGCCGGGATTTCCGACCACCAGGGCATACGCCGGGACATCGCGCGTCACCACAGCGCCCGCCCCGATAAAGGCAAACTCGCCGATCTCGTTGCCGCATACGATGGTGGCATTGGCTCCGATCGTGGCTCCCCTTCTCACCCGGGTGTACTTGTATTCCGATTTTCTGACGATGTGGCTGCGCGGGTTGATCACATTGGTGAACACCACGGAGGGCCCCAGAAATACATCATCTTCGCAAATAACGCCGGTGTAGATCGAAACGTTGTTCTGCACCTTGACATTTCTTCCAAGCACCACATCGGGAGCAACGACTACATTCTGTCCAAGATTGCAATTTTCTCCGATCACGCAACCCTTCATCAGGTGCGAAAAATGCCAGATCCGGGTTCCGTTCCCGATCCGGCAACCCTCGTCAATGACGGCGGTTTCATGGGCGAAATATCCGGTTTCCATATCTCCTATCGGTTGACAAACTCAAGCACATGGTCTGTTATCCAGGCAAGCTGCTCCTCGTCCAGTTCGGTGTGCATGGGAAGTGAAAATACGGAGGAACAGAGCTGCTCGGTCACGGGAAAATCTCCGGGCTGGTAACGGGGATCGAGGTAGGCCTTCTGCAGGTGCAACGGTACCGGGTAATAGATCATGGCGGGGATCTCCTTTGAGGCCAGAAATTCGATCAGCGCTTTCCTGTCGACTCCCCGCAAGATCAGGGTGTATTGGTGGAAGACATGCGTCGATTTGGCATACCTTGCCGGGATCTCCAGCTTGGGATGGCCGCCGAATGCGCGGTCGTACCACGCGGCTGCCGCCTGCCTTCTGGCCGCATACCGGTCGAGCCGTTTCAGCTTGACGTCGAGCACCGCCGCCTGCAGGCTGTCGAGCCTGGAATTTACGCCCACGTAATCGTGGTAATAACGCACGGTCATGCCATGGTTGACGACGACCCGCATCTGCCTGGCCAGGTCATCGTCGTTGGTGAAGATGGCGCCCCCGTCGCCGTAACAGCCCAGGTTCTTCGACGGGAAGAACGAGGTGCAGCCGATGTGCCCGATGGTCCCGGCCTTTTTCCGGGAACCGTCGTTGAAGATGTACTCCGAGCCGATCGCCTGGCAGTTGTCCTCGATGACGAAAAGATTGTGGCGCCGGGCGATTTCAAGGATCTCCTCCATCGGGGCACACTGGCCGAAAAGATGCACCGGCACCACCGCACGTGTTCTGGGGGTGATGGCTTTTTCGAAGGCTGTAGGGTCAATGTTGAAGGTCCCCGGGTCTACATCCACCAACACAGGGGTAAGCCGGAGCAGGGCGATGACCTCGGCGGTGGCGATGAAGGTAAAAGAGGAGGTGATCACTTCGTCGCCGGGTTGCAAACCGAGCGCCATCATCGAAACCTGCAGGGCATCGGTGCCATTGGCACAGGGGATCACATGTTTCACCCCCAGGTACTGTTCCAGATTTTTCTGGAATGACTGCACCGCCGGCCCGTTTATGAAAGCGCAGGAGTCGACGACATCCCGGATCCCATTATCAATCTCTTCTTTTATCTCTAAATACTGGCTGCGCAGATCGACCATCTGGAGTTTTTTCATCGTGGAAGATTTAGTCGGTTCGTGGTTTGAATTGCAAAGGTAAGGAATTAATCTCCCATTATTAAAACCGGCTGTGGTGCGCAGGAGCAGCCTGCTTTATTCACTACCTTTGTGATCCAGCCAAATCCAGGAATCATGAAGAACATGAAACGATTTGCAATAGTTCTTTCCGGCTGCGGTGTATTCGACGGAGCCGAGATCCATGAATCGGTGCTCACCCTGCTCGCCATCGACCAGGCCGGGGCCGGTTACCAGTGCTTTGCCCCCGACATTCCACAGGCGCATGTGGTGGACCACCTGACCGGCCGGGAGACACAAGAGAAGAGGAATGTACTGGCTGAAGCGGCCCGGATCGCCAGGGGCGACATTAAACCGCTCGCGGAATTCCGGCCGGCCGGTTTCGACGGGTTGATCTTTCCGGGCGGGTTCGGGGCAGCCAAGAATCTCTGCGACTGGGCCTTCCGGGGAGACGGCTGCAGGGTGGATCCGGATGTGGAGAAAGCCATCGGGAGCATGTTTGAATCCGGAAAACCCATCGGCGCAATGTGTATCGCCCCGGTGATCCTGGGCCGATTGTTCAAGGGTACGCGGCTGACCACCGGGAACGATCCCTCCTCCATGAACTTCATTGAAAAAAACGGGAACCAATATGTGCCCACGCAACATGGCGAGGTGGTTTCCGACAAGGTGAGAAAACTCTTCACCACACCCTGTTACATGCTGGATGCCTCTCTTTCGGAGATCGCGGATGGAACGCGAAACCTGGTGAAGGCCATGCTGGAGTCGATGAGGGACTGATCCGGATAAACGCTACCGGTAATCGCTGACGGCAAGCTCCCCCTTGACCACCATCAGGCCGTTGATGGCGAGGGCTTTCATTTCATCCTCGCCCGGGAAGACATGGATCGGGGCCAGCTTGTAGATCCGTTCCTGGATCCAGTTCACGAACCCCTTGTCGTAGGCGATACCCCCGGTGATCAGGATGGCGTCGACCTCGCATTTGAGAACCGTGTACATCTCGCCGACATACTTGGCCACCTGGTATGCCATGGCATGATAGATCAGCTCGGCATTGGCGTCGCCTGCATCGACCATCTTTTCCACGTCGTAGGCATTGTTGGTACCCAGGTAGGCGACCAGGCCTCCCTCGCCTTTGACCATCTTGCCGATCTCTTTCTGCGTGTATTTGCCGCTGAAACAAAGCCTGACCAGGTCCATGGTCGGCAGGGTGCCGCTTCGTTCGGGGGTGAAAGGACCTTCCCCGTCGAGACCCTGGTTCACATCGATCACACGGCCTTTCCGGTGAGCTCCGATGGTGATCCCTCCGCCCAGGTGCACCACGATGAGGTTGAGGTCGTCGTATTTCCGACGGATCGAACGGGCGTATTCCCTGGCCACAGCTTTCTGGTTGAGGGCATGAAAGATCGAGATGCGCTGCAGGAGCGGGTGACCGGAAATCCGGGCAATTTCGTCGAATTCGTCCACCACGATCGGATCGACGATATAGGCCCTGGCGTTGGGCATCGATTGCACCAGGTCATGCGCGATCAGGCCGCCGAGGTTGCTGGCATGTTCACCCATGGGACTGTGCATCAGGTCATGGATCATACGGTCGTTCACTTCGTAAATTCCCGAAGGGATGGGCTTCAGGAGCCCCCCTCGTCCGACCACCGCCTGCAGGTCATGAATGTGTACGTCGGCTTCTCCAAGCTGCTTCAGTATGATCTCTTTGCGGAAATGAAACTGGTCGGCAATGTTGGGAAAAGGCGCCAGTTCATCGGCCGAATGCTTGATGTTTTTCAGGAACACCGGTTCCGAATTCTGATAAACGGCAATCTTGGTGGAGGTGGAACCCGGATTGATCGCGAGAACCCGTATATCTTTCATAGAAGTCACCCTTTGTTGGTTTCGCTGTTCAGTTTTCGTTGTACGCTATGACGAACTCCATACGTGAAATAGATGATGAAGCCGATGGCCATCCACACGACCAGCCGGGCCCAGGTGTCGAGCGGGAGGAAGACCATTTGGATCAGGCAGATCACGGCGCCCAGTATAGGCACCAGGGGGACCCACGGGGTACGGAAAGGTCGTTCGATATCGGGTCTCGTTTTCCGCAGTACCAGGATGCTCACACAAACGATGGTGAATGCAAGAAGGGTCCCGATGGATACCAGTTCTCCCAGGATGCTGATCGGAAGGATCCCGGACAGGATGATGGCCACTCCGCCGGTGAGCAGCGTGCTGATATAGGGGGTCTTGTATTTCGGGTGTACCCGGGAAAAGATGGGAGGAAGCAGTCCGTCTTTCGACATGGAATAGAAGATCCTCGGCTGCCCCATCAGCATCACCAGGATCACGGAACTCAGCCCGGCAATGGCGGCGATCTTGACGATCGGCCGTAGCCAGAACATCCCCTCCCCCATGGAGTTCACCCCGACGGCAACGGGATCGGCAACATTCAGCGTGGTATAGCTCACGATCCCGGTCAGCACGATGGCGACGAGGATATAGAGCACCGTGCTGATGCCGAGCGAACCCAGGATCCCGACCGGCATGTCGCGTTGCGGGTTTTTCGCCTCCTGGGCGGCGGTCGAAACGGCATCGAAACCGATATAGGCAAAGAAGATGACCCCCGCACCCCGCAGGATGCCGCTCCAGCCGAACTGCCCGAATACACCGGTGTTTTTCGGAATGAAGGGATCCCAGTTACCTGCCTGGACAAAGGCGAAGCCGATCGCGATAAACAGGATGATGACCGCAACTTTCACGATCACCATGATATTGTTGAAGTTGGCAGACTCCCGGATACCGATGACCAGCAGGAGCGACAGGACGGCGATGATGAACATGGCCGGCAGGTTGATGATCGCGGTGACGTGGGGCAGGGCTTCGACGCTTACACCCTGGGCGGTGAGGCCGGTACGGAGGTTGTCGGTCAGTTGCTGCCAACCCAGGTTCGGAACGTCTACCAGCACGGTCCCGGTGGCAGCCGTTAAAACGGTGGGTATATGGAGCCCGAAGTCATTCAGAAAACTGACCATGTATCCCGACCAACCCACCGAAACGGTGGACGCGGCGAACAGGTACTCCAGGATAAGGTCCCAACCAATGATCCAGGCCAGGAATTCGCCCAGCGTGGCATAGGAGTAAGTGTAGGCGCTTCCCGAAATGGGGATCATCGAGGCAAACTCGGCGTAACAAAGTCCGGCGAAGGCACAGGCAATCCCCGATATAATGAACGAGATCACGATAGCCGGCCCGGCATACTGAGCGGCTGCCTGGCCGGTCAGGACAAAGATGCCTGCCCCGATGATGGCTCCGATCCCCAGGGTGGTCAGGTTCAGCCCGGTCAGCGTTTTCCGCAAACCCGACTTATTCTCTCTCGCCTCCTGAAGCAGATCCGGAAGTGATTTTGTCAGGAACAGGTTTTTTGCCATAGAATAGCGGTTAGCAGAATACTAGATGGCGGCGGCCATGACGATGCTGGCCTGTTTGGATTCTTCGGTATCGGAACGGGAGGTCAGCACGATGGGGGCGGCGGCACCCAGGACGACGGCGGCCAGTTTCGCGTTGGCGGAAAATCCGAACGCCTTGTACAGAATATTACCCGCTTCGATATCGGGAACGATCAGGAGGTCGGCATCGCCGGCAACCTCGCTCACAATCCCTTTGTGCTTTGCGCTTGCCTCGCTAACGGCATTGTCGTATGCCAGAGGCCCGTCGATGATACAGTTCCTGATCTGCCCGCGCTGGCTCATCTTCGACAGCATGGCAGCCTCCAGTGTAGCCGGCATCGCTTCGTTCACCATTTCGACGGCAGCCAGCACGGCCACTTTCGGACGTGTATAGCCCAGCTTGTTCATGAAATCAACGGCATTGGATGTAAGGGCCACCTTCGTTTTGAAATCCGGTGCAGGGATCATGGCGGCGTCGGTCAGTCCCAGCAACTTGTGATAGGTCGGGACCTCGAACAAGGCGAAATGGGACAGCACATCCCCTTTTCGCAGGCCGTTCTCCTTGTCGAGAACGCCGCGCAGGAAAACCGCAGTGGGAACATTGCCCTTCATCAGGATATCCGCCGACTTTTCGCGAACCATTTTCACCGCCATTTTCACCGAGTTGGCATCTACCTCCTCGTGAATGATCTTCATTCCGCCCAGGTCCAGTTTCAGTTTACCGGCGATGGCGCGGATCTTTGTCTCGTTCCCGATCAGGATCGCTTCCACCAATCCCATCTTATCCACGGCGCAGATAGCCTCCAGGCAATGTTCATCATGGGCCACCGCCACCGCCAGTCTTTTTTTCGACGATTTCCGGGCCAGTTCGTTCAAATCGGAAAGCCTGGTCAGAATCCCCTTTCCGCTCATTCCTGTCGTTGCATTCATAGTAAATTATATGTTAAAGGTTATTGATAATCAATGAATTGTCATATTCACAGATCCTTCATCTGTTTATTGATTAACAGCTGATTATTCGGGACAAACCTACGGGATTTTTAGCAAACAGACAAGGAGTTACGCAAATATTTGTTGGAAAAATTATCCTACCTTTGCTGTCATTCAAAAAAAGCCGATGGTTATGGAATTGCCCTTTGCCGAATCCTTTAAGATCAAGATGGTGGAACCGATCCGCAGAAGCACCCGCGAA
Source organism: uncultured Prolixibacteraceae bacterium (assembly GCA_964455285.1). Lineage (GTDB taxonomy): Bacteria > Bacteroidota > Bacteroidia > Bacteroidales > FEN-979 > CAIVAT01. The sequence continues at coordinate 16,147 of CAYVVG010000075.1, forward strand.
CAACGGGAGCAGTGGATCCGGGAAGCCGATTACAACCTTTTCAAGCTTAGCAGCGACAAGGTTTTCATTGATCTGCTCACCGATTCGGGTACAGGGGCCATGAGCGACCGGCAGTGGTCGGAAATGATGCTGGGTGACGAGAGTTATGCCGGGGCATCGTCGTACCATAAAATGAAAGAGGCCATCCGCGACGTGCTGGGGTTTGATTACTTTCTGCCCACCCACCAGGGACGCGCTGCCGAGAATGTTCTTTTTTCGGTGCTGATCAAGGAGGGAGACATCATCCCGGGCAATTCGCATTTCGACACCACGAAAGGGCACATTGAATTCCGCAAAGCCGTCGCCTGTGACTGCACCATCGATGAGGCATTCGACACCACGATGACACACCCGTTCAAGGGCAACGTGGACCCCGGAAAGCTGGAACAGATCCTGCAATCCTCTGCCGACCGGATCCCTTTCATCATCGTCACCGTTACGTGCAACTCCTCGGGCGGTCAGCCGGTATCCATGAGCAATCTCAGGCAGATCCGGCAGATTGCCGATAAGTATGGGAAGATGGTCGTTTATGATTCGGCCCGGTTCGCCGAGAACGCCTATTTCATCAAACTTCGCGAAGAGGGTTATCGCGACAAGAGCATCCGCGAGATCGTCAGGGAGATGTTTTCCTTTGCCGATGTCATGACCATGAGCGCCAAAAAGGACGCCATTG
>CAYVVG010000076.1:0-16493 GCA_964455285.1 uncultured Prolixibacteraceae bacterium
CAGCTTGCCGGCGGTTTCCATCCGCCGGGCCTGTTCGGTCAACTGGACCGGTTGGAGGCCGGGTATATCATCCCCGGCCACACCGGCATTCTTCCGGTACCCGTCGGCCGCATACACAGGATCGAGTTCAACCGCTTTCAGGTAGTCGGCCCGGGCACCTTCGGTGTCGCCGAGTCCTTTCCGGGCCAGTGACCGGCTGAAGTAAAGCTCCCCCGATTTGGGTTCGATCCGGATCGCTTCGGTGAGGTCTTTCAACGCGTCGGTGAACTTCTCCGTCAGGAGATAGATGGAGGCCCGGTTCTTGTATCCCAGGTGATCCCTGGGGTTGAGCCGGATGCCCGCGGTATAGTCGGCCATCGCTCCTTCCGTATCACCAAGCTGGTAACGGAGGTTGCCCCGGTTGGTGTAAAGATCGCTGTTATCGGGAGCCAGACCGATCGCCTGGTCGTATTCGGAGATGGCGCCGGCAAGGTCGCCTTTCGCCTTTTTTACGATCGCAAGACTGGCGTAAATCCCTGAATTGCCGGGTTTCAGCTTCAGTGCCAATCCCAGGTCGGCGATCGCACCTTCGTAATCCTTCATATCCAGTTTCAGGGTGGCGCGACTGGTATAGAGTTCCATCTGGTCGGGTTTCATCCGGATGGCCCGGTCGTAATCCTTCATGGCATTCCCATAGTCCTGCAACATCCTGCGCGACATGGCCCGGTTGATATAGGGATTTACGGCTGTCGAATCGATCCGGATCATGGCGTCGAAATCCTCGATCGACCCGAGGTAATCCTTGATCTTGCTGCGGGCGTTTCCGCGGTTGATATAGGCTTTCCAGAAACCGGGATCGACGTTCAGACACTCGGTGTAGTCGGCGATGGCACCTTTGTAGTCGGCCGAATCCATCTGCGTGTTGCCCCGGTTGTACCAGGCGACCGGAACCCGTGCATTCTTCTCGATCGCATCGGTCCACAGTGTGTAGGAGCTGTACCACACCTTGCTTCGCTCGAAGGTCATGACTGTCAGCACAGCCGCGTAAACGGCCAGAATTCCCCAGGCAACGGCCGCCTTCGGGATATACCGGCGGTCGCTGAGATAATGGGCAACAAGGAAGAAAAACCCGATCGACGGGATGTAAGCGTACCGGTCGGCCATGATCGCCCTGCCGACCGGAAGGAGCTGAAGCAGGAGCGCGATGTTCACCAGGAAAAATCCCAGGCCGAAAAAGAGCGGCTTCGATCTTTTCCAGGACAGGATCCAGACCGTGAGCACCCCGGCAGCCGGGAGGAGGCAAAGCCAGTAAATGACCGGCACCTCACCCGTGTTGCCGATGATGGGATAGGGGTAATAGGCAGAGAGCGAGAAGGGGAAAATCAGTTTCAGCAGGTACATCACGAGCCCATAGGAGGCGAATGCAAACCGCTGCTGAATGGGGAAGTTGGCCATGATGGTTGCATCTGCCCCCGCCTGTGCGCGAACGGCCACGATCCCGAAGATCAGGGCGAGGACAAGGAAAGGGAGCTTCTCAACCAGGATGCGGGCTGATCTCCAATTCCTGCCCAGGAAAATATCCACCAGGAAAAGCGTAACGGCCAGTGAAACGGCCTGCCCCTTGGAAAGGCAGGAAAGCAGGAAAAAAAACAAACTGACCCAAAACCATTTCCAACCCTTTTCCCGGGTATGCCGGATGTAGAAAAGAAGTGACAGGAGGTAGAAGAGGGTGTAAAGCACATCCTTCCTCTCCGATATCCAGGCAACCGATTCAACGTGCAGGGCGTGAACACCGAACAGGAGCGCCGCAATCCCCGCCAGCGCAACCCGGCCGGTAAGTTTCCGCATCACCAGGAAGACAAGGACCGAGTTGAAAACATGAAGGAGCAGGTTGGTGAGGTGAAACACGAACGGATCGAACTTGTTGAACTGGTAATCGACAGCCAGCGACAGCATGGTCAGGGGGTGGTAATTGCCCATGAAATAACCGCTGAAAATGGCGGCCACGTTTTTGGCCGATAACGACTGGATGTAAGGGTTTGCTCCCACGTAAACCATGTCGTCCCAGTTGGTGAAATGGCCGCGAAGCGCAGGAATGTATGCAAGGAAGGAGGCTGCGGCGGTAAGAACGACCCAGAAAAGGGGAAGTTCGGGCAATGACAGGGGGTGACGGTTCGTTTTCATGTGTTTACGAATGAGCAAATGTAAGAATTTTGCGCCTGGCTCTGAATATTTCTACCTTTACCCCTGAAAACACTGCATACGTGATAAAGAAAGTACCCGCCGTTGAGCCGGTGTGGCTGAGGTTTTCACCCCTGGTAGTGATCCTGGTCGTGCTGGCATTGCACCTGCCCACAGTGCGACTGGGCTATGTTTACCTCGACGACGACATCCTGATTCTCAGCAATCACGAGAAACTCAGCAACCTCTCAAACCTTGGCAACGCCTTTCGGAGTGACGCTTTTTTCGCCAGCCTGAGTCCTTACTACCGGCCATTGATGAATGTCTCCTTCATGGCAGATACGCTCATCGGGGGGGAATCGCCTGCTGTTTTCCATTTCAGCAATGTGCTGTTTCACGGGATTGCCTGTCTCAGTCTTTTATGGCTGCTGGGTTTGATGGGGTTCAGCCGGGTGAAATCACTGGCGGGATCCCTGCTGTTTGCGGTGCATCCCATGATGGGGCATGCTGTCAACTGGATCCCTGCCCGCGGAGATCTGCTCGTTGCGCTCTTTGGGATCGTATCCTTCGGGATGCTGATCCTTTACATGCGTGACCGCAAACCCGTGCACCTGATCTTTCACTTTGTCACCCTGGCAGGGGCCGTATTTTCCAAGGAATCGGCAGTGTTGTTCCCATTTCTGTTTGCCGGATGGTTTCTCCTGCGACGAGAGCCGTTTGTCAACCGGAGAATGCTGCCGGTTTCAGTCGCCTGGGTGGCGGTTTATTCAGCCTGGTACTACCTGAGATTCATTTCCATTGATCATCGCGACGACGGTCAGCTCGGGCTGAACTCGTTGGTGCGCAATCTGCCGTTTCTACCGGAAGCGGCGGCCCGTTTTTTTATTCCCTTTGCCATTCCGGTAACACCTGTATTTTCAACAGGATACACTATAGCCGGGCTGACGGTCCTGGCGGCGTTCCTGGTTTGGATCCTGTGGAAGGCCGACAGGAAGACCCGCCCGACGATCCTCTTCGGGGCGGGGTGGTTCCTGGCGTTCTGTTTTCCTAATATGTATGTCAGGCTGGATTCGGCCAACGACAGTTTCGAGTACCTGAATCACCGGACTTATTTACCCTATGCGGGCTTCCTGGTCATGATGCTGACCCTGATGCCCGAAGTTTGGTTTGATTTGCGAAAGAGGGCCCGGATGTGGATCTTCGGAGGTGTTCTGGTTGTGCTGGCATTGACCGCGGTTGCCCAGCAGGCGAATTACAGGGATGCCTTCTCCTACTGGGGATCAGCCATCCGCTACAGACCGGAGAAAGCCTGGTTCCATTACTTTATGGGGCGTTATCATTTCAAGCAAAAAGAATATTCCCGTTTTGGCGAATACCTTCGGGTAGCCGACAGTTTACGCTCCTATCCCGAATTCCGCTATCAGCTCGGGATGGTCGCCATGATGGATAAGAAAGAGTATGAACTGGCCTACCGGTATTTCTCGGATGCCCTGAAGGATGGTTATGGAGGGAAGGAGGCGCGCGACAATTTCGTTGGATTGTGCATCGAATCGAGCAGCGATCTGTTCAGGAAGGGATTCTACGGGAAGGCCATTTCCAGGTGCCGGGAAGCCCTGGCCAACGATCCCGGGAATGCGGTAGCCGCCTACAACCTGGGGATCTACCTGGTGACCGTGGGTGAAAAGCAGCAGGCCGCTTCGATGTGGCGTTTAGCGCTGAAGAACAAACCCGACATGGCCGAAGCCTGCCGCAGTCTCTGCCTTTATTATCAATATGACGTAAAAAAGGCTGATTCGGCAGACTGGTTCAACCGTGAATACAGGAAACACGGTGGCACCGGCGACCTGATCAGCCCTCAGTGACGGGACGCGAAGCGCTATTTCCCGGTCTTTACATTTCCGTCGTTATCGAAGGTGAAGTTGGTGCGGATCTTGGCCACCGTTTTATAGGTCACCTTAACTTTGTCCTTCCCTTCATACAGCTCATCACCCTCGGTGATCTGGGTCACACTGACCACTTCATAATCCTTATCCAGCGCTTTCAGGTGTTCCTTCGCTTTTTTCGGCAGGTAGGTTTCGTTGATCCTGCGTTCGATGCGCAGGGTTTTCCCGGTTGTGTCCATGACCATTACGGCAGGATTGTCCATGATGGTCATCGTAGCCTTGTAATTCTTCTTTTCCTTTGACCAGGAAACCGGCAGGTCGAGTGTCTGGGGAAATTTATACTGCAGCCTTTCCTTGATGTTCTGGGGCACTTTATCGGCCTGGATCGGCTGCGAGTAGGCCAGAGTTCCGCCCAATGCCAGAACGAGGAGTAGAATAAGTCTTCTCATTTCTTGGTTAGTTTTTTATAAGTCAGTTGATCATACGGTCCGTTTACTTTTTGACCCTATTGTATATAACATACAATAAGGTCAAAAAGTGTGTAATTAACGCGAATTAATTACATCCGGAAATAAAAGCAATACTGGATCTTTCGGTTTAATTTTCGGGCTTAGCAATACCATCCCGCCTCTCCTTCCGGGCGTCGTACAGCTTTTTACCGCCGTAGCCCAGTCCCAATGCCAGCAGGATCCCGATGCCACCGTCGATCGGTGCTCCGACAGGAGTTTGTCCGCCGCCCAGGGTGCTGCCGGGAGTACCGCTACCCGGAGGGCCGGGGGGGTCGGGCAACGTGACGAGAGGCAGGGCAAAGAAGGCTGTCAGAATTAAAATCAATTTGATCTTTTTCATATATGTTATTTTTTGATTTTCAATAGATTAATTTGATCTTCCCTGTCAGAATCCTATTTGATGAAAACTTTTCCGGCCGAAGTGGCGGTTTCGCTTTCCACTTTCACGAGATAGAATCCGGTGGGAACATCCAAATTGATTTTATTGATGGACATAGGCTGAATGGGGGTCCTGACGATCTCACTTCCGAGGAGGTTATATACAACAATGGTACCATTCATGTCAGCATCTGTTTTAACATAGACCGAGTGGTCGGCGGAGTAGATCCGGGTGCCAGTCGGGGAGTTGTTATCAGGGGTTCCGACGGGAGCAAAATGGAGGTTGAAGCGGTGCTCGGGTTGACCGGAAGCTGCCGAAAAGGTGTAATTCGGGTTCATCTTCAGGTTCTGTACCTGGTTGGTGACCAGGTCTTCAAGATAGAACTCGGTGCTGTTCGAAAAGGTTTCCATTCCCGATGCCGTCAGTGTAAAGCTGGTTACGTTGCCCGGCTTGAATCCAAGCTGGATGACCGGTGAGCCGTTCAGATCGGGGAGTGTATTGATCGAAAGGCTTTGATCGCCTTCTGCCATCGAGAAAAGCTGGGGGGTAACCAGGCCGTCCATCAGTTTCAACGCATCGTATTCGGCTTCATAACCGGCCGAAGCGGCAGCGTTCAGGTGAACCTGGGTCTGATCCCAATATTCATTGCCTGCTATTTTCATCGTCAGGAGGTCATTTACAGCTGATTTGTAGAAGCTGCCACCGTGTGTGCGGTTGTCATTGGGGAGGGTAACCGATCCGGGCGCAGTGGCGTGGACAAAGAAACCCTGTACCGGGGCGATCACGCCACCGATGGTCTTGGTGTAAGAAATGTAGGCACCTGCACCGTTCCACACCCAGGCGGTCGGATCGACGTTGGTGGTGGTCACTGCAGGGTCCCAGTTGATGGAACTGCAGAAGGGATTCCCGACGAGATTATACCCGCTCCAGGTGGTGGAGCCAGTCTTGGTCAGTCCGTTCAGGGTCTTGGTCCCGGTGTTCAGGGTTCCGCTGAAAGTGACGGTAATTCCCGGGTTGGCAGGCGAAACGGCGTAGCCCTTGCCCACTCCCATGGTGATGAACGGGATCGTCAGCGGGTCCCAGTTCTGCGCCACCTCATTCCATTCATTCATCAGCGATCCGGTAAAGATGCTGTTCGACTGAGCAGCTACCGGCGACGAAACGAGATGCGCCTGGTAAGAGGTATTGCCCGACACCCAGTTGCCGGTCATGTTCCGGGTTACCGAGGAGGTCCCACTCACGGTGGTGGTCCCCAGATCCACAAACGACCCGGTGCCGGTGGCATCGCCTTCAATTGTGAAATTACCACCAACGTTTAATGATAAACCACTAGTAAGTGTCAACTTTCCAGAAGGATTAATTGTCAAGTCGTGACATTTTGCGGCCCCAGGTAAGGAACCATTAATCATAATTTCATCACCCTGGATAACAACGTTGAAGCAACTTGCTGGAGTCAATACGGTTCCTGGTGAGCCTCCGGGAGTAGTTGACCAACTATCTGGGTAATCCCAATCATATGGACCAAATGTCGGAACAGAGTACAATACTGTGGAAGAAACTCCAGTGGAACCATTAATTGTAAAATCTGAAGAATAATTATTTATTGTTATGATTCCTCCTAAAATATTCCAAAAGGTACATACTGGGCTAGGGTTTGGAGACCTTTGCAAATGAATGGTCGTTGAACCTGATCCTCCTGTATAAATGAAGCAGAAATAGCCCAATAACCGATTAGTCATATTGGGCAAAGCATTTTGAGCATTATTTGAAGTGAAATTAAAATAATAGACCCCAGGTGAATAATATGGATTTGAAAGCCAACCAAGTCCCATTGGGCTTGGAAAGTATACTTGATGGAATATGGTTGCTTGAGGAGATAAAACATTTGGATCATACGCAAACACAATGTCACCTGTGAAGATGCCATTTCCTGTAACCCTTAATGGGATCATAATGGTATCACCAGGTTGAAGACCAGATCGATTTGCTCCAAAGTTAATTCCTTGAGAAAAAGCACTATAGCTAAACATAAAAACGGAGATGAATAGCATGCTTTTTATAAATATTTTCGCTTTTTTCATATCGAAGAAATTTGGATTAAATGGTTACATGTGATTAATTCGGATAAGATCCATTGACTTCACCGGAGCATGTACCGAGGAGGTTGACCGTAACATTGGCACCGCTGACAACAACACTCGGGTTATCGAATGACCAGTCGGCGATCACGTAGCCCGGGTTGGGCAACAGTCCGGCAATCCGCCTGCGAAGAGGGATAACGTCACCGTTGTCAACAGCGCCGTCCTGGTTGATGTCGCTGGCGCGAACGCGCAACGGCGTATCCACCGTATTGGGGAACAGCGAAGCGGCATACCGGCGGATGTTGATCACGTCGCCGTTGTCAACGCCGCCCCATGGATCGGACGTAGAGGCATAGATAAAGTATGTTCCATTCGGTACGTTGACTGAAAAGAACCCCGTGCCATCGGTAGTCGTTGTAGCAATGATCGCCGGAACCGGTGCCGTGGCCGGCGGGATGGGTTCCGGACCGCTCTTGATGTAGATGGTCGCGTTGGCCAGGGGAAGGTTGGGCGAGGGGTGCTTGTCGTATGCCAGGAATCCGCTGATGGAGTGCGAGAGGTTGATACCGCCGTTGTTCCAGTTAGCAGGTACGATGGTGCCCACCATGTTGGCGAGCTGGCAGCCGTCGGCGAAAGAAACGACCGTGGAGCTGCTGCCGGCAGCGGCATAGTTGAAGTTCAGCGTGATAAAGGGCGTGCCATTGACGATGACCGGGGTGGTGCTGCTCCAGGCGATGTGGATCACACTGCCCTGGGCCTGGACCGTTGCTCCGTTGGGATTCGTCGCATTGACAAAGGTCAGTTTGGATGCATCAAAGCCGATATTCAGCGTGACTGCCCCGATATCGGTGCCCGAAGGAATATCGGTGAAGGTGACAGGGATTGGCACCGTGGCGGGACTGGTGGCACTGACATTGCCCAGAGTGGCGTTGACAGTGGCCTGGGCCGGCGAAACGGAACCGTTGGTGTACCCGACGACGATCGGGCTGCCATTGTTGAACTGGCACCCGCTGGCGAAGTTAATATTGGCTGTGCCGACGCCGTTGTACATGAACAGCAGTTCCATGAAAGTGCCGTTGATGGAGGGCGAGGGTGCAAGCGGATTGGCATTGGTGATCGAAATTGTATTCCCGGTGCTGCCGACAAGTACGGGTTGTATCGCGTTCGCATAACCCACATAGGTCATCCGGGGGTTGTCATATGTAAGGTTCAGGTTGAAATTCGTCGTAGTGGAGGGCATCCCGGCAAGGGTGAGAGGCACCGTTACCACCTGACCCTGCACGGCGCTGGTGATGTTCGGGAACGAAGCGAACGAAGTGGGAGGGGTCAGAAGGGATACACTTCCATCGTTGTAGGTAACCGGGATATTGGTGACCGGAGCGGTCGTGCTGATGACACAACCCGTGCTGAACGTGACCGGGGTCGTGGTGCTGCCGTTGTACATGAAATTCACGTTGAACTGCGTGCCCGGTGTGTTAAGCAAAACGCCGCCGACGTTCGCCCAGGCGATGTTCACAACACCGTTGGATGCGCTGGCATTGATGAACGTCGGGAACAGTCCGCTGCCGGTAACGTTGATGAAGGTCAGAACAGCAGGATCGTAAGCGACATACTGAGTGATGGCCCCGGCAACGGTACCGGCGGCACCGGTGTAAGTCAGGGGAACCGAGACCGAACTCCCGGTGGTTCCCTGAACCGTGCCGAGCGTAGCCTGCTGCACATTGTTCAGAACCGGGCTGATGGCCCCGTCGGTGAACGACGTACAGGTCATAATGTAAGGAACGACGCCAACGAGCTTCACCACTTCACAATTGGCGGGAACAAAGGCGACAGGACTGCTCAACCCGTTGTATTTGAATTTCAGGGTAAGCAAGGTGCCATCCGCCCAGGTGACCCCGGTGGTGTTCGTCCATGCCAGCGTAACCGTGCTTCCGCCGTTGATTGTTCCGGCTGAAAGTCCGGGTTGGGTGAAATTGGTTACTGCCTGGTACGTCAGTACAGCAGGATCCACCTGGATGTAAAACTGGAACGAACCGACACCGGTAAATCCGGTAACCGATAAGTTCACCGATACATCTTCGTTGGGGCTTGCCGTAAGAGTTTGCAGCGATGCGGTGTAGGTGTATTGTCCGAACGACAAGGATCCGAAGACCAACACCATCAGCAGAGTGAAAGTAAATTTTCTCATCATGGTATCTATTTTTATTGTTATTAATTTTTTATGGGTTCAATGGGGTGTATATAGGTTTGTTCATTGCTAATTAAGTTTGATCATCTTCCTGAAAGTCTCACGCACGCCGGCCTGATTTTTAAATACATACCGGCAAAAGTAGATGCCTGAAGAGAGATCTGCGAAGTCATCTTCAGCATGGTAACAACCCGCCGACCGTTTTTCTTCGACGGGGTTGGCCACAATCTGGCCGGTCATGGATAATATCTTTATTGAAACCCACCCGGTTTCGGGAACGTTGTATTCAAGGGTGGTCTTTCTTGTAAATGGGTTAGGAAGATTGGTCAGTGAGAAGGAGTGCCGGATGGTTTCCTCACCCGTGCCGGTGATGGAATCGACCAACAGGGTGGCAGCTCCTGAAGGCACGTCGCAACTGTGTGCATGAAGGATGCATCGGTACAGGTATTTGTCGTAGGATACCGGAACATTCCGGATCGTCAGGCTGTTTGTATGGGTGCCGTTGTAGCGGGTGGATTCCGGCAGGTCGGTCCATGAAACTCCGTTATTCCTGCTTTCCTGCCAGACGAATCCGGTGGAATTGATCGTCCCGACCTGGAACAGCGCGGTAGACTGCGAGATCACGGTGCGGTTTTCGGGTCCCGTGGCCACGGCCGGAATTGATTCATACACCGAGCCGTTGGCAAGTTGCACCGCCAGGATCTGCGGAGGGAGCGACAGGTCGGCGATTTCACAGCTATCGTCAATGAAGGAAAGCAAACCGGACTGCTTGAAGAGGGTGAACTTCAGCTCCATCATGAGGGTATTCGGGAAACTTGCCCCCGAAACTTTACTCCAAACAATGGCCACCCGGGAGGGATTGGTCAAGGAATTTACCATGATGCCCGTCAATTGCGGGTCAGTGTTCTGGATAGAGTGGAATTTCATGGCCGTTTCATCAAAACGGATGAAAAGGGTGATGGCACCGACATTATTAAGGTTGGTGCCGGTGACCGGAATGCGTACCGTGGTATCGTTGCATACGGCAATGTTACCGAGTGTCAGCAAGGCCTGGGCATGCGAAATTCCAGCGGAAAGGAGCAAAAGCAGCATCGCTGCCATTGTGCGGCAGAGATGTTTCGGAATATGTACGTTCGCCTTCACCATATTTCTTACCACTTATCCGGTTTTGATCACCCTGTATCTGAAACCGGCAGGTGGACCGGATCGTTCATCGCACAAAGTAACAACATAGACACCGGGTTGCCATCCGGCGGTATTTATATTAATATGGTGTCGACCTGTCGGCAGGGAAGAAAATTCCCGGGTGAAGACCGGGATCCCTTCCATATTGAAAGCAGTCATGCTTATTGTGGTCATGGCACCCAGAACGAAATCCATGGACAGATGGTCGGAAAAAGGAACCGGGGATACTTTAATATCTTGTATGCCAGGGGTTTTACGGGGATTTATACCCGAAAGGGCATCGACTGTCAGCAGGGCGGATCCTGAAACTTCCTGGCAGTTGTTCCGGATCAGGGCGCATTTGTACAGACGGGTATTGAAAGAAAGAGGCACCTGGTTGATCAGCAGGTTGGAGGTATGGGTGCCTGTGAAGATGCTGTTGTCTTCAAGGGTCATCCAGCTGGCGCCGGAGTCCTGGCTTTCCATCCAGAAATAGGAGAGGGCGTTGGGGGAGGAAACGGTGAAAGAGGCGTCGTTGCCCTCGGTGGTGGTGACATTGGACGGTTGGAGCGTGATCAAAGGTAATCCCGAGTTCACGGCACCGCTGATATAGGCGGCAGGGATCACCGTGCCGGACGGGTCGGCAAGTTCGCACCCCGGGTTGTAGGAAACGGGTGCGGTCTGACCGTTGGACACGAACCGGATGTCGAACAGCTTGCCACTGGATATGCTAATGGGAGCAGTACTGCTCCAGGCGCAAGCCAGCTGGAAGGGCGAAGTCATCAGATTAAAACTCATCCCTGCAAGGAGGGGGTCGACATTGATCACGGTATCATAACTTAACAGATTCGGGTCGAACCCGATAAACAAGGTGAGAGCTCCTACGTTTGTAAGGGTTGTGCCGCTCACCGGTAACAACACTTCCTGTGCTGCGCAAACCTCGGCATTATCAATGCTGAGAGTTTGCGCAGACACGGAAAGACCCTGAAAGGCTAAAAGGAACAAAGCGATCCTGTTACTCATTTCAAGGTTGGGTTGGAAGTGTTTTGTTTCATGTTGTTTGAGAAAGCAAGAGGAGCAGCGGTTGCTGCGCCTCTTGCTTCGGATAGGGTTACTTCGTGAAGATCATCTTGTTAACCTTCACAAAAGTATCCGTTTCACCGGCTGCATCAATCCGGTACAGGTAAACACCTGAAGTGAGATTGAGTTCGGCCGCATTCACCGGGATCGTGTACGAGCCACTGCTCTGGACATCATCCACAAGGGTCCGGATGGTCTTTCCGAACATGTCGGTGATGACCACGGTAACCTTGGCGGATTCAGGCAGCGTGTAGGTGATCTTGGTGGTGGTGTTGAACGGATTCGGATAGTTGAAGACGGAGAACGCCTTCGAGCTGCCCAGGGTGATCACCTTGGCCATCTTGAGGTCGAAGTTGTCGAACCGTGCTCCGGTCGGGCTGGCGAATTCACTGCCGGCCTTCACGTTGAACACATCGGTGGCTTCGGTCACAGGAGCCTTGGCTTTCACGGTCAGCGTAAAGAGAGCGTCGTCATTCTTCACCGACAATGGCCTGGTATCGGCCCATGCAATCGCAACGTTGCCATTTTCGATCACATACTTCATCTCATCGTTGGATGGAGCAGTTACGTTGGTGACTTCGAAACGATTGTCGTCATAGCCCATGAAGAGGGTCATGGCGCCGAGCTGGGAAACCATGCTGCTCCGGATCTGATATTCGAAGGTTTCGGCAACCGGGATGGTCTGGGTTTCATTATCGATGACAGACAGGAAGGAAACATCCTTCAGGCCGGTCGGGATATAGGAACCGTTCACATCGCCGACGCAGAGACCGTAAACATTGGTCATCGGAGCGGTCGGGATAACTACTGCCGGGCTTTCGAATACCCAATTACCAGCCGGGTACGACGAGATGGAACCAACCGTACGCAGTTTGATGTAGAGAGCATCCAGCGCGGTAATCGTCGTGCTGGCGTTCACATCGCCTGCGGTCCAGTTGATACCCGTCAGCGGCGGGCTGAGTAATCCTCCGGCCTGGAGCTGTACAAGAAGAGCATCGGTGGCATTGTTGCCGCCCCATGTTCCGTTGAAACTGAGATCGAGCTTGTAATTGCTGCCCGGGGTGATGCCGTCGAAGGAATAATATCCAGGCTCACCGGCAGAATTCAGGTTCGGTCCAGTAACGGTGGTGGCGACAATGGTGTTGTTGGCGGTGTTGCGTAACTTAACCGTCACACCATTCAAGGCTGTGTTGAAGTCGTTCTTGTAATAGACATAACCTTGCAGCTGGACACTTAACGGATCCGGCTCAATAGTGATATTGAGCGTGTTGCAACCGGTGCAGCCAGTAATGGTGCAGTTGTTGCAGCCCTGGAAGGTTTCAGATTCGCAAACAGTCACCTGTCCACATCCGCAAGCCGGGTATGGTCCCCAGACCACGGTGATGGTGTTGGTGCCCTGTCCGGAGACAATCGAGCCGCCAACAACCGACCATGAGTAGAGATGACCGGCAACGAACGGAGTGGTATAGGTAGCTGTGCTGTTGGCAGTCACACCGGCCGGTCCGGTAACAACAGGCGCCGGCGGGGTATGGATGGTGACAGTCTTCGTATCGGTCACGGTGCATCCGTCGCACTTGGTGGCGACCACAGTGATCGTTCCGGTACCGCAGCAATCCCACACGACAGTGATATGGTTGGTGTTCCACCCGGAGGTGATCACACCGCCAACCACAGTCCACTGGAAGGTTTCACACGGCGGACAGTTACCCAGGTAGCCCTCTTCTCCACCGACGGTCGCGTAGTAATCGAGCGCTTGGCCGGTTTCGCAGCAGGCGTGCGAAGGTCCTGTGATGTCAACCCACCATGCCGGCGGTTGCAGTACTTCGTAGCTTCCTGTTACAGTGCAGAGGTTGAAGTCGGTGACAGTGACAGAGTAGATGCCAGCGGTCAGACCGGTGAGATCTTCTGTTACTTCGCCATTGCTCCAGAGGTAAGTGTAGGGTGCGACACCACCCGTTACGGTGAGGTCGATTTCGCCGGTGGCTGCCAGGTAGCAGTCAACGTTGGTGACGACAGCATCCAGCGCGAGTGCATCCGGCTGGGTGATGCACCAGCTGCCGGTGGTTTCGCACGAATGAGCGTCGGTGACAGTCACAGTGTAGCATCCGACCGAAAGACCACCAATGTCTTCGGTGGTTTCGAGGTTACTCCATACATAGGTGTACGGAGCGGTTCCGCCGTTGACAGTGATGTCGATGGCGCCGGTGCTGAGACCGTTGCAGAGAACATTGGTTTCGACGCCGGTTACCGTAAGCTCGGCCGGGGTTGTGACTTCCCAGCTACCGATCTTCGGACAGCCATTGGCATCAACCACTGTTACCGTATATACACCTGCGGTCAGGCCGGTGATATCCTCGGTAACGGCACCATTGCTCCATTCGTAGGTGTAATCCGGTGTGCCTCCGCCGACAGTGATGTCGATGGATCCGTTCGCGTCGCCAAAGCAAAGGACGGGTACCGGAGTACCTTCCAGTGTAAGGGCGGGCGGTTCGGTGATGCACCAGCTGCCGGTAGCCGTACAGCCGTGATCATCGGTGACAGTGACCGTATAACATCCTGCGGTCAGGCAGCAGAGGTTATCCGTGGTGAATCCGTTGCTCCAGAGGTAGCTGTAAGGCTGCGTACCGCCGGTGACAGGGATCGGGAGGATAATCGGCGGGATACCGGTCAGGATGCCGCCGTTGATGGAACCGTTGCTGGCGCCATTGCAGGTTACGTTGGTAACGAGCGGTTGGCCGATAAGCAGTGTCTCAGGAGCGGTTACCGTGAAGTTGGCGTAGATTTCACAACTGTGTGCATCGGTCACCGTTACATAATAGGTGCCTTCGCACAGGTCAGAAATTTCTGGCGTTACAGCGTTGTTGCTCCACAGATAGCTGTAGGGCTGGGTTCCGCCGGTAACTGTCAGTTCAATTTCACCATTGCAGTCATCTTTGCAAAGGGCGTTTGTAACTTCACCCGTGTAGGTAAGTACATCAGGTTCAGTAAGACACCAGCTGCCGGTGGTTGAACAGCTATGAGCATCGGTAACGGTTACATAATAGCAACCGGCACCAAGTTCATAGAGGTCTTCACCCGTGCTGTAGAAACCGTTCGGTCCTTCCCAGTAGAAATTGTAGGGCTCGGTGCCGCCGGTGACGGTGATATTGATGTAGCCGTTCACATCGCCGTTGCACAACGGGTTCATGATTTCAGCATTCGGATCGATGGCAAGCACATCAGGTTCGGTAATATCCCTGAAGGCACGGGCATCGCACGAATGAGCATCAGTCACGGTCAGTGCATAATGGCCGGCGCAAAGACCGGTGAGGTCCTTGGTGGTGGCGGTGAAGCCGTTCGGACCTTCCCAGTAATAGGTGTAGGGCGGGGTTCCGCCGATCACGAAGGTTTCGGTGATGGTTCCGTCGCATACGCCGTTGCAGGAGACGTTGGTGAGTGAGCCTTCCCAGGAGACTTCGCCCGGTTCGGTCACGGTCCAGCTGTCAACCAGTTCGCAGTTGTGCGCGTCGGTGATCGTCACGGAATAGTCGCCGGCGCAAAGGCCAGTGACATCCTGGGTGGTCGTTCCGGCCGGGTCGCTCCAGATATAGGTGTAGGGTTCGGTACCACCGCTCGGGGTGATGTCGATCGATCCGTCACAATAGCTGAAACAGGAAGCGGCCGTTCCCTGGCCTGTTACGGCAAGAGGTTCGGGTGCCCCGATAGCAAAGGTCTGTGTACCTGTACACTGGTGAGCGTCGGTGACGATGACCATGTAGGTGCCTTCGCAGAGGCCTGTAACATCCGCAGTAGTGCTTCCGGCCGGGTCGTTCCACAGGTAGGTATATGGAGCGGTTCCGCCGGTAACGTTGGTGGTGATCGAACCGTTGCAATCGTCTTTGCAGAGTACATCAACCGGGGTGCCGGTGATGACGATCGGGTCGGGTTCGCCCACGCAGAAGCTGCCGGTGGCGGTGCACTGCTGAGCGTCGGTCACTACGACTGTGTAGCATCCGGCGGTCAGGTTGTAGATGTTCTGGGTGGTCTCGTTGTTGGTCCAGAGGAAGGTATAGGGCTGAGTGCCACCGGTAACGGTGATCTCAATCGATCCTCCGGCGCCGCCGTTGCAAAGAGCCGGGGTGATGACGGCAACCGGGTCGACAGCAAGCACTTCAGGTTCGGTAATATCCCTGAAAGCGCGGGCGTCGCACGAATGCGAGTCGGTCACGGTCAATGCATAATGGCCGGCGCAAAGACCGGTGAGGTCCTTGGTGGTGGCGGTGAAGCCGTTCGGACCTTCCCAGTAATAGGTGTAGGGCGGGGTTCCGCCGATCACGAAGGTTTCGGTGATGGTTCCGTCGCATACGCCGTTGCAGGAGACGTTGGTGAGTGAGCCTTCCCAGGAGACTTCGCCCGGTTCGGTCACGGTCCAGCTGTCAACCAGTTCGCAGTTGTGCGCGTCGGTGATCGTCACGGAATAGTCGCCGGCGCAGAGGCCAGTGACATCCTGGGTGGTCGTTCCGGCCGGGTCGCTCCAGATATAGGTGTAGGGTTCGGTACCACCGCTAACGGTGATGTCGATCGATCCGTCACAATAGCTGAAACAGGAGGCCGGAGTGCCCTGACCGGTCACGGCCAGTGCTTCGGGAGCACCGACGGCGAAGGTCTGCATGGCACTGCAATAGTTGGCATCGGTCACATACACCGTGTAGGTGCCTTCGCAGAGGCCCGTTACATCCGGGGTAGTGGTTCCGGCCGGGTCGCTCCACAGGTAGGTGTAGGGGGCGGTTCCGCCGGTTACATTGATGCTGATCGAACCGTTGCAATCGTCTTTGCAGAGCACATCAACCGGGGTACCGGTGATGACGATCGGGTCGGGTTCGCCTACGCAGAAGGTGCCGGTGGCGGTGCAGAGTTGAGCGTCGGTCACTACGACAGTGTAGCATCCGGCGGTCAGGTTGTAGATGTCCTTGGTGGTTTCACCGTTGCTCCAGAGGTAGGCGTACGGTTCGGTCCCACCGGTAACGGTGATCACGATCGAACCGCCGGTACCGCCGGGGCACAGGGCCG
>CAYVVG010000077.1:0-16129 GCA_964455285.1 uncultured Prolixibacteraceae bacterium
GGTCCCCCCACCCCGACCCCGGCCATCCTGTCCGGCAAGGTGATCAGCATCCGGATGCTGGATAACCCGTAGTTTAGGCGCCACCCGGCAAACCATTGCGTTGGACGACACATCCGAAGCAGTTTCTGCATGGTATTTCCAGTTTTACCGGAAACATGGGTTCCCGTTCACCGGCACCCATGACAGGACCATGGAAATCAATTCGTGCAACAGCACGCTGAATGTAAATGACAAAGCCGGCGGTTTCACGGTCCTGTCCCTCCGGGAGAAGCCTTGATCACTTTTATGTTTAACCATCTATTAATCATTGTATTGTTAATTGTCCCGGCTCCCGCGACCGATCTTTCTTCACAATTATTTCATAAAAACGATAATTGAGTACCTAATTAATCTAATTCTAAATTATCTTTGTCAGGAATTATTCTTAATATTCCCCTGACCTGTTGCTTATCCGGTCTTTCGGATCGCAGCCGGGAAGGGTAGTCCGGATGATCCGGGGAAGCAGATGGCAGGATAGATATGTTACAGGATGATATTTTCCCGGTAAAATCCCTGTCAATTCAATAAGTTCATAACTAACAGTAAAAAAAAATGGAACAGAATCATACCTTCATTAACTGGATCAGGTCCGCCTGGAAATCATTTTCCGGCCGACAAATGGTGCTGAAAGCCGTACTGGCTGTCACCGTGATCATGCTTTTCCTGGCCATACCGGCTGAAGCCACACATTTCCGTTACGGCAACATCAGCTGGAGCCGTGTCAACGATGCGTCGCGAACGGTCACATTCACCGTGACGTCTGCCTGGCGGCGCAGCTTTTACTCGCCGACACCCGTCGTCGGCTCCGTCTATAGTGTCGCCAACTTCTTTTATGGCGATGGCAGTTCACAGACCCTCAGCATCACCGTCACCTCCGTAAACATCCCCGAAGACTGGTTCGTCGGTGTGGCGACCCTTGTGCATACTTACCCGGGAGCAACTCCCAATTTCACGGCCTATTTCGAGGGATGTTGCCGGGTGTCCACTCTTCAGAACAACGGTGACCTCGGGTTCCGGTCGCAAACCAGCGTAAGTCTTACTCCGGGCAACCTGGGAAGCCCGGTGTCGACCATGCCCGCGATCATCAACCTGCCGGTCAACCAGGCCGCCGCTGCATTTAATGTGCCAGCCTATGACCCCGACGGACATGCGCTGACCTATGCGCTGGCGCCGGGCTCGGTTGTGACCCAGTCGGGTTCATCGCCTGTGTGCGCCAACCCGGCCGGACTGTCCATTAACCCCACCACCGGACAGGCCTCTTTCAACACGGTTGGAAAAACAATCAACCAGATGTGGAATGCCTTCTTTTCCATCACCGATGCCAACGGTTCGGTCACCTATGTCGATTTCATTATGAGAATGGTGGCGGCCAACACCCCGCCGATCTTCGATTACTCGGTAACCCCGCCGAACAATTATTTGTACAGCATCAACCCCGGACAAAACCTCAGTTTTGATGTCAAGGCTTCATGCCCCGACGCCGGAAGTACTGTCACGTTGACCGCCGTGGGTCTGCCTACCACCAACTACTCGTTCACCCCGTCATTGCCGGTAACGGCCAACCCGGTCGCTTCCACCTTCAGTTTTACGCCGGGAATCGCTCAGCTGGGCGCCTATGTTATGACCTTTACCGCTACCCGGAACGGAGGAGCGCAAACCAGCACCTCGGTGATCGTCAACGTGAACACCAACCCGGTATTCGTGGCTCCCACACCGGGTGAAGGGATCACTTACATGATCCCGGCAGGACTCCTTCACCAGGACATCATCGCAGCAGTCAATCCCGATCCTGCCGTCAACACCCGGATCAGCAGTGCATCCTTTCCGGCAGGGGCTTCGGTCTCCCCGTCTTTACCCACTTCTTTCGGCGCAACAGCCACCACCACCCTGTCGTGGACACCGTCGGCTGCCGATTTCGGCCCGCATCCGGTGACTTTCACTGCTGTGGATGCCAACGGCCGGACCTCCGACCGGTCCTATATCCTGTGGCCCAACAGTCTTCCGGCCTTCACCTCGGCCCCGGCAGCCGACGGAGAGGAATGCAAGCCATTCAGCTTTCTGGTGACGGCGGAAGATCCTGACTTTGCCTTCGGTGATGAGCTCGAGATCGGTGCTCATTCGCCCTTGCCTTCGTGGCTCACGCTGACGGATAACGGAGATGGAACCGCCACCCTTGCCGGTACGCCTTCCCATGGGGATGCGGGTACTTATGCAATCGATTTCATCGCCGAAGACCTGTGGCATCATGCACATTCCGATGTGATCCAGGGCTTTGTGCTGGTCATTGCCGCCGATAACACGCCGCCGGCGCCCGATAATGCCATCCTGCCGGTCATCACCGGAGAATGTTTCGCGACGGTTGCCGCTCCCACTGCGACAGATCTATGCGCGGGCAGCATCACCGGGAGCACCAGCGATCCGACCACCTTTTCGGCTCAGGGCACCTATGTCGTCACGTGGAGGTATGATGATGGCAACGGAAACAGTTCATCCCAGCAGCAAACCGTGGTGATCGACGACATCACGGCCCCCGTGCCCGACCTGCCCGACCTGCCGACCGTCACCGCCGATTGTTCCGCTTCGCTTATAGCACCGACCGCGACGGATCTTTGCGCCGGGATCATCACCGGAACCTCCGGCGATCCCATCGTTTTCTCAGCCCAGGGAACCTATTCCGTTACCTGGAATTACGATGACGGGAACGGGAATGTCAGCAGCCAGGTTCAGACGGTGATCATCCGGGATATGACCCCCCCCGTGGCTCAATGCAAGAATTATATCCTGAACCTGAGCGGCGGGTCTGGTACCCTCCAGGCGTCGGATGTCGATGACGGCAGTTTTGACAACTGTGGCATCGCCTCGATGAGTGTCAGCCCGAATACCTTTTCCTGCACCGATGCAGGCGACCATGCAGTCGAACTGTCGGTGACGGATGGCGCCGGCATGACCTCCGTCTGCACGGCCACGGTAACGGTTCAGTACGTGCCTTCTTGCAGCATCACGGCGATTGCGGGCGCAGGCGCCTTTACCGGCGGACCCCCGACCACGATCTACCTTGGATACGGTCCTCAAACCGTTACCCTGTCAGCAACGGCTTCGGGCGGCAGCGACTTCTCCTGGTTGTGGACCGGGCTGTCGCCGGAGTCCACGGCCCTTCTGAGTTGTACGACCTGCCCGGCCCCTGTCTTTACTCCGACTTCGGAGGGCAGGTATGAATACACACTCACAGTGACCAACAGCAACGGATGCAGCTCAACCTGCGCAATCACGATCTGTGTCCTGGATGTGAGAGTTCCGGGTTCGGGCGGGAAAAAGGTGTACCTCTGCCATGTCCCCCCCGGCAATCCCGGCAATCCGCAAACCCTTTCAATCAGCGTCAACGCGGTGCCGGGCCATATTCCCGGACACGCCGGCGATCGTCTCGGAACCTGTAGCAAGTCATGCGAAAGCCTGGGACTGAAGGCGGATGCCGGGCAGGGAGAACTGATCGTTTCCCCGTCGGCCGCCCTCGAGACGATCGTCTACCCGAATCCGTTTGCGACCGAGTTTTCGGTGACCATCGAATCGGATTCGGATGAGCCGGTTGCCCTTCGCATACTGGACCTTGCAGGGAAGCTTGTCGGTGAGGTAACGGATGCCGTGCCACACACCACGGTGAAACTCGGAAGCAACCTGAACGACGGGTTCTACGTGCTCCGGGTACAACAGGGTGCTGAAGTGCAGAATATCAAGATCATCAAACGCAGGTAACTCTTGTTTCCCTGAAAGAAAAAGCCGCCCGGACAGGTGGCTTTTTCTTTAATCCGATTGAGTGCCTGAAGGATGGGTTCATTTCTTCGTCATGATGATATCCGACTGATCCGGCACGTAATCTGCCCGCTGGAGGTTGCCCCCGGTCTCGACCTCTACATCACCATAGAACTTGAAGGTGGTAAGGGCCGTGGAGGAAGAGGTGGGATAGGGACCCCAGTCAAGATCAATCGTGTGGAACGGATCGGTCTGGACCGTGTCGGCCACGCGCAGGGAGACGTTCAGCATGCTCTGCTTGGCGGCAGTCACGGTGAGGCACTCATAGATGATGGTATAGTAATCAGGCGTCGGGAAGTTGGCCGAGAAGAACTTCATGCTCCATTCCCCGGCGCCCCCCACGTCCCAGGTGAGGGTGCCGTCGTATGACCAGACTTTCCTGGGATTCCCCTGGATACTGTCGCTGATCTTCAATACGGCGTTGTCAAATACGATCCGGATTTTCGTGTTGGCAAAAGGACTGACCGACGATGGGGTCGTCCCCTCCCAGGTGCCGATCAGCCAGTTCTCTCCCCAGCAGGTGCCGCCTGTATTGTTGTTATTGTTGTTATTGTTGTTGTCGCTGTCTTTTTTGCAACCAAATGTTGCGAGCATAAGGATGACGGCCAGCAGGGCGGTCAATGACAGAAAATGGACTCGTTTTGTTTTCATGTTGTTGGAATTTCAGGAATGGGTTGGTTTATGGATGGTGGATGATGATTTTCTGAGAACCCGCAGCCTGTCCGGAACGGGTCTCCCTGAGCAGGTAGATGCCATCGGGGAGTCCTCCGGTATCGATGAAGGCAGTTCCGCCGTCGGGCACGGGCCCGGTAAGGCGAACGACCCTGCCCCGGGAATCCACCAGGAGAAAGTCGGCCGTGCCACCGGCAGATGCCCGCTGGATGCTGATCCTGCCGGAAGCGGGGTTGGGACCGGCAACAAAAGAAAGGCGCACGGGGTCGGCAGTGCCCGATGGTTGGTCAGAGAATTCCAGCTTGTCGACCCGGTACCAGGAGCCCAGGTTGCCTCCGAACCCCTGCCCGATCTGCATGGCGATAAAAGCTGCGTCGGGTGTGTCGGAGGTTATATAATTGATCCCGACGCTGAAGGCGGTCCATCCGGCATGGTTCTGGAGGGTCCGGAAAAAGGCATACCCGATCATGGTTCCCTGGTGCCACAGGGAGACATCGACCTTCAGGGTGTCGGAACCCACCACGTTCCCCTTGATATAGCCTTGCAGCGACTGGTATCGCTGGCTTACCGGAAAATTGCCAAGGGTGAACATGAACCCGCTGGAAGTCATGCCCATCACCGTGTCAAATACTACCAGCATTTCGACCGAGTATGCGCCGTCATAGCTGTCGTCGCTGCGGATCACGTTCACGGCGCCTTCGAGGCTGCTGATCTGCCATCCATCGGCTTCCAGGATCCCGCTGTTGTTGGTCCAGTTTTCAAAACTTTCATTGGGGATCTGGGCCATCAGACAGGCCGGAAAAAAGAACAGAAAAAGGAGGTGTTGAATGCGTGTTTTCATGGTAAAAGTTTTATAGGTGCTGTTGTTTATTATCTTTCTGGAAATTTTTAAGGATCTTCCTGATGGCCTGATTTTGTGTTTCGAGCTTCCGGCGGATTTGTTCGAGATCGTCACTGTCCGGGTCCTTCCGGGCAGGAACTTTCATGGCACCCCCTTTTTTCCTTTCCTGCTTCACGGTACGAAAATAGACCACCCGGCATCCCTGGTCCAAATCAAAACCGTTTAATAAAGTGGCTGTGCCCGGTTCAAAAAGTGGCAACGCAGACAAATATTAGTGAATCAGGAAGATAAGTCAGAGTTGCAGCAGAAAGGGGATGAGATGCTCGTCGGAGGTAAAGTGCAGTTTTTTTCTCAGGCGGTACCGGGTCGATTTGATGCCTTCCTCTGATTTCATGGTGATGGCGGCGATCTCTTTGGTGCTCAGGTTGAGTTTCAGCAGGGCGGCGATCTTTATTTCGGCGGCCGTGAGATCGGGACATTTTTCCAGCAGGCGGTCATAAAATTCGCGATGTATATTGCGGAATATGGTATCGAACTCCCGCCAGGCATTCTGCTGGGTGTAGTGTTCGATCTCCCTGACCATGCTCCCGATCTTCTCCTCCAGTTCCGCACAGTCGGGATGCGCCTGTGAAAGATGCTGCAACCGGGTGATGAGGCCGCCGAGGGTTTCGTTTATGCGCAACATCTCCAGGGCTTTGGCGGCCAGTTCCCTTTCACGGGTTTCCACGGTTTCCTGAAGCAATTGCCGCTCTTTCTGGGCCAGGGCTTCCTGTTGTTCCCGGATGATGATATCCTGTTCAAAGAGCCTTTTCTGCCGCCGGTGAGCCATGATCTTCTGCCGGGAGAGAAGGATGGTCAGGAAAAGGGCGACCATCAGGGCGGCAATGGAGAGGCTGAGGAGGAGGATGTTTTTCCTCTGGACCCGGTCGCGGAGTAAAAGCTGCTCGAGCTTGTCGTTGGCCTCGCGGAGCCGGAAACGGCCCTCCATCTCCTTGATCACACGCTCTTTTTTCTGTTCCGCGAGTGTATCGCTGATCTTTCGCGCCAGGAGTGTGAACCGGTAAGCTTCTTCATACTGCCGGCCGGAAGCGGCCAGCGAGGCCAGGGTCTCGTAGCACTGACCGGTCATGGCCAGGTTCCCGGTTTCCTGTGCCAGAGCCAGCGCATGCTGGGCAGTCTCCCAGGCACGCACCCTCTTCCCCGATCGATCCAGTGCAACCGCCAGCTGCAGTTCTACCATGCAAATACCCACTTTCTCGTCCAGCACGAGGTATCTCTCCCGTGCGGCCTCGAACAACGTGATGGCTTCCGGGTACCGATTCATCCGGATGAAAAGAGATCCCAGGCTGTATTCCGAGTTGGCGATGGGCCGGGGCTCCCGGAAAAGAAGTCGGATGTTGTACCCCTTCCGGTAAAAATGCAGGGCGGAATCGAAAAGGCCTTTCGCTTCAAAGGCCGACCCCATGTTGGTGAAGGTGCTGGCGGCCCCGGGCTCTTCGCCCACCCGTTGCTGAATGGCAAGGGCTTCGCGGAAATACTCCAGGGCATGATCGGGTTCATTCATCCGGTTGATGATCGAGCCCAGGCTCACCAGGCTGGCTGCCTTCAGTTTCTCATCCCCCGCCATCCCGGCAAGCCTGATGGCCTCCTGGTATTCTTTCACAGCCAGGTTGAAGTCGCCGTTCACATCCTTCAGGGTGGCCATGGCAAAATGCCATAAAGCAAGATCCGACGCATCACCCTCTTTCTCCAGCACCTCCCGCGCCCGGGCCAGGTAAGCATCCGCCAGGGCGTACTCGTCCTTGTAATAGTAAGTCCGTCCCTGCCACAGGTAACTCCTGCCGGCTCCGCGACGAAATCCCAGCTCAGTCGAAAGGGCCGATGCCTGTTGAAAAAAAAGCAGCGCCCGGTCATTTTCCCGGCTGCAGTAATGTTTACCCAGCTCGAGCAACAGGGCCACTTTGGCGGTATCGTCGGGCATCGAGGCAAGTTGCTGCTCGCGACGCTGCATGGTCGTATCATTCCCTCCGGTTGCCGCTGCGGCCAGGAAGAGACCTGACAATAGCAACACCAACAGCCGGTTCATGGCTTTCTTCGCAAGCATTACCAGGAAATCAATACCTGGTACAAAGTTGGGAAAAATCCTTTACGGAAATGAACTGCATTAAAAAAACATTACCTCGCTCCGGTCACTGCCGGTCACAACCGGATGGCAAATTTCTTCAGATTTCCCCCGCATACCGGTTCCGCCGGAAGGAGGGCACCGCCCCGGCCAGGGTGGCAACTCCATGGATAAAGAAGTAGTGAAATCGGATCGCTTCCAACTTTTTTCTACTTTTACAGGATCAATTTCTACCTGAAGATTACTATCTGAACTGTTATGAGTAAAACTACTGTTTCTGACCCGCACAACGGGTTTGACAAGGAAAAGGTCATTGCACGGGTCAAGACCCTTATCCGCGACGAAAAAGTCAAGCTGAATACCCGGTTCCTCCATTCCCACAGCAAGGTTGCCCTGATGGTGGAAGGTCACATCATCGAGATCTGCGGAGCCGAAGGCCGGCATATACGGTATGAATCCTTCAATATCTCCCTGACGGCCAGGGAACACAAGGAGATCATGGATCTGTTCACGGCAGAGGTCACCCGGCGGAAGGAGAAAGATTCGAGGAAGAAACTGGAAGAGCTGAAAGTCCTCATCAAGGGATGATCTGCCTCCCTTCCGGGGACAGACCTGTTTATCATTGCCATCTCCACCGGGTAGATCAACCCGGCGATCAGGCATATCACCCGGGTACTGAACAGCCCGGAAGTGTCCCGGTGCGTTCAGTTTTTCAGGCACCGGACGCTGAATCCGTTCGATTTCATGGCGCCGTTGTTACGGACGGCATCATCCGTATTGTAATAAAAGGAATAATCCCAACCGTAGGTCCCGCCGTTTTGGGTGGAAGTCCACAGGGTACCCCGTTCACCCAGCGGGGTGCTGAAGTTCCCCAGGTAATCGCGGAAACTGGCCGGACGAAGGTTGAGGCCGCTTTCGTTCGTGGCGCCGGTGTTGGGTGAAAGCCAAAGGGCCGTACCGGTCTCCTTCATTTTTCCTCCTGCCGAATCCAATCCCCCCAGGTGGCTGATCAGGATGAAGACCTCGGCGTCCGATGGGATGTGCCATCCTTCGGGGCAGATCCCCTGCGACTCCGGCAGGGTGGTGAACTGCATCATCTCGTTCCACTGGTACAGCCCGCCATAAAGGTCACAATTCGATTCCAGGTTGTTGAAGCAGTATTTTTCCATGACCCCGTTGTTCCCCTGGGTTTGACTGCCATTGATCCGGGTTCCCGCGTTCAGGTTCGAAGCCATCCAGCATTGCGTACCCGCCTGTATCGTCGGGTAGGACTTTCCGTCGCGGGGATCCGTAAAGGGGGTGCCGCAGGTCGGGGTGAGTGTCCCGGTTCCGTAGAGTACTTCGTGCCAGGCATCATCACCCGAAAGATACGCATAGAACTTGTTGTCGGTGGTGCAGAAGACCAGGAGTCCGTTGGCCGGCTCCGTGATGATGCGGAGCTGATCCTGCGTCATCCTCGGGATCAGCAATCCTTTGGTGGTGGAATGGATATCCACCAGGGCGGAAGGATCGGGAAGACTATTGTCGTTAGTGATCCCGACCTGAGCGACGGAGAATGCGCTGATGAAGCAGGCGAGGTAGCTGATCAGGGTATTACGTAGCATGGGGAGAAGGCTTAACAGGAAATGAAAATCTTTTTATATCCAGGTAGTGCAGTGTCGATGGGACACCACGGCAAGTTCGAAAAAAAAACAATATCCCGGACCTCAATCATTCCGAAGGATATTCATGGCGATCCGGATCCCGTCGGCGGCGCTGGAGACGATGCCCCCGGCGTAGCCACTCCCTTCCCCGGCCAGGAAAAGGTTGTCGAAACCGGTGCACAACCCGCCGGACTCCCGCAGCACCTGGATGGGGGAGGAGGTTTTGCTTTCGAGTCCCAGCAGGATCCCATCTCCGTATCCTTTCAGTTTCCGGTCGAAATCCATCAGCCCCTTCCTCATGGCCTGAACGACCACCGGGGGGAGCATCTCCCACAGCGGGGCGGGGAGGAGCCCCAGCGGGTAGCTTGTTTCGGGTATGGATGCGGGAAGCGTTCCTTCGAGGAAATCCCGGATGGTGCAGAAAGGTGCGCGATACCCGCCGGAAAATTCGTAAAAGCGGTGTTCAATATCCTCCAGCCATTGCAACGCTTCCGTGGGTGTTACCGTGCGGCCGGCCAGCTGGTCGGGATGTACCCCCGCCACGCAGCCGGCATTGGCAAAGCGCCCGTCGCGACGGTAATTGCTCATCCCGTTCACGATATTCTGATGTTTGTATGTGGCGGCGGGCACCACAACTCCGCCGGGGCACATGCAGAAGGAATAGACCGGGTGCTTCCCGTCGCCTTCCGAGGTGAGGCGGTACTCGGCGGCTTTGACTCCTGCGAGTGCGGGAACCCCCCACTGGGCCTGGTTGATCACCTCCTGCCGGTGCTCGGCACGGCAGCCGATGGCAAAGTTCTTGGTGCGAAAGACCACACCCCGTTTCATCAGCATGCGGTACGTCTCATAGGCCGAGTGTCCCGGCGCCACGACGAAGAAGTCGGCCGGCAGTTCCCCTGTTCCGGTGATGGCTGCGGTTACGCGACTCCCTTCGGTTTTCAGATCTTCCAGGAGGGTTTCGAACCGGATCTCGCCGCCGATGGACTGGTACAGCATCCGGAGGTTGGCGATCACCGTACGCAGGTTGTCGCTCCCCACATGGGGATTGGCCAGGTAGAGGATCTCCGGCGGGGCCCCTGCTTCCACGTAAGTGCGGAGGAAGAATTCCCGCTCCTGCGAGATGTGCTTGGAACGCGAGGTCAGCTTTCCGTCGGAAAAAGTCCCGGCTCCGCCTTCGCCGAATGCGTAGTTTGCAACCGGGATGAAATCCCCCCCGTGTTCGAAGTCCGCGATCCCCTCGGCCCGTTTTTCCACTTCGGCTCCCCGTTCGAGGATGACCGTGTCGAACCCGGCTTTTTGCAGCACCAGGGCGGCGAAGAATCCTGCCGGGCCGCTGCCGGTGACGACCACCCGCTTGTTGCGGGACCGGTATGGGATTTCGGGCGAAGGGACCGGCGCGGGTCCGTCCCCTTTCAGCGATTCGCTGTAAACGGCAACGCGGAGCAGCCACCGGATGTTGTCCTTGCGGCGGGCGTCGAGGCTTTTGCTCTCGATCTGCCAAGTAAAGTCACGTGTCCGGATCTCGCGGGCGATGCGCTCTTTCAGCTCATCGTCGCGGTAGCCGGTCGGCAGTTTTAACTCGATGATCTTGTATCCCATTGAAATGCAAATATACTTTTAAGGGCCGATCCGACGTTATTCTCTGCCGATCATTCCTGCATGCGTAACCTTGTCCGATTCGCTCTGCTTCTCCTGATTCTCCCCGTTTCGCTTTTTTCCCAGCCGGGAACCAATTTCAGGCAGAAGGCCCTCGAACATCTCCGGAAGGATGAATACGTGCAGGCGCTGGAGAACCTGAACCTCGCCCTGCGTAAAGAACCGGCTTCCTCCGAGCTGTGGTTCTTCCGCGGGTATGCCAAGTACGGCCTGGATGATTACATCGGCGCCGAACAGGATTACAGCCAGTCGGTCAGCCTCTCGCCGCATATGGCCGAGGTATTCACCCACCGGGCCATCGTGCGCAGCCAGCTCGGGAATTACCGCGGGGCGATGGAGGACTTTGAGAAATCGCTGGAGATGGACGGGAGCAACGGGGAGACGTACTTACACCGGGCCAGGACCAACCTGTTCCTGAAGAAGACGTACTCGTGCATCGTGGATTGCAACCAGGCCATCCGGCTGAAATGCCCGGGCGAAAATGTTTACATCCTGCGTGCCAGTGCCGAACAGGAGATCAAGCGTTATGAAGAGGCCATCGACGATCTCGACACCGCCCACCGGATCAACCCGGCCAATGCCGCCGTGTGGTCCCAGCGGGGGCTGGTGTGGGCGGAGCAGAACCGGTACGATCCGGCCATTGCCGATTTCGACAAGGCGGTCCGGCTCGATCCGGCCAACAGTTTTGCCCTATTCAACCGGGCGCTGGCCTGGGATAAGAAAGGGGAGAAGGCCGCTGCCCTGGCCGACCTCGACGCCGTGATACGGCTTTCGCCCTACAACTCTTACGCCTATTACAACCGGGCCATCGTACTGATCGGGCTCAACGAGAAGCAGGCGGCCATCCGCGATTTCGAGATCGTGAGCAAACTCGATCCGAAGAACATCGTGAGTCATTTCTACCGGGGACGGCTGAAAGCGGAGATGGGGGACTATGCCGGGGCGCTCGGCGATCTTGACAAAACCCTTTCGCTGTTGCCCGACTACGCCGACGCATGGTACGAACGGTACGAGGTGAAGATGAAACTCAACGACCGCAAGGGGGCCCAGGCCGATTACCGGCAGGCGATGGAGCTGACACGGAAAAATCACCTCGATCCCGACAGCCTGAAAGCCGGGCAGAAAGATTACCTGAAAAGCCTGATGAAGCTGAGCGGCGGATTTGAAGAGATGAACACCCTGAATGCCCGGTTCCAGAACCAGGCGGTCGATATCCGGCTCACCCCGGTTTTCAGCCTGCTGATCTGGAAGGTGGGTTTTGGCCGGGTGAGGCTGTGCGACGTGTATCAGAAGGAAAACTATTTCACCACCATTCTCACCCTCACCCACGAAAAAGGGCTCGTCAGCGATTCGGTGCTTCGTGACGAGATCGAGCGACAGAACAGGATTATCGACTCCGCCGGCAGGAGGCCCGACGCCCTCTTCCGGCGAGGGATTTCGTATTACCACCTGAGGAATTACGAGAATGCCATCGCCGACCTGGATGCGGTGATCGCGGCAGATCCCGGCCACATCGCCGCCTGGTTCATGCGTGCCAACGCCCGGTACGAGCTGATCCAGATCCTGGCGCAGCAGGAGAGCCTCCAGCAGGAGATCATGCTGGGGAGGCCGGCGATCCGGCAGCAGGCGGCCACCGCGGGCGTTCCCGACACTGCATTGCGGCACACGCACGATGCAGTGCTCCGCGACCTCGACCGGGTGCTCGCCCTCGACCCTGCATTCCCGTTCGCCTGGTTCAACCGGGGCTTCATCCACAGCCGCATGGGCAACTACCCCGGGGCTGTGTCCGATTTCAGCGAGGCGGTGCGCCTCAGCCCCGACTTCGCCGAAGCCATCTACAACCGGGGGTTGATCCGCATCCTGCTCAACGACAACCGCGCCGGCTGCCTCGACCTCTCACGCGCCGGCGAACTGGGCATCGCCGATGCGTACCGTGTGATGAAGAGGTACTGCTATAAGTGATCCGTCCGCCTGTCCGCTTGTCCGCTTGTTAATGGACCAGCATCTTCCGAACGGAAAGAGTCTCCCCGTAGAGGAATACAACCGTACAAAGGCCCCTTGCGGTTTCGCTCAGATCGATCCGGATCTCATCCTTCCCATTGACAGTCAGATCCCGAAGCTCATAAAGCTTCACTCCCATCGGACTGAAAATCTGTATGATAAAAGTCTCCTGATGCGAGGTTGAAACTGAGATGCCGAACTTCCCGCCATTGGGCACCGGGAAAATGCTGAATTCCGGTTGTCGGATCTCCTGTTGCCCGGTGATCACGACCCACTCTTTGTTGGAGATCGGGGAGGAACACCCATTGAGGGTCACCACGCACCAATAATACCCGGTATTGTTCGTGACGGTATAGGTCTGACCCGTAGCACCGGGAATTGCGGTGCCTTCATAATACCATTGATTGCCTGTGGCGGAACTGCTGGTCAGAACATTACCGTTGGCGGTAATGACCGGTGCCACGGGAATGGCATGGATTGTCAGGTTGAAGTCGGGCGAGGAGGCTCCGGAGCCGCAGGTGTTGGTTCCGCTTACTTTTATGACCCCCGGACCCGGCGTATTGCCGGCAGTCGCCACGATGGTATTGGTGGAACCTCCGCTGGTGATGGTCATTCCCGACGGAACAGTCCAGGAATACCCGGTGGCGCCGGTGACGGAAGGCACCGTATAGGTCAACCCGGTTGCCCCGGCACAAACCGATGCCGGGCCTGTGATCGTTCCTGCCGCAGCCGGCAGGGGTTTCACGGTGACGGCATAGGTGGAGGCCGGACCGTTCCCGCACAGGTTCGTCGCGGCCACCGTAACGTTGCCGGTCACTGCCGAAGTGCCGAAATCGACCGTTATGCTGGTGGTTCCAGCCCCGGAAGCGATCGTCGCCCCTGCCGGAACAGTCCACGTATAGGCATCGGCTCCCGAAACCGGTGTGGTCGAAAAGGCCACCCCGTTGGTTCCCGCGCACACCGGCGAAGTACCCGATACGGGGCCTGCGGCGCTGGGAGGCGCATTCACGAACAGGCTGTAAACCGTCGGATTGGCCGCCGGACATCCGTATGAGTTGGTATAGGTCAGCGTGACATACTGCACGCCCTGTTGGTTCCAGGTCACATTGAGCGTGCCCGTTCCCTGACCCGACGCGATCGTTCCGCCGGCGGATACCGTCCAAATATAATTCGACATCCCGGTTTCCGAGTAATAGATGTTATTAACCGATCCGGTGCAGGGGTTGTTGGTGCTGCCGATGGTCGGGACCGCACCAGGGTTGACCGTCACCGGAAAGGTCACCGGTGCGGGGGCCGGGCACCCGGCGGCATTGGTATAATTGACGGAGACAGACTGCGCACCGGAGCCCGACCAGGTCACGGTGACCGTATTGCTGGTAGCTGTTCCTCCGGCCGTGATGGTTCCTCCCGGTGACACGGCCCACACATAGTTCGTCATTCCCGCCTGGGTGGTATAAACGACATTGGTTATGCCCTGGCACGCCGAAGCGGATCCGGAGAGGGTCGGAGCCGGTACCGGATTTACCGTAATGGCCTTGACCGAGGTGCTGCCGTTGCCGCAGGAGTTGGTGCCCATCACCGTAACGTTTCCCGAAGTGGTTCCCAGGGTGACAGTGATGCTGTTTGTGTTGGTCCCCGCGGTGATCGTGGAACCCGCCGGCAAGGTCCACACATACCCGGTGGCGTTGGCGACCGGCGGAATGGAATAGATGTTTCCCGGGGTGTTGCCGCAGGCAATGGCCGGACCGGTGATGGTTCCCGCCGGACTTGGCATCGGGCAACTGGTGGTGAGGAACGTCATGTCCAGCCCGTTGCCAGTGCCCACGCTGTTGACCGCTTTGATCCTGTAATGATACGTGGTATTTACCGTAAGACCCATAATATTTGCGGAGACCGGCGTGGCTCCGTTCCCCGTGACGGTCCCCGGGGTTCCCGGAACCGTGGTGCCGTAGGAGGTGGTCAGACCGAATTCGAAAGTTACCGCCGATGAGGCGCCCCCGGCATCCACCGTGCCGTTGAGGGTGGCCGTGGTGCTGGTTACGCTGGTGGCGGCGGTGGTGACGACTGCAGGAAGGACCGGCGCCGTGGTGAAGGTCAGGTCCAGTCCATTGGCCGTCCCATTGGCATTGACCCCGCTAACCCGGTAATGATAGGTGGTTCCGGGCAACAATCCGTTCAGGTTGGCGGCAACCGGAGTGGCGGTGGTTCCGGTAACCGTTCCGGGCACTCCCGCGACACTGGATCCGTAAGCGGCGGTCAATCCATAATCGAACGTCACCGTCGTCGACATGATATTGGCATTCACCGTACCGTTCAGGGTGGCGGCAGTGCTGGTAACCGCGGTGGCTGGAAGGGTAACGACCGTGGGGACCAGCGTTCCCAATTCGCTGAAGACAATGTCGTCGAAGTAGAAGCCCGGAGTCTCTCCGGAGCCCGAAGCCTCCCCGGCAAAAAAGTCAACCGCCCCGAGTTGCTTGGTGCCCGTGGTCGAGCCTCCCTGGTAGTGGAAGGGCCATGCACTCAGCAACGTCCCGTTGATGTAAAGATAGATGCTGTCGGCATCCAGTTTGATGATTTGTTTTGCTTCGAACCAGGTCGCTTTGGGATAGGTTCCGTTGATGGTTGACCCTCCCTGGTAAAGCTGGATGTTGCCGTTGGTCCGGAAATAGATCTCTAAAGCCCATTCGACACCCGGAGACTCGAAATGCTGGATGTTGTAATAACCGCACTTCGTATTTTCAATGTACATCCACCATTTGAGTTCATACGTTCCGGTGGTTTTTGTTCCCGAGTTTCAGCAGGCAATCGGTGGCTCCCCCGGTTAAATCGGCCGAGGCGGATTTGGTGCCGCTGTGAGCAAAATTTGTCAGGATCTGGGCATCCTCGCCACTGCCCGGCAGGTTCGACCAGGTCGTGAACCATACCGGGTTGGCCACTCCCAGAAAACTGTTGGCGGCATAACTTTCCATGTTTTCATTCAGCAGTATGTTCTGCGAAAACAAACCACCCGATGCGATCATCGCGACAACGAAGAGTAAGAATTTTTTCATGATGGATAGGTTTTTGGAATAAACAGAAATACAGGGACTGATATATCTATTGGGAATGTCTGATGGGCATGGTCCGGTCGGTAAAAACCAGGGTTGCGCGAAAAGGTGGTCAGGACGGGTATTTTTAATCTAGTGTTGATCTATCCCAATTTCCCCTTGAAGAACCTGCCCGCATTCGGGCGGCCGGCGATAAATCCGGGGGAAGTTTTGAATTCAAAAACATTCTTAACTTTGCCATCCGTTTTGGGACGTTAGCTCAGTTGGTTCAGTCCCGAGCACTCGGGATCACACGCATGAG
>CAYVVG010000078.1:0-15857 GCA_964455285.1 uncultured Prolixibacteraceae bacterium
GTTATATTTCAAGCCGAATGACTCCCTCCCGTCCTCGAAATACTTCAGGTAGTTTCCGTGCCAAACGATCCTCATGGAGTCGACCTCCGAGAACCGCACGGTGATCTCTTTTTCGTCTTTCAGTAGCATGTTCAATTGTTCAGTGGGCGCCTGACCCTTTGATAGATGGCGGTTATAATGACGGTGGTTGCGAAGAACGCAACCAGTTTCAGGATCTGCGGCAGGACCGACAGGATGCTTCCGCCCCGCAGGAAAAGATCATAAAATCCGGTGATGGCCCAGTTCAGCGGGCTGAACCCCGCCACGGTCTGCATGAAGGGTGGCATCAGGTAAATAGGCACCCAAAGACCCCCGACGGCGGCGAGGATGATCACCGAGATCGATCCGAAAGCAGCTGCCTGCTGGTGAGTTCGTGCAAGGGTCCCCACCATGAGCCCGTAACCAACAGCGGCCAGGGCTACGATGACCGACATCAGGAGCAGCGACCCGATGGCTCCTTCGAGGATCAGCCTGGGCATTCCGGCCCACGGCAGCAGCAGGACGCCGGCTGCCAGCATGGCTGACATCTGAACCAGGCAGACGATGAGGTAAACACCGACTTTCCCCATCAGCAGTGTCATGTACCTTACCGGGAGGGTGAGAAGCCGCACCTGGCTGCCTCCTTCGCGTTCCTGGATCATGCTCTGCGTGAGGGGGATCACGATGAAGAACATCGCGAAGATCG
The DNA here is from genome assembly GCA_964455285.1 of uncultured Prolixibacteraceae bacterium. GTDB lineage: Bacteria > Bacteroidota > Bacteroidia > Bacteroidales > FEN-979 > CAIVAT01. The sequence goes on from CAYVVG010000078.1 coordinate 725, forward strand.
TCCAGGCCGGAACGTTGTGCTGCGTCGTGTTGGGGATGGCCCGGGTCTCCCGATAGGTCGGGAACTCCTCCCTGAACCGGAGCACTTCTCCGAAGGTCTCCGCCGGCGGATGGTACATGGGCATCCGGGCGGCCATCTCTTCGTTGAAAGCGGTAAAGATCCAGGCCGATTGGATCCGGTAGTAATTCTCACGGACCGAAGAGGTGAGCGCATTTTTAAAAGTGGTTTTCACGGCGGGATCGAAATAGATGGTAACCTCCACCGAATCGCTGAGGTGAATACCCGACAGCATGGCCGTGCTTCCCATGCCGAAACCGGCCAGCGTCCTGGCCACGGCCAGTTGCACCTGCCGGCGCATCGTCCGGGTGGCGCCTTCAGGCACCACGACAGCCACGGTGTAATCACCCTTCATAACCGCTTCCCTGGCGCTCTCCCGGGTCAGCGGAACACCGTTCAGGCTGTCGATCAGGTGAAAGGCGGGACTGCTTCTGAAACCGTCGCCTATCTTCCTGCCGAGATCGTCACGATCGTTGTCGATGAAGAGGAGGTTGACCGAGGGGTCTTTGGAGAGCATGCCCCATCCCGACTCCTGCATCAGCGAGGAGATCACCACAAGGGCGACCGGCATGATGAACAGCATCGCCAGTCCAGCCAGATCCCGGACAAGCAGCAGCATCTCTTTTCGGCATACGGCCAGATATTCTTTCATTTCAGTCCCTTAATTCCTTTCCGGTCAGATGCAGAAAAATGTTTTCCAGGTTCTTGTATTCGGGATGTTCCAGCAGCAATTCACGGGGCTGGCCAAGGGCAATGACATGCCCCCGGTCAATGATGGCCACGCGGGTGCAAAGATGCTCGGCCTCTTCCATGTAATGGGAAGTGTAGATGATCGTCATTCCATTCCGGTTCAATTCCTTGAGGTAATCGAGGATCAGCACCCTCGATTGAACGTCGATACCCACGGTAGGCTCGTCGAGGAAGAGGATCCGGGGATCATGGAGCAGCCCGGCGATGAGGTTGACCCTCCGCTTCATCCCGCCGGAATATTTGTTGATCAGCCGGTCGGCGTGCTTTTCGAGACCGAAATCGCGGAGGTGATGGTCGATCTTGTCGTGCAGGGCGGAACCGAAGAGCCCGTACATGTTGCCAAAGAAGACGAGGTTCTCACGCCCTGTGAGGGTGGGGTAGAGGGCGATATCCTGCGGGACCACCCCGATGATGCGCTTGATTCGCTCGATCCCCGTGCGAAGGTCGATCCCGTCGATCGAAACACTGCCTCCCGTAGCCCGGAACAGCCCGCACAGAATGGAGATCGTGGTGGTTTTTCCGGCACCGTTCGGCCCCAGGAGCCCGAAGACCTCCTCCGGGAAGATCTCGAGCGAAAGTTTATCGACAGCCGGCTCGTCCGACCCTTTATATACTTTCGTCAGTTCCCGGATCGTGATGATGGGTTGGGAAGTCATTAAAACGTGATGTTTTTCAGTTTCTTATACACTTTCTCCTCCTCCGATGCTATCTCCAGAAGCTTGTCCGACAATGTGCCGTAATCCTCTTCGGGTTTCGATCGGTTCTTGCAATTCCTGGCCCCGATGTAGGTGAATTCCCTCCATTTGTTGGCGGTCTTCCCCATCATGTCCGACGCTTCGAGAAGCTCAGCGTGGTCGTTGAACAATTGTCCGGCTTCTTTCAGGAAGGCGCCGTAAATATACCGGAAACCGGCTCCGCCTGTGCCGAAATCCTCAGCCATGCGAAGGATCTGCCCCAGGTAAAACGAGGCCTTGTCGTTGCCGTGCTTTTTCGGCCACTTTCGAAGGTCGCGTGCCATCCACCGGAGCCCTTTGACCCCGATGAGGGGGAACGGGATCCCGATCATCTCATTCACTGTTTTGCGGATTCCCTTTACAATGGCCGGTTTCAGGTCGAGGCCGGGGTCGATCGGCCGGTTGATCCAGTACATCTTTCCCTGGGGGGCAAACGCGCCCCTGGCGTAACGCACCCGCATCAGGTCTTCATAGCTGATCTGCTGGGGATGCTCCATGACCGTGTCGCTGACGTGGTACATGTTGCCCTCCTTGCCGAAAACCACGAGGTTATGCATGTTGTAATGCATCCGGTACTCGGGCGGGAAGAAGGTGAGTTGAAACACCCCCACCTGGCAACCCGTGGGCAACCCGCGCTCCAGGTTCCGGTCGAGCATGCGCATCGCCTCGGCCGGGTCTTTGATGCTTTTGACCACCGTGGCATCGATACCCAGGTAGGCGGTCGATCGCTTGAACACCGTGTTGGGTATGTTACGGAACGAGATCATGGGGGCGAACTGGATCTTCAGGAAGGGAATGTAGGTAAAATACAGTCCGTTGCCAATCCCGAACGCCATGGGTTCAGAAATGTCCAATCCGTTGAATTTGAATAGGTTGGATGTCGCTCCGCTTTCGCAGTGGCCGGCCTGCCGGTGGGTATATCCGATGATTGTTTTTGCAGCTTCCATAAATTGAGTCGGTTTATTCGATGTTTTTAAGTTGTTCCAGCGTGATGTTGAAGGCTTCAGCATACTTCTTCAGCACCGGTTCTTTCAACCGTTTAAACACCTTGGGCCGGAAATGCCATTTCACCCTCCAGAGGGCGATCCCCGCCATCATCGAGAGATTCATGGGGTCGAGCAGGTTTTTCTCCATGTAATACACGAGGGGGCTGGCCTTGCCCGACATCACTTTGTGTTTCGCCTCGGCGATCCGTTCCTCGAAAAGATCCCATGCCTGCTGCAGGATCAGCCGGTCGGCCTCGCCATGGAATCCGACGGTCTTGTCAAACCGGCCGCCTTCCTCGTAGGAGTAAGAGAGCTCCCGGTACTGGCCGTAACGCTTGTCTTTGTAAACAGGATTCTGATTTTCGTCCATAGAAGGGGTGTTAACGGGGTGTTATCTTAAGAAATATCTTCAGCTCGCAGGATGCGACCGGGTGCCCGTCGAGAAACACTTCGCCCAGCACCACGGCGGCATCGAAAACGTTGTGGAGCACCGTGACCTTCGTGGTGATCTCCTGTCCGACGGCAGGGAAGGCGCTGATCTTCAGATGCCGGATCCCGCCGATGAATCCGGCCGGCGGAGCCTCCCCGGAGCCTTGCATCCGTGCTCCCGTCCCGGCGGCCGCCGTCTGCGCCATGTTCTCGATCAGTCCCGGCTCCCGGAACAGCCCGTCCTCGACAAAGATATTGCCGGGCAGGATGCGGAAGGCAGTTACGGTCGAGGCATCGGTCACCTCGACGATCCTGTCCACCATCACCATGGGGGGCTTTTGCGGGATGTTTATGTCTTGAGATGGTGCCATAACGATCCTTTTCGTTTACGCTGACGAAGCCGGTTCATGGCGGTGGCCACATCCTCGTCGGGGAATACCCACCGGCGCCCGGTAAGGTTGGCCCGTTCCTTCAGCGACCCGTAATCGATGCCGGGCGAAATATAGTACACAGGCTCGAGGAGCCGGTCGTCAGGATCGACCATCCCCTCCCTGACCGCGATCCGCTGCAACTCGGTACCGGGATAGATCCGCATCCCCACGAAAGGGAAGAAGACGGTGTTCTCGATCCGTTTTGAATTTTCAAAACTCTCGTTTACAGTTGCTTCGGTTTCACCGTAACCGCCTATGATCATGAAGTGACAGAAATAGATTCCCGCCTTGTTGCAGTCATCCGACACCTGCACCACCTCATCGACGGTGAAATGCTTGCCATAGTTTTTCAGGGTGGTGTCGGAAAGCGATTCGGTGCCGAACTCAATGTGGGTCAACCCGGCATCTGCAAAGAGCTTCAGGTTTTCGTATGACAGCTTATGGGGTGAGAAATAGGCGCCCCAGCGCATGGGAAGGCCCGATGCGATCATCTTCCGTGCCAGCTCGGAATTGAAGGTGTTGCTGATATTGAATACCGAATCGGTGAAGAAGACATAGTTGATCTGATGATCCTCATAAAGCCTGCGCAGGGTTTCCACGATCCTTCCCGGGTCGAGTGTCCGCACGTTATGACCCTCGATGAGAGGGTAGGTGCAGTAGATGCAGCGGTACGGACAACCCCGCTTGGTTTGTACGTTCACCATCCCCGCCTTATCCCAGTAAAAGTCTATCAGTCCCGGGTCAAACCCGAGGTCGGGAGTGGTGATGAAGTGCTTCCTGGGGTTAACCCGCACTTCGCCCCCCTCGCGGTAAACCAATCCGTCGATGGTGAGGTCGGGCCGGCCGGCGTCGAGGCTGACCAGCAGCCGGTGCAGGCTCTCCTCTCCCTCGCCGTGGATCCCGTAATCGGGGGTATAAAGTGTGAAAAGTTCCCGGGGATAGATCGAAAAAGCCGATCCGCCGATGATGAGCGGCGACTGCGTGTTCTCCCTGACCAGGTCCACGATCGTGTGGTAACCGCTGATAAAGCTCTCCTGGCTGTAAAAGTTCACGTCATCCACATTGCGCAGCGAAAGGCCCACATAGTCGGGTCTGAATTCGCGGATGCACTGCCGGAAAGCATCGGATGAGCTTAAATTGAAGTCGAACACCCGGAATTCGTACCCCGCCAGTTTCTCCTTCAGGTAGGTCACCAGGTACGAGATGCCGAGCGGGTAAACCGGGTAGGGAATGGCATACCGGTTGGCGGAGACAAAAAGCAGTTTCTTCCCGTTCATGGCCGGATCGGTGGTTGGGGAACAGCGGCGGCTGGTTCCGGGATTTTCCAGAAATCGTAGTAGTTAAACCACTGCAAGGGGTATTTCCTGACGATCTCTTCCAGTTTGGCGACATACACGGCAAGCAGCACCCGGATGTTCTCCTCCCTCTTGCGCAGGTTGGTCGTGAAAGCGATGTGTTGCGGCGGAGTGGCGTAAAAATGGTAGTGGCTGATCCGCTCCTTGACGGCGAACACGAAGGATACCGGAACCCCGAACCGGGCGGCCAGGTTCACCGGGCTGATGGGGAACGGGGCTGGTTTACCCAAAAAATCCATGGCAAGAGTACGGTTCCCTTCGATGAACCGGTCGCCGTGCATGGCCACGATCTCTTTCCTGCTGAAAGCTTCCCTGATCTCGAGCAGATGGGAAAAGTCATCGCGGATCACGATAAAATGAACGTTGCGGGTGAGCACGTCCGACAGGTACCCTTTGATGCGTTGGTGTTCGGCATCGAAGAGGATGATATGTATCCGCTTCTCGAGGCGGTTCAGCAGTTGCCCTGCGATCTCCCAGTTGCCCACATGGGCGCTGATCAGGAGACCGCCCTCGTTCATTTGCCGGAGATGCTCCTCACCCTCGAAATCGAATGTGAAACGTTGCCGGAAACCGGCCAGCATCGCGATCTTGTCGAGCAGTATCTGGCCGAAAAAATAATAGTTCCGGGCCACGCTGATGAACGATTTCGCTTTCCCGTATTCCATCCGTTCACGATAGAAGCGGAAAATCCACCGGAAGGCCTTGCCCGAGGCAACGAGAAAGTACAACACGACAAACCGGAGCAGGAAGTAGGCGAACCCGAGACCCAGGTATTTCAGAGTCCAGACAAATATCTTATACCCCCACACACCTCCCCGGGTCTTGCCTTCCCAAGATGCCATCGGCGGTCAGTTTGGGTTGATTCGGTGAATGATGTAATTGTAGAAATCCTGGAGTGACTTTACTTCGGCCATCTCTTCGGCCTTCATCCGGATGCCGAAATTGTTTTCAACGATCACAAAAAGATCAACAAAATCGAGGCTGTCGATGCCGAGATCGTTCTTAAGGTCGGCGCCGGGATGGATATGGGATTCTTCAATTTCTATCTCGTCGATCAGGAGCTGGTTGATCTTAGTGATGATCTCTTCGTTTTGCATCATGGTCACTCGTTAACGGATGCAAAAATAACGAAAATTAAATAAGTAACTACTTCGTCAGAACTTTCGGATGATCAGCGAGGAGTTGGTGCCGCCGAAGCCAAAGGAGTTCGACAGGAAGGTTTCGAAGGGATGAAGAATGGTTTCGGCCGCGATGCGGAGCCGGGCCGCATCCTCATCCGGATTTTCCAGGTTGATGTTGGGCGCGATGAAACCGCCCTGCATCATGAGCATGGAGTAGACCACCTCGCTGGCTCCGCCCATCCACATCTCGTGGCCGGTCATCGATTTGGTGCTGCTCACCCAGGGCTGGCTGTCGCCGAACACCTGGAGGATCGCCTTCGCTTCATTGCTGTCGCCCGCCGGGGTCGAGGTGGCGTGGGCGTTGATGTACCCGATGCCGGATGCGGCGATTCCCGCATCGCGGAGGGCCATCGTCATGGCCCGGGCGGGTCCGTCAACGTTGGGAAGGGAGATGTGTTCCCCGTTGGATGAGAACCCGTAGCCGATCACCTCGCCATAGATGGCGGCGCCGCGCCTCACCGCCGACTCATAACTCTCGAGGATCACTGTTGCGGCACCACCCGAGGGGACCAGCCCGTCGCGGTCACGGTCAAAGGGGCGTGACGCTTTCGTGGGCTCCGACTCACGGGTGGAGAACGCGTTGAGGGCATCGAAGCTGGCAGTCGATTCGGGATTGATCTCCTGGGCTCCGCCGCAGATCACCATCTCCTGCAAACCCTGCCGGATGAGCAGGTAAGCCATGCCGATGGCGTGGGAACCGCTCGCACAGGCCCCGCTCAGCGTGAAATTGATCCCCTTCAGCCGGAAGATCACCGAAAGGTTCATCGATACGGTCGAGTTCATCGACTGGAAGATGTAACCCGAGCCGATCATCATGGTATCCTTCTTCTGCCGCAGGATATCGACCGACTCCACCACGGGAACGGCCGAGCTGTCGTTGCCGAACAGGATCCCCACTTCGTTCTGATCGAGGTGCTCCTGGCCAATGCCGGCATGCGCCAGCGCTTCGATAGTCGCAACGTAGGCATATTCTCCCTGGACAGGCAATCCGACACGCAGCCTGCGGTCGAGAACCCCCTTGAGCTGGGGCCGCTCCACCCTGCCGGTCAGGGCTGACCGGAATCCCATCTCCTTGCGCACCGGGTCGAATACGATCCCCGAACGGCCGTTGCGCAGCGAATCTTCCACTTCGGCCAGGTCTTTTCCCAGAACCGAATAAATACCCATGCCAGTGATTACGACCCTGTTCATATTGTGGGATTGAGGGATTGAGGGATTAAGAAATTGAGGGATTTTAATCGTCAATCATGTATACAGTCCACCGTTCACATTGATCACCGCCCCGGTCACGTAGGAAGCTTCGTCGGAGGCCAGGAATCCGACGACGACGGCCACCTCGTCCGGACGGCCGAAACGTCCCATCGGGATATTCGCTTTCAATTGCGCTTCGTCCAGGTCTTTGGTCATGTCGGTTTTGATGAACCCCGGAGCGACGGCATTGACCGTAACGTTCTTGCGGGCGACCTCCTGGGCCAGCGCCTTGGTGGCTCCGATCAGGCCGGCCTTGGCGGCCGAATAGTTGGCCTGCCCGGGTAGCCCTTTCAGCCCCGAGAGCGAAACGACGTTGATGATGCGGCCTTTCTTGTTCAGGATCATATCTTTGATGACAAACCGTGTGGTGTAGAGAAAACTGTTGAGGTTGGTGCTCAGCACATCGTTCCACTCTTCATTCTTCATCCACATCAACAGGGCATCGCGCCGGATGCCGGCATTGTTCACCAGCACCTGCACATAGGCGCCTTCATGGGCGGCCAGCCACTGACCCACCGCCTCCTCCGTCTCCTCCTGCGAGGCCACGTCGAATTTCAGCAGATCTCCGTCGCCTCCCGCCTCCCGGATCATCAGCAGCGTCTTCTCCGCCTCTTCCCGGCCCGAATGGTAGTTGACGAGCACGAAAAACCCCATACCGGCCAGTTTTACGCAGATCGCCCGCCCGATTCCCCGGGAACCACCTGTGACCAGCGCAATTTTACTCGATTGGTCCATTTGTTTTATTTCCAGTATCATTATGTCGGGAACTGGTACCCACCCCGGCCTCCGGCCTTCCCCTCCCTGCTGGCAGGGAGGGGGCAGGGGGTGGGTATCTAGTCAATCCCAAACTTCAGCTTGTTCTCCAGGATGTACATTGCGATCTCGTGTATCTCCTTGTATTTCGTCGTGTCTTCGGTGAATTTCGGGACGATCTTCCTAAGGTCTTCGAACTTTTTCCGGGAGTAGGTCGAGAGTTTCGTCCTGCATTTCATGAAATCGATGGCCTGCAGGATGGTGATCATGTGGATCGACATCACGATATAAGTGTGGTCGATCACCCGCTTCGTCATCATCGCCGCGTTGGTGCCCATGCTCACGATATCCTGGTTGTCGTTGTTGTTGGTGATGCTGTGGATCGACATGGGGAAGCAGAGCGTCTGGTTCTCTGCCACCGTCGAGACAGCGGTGAACTGCACCCCCTGCATGCCCAGGTTATAGCCCAGTTTTCCCAGGTTGACGAACGGCGGGAGTTTCTGGTTCATCTTGTCGTTCATCAGGTAGTTGAGCTGCCTTTCGGCCAGCATCGAAAGTTTGGTGACGGCGATCTTGAGCTTGTCCATCTCCAGGGCAACGTAGTCGCCGTGGAAGTTCCCGCCGTGAAACACGTTTTTCGCGTCGCTGTCGATGATGGGGTTGTCGTTGGCGGAGTTCACTTCGTTGATCAGCACCTTCTCGGCGTTGAGTATGGTGTCGAGGATGGGGCCGAGTACCTGGGGCACGCACCGCAGGGAGTAGTATTCCTGCACCTTGTGGGTGAACACCTCCACCTGTTCGGTCTTGCCGTTGTTGTAGAGGTGGTCGTCGCGCCGGCGGATCAGGCGGCTGTCCTGAAGGATGGAGCGCATGATCCGCGCCACCTGGTTCTGGCCGTAATGCGACTTCACCCGGTTGAGCCCGTCGGAGAAATGGTCGTCGTACGACTCCACGATCTCGTTGATCATCGACGAGGCGAGGACGGCCCAGTCGAGAAGGTTCTTGGCATGGACGATGTTGACCATGCCGATGCCGGTCATGGCCGAGGTGCCGTTGATGAGCGACAGTCCTTCGCGGATGTGCATCTTCACCGGGGTGAGGCCCTCTTTTTGAAATACCCCGGCCGTCGATTTCAGTTTTCCCTTGTGCCAGATCTCGCCTTCTCCGATGAGGTTGAGCGCAAGGTGAGCCAGTTGCACCAGGTCGCCGCTGGCGCCGACGCCGCCATGTTCGGGAATGTATGGATTGATATTCCGGTTGATCAGTTCCTTCAGCAGTTCCACCACTTCGGGATGGATTCCCGACCGGGCCTGCATGAAGGTGTTGAGGCGGGCCAGCATCGTGGCTTTGGCGTAGATCTCGGGCAGGGGGGAGCCGGAGCCTGCGCTGTGGCTTCGGATCAGGTTGTACTGGAGCTGGAGTTCGCTGTTGCCATTGATCTTGTACTGGGCCATGGGGCCCAGCCCGGTGTTGATGCCGTATATGACCTTCCCTTTGGCAAATTCCTTCAGAAAGTCAAAGTTCTCTTCTACCTTTTTTACTGCTGCGGGGTCGAGGCGTATCTTCTCTCCAAGGAACAGGATCTTATAAAAATCGTCGGGGGTGAGCTTCTGTAATCCTACGTTAATCATCTCAATTATTGCTAATTACCATTCAACACAACGAATCAACCGATCAAAGTTGCAAAGGTATAATTTTATTTTAAAAAATTCTTATCTTTGCAGCCCGAAAGAAGGTAACGAGGTAACGAGGCGACGGAATCAGATCGTACATCGTACATCGTACATCGTAGATAATAATGGCTCCGTAGCTCAACTGAATAGAGCATCTGACTACGGATCAGAAGGTTGGGGGTTTGACTCCCTCCGGAGTCACTGATTGCTTCTGGAATAGCATTATTTACTGATGTTTCGGAAGGTGGTTGCTAAAAACTGTCAAGTTTTCTGTCAACTCGCAAAACCCAAATGGTAAAATCATCCGATTTTGTTGTTTGGGTTTTTTCTTTGTTATTTCCTGTAAAGATACGTAAATATTGAATTCTCCGTTCACAAAGTCACGTCTGAGATCTTGTGTCCTGGATCCATTCAGGCTATCCTGATAATTCCAATTTATATTCATTCTTAAAGGCCTGTCCAACCAGTTTATTCATTGGATATTGCGACTTTATTAGTTTACATTGGGTTTATTTTCAGGTTACTATCAGGTTACTAACAGTTTATAATTCAGTTAGTTGTTAATAAGTTGGCTGTACGGTTACAATTTTGACGCTTACTTTTGCCGGTGTAAATTTTTGTTAAAAACTATGGGCGAAAAATCAATAATTGAAAAACCGGTTACAGCGAAGTTCATTTGCAAACTTATCGGGGTGAGTCGGCCGGCTCTTCATAAATGGAGTAAGGAGAAAATCATCCGGTCTCACAAACTTGGTGGCAAACTTTTCTATTTTGAGAGTGAGGTCATGGAGGATCTGAAAAAATGTTAGTGTTAGATATTCCTGGTATACATATATGATTCTAAACGCAAATTAACCTGTGAAGATATTGATTAATTTGTCAACAAAATAATGACGGAATATTAATCAAAAAAAATGAATGTTAATTTATGAAAATGAGCAATGAGGTACTGACCATACTCAGAGCGGAATTACCAAGAGGGAGCGTTCCGCAAATTAGAAAGCGATTGTTGGATAAAAATTCTCCTTTTTCCCTGCAGTACATTTATCGCTGCCTGGACCCGAATAAACCGGATTATAAGGAAATCATCATCAAAGAAGCTGTTCTGCTTAGCGAAGAACTTGCAAAAGGAAAGGAAGACCTGGAAGTACGTGTGCTGCAACTCAGGAGGGCAATACAATGAAAACGTTCTCTGCCATGAGCGAACCTGATCTGTTGCTGACCCGTAGTGCCTACTTCAGTCATATAGAAAAACTGAAGAAGGATTTTGAAGCGAAAAAACAATCAGGAGTTGAAATTTCCGACAATGAAACTGCACAGCACCAAAAAGAATTAATCCGCTTGAGTGAACTGATCCAGGCGATCAGCATGCAATTTCCCAAAATGACATTGGCTGAATATTGGGAGTGGAGAAAAAGAACATCATAATTCAGCTCCGGTCTTGAAACAATTAATGCCTGAAATCCAATGAAAATGACCCTTTCAAACCGGAGAGTGAAATATGATATCGAATTCAGATGAGATAAAAAATTCCATTGAAATAAGTGAAATCCTGGGTGATTTTATCACCCTGAAGAAAAAGGGGATCAACTACATTTCCGGTTGCCCATTCCACAACGAAAAAACTCCCAGTTTTATCGTAAACCCCGTCCGGGGGACTTTCAAATGTTTTGGGTGCGGCAAATCCGGTGATGCCATAGAGTTCCTGCGAGAGCATGAGGCAATGAGCTATTCCGAGGCGCTCACCTACATTGCAAATCGCTACAGCATTCCTGTTAAAATGAATGGCGCACATCAGCTGTACACTGATGCTGAGAAACGCCGTGACGGAATTTTCGCTGTTTTGAAATGGGCCAAAGACAACTTCAAATCGAATTTACGGCTTATCCCCAGAGAGATGCCCCAATCTGCCCCGATTGTCAATCAGGCAGTTGAATATTTGAAAAAGCGCGGTCTTGAAAATGGGATTGAATTGTTTGAACTCGGTTACGCCGAAAGCGGAAATGATTTACTCAGTTCCGCTCACAAAGCCGGGTATACCGATGACATCCTCCAGGCAGCAGGCCTGATCAAGAGAAACGAGAAGGGGAACCTATATGATACCTTCACCAGGCGGATTATGTTCCCCTTTTTTGACCGCTCCGGCCGGGTGATCGGTTTTACCGGCCGGCTAATCACTTCTGAAAAGGATAAACCAAAATACCTGAACAGCCCTGAAACCGAGGTTTTCAAAAAGAGCCGGTTTCTTTACGGGCTTTACCAATCCAAAAAAGAGATCATGAAAGCCGGCGAATGCCTGCTGGTCGAAGGTCAGACCGACCTGATCAGCTGGCACCTGGCCGGTATAAAAAACGTGGTGGCCGGTTCCGGTACTGCCCTGAGTGAAGACCAGGTCAAAATGATCCTGTCGCTCACCCGTTGCTTGACAATCGTGTATGACGGGGATCCTGCCGGAATTAAAGCCAGCGTTTCCAATATCAAGGTACCCCTTCAACTCGGTCTCGATGTTTACCTGGTCGTTCTTCCGCAAGGGGAAGACCCCGATTCATTCGTCATCAAATACGGTGAAGAACAGCTCAGAAAATACATTGAGGATAACCGCCAAGACATCGTTTCATTCAGGATCGGGATGGTCAAAGAGCAAGTCGAGAAAGACCCGCTCCAGAAAGCCCGTCATGTAAAAGAGCTTGTTTCCCAGATATCGCTCATCAGTGATGACGAGACCAGGCAGTACCTGATCGCCGATATCGCGAAACAACTCGATGTCCAAGCTGAAGACCTTCACCGGAACCTGAAAAAACAGCTTCCGAAGGTTGACGTTACCGAAAAGGGTTTTTATGGCCTGGATGCATCCCTGGATATGATCGCCGAAAAAGGCTTTGCAATTCTGCTTTCTGATCCGACGCTGGTCGTTTCCTATCATGCAGAAGGGAAGGAAAACACTATCAGCCTGCCGGCAGGATTGCTACGGAAGGACGATCTATTCAGGTTATCACAGCTAACCAGAAACATCAAAATCGAAGGCCTTTCAAGGGTTGTCGATGACAATGACGCAGAACTACCGCTCACAGAAGCCGGGAGATTGCTTACCGAATTGGGTCTTCGGGTCGAAGTCTGCGAAGATGGAAGCGTGGATGAAACTGAAGAAGATGCAAAGGATCCCGTGTACATTGACTTTTTGGACTTTTATGTCTCGGGCCTGACTTACCGGTTGTTCCGTCACCCGGATACCAAACGGTCCAAGAAGTTTGTGGAGATGACTGCCGAGTTCCTTTCAAAACTCGACAACACGATCATCCACATTAAGACCAACGAGATAGCCAAAAAGTTCGGCCTGACCCAGGGAGCTTTCTCAAAGGTACTTCGCCCCTTTGTGGAGAAGCGAAAGAACCTGGCAGTTCAGCAGCAAGAACGGGTTGTCATCGATGACCAGCAGTTCGTTTTTGATATCGCCCACCTGCCGGATTACGTGGATCAGGGATTCTTTCAGCGGTACGGATTCTTTGCTGCGCAGAACAAATCCGGGAACAAGATTTTCTATGTCTTCCGTACCCTGGATAATACCCTGGTCAAAGTAGGGAACTTCTACCTTGAACCTTTGTTCCAAGTGTATGACCTTGATCCGACCAAGAATAAGCGGATAGTCGAACTGTTCCATTCCGAGCTGAACACGGCCGAGTACGTCGAATTCAAAAGCGGCGACATGGTCGAGCTGCAGCAGTTCAAGAAATTCCTCTGGAACAATGGGGGCTATATCTTCACCAATGGCAAGCCTTTCCATCATGAAAAAATCCTGGAGAGCATCGCACTTCGGTTCCCCAAATGCTGGGAGTTCTCAACCTTCGGCTGGCAACCGGAGGGCTTTTTCGCATTTGCAAACGGTATCATCTCCGACAATTCCTTCCTCCATGTCGATGACCTCGGTCTGGTAAGGTTCAAGGAGGTCACTTACTATTCTCCCTCGTTCAGCAAGATCTACAAGGACCAGCGTGCCGATAACGACCGGTACGAGTACGACCGGTACCTTGTTTACCGCCCTGAGCAGAAAACATCCTGGTCACAATGGGCTAAGTTAATGTACAGAGTTTACCAGTACAATAACAATGGAATGTGGGCGCTACTGTTCACCATACTGTCGGCTAACCGTTCCATCATATTCCCGATCGAGCGTTTCTTCACCTCCCTTTTTTTCATTGGCCCCACTGAATCTGGCAAATCCCGGATTGCGGAAAGCATCCGGGCGCCCTTTATGCATGGAGCGCCTCTGTTCAACCTGAATTCAGGCACTGATGCGGCGTTTTTCACCAGCCTGGAAAGATTCCGGGACATCCCGGTGATCTTCGAAGAGTACAACGATTACCAGATTTCCGACGTGAAATTCCAGGGTTTGAAAGCGGCGGTGTATGACAATGAAGGCAAGCAGAAACGTAAGGATGCATCGAGCCGGGATATCGATGTTTCCAAAATAAACGGCTGCCCGGTACTGCTGGGTCAGGAAGGTCCGGAACGGGATGACGGCGCCCTGGGCAACCGGGTTGTCCAGAAACATGTTCCCAGGAAAGAGAACTGGACGGATGAAGAAGTGACCATTTACAAGGATCTGAAAATACGGGAAAGCGAAGGCCTGAGCAACATTGCCATGGAGATCATCCGTCGGCGCGCCGTCGTGCAGAAACACTTTGCTGCCTACATGCGCGATGCCCAGAAGCAGGTGAAAAGCGATATACAACGGGAAGGCGGCTCCTACCAGACCCGTATCATAAACACGGTGAGCCTGTTCATTGCCATGGCCAGGATGTGGGAAGACCATGTGAAGGATCTTCCCCTGCCTTTCACCTTCGATGAATTTTATGATGATGCCAAACGGCAGATCATTCGCCAGAGCGAGGATCTGAGTTCCAGCAACCGACTGGCGATTTTCTTCAACACCATCGGGATGCTCTATGCCCAGGGGCAGATCATTAGCGGACGGGAATTCGATATTTCTGAGGAACAGAGTGTAACAATCATCAAATCAAAAACCGAACGAGACCTTATCCCTATGGATGGCGGCTCGACCCCGGTGCTTTATCTGATCGTGAACGATGTCATCCAGATTTACCAGAAACTTCATCAGGCGGAAAGTTTAAAGATCAATGCGCTTCGGATGTACCTGAAAGATCATCCGGCGTATATCGGGCAGGTGAACAGCCACCGGTTCATATACCAGGTCGAATCCTGGGAGACCGACCCGGCATCCGGATACAACCAGCGGGTCATTAAAAAGGCCGAACGGAATACCAGTTGTATAGCCCTCAAATATAAACTCATTGAAGCCATGGGGATCGACCTGCAACGGTTCAAGCCAGCGGAACAATCCTCCCTGGAATTGGGAGACACTGCTAATTTGTCACAACATCAAGGAGGACAAAATGAGCTGCCTTTCTGAAAATTCACATGGAAAAGTCTGGCGGCAAAACTGCGCCCTACGTCCCTACATCCCTACAAATAAAGTAATAAAATAGTAAAATATCATGTATCAGTATGTTATCAG
>CAYVVG010000079.1:0-15553 GCA_964455285.1 uncultured Prolixibacteraceae bacterium
ACCGTTGACCCCCGTAAGGGGGTCCCAGGGTTCGAATCCCTGTCTCTCCGCAAACAAAAAACCCGCAGCGAAGCGGGTTTTTTTTGAACAATCGAACAATCGAATACTCGATTAACGAATTGTGATTTCCAGTCGGAATCCAGAGTTCGATTGTTCGATTGTTCGAGTATTCGTTGTTCCCTGCCCCCCACTGCGGATCACAGGCGAAGCAGGTAATCCCTGCCCTCGCTGCCCCCGTGTTGCCGAAAATGACTACTTTTGAAACAGATGGAAAAGAAAACCGACTCCCGCCGGATACACACGCTCCGCCCGGGCGACCCCGGAACCGGCCCCGTCGTGTACTGGATGCAACGCGACCAGCGGGTTTGCGCCAACTGGGCGCTCTTGCATGCACAGGAAACGGCGATCGGGCTGGAAAGGCCGCTTGAGGTGGTGTTTTGTCTTACACCTGGCTTTCCGGGCGCGAACATCAGGCATTACGGGTTCATGCTCAACGGACTGGAGGAGACGGTCCGGCGGCTGGCCGTCCTGAACATCCCTTTTCACCTCCTGCCGGGCGAACCCGAAGAGGTGCTGCCTGGCTGGATTGCCTCCCGCGGGGCCGGGATGCTGGTCACCGACTTCAACCCGTTGCGCATGACACTGGAATGGCGGCTCCGGGTGGCCGAACGGATCACAATTCCATTCCATGAGGTCGATGCGCATAATATCATCCCGTGCCGTTTTATCTCGGATAAGCAGGAGTACAGCGCCTTTACCTTGCGGAAAAAGGTGGAACGCCTGCTTCCGCAGTTCCTGCATCCCATTCCTGCCATGAAGGTACACCCGGTTGATAATCAGGCTGGTGACCACCCACCTATTGATTGGGCTGTCGTAAAGGACTCGCTGGCCATCGATCGGGAAGTGCCCGAGGTGACCTGGCTGAGGGCTGGGGAGGAGGAGGCTGAACAGGCCATGGAGCGATTCCTGGCGATGCGGCTGAACGGGTACGCCGGCGACCGCAACGACCCGGTGAAGGAGGGACAGTCGGACCTGTCGCCTTACCTGCATTTCGGACAGCTTTCGGCTCAGCAGCTGGCGCTGGAGGTGCAGAAAAGCCAGGCGGACGCCGGGTCGAAACAGGCATTCCTCGAAGAACTCATCGTGCGCCGCGAACTCTCCGACAATTTCTGCCTGTTCAATCCCGACTATGACCGGGTCAGGGGTTTTCAATCCTGGGCAAGATCAACCCTTGGCAAACACCGGGACGATCCGCGTGAATACCGCTATTCGATGGAGGAATTCGAAGGTGGGAAGACCCACGATCTGCTCTGGAACGCTGCCCAGAAGGAAATGGTAACCAGGGGGAAGATGCACGGCTTCATGCGCATGTACTGGGCAAAGAAGATCCTGGAGTGGAGCCCGGCGCCGGAGGATGCGATGGAAACGGCCATCTTTCTCAACGACAGATTCAGCCTCGACGGACGCGACCCGAACGGGTACGCAGGCATTGCCTGGGCCATCGGCGGGACTCACGACCGGCCCTGGGGAGAAAGACCGGTGTTTGGTATGATCCGCTTCATGAACTACGCAGGCTGCCGGCGGAAGTTCGATGTGGACAGGTATATTCGAAGCGTATTGCGCTGATGTGCTGATGATCCCCCTCCCTGTTTGGGGAGGGGTCGGCCAAAGGCCGGGGGTGGGGTGCTGATGAGCTGATTCTCCCCTCCCTGTTTGGGGAGGCCTGCCTGCCGACAGGCAGGGGGCTGGGGGTGTGGTGCTGGCAAACTATTAAGATCGTACATCGTACATCGTAAATCGTAAATAAAATGGACTGCAACTGGCCCTCGACCGATCCCCTGATGATCCGGTACCACGACGAAGAGTGGGGCGTCCCGCTTCACGACGACCGGAAGATATTTGAATTTCTTGTGCTCGACGCTTTCCAGGCGGGGCTGAGCTGGAGGACGATCCTGCATAAGCGGGAGAATTTCAGGAAGGCGTTCCATGACTTCAACGCAGAAAGGATCGCGAAATACGGCGAAAAAGATTTTCTCCGGCTGATGGCCGATGCGGGGATCGTCCGGAACAAGGCCAAGATACTGGGAACGATACAAAATGCGAAGTGTTTCGTGGAGGTTAAGAAGGAATTCGGCACCTTCGACCGCTATATCTGGAGGTTCACCGGGGGCAGAACCATCGATAACAGGCTGATAAGCCTGAAGGAGATGGCCGTTTCATCGCCCGAATCCGACGCCATGAGCCTCGACCTGAAAAAGAGGGGGTTCAAATTCGTCGGCACCACCATCTGTTACGCATTCATGCAGGCCGCCGGAATGGTGAACGACCATCTGGTAACGTGCAGTCACCGGTGAAGGATGTGCTGATGTGCTGATGTGCTGGTGTGCTGGTGTGCTGATACTCCCCCTCTCCGTGCGGAGAGGGGGTTGGGGGGTGAGGTGGGGCAGGGGGAGGGGTCTATTCCCACAGCGTAAAGATCCTGCTGATATTGAACCCCAGGAAGATCTCTCCGTTCGACCATTTACCCGGAGTTTCGGCAAGGAAGGTGCTTTCGTGCATGCCGGCCGAGTTGGTGAGGAAGACCTGGAAAACATGACCTCCGGTCTCGATATCCACACCCAGAGAAAAGGAGTCAAAAACTTTCTCCGACACCACCTGTCCGCCGAAGAGGTGATGGTATTCTGCATTGACCGACACCCGCTGGCTGACCTTGATCCGACCGCCGGCACCCAGGGTAAAAATGTCGTTTTTATCCTTCTGAGTGGCGACGAGGTTTTTATGCACCATTGAAGGCATGAGCTGCGCCGAGAAGCTGTTGCTGAACTTGCGGGCTACCAATGCCTGGAAGGCATAGGAGATCCGTGATACGAACTTGGGCTTGTGGCCGTTCACCGCCCACTTGTCGGTGCGGACGGCCGTGGATGCGAACAGGTCGAGGGTGACCGGCATCACGCGTCCTCCTTTGCTCTGTCGCAACACCTTGAATTTCAGGAATCCGTCCCAGGTGTTGCGGTCGGAGTTCAGCCCTGCGCCGGCCGACAGCCAGCGGGTCACTCCATAGTCGAGCCCCAGCCGGATACTGGCCTGTTTCAGCCCGAAGAGGTTGTCGTACCCCGTGTTAATCGCTCCAAAATGGTGGGAGACCAGGAAGAATAAGTTTCCCTGCGGGGCGAGTTCTGACGACTGCCCGATGACCAGCCGCGTCATTTTAAAGGTGGCAGAGGCATAATCGATCTCGGATTTGCCGGGGGTGTCGAACATTGACATCAGTTCGTCCTGTGCGATAGCAGGGGAGGTCCGGAACAGGAGAAGGGCAAAAAGGAGCCAAAGGGTCTTTCTCATATCACATGCTGGCTTTATCCATGGTAAGATTTACGGTAACCTCGACGGTTTTCGCAATGTTGTTGATGACATTGCCCGGAATGGTGATGCCGAAATCGGAAACGGTCAGCGTGAAGGTGGCTTTTCCCAGCAACTTTCCCTGTTTTATTTCAAAAGTGCCTTTCACCTGGACCGGTTTCGTCACGCCGTGGATGGTCAGTTTGCCGGTTACCTGCGCTTCGTACACCCCCTCTTTATCAGTGCTGATCGATTTGGCGTTGACCACGGTTCCGACAAAAGCGGCATTGGGATACTTGTCGGATTCTACGTAATTCTCATTGAAATGCTCCTGCATTAAGGCTTTTTCGAACTCGAACGATTTCATCAGCACCCTGAACACGAATCCCCCGGTCGAAAGGTCGAGGGCGCTGTTGACGGTGCGGTTGTTCGCCTCGATCTTCTCCATTGGGGCATCGGAATAGAACCGGATATGGCCGGTCTTGGTGATGTATTTCTGTGCATCCGCGGCTGCCGATACGAGCAGCAATACTGCAAGGATGACCGTTGTTTTTATTTTCATGTCATTGGTTTTGATAGAGGATGGAACATTTCTCAAGGACAACGTCGCCGGTAAACCCGGTGCAATATCCCTTGATGCGGACTTCGCCGTCGGGCTGCAGGCGCTGTGCCTCCTGACGGTATTTTTCGAGCATCGTGCACCGCACCCCTTCGTCGCCGAAGTCCCCCTGGTGGAAGACAAATACAACGGTCACACTCGAATCGGCAGTTTCGGTCTTACCCAGGATTCCGCTGATCTCGATCACCCGGCCGGTGTACTTCGCGTCGGCGGCACCCGCATCAGCGGTAAAGGCGTCATACAGATCTTTGGCGGTCAGGGTGTAGGCGGCCGCTGTCTTTTCATAATCCGGGTGCTTCTTGTTGTAAACGAATTTGTACACCAGCACGCCCGCGATCACCGCAATCGCCGCAACAACCATAAAAACCTTAATCCACTTTCTCATAGCATATCGTATAAAACTCTTCTTCATTCACTTTAACTATTCACCCTTCACCCTTCACCCTTAGTTATCCTTAGCGCCCTGTTCCACCCATTTTCTGATTTTTGCCCGGTCACATTCCGGCAACTGGTCTCTGTCTTTCGGCATCCGCACGGTTCCTGTCCAGTTTACAGCGGCCCACAAGCTGCCGTTCAATGCGACGACTTTTAGTCCATCGTAGGTTTGAGTGATCACCCCCGCTTCGGGCGAAATGGTGCCGTGGCAGGTATTGCAATGGGTGGTCATGATTGGCCGGATATGCAGGTTGTAGGAAACATTGCCGGCGGTGTCACAGGAAGGGAATTCGGGGTACACCTCGCTCTCTTTATCGTAGGTGCATCCGGTAATGGCAATCAAGAAAAGAATTAACAGGGTCGTTATAAGATATGATCTCATCGCTCGCGTGTTAGGTTAAATACCGGGTCCGCCGGAATTCCGGCACAAAAATACTAAAAAAATGGCAAGGAATTCAGGCGGTTACCATCGGGGACTTCCGTATCCGTTCTGAAAGCCACAGGGGGTTAGCGGGGACCCGTAGTTGAAAAGGTCGTTTTCATAAGGTGAAAGCCCGTTGGAGTAGCGGAAACCTGCTTCGATGAAGGCATTGCGTGACACCTTGTATCCGACGCGGAAATCGACCCCTTTTGCACCTTTGGAGGAGATGGGTTCGAACGGGTTGTAGCTGAGGGTGCTTCTTTCGAGGGGAAGGATCCCAAAGGCTGTACCGGAAAGGGAGATCCGGTCGGAGAGGCGGTAGGAGCCACTGATAAAGATCCGGGCTGTTGAGACCGTTCCGGAGAGGTCATTCCCGGCAGTTTCCCTCCGGCCTGCCACGCTGAGGTCGTACCAGGTCCGGGTCAGGCTGATCCCTGCAGAGATCAGGAATCTCCTGCCTGCCGGGTACGAAAAGCGAGGAGTGACCGAGGTGCTCCAGGCCGAGCCAAACCCTGCCATCGTGAAGAATTCGGAACCCAGGCTGATGCCGTAACGAGGTTTATTGCCAGCAAAGAGGGATGGTGCGGCCGTGCCCAGGGTATCGCCGGGAGGGACCTGGCTGAACACGACCGGTCGCATGAGAAGCAGGACGATAACGGGGAGGAAAGCTTTCATGACGGAACAAAATTACACATTGTCAACGGGTCCGGCGGCAGGTCCGCGGCTGAAATATGTTAAATTTTCGCTAAAGTTCATCCGGACAAGGCGCAGAAGGATGAACCGCACCAGTATGCTTTCCGCCTTTCTGCGGTTGATGCCAGCCAATCGAATGAATTTCGATAGGGTGATCGAGTCGTTTGAATCGAGGTACCGGAGCAGAAATCGTTCGGCGTCGGTGATCCTGACCTGAACCCCGGATGGTTTTCCTTCTAGTTCCCACACGCGCATCAGGATGCGGTTGACCGGGAAGTTCTGGTCCTTCACGCGGTGGTAGGCCACCCATGTGCCCTCCTTCTGTTTCGCGTAGTGGGGTCGAAGGGTGCTCTTGGGAATGGTGACCTCCAGGATGGTTTTTTTTCCCATTTCCCATTCTTTGACCGAATAAGGCACCTGCGGCCGGCAATACATTCCGGCGGCAGCATCAACCATATAGAACTCTTCCTCGGAACGGATCCCCGCGAGGGCGCCGTTATCTTTCACCCCGACCAGCAACCGGCCCCCGTCGGTATTGGCAAATGCAACCAAAGTCCGAGCGATCTTGTGGGCATCGCCGATCTCGAATTTGAAGTCCAGCTGCTGATGCTCCCCTTCGGCGATCAGCTTGGTAATGTGATGGATCATCTATTTGAACGCCATGTTGTTCCGCGCAGTGATCTTTTCGCAGTAGTGGCATCGAAGCTTCATGTCTTTCTTGTCGATCACCCGGAAACGGGTGGCGATCTCCTCGTTATTGGTGATGCAGTTCGGGTTGAAACATTTCACGATGTTCTCGACGCAATCGGGTACTCCGACTTTGGTCTTCTCGATGACTTCGAAATTACGGATGACGATCAGGGTTGCCGAGGGGGCGACCAGGGCGATCTTGTTGATCTCGTCGGCCTGGAAGAACCGGTTGCTCACTTTAATGATCCCCTTCTTGCCCATCTTCTGGCTGTCGAGGTTGATGGCGATGAGCAGCTGGTCGTGGTACTCGCTCAGGTTCAGGATCTTGATGACGTGGAACACGCTGCCCGAGGGGATATGGTCGATGACGGTGCCGTTTTCGATGGCCGATACTTTCAGTTCTTTCCGTAGGATCTCTTTTTCCATGACATTCAAGATTATATTATTCAACAACACCGAGTATGGACGCCAGCAGGGCCTGGCGCACGAACACCCCGTTGAGCGCCTGGGTAAAGTAATAGGCTTTGGCATTATCGTCGACATCGGTCGTGATCTCATTGACGCGGGGCAGGGGATGCATGATCCGGAGGTTTTGCTTTCCCGCCTCCAGCATGTAATTGCGCAGCACATAGGCGTTTCTGACCTTTTCATAGTCAAGCGGGTCGGAAAACCGTTCGCGCTGGATCCGGGTCATGTAAAGGATATCGACTTTTGGCAGTACTTCCTGCATGTCGGCTGTCTGGATGTACTCCAGTTTTCTTTCCTTGATGGAGATTTTCACTGCGCTGGGCAGTTTCAGCTCGGGCGGGGAAACCAGGTAGAAGGTGGTGTTGTAGTGACACAGCGCCTGGACCAGCGAGTGCACCGTACGGCCGTATTTAAGGTCGCCCACGAAAGCGATATTCAGGTGATCGAGCGATCCCTGGGTTTTTCGTATCGAGTAGAGGTCGAGGAGGGTTTGTGTCGGGTGCTGGTTTGCCCCGTCGCCGGCATTGATCACAGGTACTGATGCTACCTCGGAAGCAAAGCGGGCACTTCCCTCCTTGGGGTGGCGCATGACGATGAGGTCGCTGTAGTTGCTTACGGTCAGGATGGTGTCGCGCAGGGTTTCGCCCTTGGTAACGCTGGAGCTGGCGGGTTCGCTGAACCCGATCACCCTGGCGCCGAGGCGCGTAGCCGCGCTTTCGAAGCTCAGGCGGGTGCGTGTGGAAGGTTCGAAGAAGAGGGTGGCGACTACGTAATCTTCGAGGATCTTCTGTTTGGGTTGACGTTCAAAAGCTTCTGCCAGGTCGAGGATCCGGATGTGTTCTTCCCGGGTGAAATCGTTGATGGATACCAGGCTTTTGTTTTTCATTCTCAGGATGTTTTATACAGTGGGGATGGTAAACAAAGATAAAAAAAATCCCGGCGGAACCGGGATTTTTCTGACTACTTGTTCTTGCCGATTTTGTGTTTTTTGAGGAATGCGGCCAGGATCTCGTCCAGGTTCGGTTTACCGATCTCCTGCAGATCATAATAGACCCGCGTGTTGGGTTTTTTGATCTTCACCAGGCGGTTCAGGTCGATCGGGGTGGCGATGACCACCGAATCGCACTTCACCTTGTTGATGGTGGCTTCGAGGTCTTGTATCTGCTGGGCGCCATATCCCATGGCCGGCAGCAGTTGCCCGATGTTCGGATAGATACGGAAGGTTTCGGCGAGTTTGCCGACGACAAAGGGGCGAGGGTCGACCAGTTCGGCGGCCCCGTACTTCTGGGCAGCGACTATGCCGGCGCCGATCTTCATCTCACCGTGGGTAAGGGTAGGGCCGTCTTCGATCACCAGCACCTTTTTGCCGCGGATCACCGATTCGTCGTCCACCCGGATGGGGGATGCGCCGTCGACCACAATGGCTTTCGGGTTGATCGCCTGGATGTTGTCGCGAACGGTTTTGATATGTTCGGGGTAGGCTGAGTCGATCTTGTTGAGCACCACCACATCGGCGATCCGGATGTTGACCTCTCCGGGATAGTAGCTTAACTCGGCGCCCGGGCGGTGCGGGTCGGCGACCGTCACCATGAGGTCGGGTTTATAGAAGGGGAAATCGTTGTTCCCTCCGTCCCAGAGAATGATGTCACAACCTTTGGGATCCTTTTCTGCAGCCCTCAGGATGGCTTCGTAATCGACGCCGGCGTAAATGACATTGCCCCGAACCACGTGCGGTTCGTATTCTTCCATCTCTTCGATGGTGCATTTGTGCTTTTCCAGGTCTTTGACGGTGGCAAATCGCTGCACCTTCTGGGCGACAAGATTTCCGTAAGGCATCGGATGACGGACAGCTACCACCTTCAGGCCACGTTCCATCAGGATCTCGATGATCCGGCGGGAGGTCTGGCTTTTGCCGCAACCGGTGCGCGTGGCCCCGACGGCAATGACTGGTTTGGTACTCTTGATCATCGTGTCTTTCGGCCCCAGGAGCATGAAGTTCGCACCGGCGGCATTGACCACCGAACTGAGGTTCATGACGCGCGGGTAGGGAACATCGCTGTAAGCAAAATTGCAGATCTCGACGTTGTGCTTGCGGATCAGGGCCACCAGTTCCGATTCGGCATAGATGGGAATGCCCTTGGGATAAAGTTTTCCGGCCAGTTCAGCAGGGTACTTGCGCCCGTCGATGTCGGGGATCTGGGCCGCTGTGAACGCCACTACGTTAAAGGCAGGGTTGTCACGGTAATAGGTGTTGAAATTGTGAAAATCCCTACCGGCGGCACCAATGATGATTACATTTTTTTTCATGCTAACCTCGGTTTTAGAAGTGAATATTGTGGTTTGAATATTTTCCGGGGAACGTTGCAAACCTACTCATTTTTTGGCAACTGGCAAAATCGGCCCGAATTTTTTATGGCCTCGTCCGGTTACCGGGTTTCCGAATTCGGGTTACCTTTGCCCCTGCAAAAACGGAAGTCCGATGGTGGAGAAAAGAATTCTGGAAATGGCTTGCATGGCGGTCAAGGAGCTGTTCGGCACCGAAGTTCCTGCCGGATCGATCACCCTGGAAAAGACGAAGAAAGAGATAGCAGGCGACTATACGATCACCGTGTTCTCGTTGCTGAAGATCTCCCGGAGGACGCCTGAAGAGACCGGTAACGCACTCGGAGAATATCTCCTGAGAACAGTTCCCGAGGTGGCCTCCTTTCACGTGATCAAGGGGTTTCTCAACCTCGTGCTGGGTGATCCGTTCTATACCTCCTTCCTGGTGAAAGCTGCTTCCGACGACACGTTTGGTTTCGTTCCGCCCCGCGATGAAAAGCCGGTGGTGCTCGAATATTCGTCGCCCAACACAAACAAACCCCTTCACCTCGGCCATATCCGGAACAACCTGCTGGGCTATTCGCTCGCCGAGATCCTTAAGGCGAACGGGTATCCGGTTGTGAAGGTGAACCTGGTCAACGATCGGGGAATCCACATCTGCAAGTCGATACTAGCTTACCTGAGATGGGGGAACGGCGAGACGCCGGAATCTTCCGGGATGAAAGGCGACCACCTGGTCGGGAAATATTATGTGTTGTTCGACCGCCATTACCGCGGGGAGGTGAAGGAACTGATTTCGCGTGGGATGGATGCAGAAGAGGCAGCCCGCAATGCACCGCTCATCCTTGAAGCGCAGGAGATCCTGCGGCGCTGGGAAGCCCGCGACCCGGAGGTGTACGATTTGTGGAAAAGGATGAACACCTGGGTTTACCGTGGCTTTGATGAAACCTACCGGAGGCTTGGTGTTGATTTCGACCGTATCTACTATGAAAGTGAGACCTATCTGCTGGGAAAGGATCTGGTCAGGGAGGGTCTCAGGCAAGATGTGCTGGTCCGGAGAGAGGACGGAAGCGTATGGATTGACCTGAGGGATGAAGGACTGGACGAGAAACTGTTGCTTCGCTCCGATGGCACATCGGTGTATATGACACAGGATATCGGAACAGCGGACCTTCGGTACCATGATTTCAACCCCTCGACCATGATCTATGTGGTGGGAAACGAACAGAACTATCATTTCGACGTATTGAAACGGGTGCTGGCCCGCCTGGGGAAGGAGTATGCAGGTCATATCTTCCACCTTTCGTATGGGATGGTTGAACTCCCCGAAGGGAAAATGAAGTCGCGTGAAGGCACTGTGGTCGATGCCGACGACCTGATCGACGAGATGGTCAGCACGGCCGAAGAGACCACCCGGGAGTTGGGCAAATCGGGCGACCTGGAAGGCGAGAGCGCCAATGACCTTTTCAGGACCATCGGGCTCGGCGCGCTGAAATATTTCATCCTCAAAGTCGATCCGAAGAAGAACATGTTGTTCATCCCGGCTGAATCGATCGACTTCAACGGCAACACCGGACCCTTTATCCAGTACACTTACGCCCGCATCCGGTCGCTCCTGGCCCGGGCCGTATCAGCCGGCATCGGCTGGAGGCAGGGGGATCCTGTCGATTCGTTGGTTCTTCTTCCCCTGGAAAAGGAGACCATCAAGAGGCTGTACCAGTTTCCCGAGGTGGTCATCCAGGCCGGGGAGGAGTTGAGTCCCGCTGTGGTGGCCAATTATGTGTACGACCTGGCCAAAACCTTCAACCAGTTTTACCAGGAGTTGCCCGTACTGAAAGAGGAAGAGACAACCCGGGTTGTGTTGCGGCTCCTGATCGCCGGTCTTGCAGGCGACGTGATCCGCCGGTCGATGTCGTTACTCGGCATCGGTGTTCCGGAACGCATGTAAAGAAAAAAGGCCGGACCGGAATCCCGGAACGGCCTTTTTCTGGTGAAAGGATGGATTATTCTTTCACGAATTTGGTATTCGAGATGCCCTGTGTGGTTTCAACGCGCACGAAGTACACTCCCTGGCTCAGGTTGCTGATGTTGATCGACATACTGGCTCCGTTGTAGATAACCTTTCCGGTTGCGTCGGTAAGGGTTACGCGGTTCAGTGTGCCATTGGTGGCAATGTTCAGCACATTCTTAACCGGGTTGGGATAGATCATGACACCGGTCTTTTCCAGGTCATTCATTCCAACGCCCACAACGTCGAGGGTTACGGGAACATCGAACACCGGGTTGGTGAGGTCATTGTTGAGCAGTTTCACCGTGGCGGTATGCTGTCCGATCGCGAGGTCGGTGGTGTTGAAGGTCAGGGTCAGTTCCTTGGTAGCACCTGCGGCCACTGTGGCGGTCATCGGGGCCACGGTGAGCCACTTCGGTGCCAGGTTGCCGGTGAGATTGGCCCGGATGTTCCAGTTGGCATCGATGTTCGGATAGAGGTGTGACCAGCCTACGCCAGTGCTTACAAAGTCGCCGTTCGGATCGGCCGGACCTCCGTCGGTACCGGCGGGATAGATGCCCGAAGTGGACTGGGTGAAGTTATAGCCAACCCAGAGATCTTCACCGGTAACTTTCACCGGGGTGGTCAGGGTGATGGTTTCCCAGGCCGTGCCTGCGGGGGTGAATTCCTGTTCATAGAGGAGGGCACCCGGTTCATAGGTCTGGCCCATGCCGTAAATACGGACTTTCATCAGGTTGGAGCCCGAGGTGTTCAATTCGTTCACAAACACTTCCACCGACGTCACATCCAGACCGGCCCAGGGGATGGTCATACTGTTCGGGAAACGGGCGGCCACGGTGACGGTGGCGGGAACCGTATTCCAGCCAACTGCACTGGCGTTGTCGCCATCGTAATGGAGTTGTGTCGAAGCGTCGCTGATGGGGGCGGCTCCGCCGGGATTCGGGGTGGGATCTGACTTGGCTTTCATCGAAAGGCTGTGCATCACCGGCTGGCTGTTGGTCGATGTCATAACAGGAGCACTCTTCATATGGTCGAGGTCGTACACCACGTTCACGTCGAAATCGAGGACAGAAGTACCGGTATTGGTAACGGTCAGATTTTCTGTGCCGTTGCTTCCGCCAACCAGCCATTTGTACACCGAATCGGGGGTAGCGCCCACGATGGGAACGGCACCTGCAGTTGTTTCGGCAAAATATACATCGTCGATGAAGAAAGCAGGGGCTTCACCGCTGCCGGTGTATTCGCCGGCGAAGAGGTCGACGCCGCCGAGTTGTTTGGTGCCGCCGACCGCATTGGCCTGGTCGCTGAATTTCCATTTGTGAAGGAGAACATTGTCGATATAGAGCCAGATGGAGTCTTTGTCCAGGTCAATATCATGCTTCACCTCGAACCATTGATCCTTGATATAGGATCCGTTGATGGTGTTTCCAGCGGCCTGCATCTGGATCTGCCCGGAAGTGCGGAAATAGATCTCAAATGCCCATTCGATACCGGGCGACTGCATGTGCTGGATGTTGTAATAACCGCATTTG
Organism: uncultured Prolixibacteraceae bacterium; assembly: GCA_964455285.1. Classification (GTDB taxonomy): domain Bacteria; phylum Bacteroidota; class Bacteroidia; order Bacteroidales; family FEN-979; genus CAIVAT01. Next base: position 12,528 of record CAYVVG010000079.1, read on the forward strand.
CCGGTTTCGACGTACATCCACCAGGTAAGCTGGTAAGCGCCAGAAACCTTGTTGCCGAGCTTCAGGATGGCATCGGTTTGTCCGCCCACCTTATCAGCTGATGCCGACATCGGCGAGGAGTGGCTGAAATTGTTCTTGATCTGGAGGTCTTCACCGCCGCCCGGTGCATTTGACCAGGTGGTCCACCATGTGGGGTTGTTGACTCCCATGAAACTGTTCAGGGAATACGAATCCAGGTTGTCCTGGTAGAGGACAGTCTGTGCGGATCCGCTCCATGCATAGATGAATAATGCAACAAAGAGTACAAGGATTCTTTTCATAATAGATTGGGATTTGGTTAGTGAATTTCTTTTTACAAACATACAATCTTTTTCGATTCGAGACCGTATTGTGAAAAAAAAATCGGGAACCCGGGGACCCCGTCAGGGTGGGGGGACCCCGTCAGGGTGGAGGACCCCGTCGGGGTGGGGGGACCCCGTCAGGGTGGGGGGACCCCGTCAGGGTGGAGGACCCCGTCAGGGTGGGGGGACCCCGTCAGGGTGGGGGACCCCGTCAGGGTGCCCCAGGTTTATGGAAAATTAGTACCTTTGCAAACCTTATTTTCACGCCGAAAACTCAATACCGCATGTTTGAAGGATTAAGTGACAAACTCGATCGCGCCTTCAAGGTCCTCAAAGGCCATGGCCATATCACCGAGATAAACGTTGCCGAAACGCTGAAGGATGTCAGAAAAGCCCTGCTCGACGCCGACGTCAGCTTCCGGATCGCCAAACAATTTACCGACGATGTAAAGGAAAAAGCACTGGGACAGAACGTCCTCACCTCGGTTTCCCCCGGCCAGCTTATGGTCAAGATCGTGCACGATGAACTCACGCAATTGATGGGAGGTCAGAAGACCGACCTGAATACCAAAGGAGACCCCGCGATACTTCTGATCGCCGGCCTGCAGGGTTCCGGAAAGACTACCTTCTCGGCCAAACTGGCGAATTATCTGAAGACAAAAAAAGGACGTAATCCATTGCTCGTTGCCTGCGACGTGTACCGACCCGCCGCCATCGACCAGCTGAAAGTGCTGGGAAATCAGATCGGTGTCGAGGTTTACTCGGAAGAGGGTGTCAACGAACCGGTTAAAATTGCCCGTCGTGCCCTCGCCCATGCCCGCGACCGGGGATTTAACCTGGTGATCGTAGATACCGCCGGCCGACTCGCCATCGACGAAGAGATGATGGATGAGATCACCAATATCAAACAGGCACTGAATCCACAGGAAACTCTTTTCGTGGTTGACTCCATGACCGGCCAGGATGCAGTGAACACGGCCAAGGCTTTTAACGACAGGCTTGATTATGAGGGAGTCGTGCTGACCAAACTCGACGGCGATACCCGGGGCGGCGCAGCCCTGAGCATCCGGTCGGTGGTCAACAAACCGATCAAGTTCGTCGGACTTGGCGAGAAAATGGAAGCGATCGACATATTCTATCCCGAACGAATGGCCGACCGCATCCTTGGCATGGGCGACATTGTTTCGCTGGTTGAGAAAGCCCAGGAACAGTTCGATGAGGAAGAGGCCCAGAAACTGCAGAAGAAGATCGCCAGGAACCAGTTCGACTTCGACGATTTTCTCGCCCAGATCAAGCAGATCAAGAAGATGGGAAATGTAAAGGACCTGCTCGGCATGATCCCCGGCATGGGTAAAGCCATCCGCAATCTCGAAATCGACGACAACGCCTTCAAGGGGATCGAAGCCATCATCCATTCCATGACCCCCGGTGAACGCCGGAACCCGGCCCTCCTTAACGGCAGCAGGCGTAAACGCATTGCCGACGGGTCGGGCACCACGATCCAGGATGTCAACCGGCTGATCAAACAGTTCGACGATACCCGGAAGATGATGAAAATGGTCACCGCCAACAAAGGGCGAAATATGAAGAATGTCATGCGCAACATGCGCCAGAATTAATCCCGTATATCCATGAAACTTATTGACGGAAAGGCGATTGCCGCCGAAATCCGCGGTGAGATCGCAGCTGTGGTGCTGCATGAGTTCCTCGACAAAGGACTGAGACCCCCTCACCTTGCAGCCATCCTGGTAGGCGACGACCCGGCCAGCCTGACCTATGTGACCGGCAAGGAAAAGGCTTGCCGCGAAGTGGGCTTCACCAGCTCCGTTTACCGCTATCCGTCCACCATCAGCCAGGCCAAACTACTGGAGGCGGTCGATTTTCTGAATGCCGATCCCGAGATCGACGGGTTCATTGTCCAGTTGCCACTTCCCGAACATATCGATGAACAGAAGGTCATCGAACGCATCCATCCCGACAAAGATGTCGATGGTTTCCACCCCGTCAACATCGGCCGGATGGTACTCAGCCTGCCGGGTTATCTTCCCGCGACACCCTTTGGGATCCTGACCCTCATCCGCCGTTCAGGTATCGAGACGGCCGGAAAACATGTAGTGGTGCTGGGCCGCAGCCACATCGTCGGCACTCCCGTCAGCATCCTCCTCTCCCGGAAATCGGATGCCGGGAACGCCACCGTCACCCTCTGCCACAGCCATACCGCCGACCTGGCTTCCATTACCAAACAGGCCGACATCCTGATCGTGGCGATCGGCCGGCAGGATTTCGTCAAGCCCGAAATGGTTAAAAAAGGAGCCGTCGTGATCGATGTCGGCATGCACCGGGTCCCCGCCGATGATACCAGGTCGGGATTCCGGCTGAAAGGGGATGTTGACTTCGACAGGGTTGCTTCTGTATGCAGCCATATCACGCCTGTCCCGGGAGGAGTAGGGCCCATGACGATCGTATCGCTCCTTCTCAACACCCTGAAGGCGGCCGGAAAAGAATTACCCTGAACGTTGGACACCCCGGCCGATATCCTGCTTCGCGAAGGGAAAGTGCTTCCCGTGATGGAGGCATTTTACACGCTGCAGGGAGAAGGTCACAACACCGGCCAGGCCGCCTTTTTCATCCGCGTCGGAGGGTGTGATGTCGGGTGCCGCTGGTGTGATGTCAGGGAATCGTGGA
>CAYVVG010000080.1:0-15106 GCA_964455285.1 uncultured Prolixibacteraceae bacterium
AAAGGGTAATAATAGCTGCTGTTTTTCCTTACTGGTACGGAAGTGCTTAATCAAAAAAATTAATGAACATCGCCGTCAACACGAGGCTGCTGATCCGCGACCGGCTGGAAGGAATCGGATGGTTCACCTACGAATCGCTGAAACGCATCACCACCCAGCATCCGGAACATCACTTTTTCTTTCTGTTCGACCGGGAATATGATCCCGGGTTCCTCTTCTCCGACAATATCACTCCTGTCATCCAATACCCGAATGCCCGGCATCCGGTCCTCTACTACGCCTGGTTCGAGATGGTCATTCCCAAGTTGCTGGAACGGCTCAGGCCTGACCTTTTCCTTTCGCCCGACGGGTTTCTCTCGCTGAAGTCGCAGGTTAAATCGATGGCCGTGTTCCACGATCTGAATTTCGAGCATTATCCGCAGGATATCCCTTTCTGGACCCGTCGCTATTACCGGAAATACTTCCCGAAATATGCTGCCAGGGCCGTCCGGATCGCCACGGTATCGGAGTTCTCCAGGCAGGACATCGTCAGACAGTACCACGTTTCGCCCGACAAGATCGACGTGGTTTACGACGGCGCCAACGACGCCTACCATCCGCTGACAGAGCAGGAGAAAATCCGGATCCGGGATATATACAGCGAAGGCCAGCCTTTCTTCGTATTCATCGGATCACTCCATCCGAGGAAAAACCTGGCCAACCTCTTCCGGGCTTTCGACCTGTTCAAAAAATCGAATCCCTCTTCGGTCAAACTGCTGATCGTTGGAGCCCGTAAATGGTGGACCCGCGACATCGACCTGGCTTTCAACCGGATGGTCTTTTCCGATGATGTCATCTTCACGGGCCGGCTCAACGTCGGGGAACTTGCCGGAGTCCTCGGTTCCGCAGTCGCCCTTACCTATGTCTCGTATTTCGAAGGTTTCGGCATCCCGATCGTGGAAGCGTTCCGCTGCGATGTGCCCGTGATCACCTCCAACGTAACATCCATGCCCGAAGTGGCCGGCGAAGCCGCACTGCTGGTGGACCCGTTCAGTCCCGAATCGATCGCCGAAGCCCTGTACAAAGCATACCAGTACGAAAGCATCCGCCAGGAACTGGTGTCCCGGGGTCAGCGGCGCCGGGAGCTCTTCTCCTGGCAACAGACCGCCGACAGGCTTTGGGAATCGATTGAAAAAGCGGTTAAATCCTGATCCTTTATGAACATCCTTCTGCTGGGTTCCGGGGGGCGTGAACACGCACTGGCCTGGAAGATATCGCAAAGTCCCCTCCTCTCCCGCCTGTTTGTCGCTCCCGGCAATGCCGGTACGGCTGCCCTGGGGACCAACCTGCCGCTGGCTGCCGGCGACTTTGCCGGCATTCGCCAGGCTGTCATCGAACACGGCATCAATATGCTGGTGGTAGGTCCCGAAGACCCTCTGGTCAACGGAATCCATGATTTTTTCCTGGCCGATCCCCTCCTCCGCGGGGTACCCGTGATCGGACCTCGCCGGGATGCAGCCCGCCTCGAAGGCAGCAAGGACTTCGCCAAGGAATTCATGCTCCGGCACGGGATCCCCACCGCCCGGCACCGCACCTTTGGAGCAGGCGAACTCGACCGGGCGATCGACTACCTGCACACGATCCCTGCTCCATATGTTCTGAAAGCCGACGGACTGGCGGCAGGGAAGGGCGTCGTCATCTGCCCCTCGCTCGACGAAGCCGAAAGGGAACTCACGGCCATGCTGAGGGATGCCCGGTTCGGTGAAGCATCGCAAAAGGTCGTCATTGAAGAGTTCCTCGACGGCATTGAACTGTCGGTTTTCGTCATTACCGATGGGCATACATGGCAACTGTTGCCCGAGGCAAAAGACTACAAAAAGGTGGGCGAAGGCGACACCGGCCCCAACACGGGCGGCATGGGTTCCGTTTCCCCGGTCCCCTTCGCCGGGAAATCCTTTATGGAAAAGGTAAAAAACAGGATCATTGAACCCACCCTGAACGGGCTTCGTTCCGAAGCGATCGATTACACGGGATTCCTGTTTTTCGGCCTGATCCGCGTTGGAGATGATCCCTACGTGATTGAATACAACTGCCGCCTTGGCGACCCGGAAACCGAGTCGGTCCTCCCCCGTATCGGGAACGACCTGATCGGATTGTTGTCGGCCGTGGCCCATCGCACACTCGATCGCGAAACGATCGCCTGCCTTCCCCAGGCAGCCGCCACCATCATGCTGGTTTCGGCCGGCTACCCGGGCGATTACGAGAAAGGAAAAGTGATCACCGGCGAAGAAAATGCCGGGAACTGCCTGGTTTTTCATGCCGGGACCCGCACCGGCGCCGATGGCCGGCCCTTGACCAGCGGAGGCCGGGTGATGGCCGTTACCTGCCTGGATATCTCTCCGGCAACCGCACTGGCTTCGGCGGTCAACAACGCCGAACGGATCCGCTTCGAAGGAAAGTACTTCCGGCGCGACATTGGGTTTGACCTGGTTTGGTGACATGTTGATCAGATTCTTCAAATCGAGCTTTCCTGTCCAATACCTCGTGATCGGGGTCACCGGACTGGCTCTGTGGTTCAGCGCCTTCCTGCTGCCTCCCGGAATGCCACCGCCCGAAGGACCTGTACCTGTGTACCATTTTCTCTACCTCCTGCTTCAACCCTACCCTTTCCTGTCAACCCTGCTGGGATTCATCCTGGTGATGACCCAGGCGTACTGGCTGACCAACATCCTGAACCGGCACGAACTGGTACTGAAAAATTCCTCGCTCTCGGCCCTTGTGTACGTGGTCATGATGAGCCTGCTGCCCGGTCAGCTCACGCTCACCCCCATCACCATCGTGCTGGGCTTCATGATCCTGATCCTGCATCACCTGCTGATCTCCTACAACCGACCGGAACACCTCGACCGCATTTATGCTGCCGGCTTTTTCACCGCCCTGTCCAGCCTCATCTACCTGCCCTTCATCCTGTGGTTCGTGTTCGTAATCATCAGTTTCCTGGTATTCCGGGCCGGCAACTGGCGAGCCTGGATGGCGGCCTTTCTCGGACTTTTCACCCCCTTCCTGTACCTGGCTGCATGGTATTTCTGGAACGACCGGCTGATCGGAACGATCCCTGAATACAGCCTGTATTTCAGCCGGCTGCTCTCCTTTCCCATCCCTTTTCACTCTGACTTCTGGATTCTGTACGGCTTCACCCTGCTGCTCGCCCTGTGGGGAGTACTCTACTTCCGGAGAGGACCTCAGCGGACCGTCGAGGTCAGGGCCAAAACCAGCATGCTCCTATGGACACTCGTGTTCACCCTGCTCTCCTTCATCTATGCCGGTTCCATGGCCATATTCCACCCCACCCTCGCTACACCTGCCCTGGCCATGGTGATCACCGGCAACCTGGTCAGCCTGAAAAAAACCCGCATCGCCGAATGGGTGATCATCGTTTACTTGCTGAGTGTTTTGCTGAACAATCATATCATCCACCGGTTCCTTTACCGGTAACCCGGAAAAGATGCTGCAGGGATATCTGACCGATGACCTGATCGAAGCAGGCTGCGACGAAGCAGGGCGGGGATGCCTGGCCGGTCCTGTGTTTGCCGCCGCCGTAATTCTTCCCCGCAATTTTGCCGACGAAGGGCTGAACGACTCGAAACAACTCACCGAACGGCAGCGCGACCGGCTCCGCCCGGTCATCGAATCCGCAGCCCTGGCCTGGGCCGTAGCAAAGGTCGATGCCGGCACTATCGACAGGATCAACATCCTCAATGCCTCCATCCTTGCCATGCATGAAGCGATAGGCCAACTGAGCCTGGTGCCCGGGTTGCTCCTGATCGACGGAAACCGGTTCAAGCCCTACCCGGGGATCAGCCACCGCTGCATCGTTAAAGGCGATGAAAAGCTGCTCTCCATAGCAGCCGCCTCCGTGCTGGCAAAAACCCACCGGGATGAATACATGAACCGGCTTCACCACGAATATCCGGTGTACAGATGGGACAGGAATAAAGGATATCCATCGGTGCTGCACCGCGGGGCGCTGGCAACATATGGTCGCACCCCGTACCATCGCATGACATTTCGTCTCTCCCCCCCAAATATTTGATAACTTTTTTCGCCCCCTTCCCATTCTTCCCCATACCTTTGTATCCGGCTTCGAAATTTGCCGATGCGACCTTTCAAACCCCTGGGAATAATCCTGACCTCCCTCATTGCCCTCGCCGTCATCTCCTGGCTTGGGTATTCACTCTATACCCGCTACCGGCCTCCGTCACGCGCTCCTTTCGACGCCATACCGGGCAACACCGCCCTGATCATTCAACTCAACAAGGCCGGCAGCCTGCTCGAGGAATTGAACCGGTCGAACCTGCTCTGGAGGACCTTCTCCCGCTTTCCCGGGATCAGCATGGTGAAAGACGAATTGCACTTCGTTGACTCGGCCAGCCGGCACAACGAGCATATCAATGCCATCTTCCGCCAGTATGAACTGGTGGTCGCCATCACCCTCAGCGGCAGGAAGAATTTCGGAGCCCTCTACCTGGCCTCCGTGCCTGGACGCGATCCCGAATCCTACATTCTCGAATTTATCAGGGAAATGAATTCCCGGAGATCGATCCACTCCCAAACCCCTTATTCCACCACCTCGCTGCACCGGATCCAGTCGGGCGGTGGCCGTGAGGCTTTCTACTTCGCGGTCCTGAAAGGGGTGTTCATCGGGAGCTTTCATGCCGACCTGGTCAAACGCTCCATCGACCGGCTATCGCTTAACACCCCCATGGGAGCTTCGGCCGGGTTCCGGAAGGTCCAGGCCTCGGCAGGCAAAAAGGCCGATGCAAACATATTCGTCAACTACCGCTTCTTCTCGCTGGTCCTGTCCCGGATCATCAGGGAGGAAAATCTTCCCGACCTGCTCAAACTTTCCACATTTGCGGATTGGACGGGCCTCGATCTGATCATTAAAAAAGATGAACTGCTTTTCAACGGCATAACGATCGCCTCCGACAGCAGTCAGCAGTTCCTGGCCCTCTTTGCCGACCAGCAACCCCAGCCATCGTCGATCGCCACCGTCATCCCCGATAAAGCCATCTATTTCACTGCTTTCGGCTGGAGCGACCCATCCCGGTTCAGCCAGCGGTTCCTGGGCCGGATGCAGCGGGATGAAAATTACACCGAAGGCCAGAATGATCTCCTCTCGGTGATCGACCGTTACCAGCTGAACATCAGCGAGTATTATCTCCCCTGGATGGGGCATGAAGCCTGCATTTTCCTCATGAAACGTACCGAAACCCAGGAAGATGCGGGTTATGCAGTATTTGAAACACTCGACGCGGCGAGGACGAGGTCTGTCCTGTTCTCGCTGGCCGACACCCTGGGTATCAGGTACGACTCCCTGCAGTTCCGGCAACATGCCATCTACCGGATCGCACTGCCCCAGTTCCTGCCGGCCCTGTTCGGGGAAATGTTCGCTAAATGCGACGCCTCCTGCTTTACCATCCTGGGTAACTTTGTCGTGTTCGCCTCCACCCCCGGAGACCTCGAACCGGTTATTGAATCGGTTGCCGAAAGAGCCACCCTGGCCAAGGATAAAGTCTATTCCGAATTCCGCGCTGAACTCCCCGACCGGTCGAACGTGTTCACTTACTTCAATACCCGGAATGCCTTGCCAGCCCTTCGCAGGACCATGATGCCTGAACTGGCCGGACAGCTTCGCCCGGTGATGGACAGCCTGCAGAAGTTCGAATCGGTGGCTTTCCAGTTCAGCAACACCAGCGGTCGTTTCTACTCCAGCATCTTTCTCCGGTACGATCCGGCACAGGGCGGAGAAGGACCTTTGCAATGGCAGGTGACCCTCGACACCACCCTGACCGGACGCCCCGTGATCGTGCCCGTAAACCGCACCGGCGACCATGCCGTGATCGCTACCGACGTCGCCAACAACCTTTACGTGGTCAGCGCATACGGACACATTCAACAGAAAATACCGGTAATGGGGAACCTCCTTGGGACCTTTCACACGGTCCGCCCCAGGGGGACCGACTCCCTGTTCATCCTCTTCAACACGGATACGCATCTGTACATGCTGAACGGCAACGGCACCTTTGCCGACAAATTCCCGATGCGGTTCCCGCTCCACGCCACCAACGGCCTCGCGGTTACTGATCCGGCCAATGACGGCGACTTCCGGATCCTGGTCGCATTCCAGGATAACCGGGTTTATTGCTTTACCCTCGACGGTATTTCGTGTCAGCCATGGAACCGTCCGGGCCCCGGCGAAGAGATCAGCCACCCCGTGACCTGTTACGGCAACGCCGGCCGCGACGATCAGACAATCGTCGTGTCGGGAGTCAGCGGCAATGCGGTGATAGCCGATGGCAACGGAATTCCGGTGACCACTCTGGGACGCAAGATAGTTCATGCTCCCAACTCGGCGATATATGTGAATCGCACCAACCGAAAGGGTCTTTTTCTCTCAAGCACCACCGACGGAAAGGTCATGTTCATCAACCGCGACGGCAAAACATCGGAAATCACCCTCAATTTCTTCTCTCCCAACCACCGTTTCTATTATGCCGATGTATCCGGTAATCAGCAGCCTGAATTCATTTTCTCGGATAAGAACGCAATTTATTATTATTCATCTAATTACAAACTCAATTACTCGTATTTATTCCGCCGCGACATCAACCAGCCGCCATTTCTCCTGACTGGCCCGGAGGGGAAATCAATGATCGGCTATGTGGTACCGGAAACCCGCGAGTTGTTCCTTTTCGGTCAGCACGGTTATTATGAACTGGAGTCGGGGATCAGGGGCAGCACCCCATTCGACCTGGGTTACCTGGAAAACGAGGCCCGTCTGAACCTCGTGGTTGGGGATGGAAAAGTGCTGAGGAACTACCGGTTAACGAAGCCGTAGCACCCATCCCGGACCCGGCTCCTGACCTGGGGTGAGTCCATTCCTGCGCCAGATCATCTTCAGCTGAATGCCATATCGTTGCGAGATTGCATACAGGGTTTCCCCCGCCGAAACCGTGTGAAATTTTACCTCCGCTTTTCTGCGCTTGGGGCCAAGGTACACCTCCTGTCCGGGCCGGAGGTCGGCCGGACCGGACAGTTCATTGTATTTCAATAACCTTCTGACCGGCACATCCACATCGCGTGAAAGGGCGTACAGGTCATCGGCCGGCCGCGCGATCACCATCCGCCGGCTGTTGTTCTCGTAAATATCGCGATCACCACCCGCCCGGGCCACCTTCTTCCACTCCGCACGAAAGGTGCCCGTCGGTATTGCCGGGTTGACCGTGGATTCACCCGGCAGCGTAGAAAGGCTCCCCGGCCGGTCAAACCGCAGCAAATCATAGGTTTCGATGGTACGGATCAGCATCTCCGCATAAGCGGGATTGGTGGCGTACCCCGCGGCCTTCAAACCGTTGGCCCATCCCCTGTAATCGAGGATATCCAGTAAAAAAAGGCCTTTGTACCGGTCACGCCCGGTCAGGAAAAGGGAATGATCACGGTAAGACTCAGCCGGGTCGTCATACTTCCGGAAACACTCATTCCGCGTTTCATCGTCCTTGATAAAGGAACTGCCCGACCATCCTTTGTGACACTTGATGCCAAAATGGTTGTTGGCCTTCACCGCCAGGTCGCTCCGCCCCGCCTCGGATTCAATGATCCCCTGTGCCAGGGTGATGCTGGCCGGGATCCTGAACTCCGTCATCTCCTTTACCGCGAGTCGCCCGTACTGACGGATGTACTTTTCCACCGCCGCCTTCTGGCTCTCCGATTGAGCAAACACACTGGCAACAGCCGAAAAAAGAAATCCAACCCCTATCCACCTGATCCCCATCTCGCTATTTCGCATTTCGCCATTTCACTATTTCAATACCTTCCCGCTAACCAACTCCCTGAACCGCTTCCCACGTTCCTCGAAGTTGTTGAATTCGTCATAGCTGGCCGCGGCCGGCGAAAGCAGGCAGACACTTCCCGGCCGCGTTTCCCGGAACGCGATCGTTCGGAACTCATCAAAGCATTGGATCGGGAATACGCTCTTCGCCTGATGCGCGCAACTCTCCAGAAGTGCACCGATCCGGAGACCGGCTTCGCCCACAAGTATGATGTTGCGCACCTGCGACGAGGCCAGGAACAGCGCCAGTTCCGAATAATCGATCCCCCTGTCGAATCCGCCCGCCACAAGGGTATCCACATCGGGTATGGCCCTGACCGCCTCCATGCACGCCTCGGGGATCGTGGCGATGGAATCGTTGTAAAAATGAATGCCGCCGAACTCACCCACATATTCCAGGCGGTGCTCAAGCCCTTTGAAGGTCAAGATACCGTCGGCAATGTTTTCCGGATCGAGCCCAGCAAGCATCGCACACGTGGAAGCCGCCAGTATGTTCTTCAGATTGTGGATGCCTCTCAGAAAGCGGTCCTGATGGATCCTCCAAACGGGTTGCCTGACACCGTCTTCCGAGAAAACCACATAGCCGCCGTCGGGAAAACCGCCGTTGGCGGGCTTTTCCAATAGAGAAAAGGGGAAACACTGCCGGGAATCCAGCCACGGCATCACATGCTTCACCACCCTTTCGTCGTCGGCATTGTATATGATCCGGTCTCCCGGGCGCTGGAACCCGACAATGTTGGCTTTGGCACGCTGGTATGAATCGTAATCGGCATATGCGTCGAGGTGTTCCTGGAAAAGATTCAGGAACACGGCTGTTGCAGGAGCCCTCACGAGATATTCCAGCTGGTGCGACGACAATTCCAAGACGATCCGGGTGGCAGGCTTGATCAGGTGCGCGATGTTGAATACCGGGTTGCCGATGTTCCCGGCCAGTATGGAGTCGAGCCCGGCGGTCCGGAATATGTGATGGATGAGGCTGGAAGTGGTGCTCTTTCCCTTGGTCCCGGTAACTCCGGTCACCTGGCCGGCGTAACATTCCAGGAACAACGAAGTCTGTGAAGTGATCTTCCCGGCCGGGATGGCATCCATACCCGGGCCTTTACACGAAGGATCCCCTCCCACCGGATTGCCGACACGCTGCCACACGGGTATGCCCGGCGAACGCATGATGACGTCAAACCGGCCAAGGGTGTCGAGGTAACCCTCGCCGGTAATGAACTGCAACAGGCTGTCGCCCTGAACCACAGAAGCTTCCCGTACCGCCGGGTTCAGATCGGCAATAGAAATTTCTTTCCCGGGGAACACCTGGCGCAGGAACTGGTACGACGATTGACCTTCGCGGCCAAAACCCAGCAGCACAAGGCTCTTGTTCTCAAACCGCTCCCTGACCAGCTCTCTTAATTTATCCATGACTTGCTTTGTTGATCATCCATCCGCCCGTCCGCTCGTCCGCTCGTCCGCTTGTTCGCCAGTCCGCTCGTCCGCCAGTCCGGCACTCATCCTTCCATCTCCGCGGCGAGCCATTGCATGAACCGCTTGTCGAGATGATGCTGGGCCGCCATCGCCGTTAACTCCATCCGGATATTCACTCCCTGGTAAAGGGAAAAAGCCGTTGTTTGCCGGTAATACTGAAGCAGGGCCGGCAACGGAGTCCCTTCATGCCGTCGGATCGCTTCGCACAAGGCGACATTCACTTCGCGGATGGTCCCGACGCAGTCGAAAGGTTTTTCTTCTGCGATGCCGGCAAGCTGATCGAGAAGGGGGATCAGGTTTGCATCCGCCAGCAGATCTTTCCCAAAGATCCCCCGGAGCGCCTCGTCGCTGAGAAAGGGCGAAAGGATCACATACGTGAAGAGGCACTTGGCACATTGCCCACACCAGCTGTCGGTCTTGCTTCCCACGTTGCAACTCCTGAATACCGGATGATAACGGGTCATGCGTGAGAAGAGGCGGGCGATCTGCAACTCGTCCAGCGGCCGGAGAAAACTGAAATAGCTGATCTCGGGGCTGATCCACCTTCGCACATATTCCCTGAAATCCGATTCGAACCGGAACGACTTGGAATACTGATGATTGATTCCCGTCCCCCCGATGGTGGCCTCGTTGGCACTCGATTCGTTGGAGAGGGCGATATACCGGTGCCCTGACAGAACGGCACCCAACAGGGTCACGAAAGCCAGCAGCGCCGAGAAGGGAGTATGCCCGTTTAAAAAACCTTCCTCATTCATCCGTAACAAACCGGGATCCAGGGTCCGGATGACCCGAAGGATGCTGTCGGGGTTGTAACCCGCAGCCTGCACCGTATGAAGGCTGGCGCCTCGCGGATTCATCACCAGGGGTATGCAGTCCGCATGCTTTCCCAGAACCTCCAGGGAAACCGCCGAATCCTTGCCTCCGCCTACCGGGACAACGATCCCGTCGTCGGGTGCGACCCGCAGGGGAGACAGGGAGGGGCCAGCGGATTCGAGGGTCAGCAGATCCTCCTCCGAGGTGGCGATGCCATTCAGGTAAAGAAACTCACCCAGGCCATGAAAAAAAAGGGACCTCCACCATCCGGCCTGTTCCGGCGATAGTGAAAATGGCCGGATGATCACCCTGGGAGGGCAGGCGGCCTTCCAGTAACTGATCATCTCGGTAAGACCTATGTGAAATACCAGCGATGCAATATCGGACCGGTCCATCCGGTCGAGGGGGATAGCCGGTCCGGCCGGGATGAAAAGGGTGGGAAAAAATGTGCGGCGCCCTGCGAGGTTGAAAGTAAACCGCATGCTAAGCCCCCGGGGACCTGGCGAAAACTCCTGTTTCTCAAAAATGAAAACGGGATAATCGAGCCGGCACCGGGAAAATAAATCGGAACGGTCAACCCTTGCCATCGTTTTGGTATTATATTTGCCGGGAGGGACAGGCAAAAGTAGTAAAATTGTCAGTAACGATGGAAAAACCACGCGTAAAACCGAAACAGGGAAGCATTCTCATCTCAGAACCCTCACTGCGTGATTTCTATTTTCGCCAGTCGGTGGTTTTGCTGGCCGAACACAACGAAGAGGGATCTTTTGGCGTGATCATCAACAAGCCCATTGAAGCACGGCTGAAGGACATCGTCAAGGGATTTAAAAATTATAACCTGCCCGTATACCTGGGAGGTCCGGTCAAGACGGATTCCGTCTTTTTTCTGCACACGCGCAAAGAGATTTCCAGCAGCATGTCCATCATCGAAGGGCTGTATTGGGGTGGCGACCTCGAGGCGGTACGCGACCTGCTCGCCTCCGGCTCGCTGGGACAACACGAGATCCGGTTCTTTGTGGGGTACGCCGGATGGTCGCCGAAACAGCTTGACCGGGAACTCCGCGAAAAGTCGTGGGTGCTTTCCCAATCCACGGTTGCGGAGATCATCAGCGACCACCCCGAGAAACTCTGGGGCAATTACCTGCGGAACATGGGGAAAGATTACGCGATCTGGGCCAATTTCCCGGCCGACCCGTCCTTCAATTGACGATGAACCCGGCAAAAATGTCCCGATAAAGGTTATCTTTGCGCTCCCGCATTAATCCGGACGAATGAAACGAAGCGACCTGATGATGACAGGAGCGGTCGTGTTGGTGCTGCTCCCGTTTTTTATTTTCCCCCCTGTGTTTCACGCTTACGAGGAGTTGAACGCACAGCACGCCTATGCAATGAGTTTCATCAAGTTCGCCATCCTTGCGACGCTCGGGGAGTCGATCGGCCTGCGGATCCGGGCCGGAGTGTATCACCGGAAAGGATTCGGTCTCCTGCCCAGGGCCCTGGTTTGGGGCTTTCTCGGTGTCGCCATAAAAATGGCTTTTGTCATCTTCGGCGAAGGAGCTCCTGCCATGCTGAAAAGCATGGGAGTGGACTTCCCGGCAGGTCACCCCGCCGACATCCTGCGACAGCCCGGGTTTTCCTGGCTGAAGCTCCTCGCCGCTGTCAGTGTCAGCACCATGCTTAACCTGTTTTTCGCACCGGTTTTCATGGGATTGCACCGCATCACCGATACCCATATCCTCAAAACAGGCGGCACCCTCTCCGGATTCTTCACCTCCTTCCGCATCGGTTTGTACTTCAGGGAGATCAACTGGTTCGAATTCTGGGATTTCGTGCTGAAGAAGACCATACCCCTGTTCTGGATCCCCGCCCAGGCACTCAACTTCATGCTTCCCGAAGAATACCGGATCCTCGTTGCAGCCTTCTACAGCATCATCCTGGGGGTACTCTTGTCGATGGCAGTCCTGATGCAGAAGAAAAAAACATGAACCCGCAACCGGAATTCCTTTCCGGTTCGGTTTTTCATTACCTTTATCCTGTAAACCGCTTCCCCTTTCCTCATGAGAACAGGGATACAGGCAATGCTTTTTTCGTGTCTGCTGCCTTTGCTGACCTCAGCCGAAGGCACTAAACAGATCGCTCCCTCATCCGGAGATTCTGCGCGACTCTGCCTCGACCGCTACCGGAATCCGTTCGCCTTTTTCGATGCTTCGGCCGATTACCGGCTTCACATCCGGATCGCCTCCCTGTCGGAAAGGATCTTTTTCGGACTGGGCAGCATCATTGCCAAGGAATCGAGCCAGGGCGTTCAATTCCAGGTCAGGGATCCCGGCGGGAACATCATCCTGGGACCGTCGCCGATACCCTCCTCCGGTACGGGGTACATCTCAGGCTATGACCAGGATACCATCGGCCCCTTCCCCTCCTCGGGCGGCTACGACCCCATCCGGATCTTTCCGACTACAACAGGAGACTACTCCCTCGAATTCTACTATCCCCCCGACCAGGGCGCCACCTATTCCATGTCGAGTTACGTCCGGTTCCGGTATTTCGATATCGCCGTGATCGGGACCGGCAACCGTGAGATCCCCGGTCGGATCTGGTCCCGGTCGTGGCAGTTCAACTGCGGGTTGGTCCAGACCCCGCCGACCCAAAGCCGGTTTCATGGCACCATGTATATCCTTTCCGACGACAGCATCGTCACCAGCGTCAATTGCAACGGGTTCGTCGGCGGCACCTTCACCATCTCCAGCAACCCGACCGGGTGCGCTGCGACCGGCGACATATCGACCGACCGGCAATCGAGAACCGGGTTCCATACCTATCCCCGGTACCGACTGTTCCTGTCGCCTCCCGACAGCCTGGAGTTCCCGACCGGAAAAGCGAACCCGGGGCTCATTCAACCCTTCCAGGTTTACCCGCATTGCGAAACCGGGAACGTCGAACTTGGAATTAAAGTCACAATGGACGGGATACTGGAAGTCCACCTCGAAGCCGACACCTCCCCGGGCGCCAACCCCCGGGATGTCAAACTGACCGCGAACGTCCTGGCCAACCCGGGTGGAAACGGTTATAACCTCATCCATTGGAACGGAATTGACGGGCTGGGCACCCCGGTTCCGAACGGAACCAGGGTCACTGCAACCATCCGGTTCATACATGGGATCACCCATCTTCCGCTGTACGATATCGAATACAACGACAATGGGTATATCGTGGAGGTGATCCGGCCGGCCGGGACCAAACCCGACATCTATTGGGACGACAGCCAGTTGCCGGGCATCACCACGGTGAACCTCACGGGATGCAGCGATGTGATCGGGTGTCACCTGTGGGACATGGAAACGGGCGATACCAATACAGTCAACTCCTGGTGGTACGTCGCCAGTTCCATCGCTCCATCCGTCACCTTCACCCTCATGCGGTCACCGGGACCCCCCGGCAACATCACTGGCGACGATGAATTCTGCCTGGGAGGCCTCGACCGATCGTACATTACCCCGGGCAGTTCCAACGCGACCGCCTACACCTGGTCATTTTCAGGCTCTGGCGCCATCCTGAACCCGGGCGACACCTCCGTGTGGATCCATTTTGACAGCACGGCCACATCGGGAACCCTCTCCGTTTCCGGCTATAATGCCGAATGCGGATCCGGCCCCGCTGCCGGACTTGCTATCTCCTTTTACGGCCTGCCGCAGGTCAGCCTCACCGGTCCCGACAGCATCTGTTATAATGAACCACCCTTCATCCTGGCCGGTGGTTTGCCCGCGGGAGGTGATTACCTCGTCGACGGAGCAGTTTCCGGCGTGTTCGACCCGTCGGCAGCCGGAGCCGGCGATCATGTTCTGATCTACCGGTACACCGACATCCACGGTTGCAGCAATTCCGACACTTCCCTGATCTTTGTCAGGCAGGGGCGAGAGTGCGAGATCGTGCTCTGGGTCCCGAACGCCTTCACACCGGATCAGGACGGGCTGAATGACACCTTCCGGCCATTTGTGAAAAACGTACGCAACTACATGCTCGAAATTTTCAACCGCTCCGGAACCCGGTTGTTCATCACCTCCGATCCTGAAAGGGGATGGGACGGCACCTTCCAGGGCCGGCTCTGCCCCGAGGGAACCTATACCTATATGCTCCGGTATCTTACCACATTGTCGCCCCCCGACGAGAGCATACGCACCGGAACCATCGTGCTGGTCAGGTAGTTCGCACTTTCCGCCGGGGAAGTTCCGGAACTTTTCAACACGACGATTTATTCCGTTGGCAGGCTCGTTTTTTTTCAGGAACTTTGCCCTGTTAACCTGCAAACAAACTGCGAAACCCTGTAACCATGAAAGAGACCCCGATCAGCTACGAAGTTGTCCGGCGCCATATCGAAGAGAGCAAGATCAGGAACATCGGCAAGGCGACCATCCGTGAGATCAAGCGACTGATCAACGGAATTGAGAAGGAGACCGGGCAGAAATTCATCCGGATGGAAATGGGTGTTCCCGGTTTGCCCGCAGCAGAGATCGGGGTGCAGGCTGAGATCGAAGCACTGAAACGAGGGGTGGCCGCCGTATATCCCGACATCGAAGGCACACCGATACTGAAACAGGAAGCGGCCCGGTTCGTCAAACTGTTCCTCGACATCGATGTGGAACCCGAAAACTGCCTTCCCACCGTGGGAAGCATGCAGGGTGGCTTCGCCGCCTTCCTGACGTTTTCAAAGATCCACCGCGAAAAGGACACCACCCTGTTCATCGACCCCGGTTTTCCCGTTCACCACCAGCAACACAAGGTACTCGGGCAAAAGTTCGAATCGTTCGATGTATATAATTACAGGGGTGACAAACTGCGGGACAAACTGGAAAGCTATCTTTCCAAAGGCAACATCCATTCGGTCCTATATTCCAATCCCAACAACCCGTCGTGGATCTGTTTCACCGACAAGGAGCTCAGGATCATCGG
>CAYVVG010000081.1:0-14832 GCA_964455285.1 uncultured Prolixibacteraceae bacterium
CGGGGTGGGGGGACCCCGTCAGGGTGGGGGTGGCTATTGTCTCCGGCTAGCCAGGAACAGGTAAACGAAAACCGGAAGAATCATTCCGCCCACCGTCACCGGAAGGAACCACAAACCGAGCCCCTCCGATCTCTGCTCCGCCGTCATTACCGTGCCGTATACAATATAAAAGAACATCCACATCAGCCCGGCCTTCAGGTACCGGATCAACCGCATGGCCATGGCATACTGGATCGCCGCGTTCTCCCGGGTGATCTTCACCGAATAATTGAACTGGTGCGGGACCCGCATCATCACCGATAGCAGGATATACAACAGGAGCGAGATCCCGGGCAGGACCCACAGCGTCGAACGGCCGGAAAATTCATCGGGCACCCCCGCCCCGTCAAAATGGGAAGGGATGGTCTCGGGAAGACGCGGAAAATGGTAGATCAAAAAACCCGCCATCGTCACCAGGCCAATGAAGGCCAGTGCCTCGAACAACCAGTCGACGGGCATCATTTCGGGCCGTATCACTGGCCGGTCGGCCTTGTTCCGGTTACGGTTCGCAACAAAAATTCCGAAATTCATGGTTCTGTGTTGTTAGGGCCGGATCCCGGTGGCATTTTACCCTTCTTTCCGGGGCTGCGACCGGCCGATCTGAGCGCTTTTTCGATGATCCATTCCAGCTGTCCGTTGACGGAACGGAACTCATCGGCCGCCCATTTTTCGACCGACTCGTACATCTCCGGGCTTACCCGGAGCATGAAGACTTTCTTTCCGGCCATGAATGATTCCTTTACATGGTTGCAGGGTTCATCATCCGGTCCATGGCTGCCTGCAGCGCCCCGGGCCGCTGGGTGCCGAACAGCACCCGCCTTCCGTCCTTCAGTACCAGCTGCAGCCCCATGTCACCTTTTACATTGTAGGCTTTACCGGTCTTCCTGTTCCCGACCCGAAACCCCCAGCCGCCATATTCCCTCACAGGGTTATACTTCCTGACAGCGTACTCCGCGATCTCTTCCCGGGCAATGGTCCTCTTCGCCGGGAGGAACGGGGGAAACCGGTAGTGCACACCCCGGTCGGTGACCTCGGTGCGGAGCCGGAGGGTGAAGAGAAGCCAGGTTGTCGCACCCAGGATCAGGAATACGGCGACGTTGGCCACGATCAGTCCGGTATCCGACATGGGATTGTTGCCCCAGGGAATGCCCCGGATGATCTGCTGCCAGATCCCGGCCCCGAAAAGCGCCACCATGGGGATCCAGGTGAGCAGGATGAGGATCCGGATCCATACCTGGTCGAACTTCTGAACCTCTTCGAAATGTTTTCTTTCCATCGCTTATTGATGTAACGTGCCTGTGTTGACCACCGGGGTGGTATCCTTGTCGGAGCAAAGCACCACCATCAGGTTGCTGATCATCGTCGCTTTTTTGTCCTCGTCGAGGTCGATGATGTGCTTGCTGCTCAGGTGGTCGAGCGCCAGTTCGACCATGCTGACGGCCCCTTCGACGATCTTGGTGCGGGCAGCCACCACGGCGGTGGCCTGCTGCCGGCGAAGCATCGCGCCGGCAATTTCGGAAGCATACGCCAGGTAACTGATCCGGGCTTCCAGCACCTCAATGCCGGCCATCGCAAGCCGTTCGGCCAGCTCGTGTTCCAGCGCCTGGTGGACCTCTTCGCCGCCGGCACGCAGGGTGATCTCCTTCTGCTCGTCGTCGAAATTGTCGTAGGCATAGTGCCCGGCCAGCTTGCGCGTGGCCGATTCACTCTGGATATCGACGAAATGGGCATAATCATCCACCTCGAAGGCCGCCTTGAAGGTGTCCCTCACCCGCCACACCAGCACGCAGCCGATCATGATGGGATTCCCCAGCTTGTCGTTGACCTTGATGGGCTCGCGGTTCAGGTTGCGGGCGCGCAGCGAGATCTTCTTCTTGACATAAAATGGGTTGACCCAGAAGAAACCGTTCGTCTTGATCGTACCCTTGTATTCGCCGAAGAGCACCAGCACGGCCGACTCGTTGGGATTGACCACCATCAGGCCGAGGGTGACAAAAAACGCCCCCACCAGGCACAGGATGGAGAAAACGACCGACAGCACATACTGCGAATAGAGCGCCAATCCCAGGATCCCGATCCCGAGGAGGGCGACAACGACCAGGACAGCCGTGTATCCCGACGATGTTGAACTTACTTTCTCTTTTTCCATAACCGTTGAAATTGTGATATCAATTTAATATTATTTTGACGCTGCAATAATACTACATTCAAAACCCCTTTGTCAAGTATTTTCGAAAATATTTTATCAAATTCCGGATAAACCGCAAAAAAACGCTGCGGTCCTTCCTTTCGGCGGTCATTTCTTACTTATGTGGACAAGAAATATTGCTGGATGAATTTCTCGACCAGCCTGGGTACGGGATAACCGGTAATGTTTTCCACCGGCACGCAGAGAAACGGCAGATCGGGCTTTGGTGGCAGGCGGAACCGGTAGAACCGGGCATGGATCCGTTGGTGGGTAAGGACATGGATGACCGGTTCGGAAACTTCGCAGAATTCCGGAACAGGTCCATTGAAAAGCGCAGCAAAATCAATCGGTTTCAGCGATCTTCCGGGTTTCAGCGGGGCGCTCTCAACAGAAGGGAAATCGTACAGGTTCCTCCAGATATCGTCGCCGGTACGCTTGTTGAGACAGATAAATTCCTCCCCCCGCCGGCGAAAGGTGATCACCGCGTAATGGATATACCGGTGTCGCGTGACGCGTGACGCGTGGCGGACGGGGATTTTCTCGACCAGGTTTTTATTCCATGCAATGCAACTTTCTTTGAAAGGACAATTTGCACAACCCGGATTGGCCGGGGTGCACACCATCGCTCCGAACTCCATCATCGCCTGGTTGAAGTCGCCGGGGTTTTCGGGGTCGATCCGTTCCAGGGCGAGCGAATGGATCCGTTTCCGGGTTGGCAGGCGGTCGACCGGATCCTCGATGCCGAAGTAACGGGCGAAGAACCTGATCACGTTGCCATCCACCACGGGCTGCGGTTCGCCGAAACAGATGGAGGCGATCGCAGCTGCGGTATATTCACCCACCCCCTTCAGTTTCCGGAGTTCGCTCCACGTCGCGGGAAACTCACCAGCATACCTTTCCACCACGCTTCTCGCCGCCTGGTGCATGTTCCGGGCCCGTGAATAATAACCCAGCCCCTGCCAGAGCTTCAACACCTCTTCCTCGGTAGCTCCGGCAAGGCTTCCGATATCAGGATAAGCAGCAATAAAACGCTCATAATAAGGCGTTCCCTGGGCGATGCGGGTCTGCTGCAGGATCACCTCCGAAAGCCAGACCCGGTAAGGATCTCGTGTACGGCGCCATGGAAGGTCCCGGTGATGTTCGCGGTACCAGGCTAACAGGGTTTGGGAGAAGGGAGATGGCGACAAGGTGAAAGGGTGACAGGGTGACAAAGTTACAAAGGAACGGAGTACTCCCCACCACTCACGACTCACAACTCACAACTCACGACTCACGATTTTTTTTTCATCTATTTCCTTGTCTTTCAAAAAAATCATATATTTGCAGCCCGTTTCCCCGGTCCCAAAAGCCGTTCATTAACAACAATATATCACTATTAACACCCATTCAAAATGACAAAAGCAGAAATTGTAGCAGAAATTGCTAATAAGACTGGAATTGAAAAAGTTGCCGTTCAGGCCACTGTTGAAGCTTTTATGGAATCGATCAAGAATTCCATGACCACAGGTCATAACGTTTACCTCAGGGGTTTCGGAAGTTTTATTATCAAGAAAAGAGCTGAAAAGACCGGAAGGAATATTTCAAAGAACACCACTCTGATTATTCCCGCCCACAACATTCCTTCGTTCAAGCCGGCCAAGACCTTCGTAAACAAAGTGAAATCTCACGTAAAAGTGAAGTAATCAACTTCTAAGCTGTATCATTATGCCAAGTGGTAAGAAAAGAAAGAGACACAAGATGGCAACGCACAAGCGGAAAAAACGCTTGCGCAAGAACAGGCATAAGAAGAAATAGTCTTCCCTCTGCTGCAATTCCTTAGGTCATGTTGGACCCCGGCATCGGGCCGGGGCCGTCATCTTAACATGAAAAACCGTGAATAAGGAATTAATCGTTAATTCAACCTCCACCGAGGTTGAGATCGCCTTACTTGAAGACAAACTTCTTGTTGAATTAAACAAGGAGAGAGCCAACAACGAGTATTCCGTTGGCGATGTCTATTTTGGCCGCATCAAGAAGATCATGCCGGGCCTCAATGCAGCTTTCGTCGACGTGGGATATGAGAAAGACGCCTTTCTCCACTACCTCGACCTCGGGCCGCAGGTCCAGTCGCTCCTGAAGTATATCCGGAAAGGACAGTCGATGCCCGGTGGCGGACTGACCATTGCCGATGTCGAAATGGAGCCCGACATCCAGAAGACCGGGAAGATCAACCAGGTGCTGAAACCCAACATGGAGATCCTGGTGCAGATCGCCAAGGAACCCATCTCCACCAAGGGACCGCGCGTCACTTCCGAGATCGCCTTTCCCGGACGTTACCTGGTGCTGATGCCCTTTTCCGACAAGATCTCGGTATCGCAGAAGATCAAGAGCGCCGAGGAACGCAACCGTCTCAAACGGCTCATCACCAGCATCAAGCCCCGCAACTGCGGCATCATCATCCGCACGGTGGCCGAGAACAAACTGGTCGCCGACCTCGACTCCGACCTCCGCAACCTGTATAAGCGGTGGGAGATCATCACCCAGAAACTGGCCAACGCCAAACCGCCCCAGAAGCTCATCGGCGAGATCGACCGCACTTCGGCGATCCTGCGCGACGTCCTCAACGAATCGTTCAACAACATCGTGGTCAACGACGCGGTGCTTTACGAAGAGATCCGTACCTACATCCAGCGCATCTCACCCGACAAGATCGGCATCGTCAAGCATCATACCGGCAAAGTGCCTGTGTTCGAACAGTACGGCATCGACAAGCAGATCAAGAACTCGTTCGGCAAGATCGTCACCATCAAGAGCGGCACCTACCTGGTGATTGAACATACCGAGGCGCTGCATGTGATCGACATCAACAGTGGTCACCGGGTAAACCAGGACCAGAACCAGGAGACCAACGCCATGGAGGTGAACCTCGAGGCAGCCACGGAGGTCGCCCGCCAGTTGCGCCTTCGCGACATGGGAGGCATCGTGGTGATCGACTTCATCGACATGACCCAGGGAGTGAACCGGCGCAAACTGTATGATAAGCTTCGCGAAGAGATGAAACGCGACCGGGCCAAGCACTCGATCCTGCCACCCAGCAAGTTCGGGCTTGTCCAGATCACCCGCCAGCGCGTCAGGCCGGAGATGAATGTCCAGATCCTCGAAAAATGCCCCGCTTGCGATGGCACCGGCCAGATCCGCCCCACCATCCTCCTTACCGACGACATCGAGAACAACCTCGGCTACCTGGTCCGTGAACAGAATGAGAAGCACCTGACCCTCACGGTCCATCCTTACCTGTATGCCTACCTGACCCGCGGATGGTTTAACTTCCGGTGGAAATGGTGGCGCAAATACAACCAGTGGGTCCGCATCCAGCCGCAAAACGCCCTGCACTTCCTCGACTACCGATTCCTCAACCGGAATGGGGAGGAGATTAAAATGTGATAATATGCTGATGTGCTGATGATACCCCTTCCTGTTTGGGGAGGGGCCGGGGTGGGGTAATAATAAATCGTCAATCGTAAATCGTAAATGGATATTGTTGTCAGCGGCATCCGGCCGACCGGGAACTTACACCTGGGAAACTACTTCGGAGCGATCCGGAACTTTGTCAAGATGCAGGAGGAAAACAACTGCTACTTCTTCATCGCCGATTACCATTCGCTTACGACCCATCCCACGCCGGCCGACCTCCACGGCAACGTGAAAACGGTCATGGTGGAATTCCTGGCCTGCGGACTCGATCCCGAAAAGGCGACCCTGTACATCCAGAGCGACCTTCCCGAGACCGCCGAACTTTACCTGCTGCTCAACATGAACGCCTACAAGGGCGAACTGGAGCGCTGCACCTCGTTCAAGGAGAAGATCCGCACCCAGCCCGACAACGTCAATGCCGGGCTGCTCACCTACCCCACCCTGATGGCCGCCGACATCATCATCCACCGTGCCGCCAAGGTCCCCGTGGGGAAGGACCAGGAACAGCACCTCGAAATGACCCGCACCTTCGCCAACCGCTTCAACCGGATGTACAAGGTCGATTATTTCCCCGAACCCGTCGCCTACAATTTTGGCGACAACCTGGTCAAGATCCCCGGTCTCGACGGCAGCACCAAGATGTCGAAATCGGACAACGAGAACAGCTCGATCTTCCTGGCCGACGCTCCCGAAGTGATCCGGAAGAAGGTGATGAAGGCCGTCACCGATTCGGGACCGGTAGATCCCTCGCAGCCCCGTTCCCAGGGCGTTGTCAACCTCTTCGACCTGATGAGTTATTTCTCGTCGCCGGAAACTGCCACCCATTTCGAATCCGCCTACCAGGCAGGTACCATCCGTTACGGCGACATGAAAAAGCAACTGGCCGAAGACATCGTCGCTTTCACCCATCCCTTCCGTGAAAAGATGGAAGCGCTGGCCGCCGATTCCGCCTACCTGAAGAAGGTGGCCACCCTGGGTGCCGAGAAGGCCCGGGCGTCGGCCTCCAAGACCATCCGCGAAGTCAGGGAAATCATTGGGTTCAGGCATTTCTGATGATCGACACCGCTCCTGTCAATGAAACAGTCGTGCTGGTCGGGCTTTCCACCCGGAACCAGGACATGGAAAGGACCGCCGAGTACCTCGAGGAGCTGGCGTTCCTGGTCGATACCGCGGGCGGAGTACCTGTGAAAAGGTTCGTCCAGAAACTCGACCACGCCGATTCCCGGACCTATGTGGGCAGCGGCAAGCTGGAGGAGATCCGCGCCTGGATGGAGGCAAACCCGGCCGACATGGTGGTGTTCGACGACGAACTTTCCGCCCACCAGATCCGCAACATTGAACGGGTGCTGCAGTGCCGTATCCTCGACCGAAACAACCTCATCCTCGACATCTTCGCCAGGCGTGCCGTCACCTCGTACGCCCGCACCCAGGTGGAACTGGCCCAGAACGAATACCTGCTTCCCCGCCTTACCCGCATGTGGACCCACCTGGAAAAGCAACGCGGAGGGATCGGGCTGAGAGGCCCGGGCGAGCAGGAGATCGAGACCGACCGCCGTAACCTCCGATTCCGCATCAGCCTGCTGAAGGAGAAGCTGAAGGAGATCGACAAACAGATGGCCACCCAGCGAAAAGCCCGCCGCGACATGGTCCGCGTGGCCCTGGTGGGCTACACCAACGTGGGGAAATCGACGATCATGAACGTGCTGAGCAAGTCCGACATCTTCGCCGAGAACAAGCTCTTCGCCACCCTCGACACCACGGTGCGCAAGGTGGTGATCGAAACCCAGCCCTTCCTCCTTTCCGACACCGTGGGTTTCATCCGCAAGCTGCCCCACACGCTTGTGGAGTCGTTCAAGTCAACACTCGACGAGGTGCGCGAAGCCGACATATTGGTCCATGTGGCCGACATCAGCCACCGCGACTGGGAGGAACAGGTGAACGTGGTGAAGCAAACCCTGGCCGACATCCATGCAGCCGACAAGCCCGTCGTCATGGTCTTCAACAAGGTCGATGCCTACCGCTTCACCGAAAAGGACCCCTTCGACCTCAGTCCCGCCACCCGCGAGAACCTCACCCTGGAGGAGCTGGAACAGACCTGGATGGCGAAGGAGAACCTGCCGTCGCTCTTCATCTCCGCCACAGAGAACCGGAACCTCGACAAGCTTCGCGAGACCCTGTACCGGGAGGTCAGGAAAATCGTGCTGACGAGGTGGCCGGAGAACCGGGACTGACGGGCGAACAAGCGGACAAGCGGACAAGCGGACGAGCGGACAGGCGGACGAGCGGACGAGCGGACGGGGCAGTTATTGAATTACCAATTTTCTCGAAGATTGCCTTGCATCTGCCGAAACGGAGACAAAATAGATCCCGGGAAACAAATTATTGACATCCACGGTAAACTGCTGCAAACCGGGCCCCATCCTCCCTTTTTGAATTCTCTGCATTTTTTCTCCTAAAAGATTGATTATTTCGAGGGTGACCAGTCTCTCTTTCGTGAGTTCAAGGGTGACGTTGATCCGGTTTTCGGCGGGGTTTGGAAAAACATCCATGGCTTCCGGCTTTCCTGCATGCTGATCCATGCCAATATAATCGCAGAGCCAGGGCCACCAGTCCACAGAAATGGTAAAGTCATTTTCGGCAAAAGAAAAATCGGGGATGTATTTGAAAAGCACTCCGGCCGCAGGATCGGTAAACCATTGGGTACATATCGGTATCGTAAATATATTGTTATCGGAAAATACCACCGGTGAGGCACACTGAAAGAATGCTTCATTAGCAATGGAAGTTAGTGCCGTGACATTTTGCGGGGAATCCGCTCCGCTGATGCTTGTTATCTTATTGGTTAACAAATCATATCCCCGGGCAAAAACATCCGGGTACTGGTTATCCACAACCGTATCCATTCGGGTATCATTCCAGGTAAAAAGTACTTTTTCTCCGTTTTTCGACCGGGAAGCATAGACCCGGTTATCACTTGAAAAGCCTCCCCAGGCCCCCCGGAAAGTCCTGAGCGATCCCATCCTTACGGCCTGAACGTTCCAGCCTCCTTCACACACAAAAATGTCAAATACATTATTAATGCTGTCGATTCCAGACATCACCTGGAACCCCCCGGGAGCCATTCCGACCACTATCCCAATATTCAAATTATTCCATTTGTCCACCGTGATGGAATGGTCAAACGCCGCCGTGTACGGAATTTCGTCACGGGTCGGCAGCGGAGGCTGAAACAGGTTTGCAACAAAATAATCGCTGTATGCAAATTTAATCCCATCCAGGCCGTCGGGGCCATCCAGTTGTACAACAGTGCGATCGCTCCAGGTCACTCCTCCGTCCGATGAATTCCTCAGGACGGGGAACCAGGAGGAATCCTGCAAAGGGGTACCAAGCGGGTCGCGGGTGAGCACCGAGATCCAGACATAATTTCCCCCGAGTGAGGTGGCTACCTTGCAATCGGCGATACCGTAACTGTTCTTGCACGGAAAGGCGAGTGTCTGAAAGGTGAAATCAAAATCCTTCGTCGCCGGGTTCCAGACCCCCCGGCCATAAATGATGCTGTCCTGGTATACAGGAATCCCTCCAACCATCTTGAAGGCCCCGTCGACAACATGCACAATACCGTTGGCGCCGATGGCAAA
This sequence comes from uncultured Prolixibacteraceae bacterium, assembly GCA_964455285.1. Classification (GTDB taxonomy): domain Bacteria; phylum Bacteroidota; class Bacteroidia; order Bacteroidales; family FEN-979; genus CAIVAT01. Next base: position 9,319 of record CAYVVG010000081.1, read on the forward strand.
GCCACTGGGAATGTTCGTCTTAAGTTGTCCGTCATACCAGCGGATATGTTTGGACGTATCGGAGTGATCCATCAGGCTCGCCGTGCCATAGCCGTATCCCCCGAAGCCGCTGAAGAACATATTGGCCTGGTTCGCGTTGAACCAGGTGATCCGGGCGTTGGCCGGGTTCGTGTTGCCGGCAGGGTTATAGATGCCGGCCGAAGGATAACAGGCGGCATCATAATACTGGGGGTTGGCGGGCAAAACCGACGATTGTACCTGGACCTGGGTGGTCCAGTCAGCCGCAGTCTTTCCCATGTTCTGCCCGAGGTCAACGGCCAGGTAGCCTTCCAGTCCGGGAGGTGCTGCTCCCGGTCCCATCCGGTGTACATTCATCACGTAGTTCAGATCATCGTCGGCCCAGAGCATCGTGCGCGTACCCAGCGAATACCCCGAGAGGTCGGCCGAAGTGCCGATATCCAGTACCGTGACCGGGCTGGCCAGGCCTTTCGCCGGTTTGGCGATGGCCGGACGAACCGGGGCCGCAGGAACCCGGTTGGGAAACACGGAAGTGATTTTTCCATACCGCTTAACAGGAAGTCCTTCTTTCAGCCGGGGATGCTGCGCTGCTGCCGTCAACGGGATCAGCAGGGAAACCAGGACAAGAAATTGCATTTTCATGGGAAACCTGATCTTTCAGCCTTGATTGCAGGGGTCTTACAAAGATAACGCATGTATCCGGGAATGTCAACACCTGACGTCGGCTATCTGCCGGTATTCAATTGACACGATGGAAACGTCCCGCTTTATTTCTATCTTTGTATAACGATTATCATTCCGTTCAACAATGACTGCCCAGTCGGAGATTTAAACCTGCCTGCGATCTAACCATGCTGAAACGCCTTTTAAATCCGAATAAATTCCACCTTTTACTCCTGAGCCTCCTTTCCGGCGTACTTCTGACGCTGGGCTGGCCCGAGCGAGGCGTGCCCCTGCTGCTTTTCTTCGGACTGGCGCCGATGCTGCTGGTCGAAGAACGCATGTACCGTGAACCCGGCCGGTTCCGGAAATTCAGCCTGATGCTCTACTCCTACCCGGGCTTCTTTCTCTGGAACCTGCTCACCACCTGGTGGATCGTCAACTCCACCTTTATCGGGGGGGCGCTCGCCGTGGTGCTCAATGCCCTTTTCATGTCCATTGTTTTCCAGGCTTTCCACTGGACCCGGAAAAAGCTGAAGAACGACCTCGCCGGATACGCCGCCCTCCTCTCCTACTGGGTCGCCTTCGAGTACCTCCACCTCAACTGGGACCTCAACTGGCCCTGGCTCAACCTGGGCAACGGGTTCGCCACCTGGTACAGATGCGTTCAATGGTATGAATATACAGGAACCATGGGTGGGTCCCTTTGGATTTTGGTTGGCAATATACTTATTTTGAATGTTTTACGGAAATATTATAAACAACAACCCGCATTTTCGTTATCTCGCCACCTCGCCACATTGCTCCCTTCTTTTTTCTGGATCACCCTTCCGGTCATCCTGTCACTCACGCTCTATTACACTTACCGCGAGGAGGAAAAACCTGTGAATTTTGTGGTGGTGCAACCCAACCTCGATCCTTATTTTGAACAGTATGTCGTGCCGCCTCCCGAAGTCATCGGCCGGATCATGCAGTTGGCGGGGCCGGAACTCGACAGCAGCGTCAACTTCCTGGTGGCTCCCGAATCGGCCATCCAGGAAGGCCTGTGGGAGAACCACCTGGCCCCTTACGAGAGTGTCAGGCTGCTGCAGGAAGCGATCGCGCCCTGGCCTGAGCTGAACCTGCTGATCGGCGCATCCACCTTTTACCAGCTGATGCCCGGCGATAAAAGGGAGCGGTGGGCGCGCAAATTCACCGACACCGATAATTACTACAACGCTTACAACGCCGCGATACTGTTCAACAACCGCGACTCCCTGCAACTCTACCACAAGTCGAAGCTTACCCCCGGCGTGGAGATCCTTCCTTCGTTCGGGAAGCTGAAATTCATTGAAAAATACGCCATCGACCTGGGCGGGACGGTGGGAAGCCTGGGCATGGATTCGGTCAGGAAGGTCTATACCACCGTCGGCACGGTGAAAGCAGGACCGGCGATCTGTTACGAATCGATCTTCGGGGAGTTCTTTGCGGAGTTTGTGCGCAACGGCGCCGAAGTGATGATCATCATCACCAACGACGGGTGGTGGGGCAACACGGCCGGGCACCGGCAGCACAACTCCTTCGCCCACCTGCGGGCCATCGAGACCCGGCGCTGTATTGCGCGCTCGGCCAACACCGGCATATCGGCCTTCATCGACCAGCGCGGCGACGCCAGCCAGACCACCGGCTACTGGGTGCCCGCCGTGATCAAAGGCACACTGAATGCGAACGACGATCTGACTTTCTACGTGAAGCACGGCGACTACCTGGCGAGGATCCTCTCGTATCTGGCGGGGTTATTGTTTTTTCTGTCCATCGTCAAGGCGCTGACCTCTTTTACCGCTAAGGTGCGAAGGCGCTAGTACATTGCGTCTTCGCGTCTTTGCAGGGATATAATGATCCAAAAGAATAAAAAATGAACAAAAACGCCATCACCTCTGTTCCCATAAACCCCCTGGCCACGAAACGCTGGAGTCCCCGTGCATTCTCTGACCGCCATGTGGAGCCGGAGAAACTGCAGGCCATGTTCGAAGCGGCCCGCTGGTCGGCCTCGGCGGGGAACGAGCAGCCCTGGCGGTTCATCGCGGGGATCCGGGGCGACGATACCTGGTCGAAGATCTTCTCCTGCCTCGACAATGGTAACCAGGTATGGAATAAAACCGTTCCTGTCCTCATCCTGGCAATGGGCCATATGCTCTCCGCCTATGACGGCAAGGAAAGTCCTTACTGGCAATACGACACCGGCCAGGCGGTCGCCCACCTGAGCCTTGAAGCCATGCACCAGGGGTTATTCGTCCACCAGATGGGCGGGTTTTCGAAGGAGCGGGCGCAGGAATTATTCGGCCTGCCGGCCACCACGCGGCCTCTTTCGGTCATCGCCGCGGGTTACCCAGGCGATCCTGATACCCTTCCTGAAAAGCTCCGCGAAAGGGAACTGCAGCCCCGGAAACGGAAGGAGTTGAGGGAAATAATTATTTCCGGTAATTTTGTGAATTCCTGAAAGAACCAATAATTATGATACCCACCCCTGCCCCTCCCTACTGGTAGGGAGGGGCAGGGGTGGGTAAAACAATCTTTATGAAAACAAAGATCCTTTATTCTATTGCCCTTGCCTTCCTGTTGCTTGCCTCCTCCTGCAACCAACCCGTGAAGCAGGAAGAACCGAAAGAGGAGGCCGTTCCCTCCGGGCCCCGGGTGGCCGTTCCCGACTTCAGTAGCGACTCAGCCCTCGAATTTGCGCGGCTGCAGGTTGCCTTCGGTCCGCGGGTGCCCAACACCCCGGCCCATGAGAAATGCGCTGCATGGCTGACGGCGAAAATGGAGTCATGGACCCCCCACGTAAAAGTCCAGAAAGGCCGGGTGTACGCCTACAACAAAACCGCCCTCAATTTTAAGAACATCATCGCCAGCTTTAACCCGGAAAAGCCCACCCGTGTGTTGCTATGCGCACACTGGGATTCGCGGCCGTATGCCGATCACGATCCCGATCCGGCCAACCGGCGGAAACCGGTCGAAGCCGCCAACGACGGCGCCAGCGGCGTAGCGGTGCTCATGGAGGCCGCCCGGCAGTTCAGCCTCACCTCTCCTCCCATCGGGATCGACATCATCCTGTTCGATGTCGAAGACTACGGCCCTCCGCAGGATGAACCGGCCGGATCGTCGGAAGACCATTGGGGGCTGGGCTCCCAGTACTGGGCGAAAAACCCGCACGTGAAGGACTACTCGGCCAGATACGGGATCCTCCTCGACATGGTGGGAGCCCCGAACGCCACCTTCCTGATGGAACAGGTGTCGATGGATTATGCCTCCGACATCCTGAAACTGGTGTGGTCGGCCGGCCACCGCATCGGGTATTCTTCCTACTTCATTTACCAGGAAGGAGGCTATATTACCGACGACCACGTGCCCATCAACAAGATCCGCAACATCCCCACCATCGACATCATCCATCTCGACCGGAACAGTCCGACGGGATTCTACCCTTACTGGCACACCATCGGCGACACCTTCGACAAACTGGATAAAAACACGCTGAAAGCGGTGGGGCAGACGCTGCTGACGGTGGTTTTCGAAGAAAAGTAATGAATACTCGAATAATCGATTAACGATCTGCGATTTACGATCGAGTATCACTTCGAAAATCAGAGATCGATTGTTCGAGTAATCGATTATTCTTATAACAGCTCGTTCGCCAGGTTGGCGAGTTCCGACCGTTCGCCCTTTTCGAGCCTGACATGCGCGTAGATGTCGTGCTTTTTCACCCGGTCGATGAGGGTGGAGAGGCCGTTCGACTGGGCGTCGAGGTAGGGCGTATCGATCTGGTAGATGTCGCCGGTGAAGATGATCTTGGTGTTCTCCCCGGCCCGGGTGATGATGGTCTTCACCTCGTGGGGGGTGAGGTTCTGCGCCTCATCCACGATGAAACACACATTCGAGATGCTGCGCCCGCGGATGTAAGCCAGCGGCGTGATCACCAGTTTCTCGTTCTCCACGGCGTCGGTCAGCACCTTGTATTCCTTGTCGCGTTCGCTGAACTGGTTCTGGATGAATTTCAGGTTGTCCCACAGCGGCTGCATGTAGGGATCGAGCTTCGATTTGATGTCGCCCGGCAGGTACCCGATATCCTTGTTGCTCAGCGGCACGATGGGCCGCGCGAGGTAGATCTGCTTGAAGTTGCGCTTCTGCTCGAGCGCCCCGGCCAGCGCCAGCAGCGTCTTTCCCGTGCCCGCGATCCCCTGCATCGTCACCAGTTTCACGTTGGGATTGAGGATGGCGTGAAGGGCGAACACCTGTTCGGCGTTGCGCGGCATGATCTTATAACATCCTTTCTTTTCGATCTTCTCGATGCGTTCGGTGAGGGGGTTGAAGAAGGCCAGCACAGAACTCTTCCCGTTGCGCAGGATGAAATAGTGGTTGGGGATGGGATTTTTGATGCCGATATCCTCGGGCAGGCACCATCCGGCTTCGTATATGATGTCGATGATCGTCTTGTCGAGGCCTTCCACCAGTGTTTTTCCCGCATAGAGACCCTCCACGTCCTTGATCTTCCCCGTTTCGAAATCCTCGGCGGCGATGTTCAGCGACTTGGCTTTCAGGCGCAGGTTCACATCCTTTGAAACGAGGATGACCTTTTTCCCGGGATTCTCGGCCATCATCACCAGTGCGGCGTTGAGGATGCGGTGGTCGGGTTTGTTGTCGCCGAACACCTTGATGGCGTCGAGCTCGCTCTGCTCGTTCATCACCACTTTGAATTTGCCGCCTTTAGGCATCCCCAGCGAGATCCACTTGGTAAGCGTAGCCTTGTTGGAGAGCCTGTCGATGATGCGGATGAACTCGCGCGCCTCGAAGTTGATGGTG
>CAYVVG010000082.1:0-14504 GCA_964455285.1 uncultured Prolixibacteraceae bacterium
CTTCCGACCCCCACGTCCCGAACGTGGTGCGCTAGCCAACTGCGCTACATCCCGAAATTTTCCCTGACCCGTAAGAACAACCGGCGGAATACCGCCTCCCGGAAAGGGACTGCAAATTTACAACTTTTATTTTACATTTTCCAAGTGCGATTTTCAGTAGCTTTGAATTCCTTTCGCACACCATGAATTATCCGGATATATGATTGATAAAAAAGTAGTTATACGATTTCTCCTGGGGTTGATGCTGATCCAGGTGGCCGGCTGCCGGGGAGACGGAAAACCGAAACAGGAGGGCCTTGCCGCCAAAACCATCGCCGTCGGAGGAGTGGTGATCCGGCCCCGCCCGCTCGAAAACCTGATCGTGACCACCGGCACGGTGATCGCCAGCGAAGAGGTGGAACTGCGCAGCGAGGTGCCCGGCCGGATCACCGCCCTCCACTTTGAAGAGGGCAGCCCCGTTTCCAAAGGCATGCTCCTGATGAAAACCGACGACCGCGAACTTCAGGCACAACTGAAAAAACTACAGGTCGATGAAAAACAGGCCCGCGACGACCTGTACCGGAAAGAGAAGCTGCTGGAACTGAAAGCCGTGAGCCAGGAAGAGTACGACAAGTCTTCCAATAGCCTGGGGGTGATCCTCGCCCAGTCGGAACTGGTGAAAGCCCAGATCTCAAAGACAGAGATATACGCTCCCTTCAGCGGGCTGATCGGATTGCGTCAGGTGAGTCCCGGCGGTTTCGTCTCCTCCTCCACCCTGGTAGCACGCCTCCAGCAGACCGATCCGGTGAAGATCGATTTTGCCATCCCCGAGAAATACCGGCCGAAGGTGAAATCCGGAACCCGGGTCCGGTTCCGGGTCGAAGGCAACGACAGTGCCTTCACGGGCCGCATATACGCCATCGAACCGCGGATCGACCCCGCCACCCGGAACGTCTCCATCCGGGCCGTCTGCCCCAACCCGGCCGGACAGCTTTACCCTGGCTCTTTCGCGCGGGTGGAGATCATGCTCGACCAGGTTCCCGGTGCCATCGTCATCCCTTCCGAAGCGATCATCCCGGTGATGAACGGGGAAAAGATCTTTGTCTGCCGGCAGGGAAAAGCCCACTCTCAGATGATCCGCACCGGCATACGGACCGAGCGCGAAGTGGAGGTGACCGACGGACTTAACCCGGGCGACACCCTCATCACCACCGGTCTGCTCCAGATCCGCGAGGATGCCTCCGTCTCAATCCGGCTTGCCCCATGAACATATCTTCCGTAAGCATCGAACGGCCGGTCCTGGCTACGGTCATCTCCCTCACGATCATCCTGTTCGGGATCATCGGCTACACCTTCCTCGGAGTGAGGGAATTTCCCAGCGTCGATCCTCCGGTGGTCACCGTGACCACCAACTATGTCGGGGCCAACGCCGATGTCATCGAATCCCAGATCACCGAACCCCTCGAGGAATCGATCAACGGCATCGCCGGCATCCGCTCGCTCACCTCCATCAGCAGCGACGGCCGGAGCAACATCACCGTCGAGTTTGAGCTCGGGGTCGACATGGAAGCCGCCTCGAACGATGTCCGCGACCGCGTTTCCCGCGCCGCCCGTAACATCCCGCCCGACACTGATCCCCCAATCGTGACGAAATCCGACGCCGACGCCATGCCCATCTACGCGCTCACCCTGCAGAGCAACGCCCGCGACCTGATGGAGCTGTCGGACTTCGCCAACAATGTGTTCAAAGAGCGACTGCAGACCATCCCGGGAGTGAGCGAAATCAGGGTATGGGGCGAACGCAGGTATTCCATCAAACTCCTGCTCAATCCCGAAAAACTGGCAGCCTACCAGCTCACCCCTGCCGACGTGCGGAACGCGCTGTCGAGGGAAAACATCGAACTGCCAACCGGGCGGATCGAGGGTTACGGCACCGAGCTGACCATCCGGACCAAGGGCCGCCTGACCACTCCCGCCGAGTTCAACGACATGATCATCGCAGAGAAGAACGGTACGGTGATCCGCATGCGGGATGTGGGACAGGCCCGGTTGCTGCCCGAAAATGAACGCACCATCATGCGGGGCAACGGGGGAGTGCCGATGGTCGGGGTGGCGATCACCCCCCAGCCCGGCGCCAACCAGATCGACATTGCCGACGAGGTGTACAAACGGCTGGCCCAGATAAAGACCGAGCTTCCGCCCGACATCACGGTAGGCACCAGTTTCGACACCACCCTCACCATCCGGAAGGCCATCACCGAGGTGGAAGAGACCATCCTCATCGCGTTCGGACTGGTGCTGCTCGTCATCTTTGCCTTCCTGCGAAGCTGGCGCACCACCCTCATCCCCATCATCGCCATCCCCATCTCCCTGGTCAGCGGTTTCTTCATCATGTACGTGGCCGGTTTTTCGATCAACATCCTCACCCTGCTGGGGATCGTGCTGGCGACCGGGCTCGTGGTCGACGACGCCATCGTCGTGCTCGAGAATATCTTTCATAAGATCGAAGCCGGCGTCCATCCCGTCGAAGCGGGGCATAAGGGATCCCGGGAGATCTACTTTGCCATCCTTTCCACCACCATCACCCTCGCCGCCGTTTTCCTGCCGATCATCTTCCTCAGGGGGCTCACCGGCCGGTTGTTCCGCGAATTCGGCGTGGTCGTGGCCGGCACCGTGCTCGTTTCGGCCCTGGTGTCGCTCACCCTCACCCCCATGATGAGCTCACACCTGCTGAAGAAACCCGAACATCATAACCGCCTGTTCCTTTACACCGAAAACCTTCTGAACCGGCTCATCGACCGGTACAACCGATCGCTGCGCACTTTCATCCGCTACCGCTGGACGGCCATCGTGATCATGGTGGTTTCGGTGGCCATGATCCTGGGGCTCGGATCGATGATCCCCACCGAACTGGCACCGATGGAAGATAAAAGCCGCATGCAGCTCATGTGTGTCGCCCCCGAGGGAACTTCGTTCGAACTCATGGACCGGTATATGAACCAGATGATCGGCCTCATCGACACCATTCCCGAGAAGACATCGATGATGGCCATCACCGCGCCGGGATTCGGCTCCGCCTCCTCCTCCAATGCCGGATTTGTCAGGATATCACTTTCCCAGCCGGGTGAGCGTGACCGGACGCAACAGGTGATCGCCGAAGAGCTGGGCAAACGGGTCAGGCGATACAACTTCGCCCGCAGTTACGTCACCCAGGAGCAAACCATCGGCGGCGGGCGCGGAGGGGGTCTGCCGGTACAGTATGTCGTGCTGGCCCCCGACTTTGAGAAGCTTAAAAAATTTCTTCCCCGGTTTATGGAACGGGTCCAGGCCGATCCGGCCTTCCAGACCGTCGACCTGAACCTGAAATTCAACAAACCCGAACTTTCGGTGGAGATCGACCGCGACCGGGCACGGGCGCTCGGGGTGAGCGTACGGGATATTGCCGAAACGCTGCAGTTGTACTTCAGCGGCCAGCGCTACGGGTACTTCATCATGAACAACAAACAATACCAGGTGATCGGGCAGGCCGACCGCACCCACCGCGACAAGCCCCTCGATCTCCGCTCGGTCTACATCCGGAACCAGCAGGGGGAGCTTATCCAGCTTGACAATGTGGTGAGAATGGTACAACAGAGCAACCCGCCTCAACTCTACCGCTACAACCGCTATGTTTCGGCCACGGTGTCGGCACAACCCGCTTCAGGAGTGACCCTGGGCCAGGGGATCGCGGAGATGCGCAGGATCGGGAAAGAGGTGTTCGACGACTCTTTCTCCTCGGCCCTGGCCGGAACTTCCAAAGAGTTCGAGGACAGCTCGGGCAGCCTTCTGTTCGCACTGCTGCTGGCCCTGGTCCTGGTGTTCCTGATCCTTTCCGCACAATTCGAAAGTTTCATCGACCCGCTCATCATCATGTTCACCGTTCCGCTCGCCCTTGCCGGGGCGGTGCTGTCGCTCTGGCTTTTCGGTCAAACGCTGAATATTTTCAGCGAGATCGGGGTGATCGTCCTGATCGGGATCGTGACGAAAAACGGCATCCTGATCGTCGAGTTCGCCAACCAGCGTAAACGCGACGGACTGGCTTTGCGTGAAGCGGTGATCGACGCAGCCACTCGCCGGCTCCGGCCCATCCTGATGACCAGCCTGGCGACGGCCCTGGGAGCCCTTCCCATCGCCCTGGCCCTGGGGGCCGCCTCCCGCAGCCGCGTTCCCATGGGGATCACCATCATCGGGGGACTGATCTTCTCGCTGGTGCTGACGTTGTACGTGGTGCCGGCGTTATACACCTATTTGTCGGGAAGAGGAAAGAAAGTGACGCGTCACGCGTGACGTGTCACGAGAACAGGGGGAAAATCATAATGAAGAGAACATGAAGAACACTGTCCGAACCGTTATCCTGATCCTGGCATTATCCGTTGCAGGCAGAGGGTTTCCGCAGGAGATCCTCACGCTGCAGAAGGCGTTGGAGATCGGGCTGGAAAACAATTACTCCATCCGGCTCCAGCGAAATGCCGAAGCCGTGGCCCGCAACAACAACACCCTGGGCAATGCCGGGTTCCTGCCCGTGGTCGATCTCAGCGCCGGCCGCACAACTACCCTGAACAATACCCACCAGGAGCAGTTCAGCGGCACGGTCAGGGATGTGACAAACGCCCGGAACACCTCGATGAACCTGGGGGCGGAACTCAACTGGACCCTCTTCGACGGGATGAACATGTTCGTCGGCAAACGAATGCTGGAGATCCTGGAAGAGCTGGGCGAAAACGGAACCCGCCTCGTGGTGGAAGGTGCGATGGCGGATATCGCCATGAACTGGTACAGCATCATCCAGATGAAGGAGCTGGTGCGCGTGGCCCGCGAGGCGGCCGATCTCTCGGCGAAGCGCAAGGGCATTGCCGCAGCAAAGGTTTCGTTCGGCGCCGGCTCGCAGCTGATGTTGCTGCAATCGACCGTTGACCTGAACGCCGACAGTACTGCGCTGATCACGCGCCTGACGGCTCTCGACCATGCAAAAGCCGACCTCAACCGCCTCCTGTGCCGCGATCCCGGCACCCCGTTCGAGATCCGGGATTCGATCCGGCTCGGCCCCTCCGCACCATTCGACAGCCTGCTGGCATTGGCCCGGAAACAGAATACCGCCCTGTCGGCCGCCCGTCTCAACCTCGATCTGGCCGGGAAAGAGGTTCAGCTGAGCCGGTCGGCCCGATACCCGCAACTGGATCTGTCGGCCGGCTACTCTTACAATACTTCGAGCGCCGAGACCGGGTTCCTGAAATACAACCGCAGTTACGGGCTCAACCTGGGCCTGACCCTCTCCTACCGCCTTTTCAACGGCTTCAATGCCACCCGGGCGATCCGAAACGCCAGGATCCTGGTGAATTCGGGTGAGATCGACGCACAGGAGACCGAACTGGAGGTCAGGACCAGTCTGTACAAGATCTATGGCGACCTCATCGCCAGCACCCGGATTGTCGTGATGCAGGAGGTGAATGTCGGCGTGGCCCGGGAAAATGTGGCCATTGCCTTTGAAAAGTACCAGCTTGGAAGCATCAACGATATCGAACTCAGAGAGATACAACAAAAACTGATCGACGCGGAGTACCAGCTCATCCTGGCCCGGTTCGAGGCTAAAAAAGCTTCGGTGGAAATCGGCCGCCTGGTTGGAAAACTGCCCGTCTCTTTGTAACTTTGTGTAACAGCCCGTAAAACCTGATTGGATGATCCTTTTCCGACGCGCTCCTGCCGCCACACTCCTGCTGATGTTCCTAACCGTTGCCGCATTCTCCCAGGCCGGCTTTTCCGAGCGCCTGAAACGCAAAGAGTGCGCAAAGATCCGGACCGCCTGCCGGCATGCCTGGGGAGGGTATATGAAATATGCCCGGGGAGCCGACGCGCTGAAACCCATCAGCCGGACCGCCCATAACTGGTACGGTTCCTCCCTGCTCATGACCCCTGTCGATGCTTACGACACCTTCCTCCTCCTGGGAATGAAGGATGAGGCGGAGGAAGCGGCCGGGCTGATCACGGAGCACCTCCGGTTCGACAGGGACATGGAGGTCCAGTTGTTCGAGGTCAGCATCCGCTTGCTGGGAGGACTCCTCTCTGCCTACGAGGGATCGGCCGACCGCCGGTTCCTGGACCTTGCACGCGACCTGGGAAACCGCCTTTTACCCGCATTCAACTCCCCGACCGGCATGCCGTACCGGTATGTCAACCTGGCCACGGGCCTCACCCGTGATCCGCTGAGCAATCCCGCCGAGATCGGCACCTACCTGCTTGAATTCGGAACGCTGAGCCGGCATACGAACGACTCCGTGTATTACCTGACGGCCAAAAAAGCGATGATGGAGGTGTTCCGCCGGCGAAGCGACAACGACCTCGTGGGAACGACGATCGACGTCAACTCCGGGGAGTGGCGGAACCGCGAATGCCAGATCGGTGCGCGGATCGACTCCTATTTCGAATACCTCTATAAAGCCTGGCTGCTGTTTGGTGACCGCGACTGCCTGGAGGCATGGCAGACGCATCACCGGGCGATCATGAAACACATGTTCACAGAAACGGCTTCCGGGGCTTTTTTCACCCGGGTGGACATGAATTCAGGAAAAGAGACGAATCCGCTCTACGGGGCGCTCGATGCATTTTACGCCGGGATCCTGTCCCTTTCGGGCGACATCACACGGGGTGCCCGCATCCAGGAAGGCAATTACTCGATGTGGACCCGGTTCGGGATGGAACCGGAGGAGTTCAACTTCCGCAGCGGAGAGGTGACCGATGCCGGATACCCGTTGCGCCCGGAAAATATCGAAAGCTGCTTTTATCTTTACCGTTCGACGCAGGACGATCGGTACCTCCGGATGGGCCGGCGCATGACCGGCGATGTTCTCAGAAATTGCAGGACGAAAGCCGGATATGCCTCCCTGCGCAGTGTGCTGACGGGCGAAAAGTCGGATTCCATGGAGAGTTTCTTCTTTGCCGAAACCCTGAAGTATGCCTACCTCCTTTTTGCTCCCGAAAGCACGCTCGACCTGAAAAAGCATGTCTTCACCACCGAGGCGCATCCGCTGCGCGTGACGGGTGACAGGTGAAGCGTGACAGGTGAAGTGTGACGCGTGACGCATGCCACACCATTGATATTACCTCTGTTACCCTGTCACTTTGTTACCCTGTCACTTCGTTACCCTGTCCCCTTGTCACCCTGTCACCCTGTCACTTTGTTACCCTGTTACCCTTTTACCCCGTTACTTCGTCACCTTTTATTACCTTTGCAAAATAATTCCATATTTTGACATTCCACGATTTTCATTTTGAGGCACGTCTGATCGAAGGGATCGAGGCGCTGGGGTTTGAGACTGCCACCCCCATACAGGAACAGGCCATTCCGGCGATCATGGAAGGATGCGACGTGATCGGCGCCGCCCAGACGGGCACCGGGAAAACAGCCGCGTTTCTTCTTCCCGTCATTCAGAAGATCATCACGATTCCCCATGACGATGCGATCAAGGCCCTGGTGATTGTGCCCACGCGGGAGCTGGCCCAGCAGATTGACCAGCACATGGAAGGTTTGTCCTATTTCACGCCTGTGAGCTCGATCCCTGTTTACGGCGGCACCGACGGCGCCTCCTTCTCCCGGGAGAGACAGGCGCTTATCAACGGGGCCGACATGGTCATCTGTACGCCGGGGCGCATGATCGCCCACCTGAATATGGGCTACGTTGACTTTTCCAGTGTCCGCTACCTGATCCTCGACGAAGCCGACCGCATGCTCGACATGGGGTTTTACGATGACATCATGAAGATCATATCGCAGGCGCCCGCCGACAGGCAAACCCTGTGCTTTACCGCCACCATGCCGAAAGAGATGCGCGAGTTGGCCCGGAAGATCCTCAGGCACCCCGTTGAGATCAACATCGCACCCTCGAAACCGGCCGAGAACATCCTCCAGATGGCCTATGTGGTGCATGAAGCACAGAAGATCCCGCTGGTCCTGTATCTTCTGAAAGACATGCCGATGCGAAGCATCCTCGTATTCTGTTCCACGAAAAGTTCGGCCAAACAACTTACTGCATCCCTGAAGAAACTGAAGCTCAATGCTTCCGAGATCCATTCCGACCTCGACCAGCCGGCCAGGGAGGCGGTGATGAACCGGTTCCGCAGCCGGGAACTCAACATCCTGGTGGCGACCGACATCGTATCCAGGGGTATCGACATCGAAGATATCGATATGGTGATCAATTTCGACGTTCCCAACGAGGGCGAAGATTACATCCACCGGATCGGCCGTACCGCCCGTGCCAGCGCTAAAGGCGCTGCCGTCACCCTGATCAGCGAAAAAGACCAGGGAAAGTTCGCCGTGATCGAAAAACTCCTGGAAAAATCTGTTTACAAAGGGGCCCTCCCCGTTCACCTGGGCCAGGGTCCCGACTATGACCCGGCCAGTAACCGGCAGAAATTCCGTAAAAAACCCTTCCGCAAAAAATAATCCCCACACCCACATCCACCCCGGCCTGCCGGCAGGCAGGCCTCCCCAAACAGGGAGGGGAATTCACGACTCACCACTCGCCCCTCACCTTTTTTTTACTCCTTATGTTGTTAATAACTTTTTTCTGTCTACCTTTGCACAAATTAATTAACACGATCATCAATTATGAAAACTGGAAAAGTAAAATTTTTTAATGAGTCGAAAGGATTTGGCTTTATTATGGATTCCGAATCAGGTAAGGAATATTTCGTGCATGCATCGGGTCTGATCGACCGCATCCGCGAAAACGATGAAGTAACTTTCGACCTGGTTGAAGGCAGAAAAGGATTAAACGCTGTTAACGTTAAACTGGTTTAGGCTTAACCATACCGATTTTAATCTTGAAAAGACCGCTCCGCACAGGGGCGGTCTTTTTTTTTCAGTGCCAGCGGAACAGCTTCATCCCGGCGAGGAAGAATACCAGACCCGCCGAGGCCAGAACGGCGACCGGGTATGCGGTCTCGGAAAAACCGGCTCCTTCGGTCATGATGCTCCGGAGCCCATCGGCCATCATCGTCAGCGGCATGCTTTGGATAAAGGGAATACTCCATCCGGGGAAGTTATGGTAGCTGAAGAAGATCCCCGACAACACCATCATGGGCATGCTGATGGCATTGATCAGCCCGTTGCCGATCTCCGTCTTGGCCGTATGGGACGCGACCAGGATGCCGATGCCGGTAAACGCGAAGTTCCCCGCGGTGAAGAGCACCAATAATGCCGCCGGGTTCCCCTGTACCCGGATGCCGAACACGAGCCAGGCAAACAGGAACAGCAATCCGGCCTCCACGAAATTCATCAGGATCCGGACCGAGATGAGCGACAACAGAAAGTTCGACCGTTTCATGGGGGTGGCCACCATCCGTCGCAACAGCTTTTTTGAACGGCGTTCAATGATGGCATAACTGACTCCCCACAGGCTCGACATCATCACCCCCATGGCGATGAGCCCGGGAACAAAGAAGTCGATGTAGCGCGTACCGGTCACCGTGAGGGGGCGGATCTCACCGGCCCGGGGAGGCAAAGCCTTTCCCCGGGTGGTCAGGAGTTTTGACAGTTTCAGGTAGGAAAGTTGCGCATCCGGGTTCATCGGGTCGAAATGATACCCGGGAGGCCCGTGGCCCTCCTCCAGGATCAAACCCAGGTTGCCCCGCTTCAGCAGCACCATTGCCTCCTCCCATTTCATCTCCTGAAACAGGTATGTGGTGGTTCCCAGTCTGTCGTCGGGCACCACAAGCCGGCGGATGACCGCTCCCTTTCTATCCTTTTCCGGCATGACCCCGTTGGCAGCCAGAAATGCGGAGAGGCTCCCCGAAGAGTCGCCTGTGGCGACAGGGGCAAGCGGACGTCCGGTCACGGCGATCCGCACGACTGACTCTTTCTTCTGCGTAAAGGCCACACCCAGACCGAGCGACATCAGGATCGGGAACACGATACCCCAGAAAAGCACCCCGGGCTCGCGGATAAGATCCCGAAGATGGGCCATCACGAGGTGGTATAACTGGCTGTTGGAGATCCGTTCAATCATCGAGGTGCCGTCCGGTTAAAAAAGTAAAGAGGTCGTCGAGGGTGGTTTTCCGGTGATCAGCCGGCCTGGGCGGGAGTTCCGGCATGCCGGCGAGCAGGTCGTCGAGGATGCCCTCTTTCAGGATCTTCCCCTGGTCGATGATCACGATGTAGTCGCACAGTTGCTCGGCCTCCTCCATATAATGGGTGGTAAGGATCATCGAAGTGTTTTGCTGCGCCTTCAGTTTCAGCAGAATCTCCCAGATCTCCCGGCGGGCATTGGGATCCAGGCCGGTGGTAGGCTCATCCAGCAGCAGGATGCGGGGCCGGTTCAGGATCGCGAGGCCCAGGGCCAGACGCTGCCTTTGCCCGCCTGAGAGATTGACCATGTAAGCCTTTCTTTTTTCCTCCAGTCCCACCAGGTGCAGGACCTCCTCGCACCGCTCTTTACCGATAGAAAAGAAGCTGGCGAACAGCCGCAGCGTCTCCCAGGCGGTCAGTTTGTCGATGAAACGGGTCTCCTGGAGTGAAAGCCCGATGAGGTTGCGAAGGTATTTTTCGTTGCCCTTCCAGGGTTTTCCCAGGATCAGGATCTCCCCGTCGTCGGGTTGCTGGATCCCCTCGATCATCTCGACCAGCGTGGTCTTGCCCGCCCCGTTGGGACCCAGCAGCGCCACAAACCGGCCCGGGAAAATACGCAGGTCGATCCCCCTGACCGCGTGCACGGACTTGAAAGATTTGCTGACATTCCTTACTTCGATGACAGGTTCCGGGTTCATTGTCACACCTCTCCATTTTCAACATCCGATACACTCTTCCACCGTGCCTCCAGCACCCGGTAAGGGTAGCGTGTGATCAGCTGGTGGGCGTTGCGGCAAGCGGTCTGATGGACCTTGATCCCCTGGTCGATGGTGACAAAGGCGAAGATCGGCTGGCCGGGAACAGGGCGGCAGCAGCGGGCAAACTGGTAATGCAACGATTTGATCAACGGATCGATGACTACATGATCCTCGCGTCCGGCCATCATGCCTGCCATGCGGTCGGGGAAGGTCTCCTCCCGGGGCGGCCCGGGGGCCGGTTCCGCCGGTTTTTCCTCCAGCGCTCTCTTTATCTTCAGGGGATCGGCCTTCCCTTCGCCGAAGCGCTGGTACAGCTCCATAATATTCTCGCAACCAAACCATCCGGCCAGCCGGTGGATCACCGGATCGCTGAATTCATACCCAAGCTGCACCACCTTGCTCCGGATGATCTCCTTCCCGAAATCGGCCTCCCGGTATGTTTCCATTTTCAGCGCGTGCTTGATCCGGGCCAGGTTACGCGGGCTTTTGGCGATCTCCAGCCAGCCCGGGTTCGGTTTCTGGCTTTTCGAGGTGAGGATCTTCACCGTGTCGCCATTGCTGAGAATATGCCTGAGAGGAACCATCTTGCCGTTCACGATCGCCCCGGTGCAGGTGGATCCCACTTCGGAATGGATCTCGTATGCGAAATCGAGGACCGAATAACCGGCTTTCATCCGTTTCAGGTCTCCTTTCGGAGTAAAGATGAAGATCTCGTCGGTGTAAAGCAGCCCCTTCTCCCGGTTCCGGGTTTCCTCAATGGGAGAACGGAGCGGCTTCTCGAGCATGGAGCGAAGTCCGGCATAAAATTCCTCGCGCACCTGGGCTTTCGCTCCCTCCTTGTATTTCCAGTGGGCGGCGTATCCCTTTTCGGCGATTTCGTCCATTCGCCGCGTGCGGATCTGCACCTCCACCCAGCGCCCTTCGGGACCGATGACGGTGGTGTGCAGCGATTCATAACCGGTCGGCTTTGGAAAGGAGATCCAGTCGCGCAGCCTCCGGGGATTGGGCGTATAGATATCGGTGATCAGCGAATAGATCTTCCAGCAGTCGGCCGCTTCGTTTTCCACCGTGTTTTTCAGGATCACCCGGATCGCAAACAGGTCGTACACCTTTTCGAAATCCACTTTCTGCGCAACCATCTTTCGCCGGATGGAGGGGATCGACTTCACCCGGCTCCGGATCTCGCAGTCAAACCCATTTTCCTTTAACCGTTGTGCGATGGGCCGTATGAAAGCGGCGGCATAATGATCGAGCACCTCTTCGGTATTCTTCAGTTTGGCGGCGATCTGATCATAGAATACCGGGTCGGAATACCGCATCTCCCGTTCTTCCATTTCGTTCTTGATCCGGTACAACCCCAGCCGGTGGGCTATGGGGATAAAGAGGGCACGGGTCTCCCCGGCGATCAGCTCCTGTTTTCCGGCCGGATAATCCGCCAGGTGCCGCATGTCGTACAGCCTCATTCCCAGCCGGATCAGCAGTACCCGGATATCGTCGGAAAGGGTGAGCAGCAGACCAATGAAATTTTCGGCGTTGCTGCGGTACTTTTTCGTATCCAGTTGTTCCAGCTTCCGGATACCCTCAAGCAATTCAGGTACCGGCTTCCCGAATTCCCGGGCGATCGCGTCGAAGGTGAGCCAGCCATGGTCAGCTATATCCTTTAATATCAGGCACTTAACAGGATCTGCTCCCAGGCCCATCTCGTCGAGGAGAATGAAGGAGGTTTCCAGTACCATGTCGGCATATCCCGGGGCACTCTGCCCCCCGGGGGGGTTGAGCATGGCCGCGAAGGCCTTTCGGATGTTCGTTCGCTCCCCGGCAAGGACATCGTGCGTCAGCAGCCTCTCCAGGGAAAGATCGTCGGGATTATGAAGCGTAGCGGTCGTCAAGGTTCCAGTATCAACGCAAAGGTAGGGCAGATATTTCAGAAAAGATTTGTTTAATTTAGAATTATTCTTAATTTAGTGGCGAAAATCAGAAGTCACAATATCCTCCGAAGATGTTCCAGATCGAATCGAAGATAAACCCGGGCAGCATCGAATTCCGCCGGAACCGGGATACCTACCTTCAGCTCCTTGACCGATACCGGGAGATCCTGGCCGGTGTCAGGCAGGGAGGCCCCCCCGCCGTGGTAGCCCGGCACAAGGAACGGGGAAAACTGCTCGCCCGCGAGCGCATCGATCTCCTGGTCGATCGCAACACCCCGTTCATCGAACTCTCTCCCCTGGCCGCCTACAACCTGTACGAAAACGGTTTCCCCTCGGCGGGGATCGTCACCGGCATCGGGGTGATCCATGGCAAAGAGACCATGATCGTGGCCAACGACGCCACGGTGAAAGGGGGCACCTATGTGAAGGAGACCATCAAGAAGCACGTCAGGGCGCAGGAGATCGCCATGGAAAACCGCCTGCCTTGTGTTTACCTGGTTGACTCCGGCGGGGTTTTTCTCCCCGAGCAGGCCAACGTGTTCCCCGACAAGTACGATTTCGGCCGGTTCTTCTATAACCAGGCCCGCCTGTCCGCCAGGGGCATCCCCCAGATCGCGGTGGTCATGGGTTCCTGCACAGCCGGCGGGGCATACGTACCCGCCATGAGCGACGAAACGATCATCGTGCGCGACCAGGGGACTATCTTCATCGGGGGCCCTCCACTGGTCAAAGCGGCCACCGGCGAAGAGGTGTCGGCCGAGGAACTCGGCGGGGCGGTGGTCCATACCACCATTTCGGGTGTCGCCGACCACCTGGCCGAGAACGATGTTCATGCCATCCAGATCTGCCGCAACATCTTCGAGTCGATCCGGCGGCATGAATACCAGGCACTTGAAACCCACCCGGTGACGGAGCCGGCTTACGACCCGCAGGAACTCTATGGAATCCTGCCCATCGACCTGAAAAAACCGGTCGACTCGAAAGAGATCATCGCGCGGATCGTCGACGGAAGCCTCTTCCATGAATTCAAGGAGCGTTACGCCCCCACCCTGACCACAGGATTTGCCCGCATCCTGGGCTATCCCGTAGGCATCCTGGCCAACAACGGGGTCCTTTTCGGTGAGACGGCGCTCAAAGGAGCCCATTTCGTGGAGCTTTGCACCTCGCGGAACATCCCCATGCTCTTTCTGCAGAACATCACCGGCTTTATTGTCGGTAAACAGTACGAGAGGGCCGGCATCGCCCGCGACGGGGCGAAATTTGTTCACGCCGTGGCCAACGCCAACGTGCCCAAATTCACGGTGGTCTTCGGGGGATCTTTCGGGGCGGGCAACTATGCGATGGCCGGCCGGGCCTACGATCCCCGCTTCCTGTTCATGTATCCCAACTCGAAGATCTCGGTGATGGGGGGTGAACAGGCTGCCAATGTGCTGATCACCGTCAAGGAAGACCAGCTCCGGGCTGCCGGGAAAAACCTCGACCCCGCGGAACGCGAAAAGATCCTGCGTTCGACCCTGGAAAAGTACGAAGAGGAGGGATCGGCCTATTTCAGCACGGCCCGCCTGTGGGACGACGGCATCATCGACCCGGCCGACACCCGGAAGATCCTCGGACTGGCCATCGCCATTTCGCAAAACAAAACCTATGATAAAACCGAATATGGGATATTCAGGATGTGAAATTGATGTGCTGATGTGCTGATGTGCTGATGTGCTGATGTGCTGATGTGCTGATGTG
>CAYVVG010000083.1:0-14416 GCA_964455285.1 uncultured Prolixibacteraceae bacterium
AGCAGTCCTGCGCGCTTGGCGATCTTGGGATTGAGACCCAGTTCGGCGGCCATGGTGGCGCAGAGCTTTGAAACTTCGATGGAGTGTTGCAGCAGGTTCTGGCCATACGACGACCGGTACTTCATCTTGCCGATCAGGCGCACCAGTTCGTGGTGCATGTTGTGGATGCCCAGGTCGATGCTGATCCGCTTGCCGGTCTCGATGATCTCCTGTTCGATCTGTTTCTTTGTTTTGGCGACCACCTCCTCGATGCGGGCGGGGTGGATGCGGCCGTCGGTCACCAGCTTGTGCAACGACAGCCGGGCGATCTCGCGACGGACCGGATCGAATCCCGAGAGGATGATGGCGTCGGGCGAGTCATCGATGATGATCTCCACGCCCGTGAGCGATTCCAGCGTCCGGATATTTCTTCCCTCACGACCGATGATCCGGCCTTTGACTTCTTCATTTTCGATATTGAAAACCGACACCGTGTTCTCGATGGCGTGTTCGGAGGCGGTTCGCTGGATCGTCTCGATCACGATCTTTTTGGCTTCGGTGTTGGCGGTAAGTTTGGCTTCGTCGATGATGTCCTTCATATAGACGATAGCCTCGTTCCGGGCCTCTTCTTTCAGCGTTTCGATAAGCTGAGTTTTGGCCTCGGTTGCCGAGAGACTGGAGATGGCCTCGAGTTTCTCGACCTGCAGTTTCATCGCCTTGTCGAGGTCGGTCTGCCGCTTGTTGATGATCTCGAGTTGCTGGCCGAGATTCTGCTTGATGGTGCCGATCTCCTTCTGCTTCTTCGACAACTCCTCGATCTTCGTGTTCAGCGTGCTTTCTTTCTGTTTGAACCGGTTTTCGTTGCGGGCCAGTTCTTCGTTCTTTTCGTGGATATACTTCTCATGCTCCCCCTTCAGCTGCATGAATTTCTCCTTGGCCTGCAGGATCTTCTCCTTCTTGACCACCTCTGCCTTCTCCATGGCATCTTTCAACAGGGCGTCGCGTTTGCGCTCCAGCGCCCGGTTAAGGATGGTGCCAGTCACCACTCCGCCGAGGATGATCCCGGTCACCCCGATAATGATATAAATCAGAATCCCTTCCATGTGTATATGGTTTTTCGGCCGGATGCATGATCCGGCCCGGTTTATAATTGTGAAGGAACCCCGCGGTAAAGAAAAAACCCGCACTATCCAGTGAGGTATTGATAATCCTCGTTAGACATGGTTAGGGCTGCCAATCCTGTCGAACGTCCACTGTCGGGGCGAACCCCGTTCTCCTGCCGAAGCGGGAGTGAGGCCTGTTCTAAAGGATTCTGAGCTTGACCCTAATTGTTGTAATGTTAGGATTACAAACGGTGTCTGAAATAGTGCGGGTATATTTTCAGTATTTTTTCAAAGAACATCCATGGTTTCCGACTTAAGTTGTTCATCCAGCGCCTGGTCGATGGCCTTCAGCCTCGCTTCCCACAGGTTCCGGCTGTCCGACTGCACCCGGTCGCTCTGCAGAAATGCAGTTGCGAATTCCAGTGCAACCATGGCCAGTAGGTCCTGCTTATCCTTGTATGCATAACTGCCCGAATAGTCCTTCATCCGCTTGTCGATCAGTTTGGCAGCCTTGCGGAATAGTTCCTCATGTTCTTTGTCGACGACCAGACGGTAAGTTCGGTCAGCGACGGGTAGCGATATGGAAAGCTCATTCATTGACCTGATGATGAATTCAACTTAAGCGTTCAGAAGCCCGATACATCTATCGATTTCCCGCACAAGTTCGTTGATTTTCAGCTTTGCCTCAACGGTTCCTTCTTTGGTTTCTATTGTTTTAGCGATCTTCAGTGTTTTTATCTTTTCCTCCAGTGAACGGACGGTTGTTTCCTGCCGCTCGATGACCGCTTTCAGTTCGCTTATCTCCCTGATATACCTTTCATTGTCCTTGCGAATCCGAAGGTGTTGCCCGATCAGTTTGCCCAGTTTGTATTCGATTCCGGAAACGAGGCCGGCAACTTCGGTCATGGGTTGCTTGTTTCTTATACCATGCAAAGATAATTATTTTTTTAACTTTTTTTTTCAACACCCGTATCACCTTTTGTTTCCTGACCGATTAAGCGGGAAAAAGCCAATTCCCGAACAACGACGGTCATGAACGAGAGTTTTCTTTCCTATTTATGGGGATCGGGGTTTTCAGGCCTTACCCTGGTCACCTGCACGGGCGAACCGCTGGTCATCCTGAGCCCCGGCCAGCGGAACACCGACAGCGGTCCCGATTTTTTCAACGCCCGGATTCGCCTGGACGGGACCACCTGGGCAGGCAATGTCGAGATCCATGTCCTGGCTTCCGACTGGTACCGGCACGGCCACCACAACGATCCTGCCTACGACCGGGTGATCCTTCATGTGGTGCATGTTGCCGACCGGCAGGTGCTGAGGCAAAACGGCGAACCCGTGCCGACCCTTGAAGTGCGGGACCCCTTTGCGCAGGAGACCTGGAGGCGCTACGAGGCCATGATGGCTGCCCGGCAATGGATCCCCTGCCAGAGCCAACTGGACCCTGCGGCCGATTACGGTTTTTCACTATGGGCGCCGCGGCTGGCGGTGGAACGCCTCGAAGCGAGGATCCGGGGTTTGCAGCATCTGCTGGTTCAGAGCCGGAACGACTGGGACGAATCCTTTTTCCGGCACATGGCGGCGGGATTCGGTTTCCGGATCAACAGCCTTCCCTTTGAGATGCTGGCAAAATCGGTACCCGTGAGGGTCGTGATGCAACTGGCTGCCGACCGGTACCGGACGGAGGCGCTGCTTTTCGGCCAGGCCGGGATGCTGGCTTCGGAGGTCACCGGCGACTACCCGCGCTCCCTGTTGGAAGAGTACCGGTTCCTGCGCCGTAAATTCGGAATCCACCCCATCGACGGCAGTTTGTGGAAATATCTGCGGCTCCGGCCGTCGAACTTCCCAACGATCCGAATCAGCCAGTTCGCCTCTTTTCTCTGCCGCACGGGTGGGAGGATGACGGAAGCGGTTGGCGGCCTCTTCGCCCGAGGCGGTTTTATGCCCGAGGCTTCCGGGTACTGGGATACCCATTACCTGTTCGGAAAAGAGTCGCCACGGCGCCCCAAACGGATGGGTGCCGCTTCGGTCGATCTTCTTACGGTCAACGGCATAGTGCCTTTCCTCTACCTTCACGGCCGGGAGCGGGGAGAATCCGGTGCCGGCGAAAAGATGTTGACCCTGCTGGAAAGCACGAAGGGCGAAGTGAACGCCGTGACCGGCCGGTGGCGGTCGCTGGGTTTCCCGGCCGACAACGCCCTGCAGACACAGGCCCTGCTTCACCTGGAGCGTGCTTACTGTTGCCGGAAACGGTGCCTCGAATGCCGGGTCGGCGTTCATATCCTGAACGGAACCGCACCCTGAACCCTCCCTGGTACTTCCCACCTGATAAAAACCTCTGCGTATGAAACAACCGGATCTCCTGAGCAACCTTCGCCACCGTGCCGGAGAATTTCTGACCTACAACCGTACGGAGCAGCGGGGCATCCTGGTGCTCGGCATCATTCTGTGTGCCGTGATCCTGGCAGGGGCGCTGGTCCCCACGGGAACTTTTCGTGAGGGGCCGGGCCAGGGAGCGTTTGAACGGGAGGTGGTGTTGTTCGAGACTGCCTGGAAACGGGCCGCCGATTCCGACAGCATGGCCCGCGTGAAAAAGTACCACGACCGGCAGTTCGCAAACCCGTATGCCGGGCGCGACAGCAGTCAGGGAGGGAAAGTCCCGTCGAAACCGTTGTTAAGGCTGGATCTCAACGCGGCCGATACGCTCGACCTGCAGCAACTGAGGGGAATCGGACCCGGATATGCCCGGAGGATCGTACAGTACAGGAACCGCCTCGGGGGATACGTGGATAAACGTCAACTCCTGGAGGTATTCGGCATGGATTCGGCAAGGTATGCAACGATCGAACCGAACTTGTTCGTCCATCCGGATTCGGTGGTGAAGATCGAACTGAACCAGGTGCCTTTCAAAGAGTTGATGCGGCATCCCTATTTTCCGTTTGCCGCCGCCAAGAACATCATCCTTTACCGTCAGAAGAATAAAATGATCCGCTCAGTGGATGAATTGAAGGAGATCCCCGGAGTCACCGACTCACTGTTCCGGCGGATGGTACGTTACATCCGGCTCTGACCAGCGTCCGGATGAGGGAGGCGGGTTCCCTTCGTCTTCTTCCTCCTCCTCGTCTTCCCACTCCCATTTTTTCCGCTGGGGGCCATCTTTGCGATAATAAACGGCCAGGATCAGGCCGGCCAGCAGTCCCATCATGTGCGACTCCCAGGATATGGGCTGATCGGGGAATAACTGGGGGAAGACTCCCCAGACAAGCCCTCCGTAAAGAAACGCGACCAGCATCGTGATCACCAGCAACCCGCTTTCCCGGCGGATCATCCCGCTGAAGAACAAAAAAGAGGCAAGTCCATAGATAATTCCGCTTGCTCCGATATGGGCCGCGCCGCCCCTTGCAAACACCCATACCCAGATGCCGGTGACCAGGTAGATGGAAAGCAGGATCATCCAGGCTATCGGGCGGTAGAAATAAAAAAGGAAAGAACCCAGGACCAGGAGGGGTATCGTGTTGGCGAACAGATGGGCGAAGTCGGCATGCAGGAACGGGCAGGTCAGGATCCCCGGCAATCCCTTGACCTGTAAAGGATAAAGCCCGAACCGGTTCAGGTCAAGATCGAGGACGATGTCCGCCAGTTTGACGGCCCAGATGATCAGGACCAGTATGACCGGGGACCGGATGCTGCGGAAGATCTTAAGTTTTTCCTCGTCGGCCACGCAAAGACACTAATTTCCGATAAAAGTAGTTAATTAATCAGACCGCCGATCCGGTCTGGTAAAATAAAAGTACCTTTGCCGTCCCTAACGCTAATCAAATAAGTCTTTTACAATGAATCCGTCGTTTGCCCAGCGTCTCCTGCGAACCCAGGCCCTGATGTTTTTCCTGCTGATCTCCGCACTGATGGTCAGTGCCCAGAGTACCCGTCCCGACCCCAATGCCGGCATCCGGAAGTACCAGGCAGCCATGCAACTCATCAACTTCGCATATGTGGATACCATCAACGAAGCCAGGCTGGTGGAAAAAGCCATCGTGGAGACGCTCAAGGAGCTGGACCCCCATTCGGTGTACATCTCGAAGAAAGATGTTAAAAAGGCGAACGAGCCCCTCGAAGGGAATTTCGACGGCATCGGGGTGCAGTTCGAGATCCTGCGCGATACCATCTCGGTGGTTCACGCCATACCGGGAGGTCCTTCAGAAAAACTGGGCATCATGTCGGGCGACAAGATCGTGAAGATCGACGGAGAGGGTGTGACTGGCAAAAAGATCACCAACCAGTTCGTTCTCGACCATCTGCGCGGCAAGCGGGGCACGAAGGTCGGTGTGTCCATCTTCAGGAAGGGGAAGAAAGACCTGATCGATTTTATCATCACCCGCGACAAGATCCCCATCAACAGCATCGATGCAGCGTATATGATCCGTCCCGGACTCGGGTACATCAACCTGAACAAGTTCGCGCAGAATTCCATGCAGGAGTTCAGCGAGGCTGCCAGGCGGCTGATCTCGGAAGGAATGCAGAGCCTGATCCTCGACCTGCGCAACAATTCAGGCGGCTACATGGGCACATCCATCGAACTGTCGGATGAGTTCCTTGACGCCGGAAAACTCATCGTATACACCCAGGGCAGGAACGCTCCGAAAGAGGATTACTTCTCGACTGCCAGGGGGATGTTCGAACACGGAAAGCTCGTGATCATGATCAATGAAAACTCGGCATCGGCCAGCGAAATCGTATCCGGCGCCGTGCAGGACTGGGACCGAGGCATCATCGTCGGGCGCCGGTCATTTGGTAAGGGACTGGTACAGAGGCCATTCCAGCTTCCCGACAGTTCGCAGGTCCGGCTCACCACTGCCCGTTACTACAATCCATCGGGGAAATGCATCCAGAAGCCCTACGGCGAGGGTAACGACAAGTACTACCAGGATTTCAGCAACCGGGTGAAACATGGTGAGCTGATCCATCACGATAGCATCAAGTTCCCGGATTCGCTGCGCTACTACACATCGAAAAAGAGGGTTGTGTATGGTGGCGGAGGCATCATGCCCGATGTGTTTATTCCATGGGATTCGACCCCGGTGACCGATTATTACATGGAACTCAGGAGGAAAAATGTGATCAACAGCTTCGTGGGAGATTATGTGGACCGCGAGCGGAAAACGCTTAAAGCCACCTACCCGCTCTTCCGGATCTATGAACAGCAGTTCCCTATGGACGATGCCTTCATGAAGGTTTTCTTCGAGTACGCCGGGAAGGAGGGTGTCAAAATGGATGAAAAGCAGTACGCACTCTCCGAGCGGTTGATCAAGTCTCAGTTGAAGGGGCTCATCGCGCAGAAACTCTGGGATATGACCGAGTTGTACACCATTATCAACCAGTCGGACGACGAAGTGCTGAAGGCGATCGAGGTGGCGCAGGACGATGGACTCTTCGACAAACTCGGCATCGACCGTTAACCCGGGTTCCTCACCGGAACTTCCTTTTTTGTGCCTTGCCCTGCCGGTGATGGATGAGCCGGATACCCTGGGGAGGCTGCTGGAATGCCTGTCGCGGCAGCATTATACCCGATTTCGTTTGTACGCCTGTGTGAACCAGCCGGATGCGTGGCATCATGTGCCGCAGAAATCGACAGTTTGCCGGCACAACGCCGAAAGTTTACAGCTGTTATCGCGGGAACATGGCTTTCCCGTGACGGTGATCGATCGCACCAGTCAGGGTCGCGGGTGGACCGGAGGCAGGCATGGGGTGGGGTATGCCCGCAAGGCGGTGATGGACAGGATACTTCACGATGCGGGAGGGCCGGAGGTCATCGTCAGCCTCGATGCCGACACCGTTTTCGGAGAAGAATACCTGGGATCGGTCGCCCGCAATTTTCACCGTCACCCGCGGGCGGTGGCCATGTCGGTGCCCTATTTCCACCCCGTGCCGGAGGATCCATCCGCAGCCAGGGCCATTCTCCGATACGAGATCTATATGCGCCACTATTTTTTAAACATGGCCCGGGTGGGATCTCCATACACTTTCACCGCACTTGGTTCGGCCATGGCCGTCAGGGCCACCGCCTGCCGCGCCATCGGCGGGATCACGCCGAAGATGAGCGGCGAGGATTTTTATTTTCTGCAGAAACTGAGAAAATACGGATCCCTCTTACTCTGGAACGACGAGCCTGTGTACCCCGAAGCAAGGTTTTCCGACCGCGTCTTTTTCGGCACGGGCCCGGCAATGATCCGGGGTGCGGAGGGGGACTGGTCGAGCTACCCGATCTATCCCGTGGAACTCTTCGATGAGGTGGGCGATACCTACCGGATGCTCCCGGAGATTTACCGGAAAACGCCTGATAACGCGGTGACCCGTTTCCTGGCAGAGGTGTTCCGCGAAGCGGACCCATTCCATCCCCTGAGGGTGAACCACACGAGTTACCCGCGGTTTGTCAGGGCATTTCACGAAAAGTTCGACGGGTTGCGGATCCTGCAGTTCCTGAAGACCGCCTTCGGGAACCGGCCCGTCGCCGATGAAGAGAGTTTGCTGGAATATCTCGACCGGTTTTACCCGGGTAACGCGACGATTCTGATGGGCGACGTTCCGGCGGGATTCCGGTTTGGAACGGCGTCGGCCGAGGATCTTGACAGGATACGCAAGTTTCTGTATGAGAAAGAGATGCAGGTCAGATTTACTGCAGCACTTCCGTAACGAGGTGTGCGGCCTCCTCGAGGGTGATGGCCGAATGGACTTTCAGCCCCGACTCATCGATCAGTTTCTTTCCCTCCTCGGCATTCGTTCCTTGCAACCGGACGATGATGGGGATGTTGATCTCGCCGATATTCCGGTAGGCATCGACAACGCCCTGGGCGACGCGGTCGCACCTGACGATCCCTCCGAAGATGTTGACCAGGATTGCCTTGACGGCCGGATCCTTCAGGATGATCCGGAACCCTTCCTCCACCCGTTTGGCATTGGCCGAACCGCCGACATCAAGGAAGTTGGCCGGATCGCCTCCGGATAACTTGATGATATCCATGGTGGCCATGGCCAACCCGGCGCCATTTACCATACAACCCACGTTCCCATTCAGCTTGACATAGTTCAGGTCATGCCGGGTGGCTTCGACTTCGATGGGATCCTCTTCGTCGAGGTCGCGCATGGCGGCTATGTCGGGATGCCGGAACAGGGCATTATTATCAATGACGATCTTGGCATCGGCGGCCAGGATTTTGTTGTCGGAGGTCTTGAACACAGGATTGACCTCGATCAGTGAGGCGTCGCTCCCTTCATAGGCCCGGTATATGCCGGCAACGAACTTCACCATGTTTTTGTATGCTTCGTCGGTCAGCCCCAGGTTGAATGCCACTTTTCGAGCCTGGAATGCCTGAAGTCCGATCTTGGGGTCGATCTCTTCGGTGAAGATCAGTTCGGGGGTCTCTTCAGCCACCGCTTCGATATCCATCCCACCGCGGGGGGAGTACATCATCACGATGTGTCCTTTCTGCCGGTTGAGAAGGATGCTCATGTATATTTCAGAGGGCTCCGACGGACCGGGATAATAGATGTTCTGCTCGACATAGACTTTTCTGACCAGTTTGCCTTCCTGGCTCGTCTGGGGAGTGACCAGCCTCATTCCGATGATCTGGGTCGCATACATGCGCACTTCGTCGATCGACCGGGCCACCTTCACCCCACCGCCTTTCCCCCGGCCGCCCGCGTGAACCTGCGCTTTGATCACGAACCTGTCGCTGCCGGTGGTGCTCTGCAGGTATTCGGCGGCTTTTACCGCCTCCTGCTCCGTATGGGCCAGCGCGCCTTCGGGTATCGCCACCCCATAATGTTTAAGGATCGCCTTGCTCTGGTATTCGTGTAGGTTCATATGCGGATACGTTTTATATCGTTCTCCAAAAGTAGCAGTTTGGATCGGATTTACAAAAAAGCCTGTCCCAAGTTTTCCAATTTCTTAACTTTGCCGGTCATCCCGATCCATGATCCGCGCTCACGACATCCATAAATCGTTTGGCCCCCTGAAGGTCCTCAAAGGGATCTCCCTGGATGTGGCACAGGGAGAGATCATTTCGATCGTGGGCTCTTCCGGCGCAGGAAAATCGACCCTGTTGCATATCCTGGGCGCCCTGGACAGGGCCGACAGCGGGTCGGTAGAGGTGAACGGTTTGAAAGTAAATGAGTTGTCGGAGCGAAAGCTGTCGGAATTCCGCAACCGTCATATCGGCTTTGTCTTTCAGTTCCACCACCTCCTGCCAGAGTTCACCGCCCTCGAGAACATCTGCATTCCGGCCTTCATTGCAGGGGACGGGAAAAACGAGGCTGTCGCACGGGCCCGGGAACTGCTTGAGGTGATGAACCTCTCGGATCGTGCCGGGCACAAACCTGCCGCCCTGTCGGGCGGAGAACAGCAACGGGTCGCCGTGGCCCGTGCCCTGGTCAACCGGCCCGATGTGATACTGGCCGACGAGCCATCGGGAAACCTTGATTCCGCTTCGGCCATTGAACTTCACAGACTTTTCTTCGATCTTCGCGAACGGTTTCATCAAACCTACGTCATCGTCACCCATAACCTTGAACTGGCCGCAATGGCCGACCGCCGGCTGACCATGAAAGACGGAAACATGGTTCTGCATCAACGGTAAAATTATTCAGGAAAATCTGCGTTATTTCTTGTCAGTAAAACACATACCCGAATCTACCGTACCAGGCATGAAAATATTATCCTCACGATCCTCCCTGTCCCTCCTGTCATCTGTTGCCCTTCCCGCCCTGGCCCTGGCGATCCTGGCTGTCGCCCGGCCGGTCTGGACCTTCGACACAGCGGAGCCGGGCACCCGTGTTGAAGCGGCTGCCGATACCACCCTTGCCCGGCAGTACCTCAGCAAGGGCGATGCCTACTTCAAATCGGGCGATTACCTGAACGCCAAAGCATCGTACCAGATGGCTGTCTCGCAGAATCCCTCCAGCGAAGCGGCCAAAGAAAAGCTTCAGAGGACCATGGAGTTGCTTCGTTCTCAAAAAGCCCAGAATATCCTTTTCGACGTGGCCATCTCGGCGGCCGACAAACTTTTCCAGGCAGGCGACTATGACCGGGCGCTGGCTGAATATGAGAATGCAGGCAAACTGCTGCCCTCAGACCCCTACCCGAAAAACCGCATCAACGAGATCCTGAAACGTAAGGTCGACCGCAAAGTCAGGGAGGAAGAGTACGGCAAAGCCATCGTTAACGCCGACAAAGCCTACAACGCGAAAAACTGGCAGGGTGCATTACTCGACTACAGGAAAGCGTTGAGTATCAAGCCCGGCGAAAAATATCCGCAGGACAGGACGACCGAACTGGAAACCCTTATTGCCGAACAAAAAGCCAGGGATGAAGCCTATGGGAAGGCAATCGCAGAGGCCGACCTGTCGTTCTCCGGGAAGCTGTACACCGAATCCATCCGGTCGTACCGGGAGGCGCTGAAGGTCAAGCCGGAACAACTCTATCCCAGGGACCGCATCCGGGAAGCTGAGGCATTGATCGCCCGCATTGCCAAGGCCCAGGCCGATTATGAACGGTATGTCGCCCTGGCCGACAGCTTTTATATCGATAAGCAATATCTGAAAGCAAGGGAAAATTACCTGGCTGCCTCGGCCGCCAAGCCAGCCGAGAATTACCCGAAAGAGATGATCGCCAAAGCCGACCGGATGCTGACCGGCCAGGAGGCTGCCATGGCACGGGCGCTGGACGAGCAGTATGCAAGGACGATTGCCGGAGCGGATAAACTTTTGGCCGACCGGCAGCTGGAACCTGCCCGGGCCGAATACGTCAGGGCGGCGAACCTGAAACCGGCAGAACAGTACCCAAAGGACAAGACAGCCGAGATTGACGGTCTTATTGCCAATGCCCTGAAGGACAAGGAGGAGAGGTACAAACAGGCTCTTGACGACGGTGACAGGGCGCTGGCCGGCCGGATCCTCGAACTGGCCCGGAGCCACTACCGTGCGGCCCTCGACATGAAACCGGCAGAGAGTTACCCGAAAAACAAACTGGCGGAAGTCGATAAGTTGCTGGCTGCGGAGGCCGCACACAAAGCGGCCGATGCCAGATACGCCAATTCCCTTGGCAGGGCCGACAGCCTTTTCCTGGAAAAAGCTTACCTGGCTTCCAAGGCAGAATTTCAGAATGCTCTGAAAATGAAGCCTGAAGAAATCTATCCCAAAAACCGTATCCGTGAGATCGACGACCTGATCGGTGAGATGGAAAGGCTGAAAAAGCTCGATTCTCAGTACCAGGGCGTGATCGCCAGGGCTGACAAGCTCTTTGCCGAAAGATCGTGGACCCTTGCCCGTGCCGAATATTCGAAAGCCGCTGCACTCAAGCCGGGAGAAAGTTACCCCGCGACAAAGATAGCGGCGATCGACCAGGCGCTGGCCGCCGTAGATGCGGAGAAACGAAGCCTGGAGGAGAACTACCGGGCCATGATCGGAAAAGGCGACAGCCTTCTGGCGCTGAAATCGTATGACCCTGCCCGGTTCGAATACATGAACGCTTCCGGGCTTAAACCATCCGAAGCCTACCCGAAGAAGAAGATCGCCGAGATCGATGCCGCCCTGTCTGCCCTCAGAGACAGGGAAAACAGTTATCTGGCGGCCATAAAAAAGGGAGAAGGACTTCTATCGGGAAAATCCTATCTGCCCGCGAAAGCAGCTTTCCAGGAGGCACTGGCCCTGAAACCCGGCGAAGTTTACCCGCAGGAGAAGATAGCCTCGATCGACTCGGCTCTCGAGACCATGGCAGCAGCCAAAGCGCTGGATGAAAAATACGCGGGGATCCTTGCCGGCGCTGATAAGTTGTTGGCTGCCAAGGATTACCTGCAGGCAAGGCCGGCCTATGAACAGGCGCTCGGCGTCAAACCCGGTGAGCCATACCCGAAAGAGAAGGTGGCGGAGATCGACCGGATCCTGGCCGAACTCGATGCAATGAAAGCCCTGGATGAACGGTATAAGACTGCCATCGCCGCGGGCGATGACCAACTGTCGGCCAAAGCCTATGAACCGGCAAGACTGCAGTACCTGAAAGCCGCTGAGTTGAAACCCGCCGAGTCGTATCCGAAGAAAAAGATCGGTGAGATCGATGCCGTCCTGGCGGAACTCGCACAGCTGAAGGCCTTGAACGAAGAATATGCCGCCCTGGTGAGCGAGGGAGATAAGCTTTTTGGCGATAAAGCCTATGAAGCCGCTAAATCGAAATTTCAGTCGGCCCTGCAGCGCAAACCGGAAGAACAGTACCCAAAAGACAAGATGGCCGAGATCGACAGGAAACTGGCAGAACTGGCAGCGATCAGGGATCGTGATGACCGGTATGCGGCTGCTGTGAAGAACGGGGATCAGTTGCTGGAACAGAAATCTTACTCCCCGGCCAGGGAGGCTTACACCGAAGCATTATCTCTCAAGCCGGAAGAATCCTATCCGAAGAAGAAGATTTCGGAGATCGACGCAGCCCTCGAGGCGCTGGCCGCTGCCCGGGCGCTGGATGAAAAGTACGCAGGTTTCATTGCTGCCGCCGACAGGCAATGGGTGGCCAGAGAGTATGTACAGGCCCGCACAGGTTATCAGCAGGCGCTGGAGCTGAAGCCCGGTGAAGCCTATCCGAAGGAGAAGATAGCGGAGATCGGCCGGACTCTGGCCGATCTCGAAGCCGCCCGGGTACTGGATGAGAAATATGCTGCCACGGTGGCGGAAGGTGACCGGCTGTTGGCCGCCAGGTCCTATGAGCAGGCTAAGATCTCCTATACAACGGCAGCCGGATTGAAACCGGCCGAGGAATACCCGAAGACAAAGATCGCGGAGATCGGCGTCACCCTGGCAGAGATCGCACGGCTGAAAGCACTGGACGAAGAATACTCCGGCACGGTTGCCGCTGCCGACCGGTCATTTTCGGAAAAATCGTACCCCGAGGCCAAAGCTTCTTATGAAAAGGCACTGTCGCTCAAGCCGGCAGAATCCTATCCGAAAACCAGGCTGTCGGAGATTGGTGGAATCATGGCCGAAGCGGAAAGACTGAAGGCGATCGACGAAAGGTATGTTGCAGCCATTGCCGAAGCCGACCGGCTGTTGCTGGCAAAATCCTACGACGAGGCCAGGCGGGCCTATGTGGAGGCAGGTAAGATCAAGCCGTCGGATGCATATCCGAAGACGAAGATCACCGAGATCGATGCCGTGCTCGAAGCCATGGCCAGGCAAAAAGCGTTGGACGATAGGTACCAGGCTTCCCTGGCCAAAGCGGATCAGTTGCTGGCCGACCGCTCACTGGAGGCGGCCCGGACGGAGTACACGAATGCCCAGGGGTTGAAACCGGAGGAAAAATACCCGAAGGAAAAGATCGGGGAGATCGATGCCCTGCTGGCGGAGATCAAAGCCCGCGAAGAGGCGTACCGGGGGGTGCTGGCAACAGCCGACAACCTGCTGGCACAGAAGAAATATGATGCGGCGAAGCCCGAATATCAGCGGGCACTCGACATGAAACCGCAAGCCTCCTATCCCCGGGAAAAGCTGGCGGAGATAGATAAAGCGCTGGAAGAACTGCTGGGCAAGCAGAAATATTACGAGAACCTCATTACCGACGCCGACCGGTCCTTCAGTGGTAAAGATTACCCTCGTGCAAAAGAGGTGTACCAGCAGGCGCTGAATGTCTTTCCCTCCGAAGCCTACCCGAAACAGCGGATCGCAATGGCTACGGCACGGATCGACAGCCTCTACCGTGCCAACAAGGCGGGGTATGACAAGGCCGTGGCTGACGGCGACCGCTTTTACAACACCTACGAATTCGACAAGGCGGTCGATGCCTATACCGAAGCCGCCAACCTGCTTCCGATGGAGAAATACCCGCGTGAGATGATCCTGAAGATCCGCCGCACCATCGAAGAGAACGCCATCGTCGATGTCCTTAAAACGCCCACGACCATCACCTCCAACAACGAAAAGCAGTTTACCTTCACGCCCGTCAACGTGGCTTCGCGAAAGAACAATTTCCTCTACATCCGCATCCGCAACCTGTCGGGAAAGTCCTTCAACGTGCTGATGCGTTACGGGAAAGGCAAACAGGCAAACGGGGGTGTGGTGATGCGAAACCTGTCGGTCGATGGGAAAATGAATGAAAGGCTGGTCAGTGTCCGTGACCAGGACCTGTGGTCGCGGGAAGATAACAACTGGATCAGCCTCTACCCGCAGGGTGGCGATGTCGAGGTTTCGTTCATCCAGGTATCACGGGCGGTGCAGTGATGATGTACTGATGCCCCTCCCTGTTTGGGGAGGGGTGGCCGAAGGCCGGGGTGGGGTGCTGATGCCCCTCCCTGTTTGGGGAG
>CAYVVG010000084.1:0-14065 GCA_964455285.1 uncultured Prolixibacteraceae bacterium
CATGCTGCAGAACCAGTGAGGCGTCGTAGGCCTGGACGATCCCGTTCAGGCTTACATCCCCCATGATGGGATTGGTGGCTCCGGAGGTTCTGAACGGAAGGTAATTCACGGAAGTGGTGATCAGTTCCTGCACACTGGTGCCGTTTCCCTGGGAATTTGTCTGGATCGGGCCGAGGTTGCTTCCCCACCAGCAGTTGGTGGCATCGATGACGAAGGATTTATTGACATTGTTTACCGACCAGTAATAATTGTTGTCGAAGTCACAGTAGTTGAACACAGGGTTAGAGGCCGCTGTGGCATAAACTCCGTAATAGTTGTTCGCAACCGTGGTGTAAGTGACGGTCGGACTGGCACTCGTGGTGTTGATGCCATAATTGGTGTACTTCACGATGCAATGTTTCAGGCGGCAAAAAGGATCCAACGCCTGGTCGCTGAAGGCGATCGAGTTCCAGCCTCCGATGGCTGGGGAGGTTGCCGCGGAATCGGAATTGGAATCGCCCCCGTAAAAATCATCCCTGATATCGGTAAATACAATGTTGCTGTCAGCCCTGAAACCTCCTTCCGCGATCAGGCCTTTGTTGACGGTGATCCCTCCCCCTGAGCCGAATTTGCATACCACACCGGGATTGATGGTCAGGGTGGCGCCTGTACCGACAGTGTAGGATCCGAACAGGTATGCGATGTTGGGAACCCCTCCAAAAGATTGTTTGGCCAGGGTGACATCCTGCGTCAGCGTTTCATTTCTGACTTTGATGGTCTTGTACGTCGTGCCGGAAATTGTATTCCCTGCGATTGATGCAGGAAACGACACAAGGGATATCTGCATCGGATAAAACTGAAGATCCTGGAACTGAGAGTTGGTTAAACTTGGCTGCGAAACCCCGTTCAGGTCAACACCATATGTCAACGACCTGAAAATAACCCGGTCAATTTTAGGCGATGCGGATGTCATGCCAATACCCACACTGCCATATTTGAAGTTCGTGTACTGGATCATGCTTGAATCATTGGAAACATCATTAAAGGTAATCCAGGTGCCCCCCCAGCAGCAGGCAGGCGGCGAGGTGGCGGATCCGTCCTGGTTCATGTCGGGAGGATTGCCGACAAGATCATCCCGGTAATCGGTGAACCTGACCCTGTTGGCTGAGGTTCCCAGGATATTTAACCTGCCGTTAACGGTGAATCCGTTTGCACCGTTTGATTTAAATGCGACAGAGGCCGGAATTGTGATGGTTGTGCCTGAATTGATGGTACAGGTCCCCTCCATGTAATACGTGATGTTTGTGTACCCTCCGAAATCCCGGATGGGGATGGTGGCACTTTGTGAATAGGTCTCGGCCCGCACCGTTAAAGCCATCCTTCCGACGTTAAGGGATGAGCAGCTTGAAAAAGTCGGATTCGAAAACATGCTTAATTTGATCGGGGAGTTCTGAATGTTGTTGAACTGGCAATTGCTGATGACCGGATTGGAAGCGCCATAAATATCAATTCCGCAATCAGACACCTGCTGAATCAGGCAGTTATCGACCAGCGCGTGCGCATTGGTGAAATAGATCCCCTGGTAGGGGTATGAAATTTCACAATGGACCAGACTGTCGCCGGAATGATTGGTGATCAGTATCCCCCCGTTGTAATAGCCCCAGTCTCCGCGACTGGGTCCTGTTGCATTGCCGTCGTTGTTTGAATCCCCCCCCTTCGAATCGTCGGCATAGGAGGTGAAGTATATTTTATTTCCGGCAAGACCTTTGGCGATCAAATGCCCCAAAACATTGATATTGGCATAATAGACGTTGAATTTGATGACCACTCCGGGTTGTATCGTCAGTTTGGCATTGGAGGAAATGGTCAGGTTGGTGATGACATAGGCGATGTTGTTTATTCCGGCAACATTCCGTGTGGCAAGGGTTGCATCGGATGAGAGCGTTCCCTCGATGATCTTGATGGCCTTGCTTCCGTTGGCCGAAAACGTGATGTTGGTGAAGGCCGGATTCGACAACAGCGACATTGCAATCGGATCCAGGCGGCAATTCTGAATGACCAGGTTGTCAATGATGGGAGTCGAATTTCCGTTACAATAAACACCGTAATAGTAACTGTCGGTGATCGTCGAAAAATTTATCTGGCCGCCTGCATTTTCAAAGGCGATCCCGCCTTCGCCGGTATTTCCGCTGTACTTCACGGTGGTATAATTTATTTTGCAGTAGCTGTCGTCGCTGGTTGCCCTGAATTTTATATTCCCCCAGTTTCCGGAGGCAGGAGCAGTAGCGTTGCCATCGCCGTTTGTGTCGAATGGATTTCCCTCATTGTCATCCTTAAGGCTGGTGAAAATTACCTTCTGGCCTGTCAACCCGTCGGTTTTGAATCCGCCATCCACATACAGGTTGCAGCCATTTACTTTGATGACCACACCGGGTTGCACATTGACATTTGTCCCGCTTTTTACCGTCATGTCGGCAAGCAGAACGTAGGTAATGTTCGTGTACCCGGCAACATCGCGCTTCTTGATGGTTCCGTTCTGGCATACATAGCCACCCAGCAGCCCGATGGCCCTCCAGGTTACATTGGTAAATGTATTCCCGGTAAAAACAGGATCGGACGAACCGGAGATATTGAACGGAGTATAGGTGATGTTGATCATGCTGTTGTTTGAAATGACCGGGTTGGATACGCGGTAACAGGATATCCCGTAATGCAGATCCTTGAACTCGCAGTTGGAGATGGTCGGACTGGCATCGATCATGCCGACCCCCGCGTCATTCATGTATTCCGTAGTGCTGCACGTGGAAAAATAGTAATTCCAGTTGGTCGCGTACTTAATGCGGCAGTAGTTCAGGGTACCCGCTCCTCCGGGATCAAAGATGATCCCGCCCCAGTCGCCGATAGCAGGTGATGTGATGGTCCCGTCTTTGTTGCAATCTCCCGGGTTTCCGTAGTTGTCATCCTTTGCCGAGGTGAATGTGATCATGCTGTCGGCGGTGGCGATCGCATTCAGGGTGCCGTCGACGATGAACCTGTGGGCATAGGAGAAGGATTTGATCACGATTCCCTTATTGATTGTCAATGTTTTGCCTGCAGGGATCACGATCTGGTCCAGCATCAGGTAGGTGATGTTCTGAACGGTGGTCACCGATCGTTTGATGACGGTTGCATTGGCTGTCAGGGTTCCGCCGAGAAGCCCGATGGCATCATATGCATTATCGGAAAAGGACAAAACATTATTGGGCATGGTGGGATTCGCTTCGAATGACATGGCGATGGGTGTAAACTGGCTGGAACCGATCGTATTGCCGGAGAACACCGGACTTGAGGCATATTGCATGTAGACGCCATAGTAGTTGTTCGAAAGATCGCACTGGTCAATGGTAGGGCTGGCATTGAACATGGAAATACCACCGGTATTGCCGGCGCCCGCATAACGCAGTTTGCAGCGGCGCATGAGGCAGGTGGCGTCGTTGCTCGGATCATTGAACCTCACTCCATACCAGTTGCTTTGGGCGGGGGCTGTGGTAGTCCCGTCGTTGTTCGTGTCGCCGCCCCAGTTATCGTCCCTGTAGGATGTAAAAAAAATACCTTCGCCCGGGTTGGCATTGGCGGCCAGCGCTCCGTTCACATCCAGTGAATAACCGAGCTGAAACTTCAGGATGTTGTTCGAACCAATCACCATCCGTCCTCCGGAGGCGATCGTCATTCCCGACGGAAAATAATAGGGGATGGTCAGAACCGGCAGGATCAACGTATCCGAGAAGGAGGCAAATCCCATATTGACAGCGGTATTGACATTGCCGGCAAACAGGTTGGTACCGTGGACGGTAAGATCGGCCGAACCCGAATACCAGACCGGCCATTTGCAGCCGGTTATATTTATATTGGTGATATCCACCGCCGCATTGCCCGCAAGATAGATCCCGTAAAAGGTATTCTGCAAGGTGACCCCTGATAGAGTTGAACGCGTACCGGCATTGGCAAGCAGGCAACTGCCGCTGGTCGAGGCCCAGGAACTGGTGGTATTGATGGATCCGCCGGTCATGTTAAAAATCCCCCGGGTATTTACTTGTGCGCCGTAGCTATAGAAATTCTGCAGGTTGGAATTTGTAAGGGAGGCCTTTCCGTTCACCACATAAAGTTGCTGGGCATATTGAATCTGGCACGAATTGAGCGTGACCCGACCCGAGTCGGCAACCGTTCCCGACCCCACCTGGATATAGGCCCAGTCGCCTGGGGCCGGAACCGCATTGTTTGACGTGAAAGTTGAAGAGGTGGCATCCAGCCTGCCGTAAACAAACAGGTACTGGCCGTTGCCGATCCTCATTGTGTTCCCTGTCTGCAGTGTCAGCCATCCGCCGTGCTGGACTGTCATTGCGGAAGGCAGGTAGTAAGGAAGGCTGACGGTGGGGAGGACGAGGGTGTCTGTCATGTTTGTAAACGCCAGGTTGACCAGCGAATTTGTGTTTCCTGTCAGGGTGTTGACCCCATGGAGCGTCAGGTCGGCGGAGGCCTGGTAATAGATCGGCCAGGTACAGCTGGTGATGATGCAGTTCGTGAGGTCAAAAACGGAATTCAGCCGCATGTACAGGCCATATTGAAAATGCTGGATGGTCACACCCGATATGGTGTCCATCGATTTGCTGTAGCCGCCGATGGCATAGCCTGTGGCTGCGGCCACAGGGCTGCTGGTGTTGATGCTGCCTCCTGTCATTTTGAACCGGCAGTTCGCCTGCACATCCACCCCGTTGCTGTTGAAATTCAGCAGGTCTGTATTGGTGAGGGTGGCTTGTCCCCTGTACACGTTGAAAGAGGCAGCATAAAGCACCTGGCATCCATTCATGATGACCGTTCCGATATCGGTCGGAACGGCGCCGCCTGTCTGGATGTATGACCATATTCCCGGAGCCGGGCTTGCATTGTTGGAAGTGAACGTTGCACCAGTGGCATCCAGTGTGCCATAGACCAGCATATACTGGGCATCGGCGAACTTTACCGTCACACCCGATTGAACAGTCAGGGTTACACCATTGTTTATGGTGATGAAAGAGGTGACAATGTAAGGGCTTCCTGCCAGATTCCAGGTTGTATTGGTGGAAATGACACCGGAGACATTGGTGGCGGCAAGATGCTGCAAAGCGAAGAAAATCATCGCAAACAGGAGGAAATATTTTTTCATCGTCTTGTGTTTATGATTAAAAATCAGTTAATTCCAATAGAATTGCAATGGATATTCCTTAATTTAATTTAGATTAAATCCATGTAAAGATACGGCACATTTTTAGAATTTCGCAAATCTTAACTTAATTTAACAGAAGTCAATCGCGAAGACAGATCAATGAATTTCATATGATAACAGGATTTCAGGCACGCTTCCTCCATGTACCGGAAGGGGAAAGAACCGTCATGAAATATCCTTCAAGCCGGTTCCGGTTAAACCCGGAAATCAACGGAACTACCCTGCCTGTCATCATCAGCCGACCGCTATGAATAAACCCGTTTATTTTATATATTTACGCTTGAAAAATATCCTGTATCATGGTAGCAGATCAGACCCCCGCCGCCGGTCCGGCAGTCGGCATCCATCCCGGGATTTCCTCCACTTTCGGGCATGCATGGGAAACCCTGAAGCGTTATTTCCCCGAGATGATCCTCATGATGGGGATCCAGATCCTGTTCAGCCTGCCGATGGGGCTGATTGACGCCTTTGCCGACGAACACTCATTCGGCTATATTTTCTTCAGTCTGTTCAATGCGGCCTACGCCCTCATCATCATGGCACCGCTGGGGTACGGGGCGAACTGGCTCTGCCTTCGCGCGGTGCGTGGCGAGTCATTCAAGGTACAGGAGATGTTCGATGCCTACCGGCAGACCCTGCAGATCATGCTCGCAACGATCCTCGTCGGGGTCGTGGTGGCGATCGGGTTTGTCATGCTGATCGTTCCGGGGATCATCTTTGCCTGCCGGCTTTCCCAGGTGTCGTACCTGGTCATGGAGAAAAAGCTGGAGGCAGTCGAGGCAGTCCGCACCAGCTGGAGCATGACAGGGGGATACTCCTGGACGATCTTCGGCATGGCGATGGTGAGTTTCCTGGTGATCCTCGGAGGGATCATCCTGCTCATCGTGGGGGTATTCCCGGCGATCCTGTGGATCTCGCTGGCATTTGCTGCGATGTACCACGCTCTCGGACGTGTGAACGTATAGACGAGTGGACGTGTGGACAACCCTTTCCTTTTCAACGTTCAATAAAGTCGCAAAAACCTTATTCCTGTCCCTTTAAAACCTTAGTAGAAAAGCCCGACCCGGGATCTTTAAACCTTATTACCTTATTGATCCGACCAGACGGAAGGACCAGGATAATGAAAACACGAATCCACAATAAGGTAATAAGGTCAGAGGATATCCGTGTTGCCATTTTTCTACCAAGGTTTTAAGAGGGAAATAAGGTTCAGGAGGCAGGTCGGGGGAAGGGACACGGCCAGAACAGGAGGGAGGGTGTCACTCATGTCAAAGGTACAATATGTAAGCAATTCACAACAGTCCTCGATGGTGCTTTTCGAAATACGATGTAATATAGATAAAAGATTTTTTTGTATTAGGTCCGGTAATGTATGTAATCTTGTATAATCAAAAGGTAATGCCTTCCTTCACCATAGAACTTGACCATACAAATCTTCTAAAGTTATAATCCTAAAGTTGTTCCATTTTTGTACCCGGAAGCCCCCCAAATCCTCATGAAAACATCTCTCCTGTCCCTGTTCCTGCTTATTGCTTCTGTTGTTTCGGCCCAGCAGCCGGCACCTGTCAGCACAAATGACTACCCCTGTAACCCCAAGACATTGCCGGTCCTTTGGCACCAGAGCGCTGCCGAGTACCGGGCCTTGTGCTACCAGGCGTTCAATTTCGCCACGCTGCGCATCAACGAGATCCCCGAATCCGAGCTCGGAAAGGGGAACCTTGCCATCATCACCGACATCGACGAGACGATCCTCGACAACAGTCCTGGCGAAGCCCAGTCCATCCTCAGCAACGAGACCCACTTCGGCCCCGTATGGAAAGAATGGGTCGGGCGCTATGAGGCAGCGGCACTTCCGGGAGCCGTCGGTTTTTTAAGGAATGTTCATGCCAAAGGCATTTCCGTTTTCTACCTCTCGAACCGCGACACCCAGGAGGTGATGTCGACGATCAAAAACCTTCGGCTTCTTGACCTTCCCGATGCCGATCCGGAGCACCTGCTTTTCCAGGCCGGCACCTCTTCAAAGGAGGCACGGCGCCAGAGGATCCTGCAGTCGCATCAGGTGGTCATGTTGCTGGGCGACAACCTGAACGACTTTCTCGCTGTTTTCGAGAAAAAAGGCATCCCGGAGAGGAGGGAGGAGACGGACCGGGTGAAAGAGGAATGGGGCAGAAAATTCATTGTGTTGCCGAATGCCATTTACGGCGAGTGGGAGAATGCCCTGTACGATTACCGACGCAAACTATCCCCTGAACAGAAGGATTCCCTGCGGGTCGGGCAGTTAAAGGGGTATAAATAATCAACGGGCAGTATTGCGCATGGCCCTGAGCCATCCCGGGACGGCATCATAGAGGATGATCACCACGCAAAGGATGATCACCGAGGTAAGGCCGAGGTTGACAACGCCGATGAACCGGGTGGCTGGAACGGATACCTGCGGGAGGTAAATGCCTTTCATGTTCATGATCCCGGCCGTGAGGGTGGTGATGCCGACGAACAGCATGGGCACGATCGTGACCCAGGCGTAGCGGACTTTTCCACGGTTTACAAGGTAGGAGGTGCCAATGGCCAGTGCGATGGTGGCCAGGAGTTGGTTGGCGGTGCCGAACATCGGCCAGATGGTGGAAACGCTTCCCGTATAGATA
Organism: uncultured Prolixibacteraceae bacterium; assembly: GCA_964455285.1. GTDB lineage: Bacteria > Bacteroidota > Bacteroidia > Bacteroidales > FEN-979 > CAIVAT01. The sequence continues at coordinate 7,864 of CAYVVG010000084.1, forward strand.
AAATAGCCCCAGAGAAGCACGACCAGTCCGCTGCAGATCAGGTTCCCGGGCAACCAGGTGGTGTTGCCGAAGGGTTTGTACACCTTTCCGAACAACTCCTGCAGAATGAAACGGGCGACCCTGGTGCCGGCATCGATGGTGGTGAGGATGAAGAGGGCCTCGAACATGATGGCAAAATGGTACCAGTACGACATCAGCTTTTCCAGTCCCGGGATGGAGGAAAAGATGCTGGCCATACCCACCGCCAGCGATACCGCACCCCCGGTACGGCCGGCTATGTTCTCGCCCACCTCGGCCGCTAACTTGGGCAATTCACTGGTGGTGAAACCCATGGCATGCAATTGGGGAAGGATGTGCGCCAGTTTGTCGGGAGCGACGTTGATCATGAAGTAGTCGAGCGGATGAAGGCTGGCGGCAGCGATCAGTGCCATGATGCTGACCATCCCCTCGGCCAGCATCGATCCCACGGCGATCGGACGGATATGCGATTCCTTCATGATCATCTTGGGGGTGGTGCCGGAACTGATCAGGGCATGGAAACCGCTGATGGCACCGCAGGCGATGGTGATGAAGAGATAGGGGAAGAGGGTGCCGGGAATGATGGGACCTCCCCCGTGGATAAAGGGTGTAAAGGCAGGCATCCGGAAATTGGGTGCCACGATGATGATCCCCACGGCCAGCATGGCGATGACTCCCAGCTTCATGATCGAACTGAGGTAGTCGCGGGGGGAGAGCAGGAGCCAGACTGGCAACACGGAGGCAAAGAATCCGTATCCGGCCAGCATCAGCGCCAGCGTTTTGTGATCAAAGCTGAACCAGGATGCCAGGCCCGACTCGGGTACATACTTGCCGAAGATCACCGCCGAGGAGAGAAGCATCACTCCCATCACAGTGGCTTCCGCGATCTTTCCTTTCCGGAACCGGAACATCCATATTCCCATGAAGATGGCAATGGGGATGGTGGATGCAATGGTGAAGAGTCCCCACGAGGACTCGCTCAGGGCGTTGACGACCACGAGTCCAAGGCCTGCAATGGCGATGATGATGATCAGGAAGGTCGAGAGCGATGTGGTGATCCCGCTGGAGAGTTTTCCGATCTCTGTCCGGGCGATCTCAGCCAGTGACTTCCCGTCGTGGCGGACCGAAGCGCTGAGGATGATCATGTCGTGCACCGATCCGGCCAGCACGGCCCCCACTACCATCCACACGAAACCGGGGAAATAGCCGAACTGGCAGGCCAGCACCGGACCGACCAGCGGACCAGCACCGGCGATGGCGGCAAAGTGGTGGCCGAAGAGCACCCACTTGCTCATCGGGTAGTAATTCTGCCCGTCGTAGAGCCGTTGAGAGGGAGCCGGGGTTTTATCTTCCAGGACAAGCACCCGCGCCGCAATGAAACCAAAATAGTAGCGGTAGGCAAGGGCAAAGATCGCGGCCGCCGCGATCAAATATGGCATTACATTCATGACAGTAAAGGATCAGTTCATCAGGTCGTGACGCAGATTAATCGTGCAGGCATCGGAGCGGAAAACCGTATGCCTTGTTGTATGGGTTGAGGTAGCTTCCCCCGGAATAGATGGTCATCCCGTGTCCGTTGGAATTGCTCTCCCTGGTGCTGCTCCAGAAATACCCGCTCGAACCCCTGCTGTAAAGATCCCCGGCGGCCCATCCCAGGCAGCCGGAAGCATGCAGCTTCAGGGGTGAATTCCATGCACTGTTATAGTTGGTCCACCCCCCCAGGTTGTCCACGTTGAACCATTCGGTGTAGGTGGGTATCCTCCAGATCGCTCCCATCTCGAGGGTGCAGGGATCATTTGCGGATATCCAGTCGGAATTCTCATTGATCCCGGTGATCGTCCAGCCGGGATTGGGTGCGGATCCGTCGTGCTTGTACCCCTGTTTCCGGTTGAACTGCCAGTACCAGCCGGCCGAAGCTTCCGAAGCATCGGTCACGGAAATGGCCGTGTGATCGGCTCCCAGGTTGCCGGTGATCCAGCATTTGGCCGGTGCCCCCGTCACACCTGTCACGCCTCCGTACACGACGGTTTTGTTCACCGGGGCGACCACTCCCGCCACATGGTTGACGGTGACGCTGGCGGCGCAGGGGTATGTGCAGGCGGAGGTGCTCTGCGAAAGGGTGGTGACCGCTGAACTGAAGCAAGAGTTCCAGGCCCAGACGTACCGGGTATAGGCGGTGCCACAGGCCAGACCCGTCTCGGTTTTAGCCGTGTCGGTGCCCAGGCTGACTGCCGTGGCATAGGAGTTCACCGTACTCCATTTATAACCGGTGGCTCCGGCAACGGGGTGCCATTTCCAAACCACCTGGGTCTGGGTGGATGTATTCCCTGCCGAAACCGGTGCCGCCGGCGTGACAGTCTCCGACATGACAATGGTGTTCGACATAACTGGGTTGGCCGAAAGGCATGGCAGGGATGAGGTCATCCGGCAGGTCACGATATCTCCGCTGGCAGGAAAATAATCAAATGTGCTGTTGGTAGCGCCAGGTATCATCATTCCGTTTAGGAGCCACTGGAAAGCAGGAGATGTCCCCCCATTGACCTGGGTTGCCGTAAAGGTGGCCGCAGTGCCCGCGCAGAAGGGGTTGGCCGGGACGGTTATTGACACGCCGGGGGTTGATACGGGAATCACCTCCATGACCACCGGATTGGAGGTGGCAGGGTTATTGGTCGCGCACAACTGAGACGAAGTAACATTGCAGGTAATGGTGTCGCCGTCGGAGGGAACATATCCATAGGTGCTGTTCGTAGCGCCTGCCGCCATCGTTCCGTTCACATGCCACTGGAAGAGGGGGCTGTTCCCTCCATTCACCGGCACGGCGGTAAATGTGACGAGGGTTCCTGCACAGCAAGGGTTGAACGAAGGAGCAACAGAGACTGAGACAGGCGCTATCATACCGGTATTTGCCTGCATGCACTGCATCGGGCTTTTCACACACCCCTGGTACGCGGTCACACACACCAGTCCACCGGCCAGGCCAATATTGGCCGTGATCGAATGGGTGCCCTGTCCGGCAACCACAGCGGCACCGGCAGGGAGGTTCCAGGAATACCCGTCAGCGCCTGCAACCGGCTCGACCGAGTAAACGATGCCGAGCGAGCCTGCACAGGGTACCGAGCTACCCGTTATGGGGCCGGGGGTGTCCAGGTGACCGGTATTTCCCACCGGAATCCATCCTGTCCCGTTGAATACCTGCAAGTCGTTGCAATCGGTGTTGAAGATCACCAGCCCCCGGGCAGGCGAGGGGATCCCGTTGCGCTGGAGGGTGGTCATCCTAGGCGGCAGGAGGCCTTTGTCGGTAAATTTCACTTCCAGTCCGGCGGAAGGGTCGGGCAGGGCGCCGTCGCCGTTGATGCCGACCTGGGCGGTTACCTTTATAACAAGGAGCATGGCAGTTGTCAGGAGAAACAGTCGGTTCATGTCGGAACGGGTTATCGTGTTATCAGAGGCATGGATTCAGTACCGGCTAGTGCAGGATTAACTTCTGTATTCCTGTTTGGTCAGCATGGATCACTTTCAGGAGGTATAGTCCCGGTCCCTTGTCTTCCAGCGTCAATTCATAGCGGCGACCCGTTAAACACTCCATCTCCAGGATCACGGAACCTGTAAGGTTCAGACATTGCACCCGGACAGGGACTCCCATGGGGCCCGCATCGAGGTCAAGCGTGAACACGCCGGAAGTGGGGTTGGGATAGATCGCGAAATCCGCATGGCTCCGCCGGATCATCCCGGAATAACAGCCATCTTCATCAGGAGGAAACCCTCCTGCCGGCAGGGACATCGGGATGCACCAGGGCCCTCCCGGCAATACCTGTCCGTGAAGGTAGCCTCCGGGTTCGACGCGGGTTCCCGAACGATACAGCACTTTCTCTCCGGCGATCATCACGGCCGAACCACCCGGCAATACGGTGAATGTGGTGCCGTTCCCTGCAATTATAATAGAGCCAGCCGCATTAAAACACATTTCCTCTCCGGAACCCGCCGAATCGTTTATCACCAGAATTTCAGCTGGTACCGGTGACAGGGTCACGGTGTCGGAAGAATAACCGCTTTCATGGCAGGGATTGAGGGCCTTTACCCTGATCCTTCCCGGCTGCGCCGACGAATCCACCTGAACCGTGATGGAATCGGTCAGGGCGCCCGACACAATCGTGAAGCCGGGAGGTACCGACCAGCTGTAGTGTGTGGCATCAGGGACTGATTCGATGTGATAAGCCACCACGCTGCCCGGTACAACGGAATCCGCCCCGAAAACCGGCCCGGGAGTTGCCGGAACCGGATGAACCGTGATGGGATAGGGAGTCCACTCTCCCGTTCCATACCCGTTGATGGTCCATCGTGCATAGATCGTATCGCTCACGCCCTGTTGCTGAACCTCAAGTACAGCAATGGATTTGATGCCGCGGTAATCATACAGGAACCATGCGGGCACCTGCCATTCAACGAGGTCGTAACCGAAAGGATCGGTCACAGAAATGCCGGGAGGGGCACACCGGTAATCAGTTCCTGAGCAGAATTCCGAAGATCCTTCGATATGAACCAGGGCCGGTGCCGGCAGGATGGTCAGGTCAATCTGCGCGGTGTCGGCGCCCGGACCGCAAGGATTGAAGGCATAAAATTTCAGGCTTCCGGTCTGGATCGTGTCGGTGACCCTGAGCAGGATCGAAGTGTCGCTCAGCCTCTGTTTTTCCAGCCCGGCAGAAACAATCCAGCCCCAGCCGGTAATGCTGTCCATTGCCGGCACTGTGTATAGAATGCTGTGCTGGAAATGATAAATGGTATCCGGCCCTGAGATCGCAGGGAGGTTGGCGGGCGGGGAGGTGAAGATCCGGAGGTGGCAGTAACCGGATGTATCGGCGCCTGTCCCGTTGGAGATCACACAGGAATACCTGCCTGTGTCAGACGGTTGTATGGGTTCGATCCACAGGGTGTCACCGGTGGAGCCAGGGATCACCTGGTCGTTGTGTGACCACAGGAACTGGCAATTCTCTCCCCGGTAGGGCAGATGCATGAAGGCAGAGCCTCCGAGGCAACCATCCAACGAGATGCCGTCCTCCAGGAAGGAGGGATATATCGTGTCCGACTGGTTTTCCAGTGCCCCGATATCCAGCGACCTGTTTATCCTGGCATGGGCACACACATCGACCGGAGGAAGGAATAATCCGGCAGTGTCGTCGAGCATGGCATCTATAGCAGGGGAACTCAGTTTCAAACCGTAATCGAGGCCGGCAGGAAGGCTGCCGGTTCCGGCAAAGCCGGCAGGATTGACAAAGTCAGGGTTCCTGGTCATGATTTTCTCCACGGAGCTTAAGGAATTGGTCGAGTAAATGCTGCCCATTCCGCCCCGGACAATGGACCGTGAGATGTGAACGATATTGCTGCCCGCGCTGATCTCAGCGCCCTCGTTCCACAAAATGTTGTTGCGGATGGTCATGGTGCCCGGAGCAATGAAAAAAATCCCGTTTCCATTGTTCACGATCGTATTATTGCAGATCACCGCATTGACATCGAATACCCCCACTATTCCTGAATTGTTGTTGTAGATCAGGTTGTTTGTGATCCTGCCGTCGCCCACCATGACCGACCCGCCGTATGCTGCAATGTTATTGAAGATCCTGTTATTCACCAGTTGTACTCCCCCGACCATGAAAACTCCGCCGCCATAAAAGGCCGAATAGTTCCCGAATACCCAATTATCCCTCACGAGTACGTTTCTTTCGGCTGCGATCCCGGCTCCAAATTCACCTGTATTATCGGAAACAATGTTGCCTGAGATCTCCGACCTCGGGCCATAGGGTCCGGCAAGGGCATAGTTGCCAGGGACCAGATAAATTCCGTGGTGCAGATTGTTCCTGATAATGCTGTTTCGCACGAAGGAAGGCTTCCAGAAATAGTTCAGCTGATTTACGAGCGAAACCCCGGGACCCTGGTTATATTCGATACTCGAATTTTCCACGTCCAGCCAGCCGAGGCCCACATTGACGCCCCCGCTGTTTTGATGAAAATGGCAACTGTCGATCCGCAGCCCGGCAAAGCCCCCTGTGATTGCCCAGCCGGTATTCCGGGAAATTTCGGTACTATTGAAGGAAACCCCTTTTACAATTGCCTGATCGTGAAAAAACAGGTAGTTCGGCCAGCCTACCTCCACACCGTGCGTATCCGACCAGGTGATGAGGGTATGATT
>CAYVVG010000085.1:0-13929 GCA_964455285.1 uncultured Prolixibacteraceae bacterium
GACGGGTTGGGCAGCTGCCATCAGTTGCTATGTGGATCCCGATCCGCCGGTGGCCAACTTTTCTGCCTCCACGGTGACTCCCACAATGGGTCAGACGGTCACCTTTACCGACCTTTCGACGCACACCCCCAACGCATGGAACTGGTCATTCAGTCCGCCGACAGTGACCTATACCGGAGGAACCTCGGCAGCATCGCAGCACCCTCAGGTACAGTTCGGCGCTCTCGGGTACTATGCGGTAACGCTGACGGCTACCAATGCCAACGGGTCCGATGCGGAAGTTAAAACGAACTACATCCATGTCACCAACTGCACATACAATACGTTGCCATACTCCGAAAGTTTTTCAGGAACCGCCATTCCCTCCTGCTGGACACAGGTCGACAACGCGGGCAACGGGCAGATCTGGCAGTTCGGCACCATCACCGGCTATTCCCCGCTGCCAGCCCTGACCGGGAATTACGCCTACCTGAACAGTGACGCTTACGGAAGCGGAAATACGCAGAATGCCGACCTGGTCTCCCCGACATTTAACCTGGCCGCCTATTCCTCCGTGACACTTGGATTCCTGCATTATTTCCGGTACTATTCCGGATCTTCGGGCAAGGTCTATTACAGCCTGAACAACGGATCGACCTGGAATCTTATCAGCACCTTTTCGGCCAACACCGACAACCCGGCTACCTTTAGCCAGGCGATCAGCGCCCTTGCCGGGCAACCCCAGGTGAAATTCAAATGGAATTATACCGGAACGTACGGGTGGTACTGGGCCATCGACGAAGTAACCGTAACGGGCACCTGTAACACAGTCCCGGTAAGTCTTGCCATTACAGGAAGTTCAACAGCCGTTTGCCAGGATACGCCGGTCACTTTCACGGCCACCCCGGTCAACGGGGGGACCGTTCCGTCCTATCAGTGGAAGGTGAACGGTGCCAACGCAGGAAGCAACAGCACCCTGTTTACCTATACTCCCATCGACGGCGACACCGTGACCTGCGTCCTGACCTCCAATACACCCTGTGTGACCGGGAACCCGGCCACCTCCAACGCGGTGATCCTGAGTGTTACACCAAATGCGGAGGCCGGAGTGACGATCACCGCTTCGGTCAACCCGGTAACCACCGGAACCCCCGTCACTTTCACGGCAACCCCGGTCAACGGGGGAACCACACCGGGCTTTCAATGGAAAGTGAATGCAACCAATGCAAGCCATGCAACCAATGCAACCTATACCTATGTGCCCGCTGATGGCGACCAGGTGACCTGTGTCATGACCTCCTCGGAAACCTGCGTGACGGGAAGTCCGGCCACTTCCGATACCATCACCATGACGGTGGCAAGCATACCCGCCACCCTTACCCTGACCAACCTGACCGTGTCGGGGACCCAGTGTTTCGATGCTATCCAGACGATCGCGGCAGCCGGCAACGGCACCACCTTCCTCGTGCCCGACGGGGCCAATGCCACCCTGGTGGCCGGCATGAATATCCTCCTTTATCCCGGCACAAAAGTGGATTCCGGGGGATATCTCCTGGGATATATCGCGCCTTCGGGACCCTTCTGTCAGAACGCCACCAAACCGGTGACCGGGATCAGTAACGGCCCAAATACCGGCGCCGCAAACAGCCTGATCTATTTCAAGGTCCACCCGAACCCCACGGCAAGGGGGGTGACCCTGACCCTGAAGGGGAAGGTGCCGGACGACGTTGTCCGGGTCGATCTTTACAACATGAATGGCGAACGGATGGGCGGAACGGAGATGAAAGACGAGGTGAAACGCGACATATCCCTGGCAGGATGGCCGGCCGGGCTTTATCTTCTCAGGGTGTCGTCGGGAAGCCATAGCGGCACGGAAAGGATCGTGAAGATCGATTAAGGATCAATGCAGCATACAGAAACCAGTTAAACCGTAAAATCGGGTACCATGAAAAACATGATGCGGAACCGTCTGTTTCCCCTCGTTGCTTCCCTGCTGATCCTGTTACCGGTGTGGACGATGTCGGAAACGATCCCACTGAACACGGGCGCCACCTCGGTGTCGATCCGTGAGAGCAGTTATCTGAAGATGGTGATGAGCAGTTCGGTAGCAGCGATCACCACCACCGTGGTCAACTCTCCCGCCGGACGGTTCACCCTTCCGGCCATCGACGGTTTCGGAGCCCGCAACACCGAAGGAGAGCCGGCCCTGCCGGTGTACCGGAAACTCATCGAGATCCCGCTGAATGCCACGGTGGAGGTAAGGATCCTGAAGCAGCATTTTCAGGAGATCGATCTGGATGCGGTTGGGGTGAAATACCCGCTCTTTCCCGCCCAGCCCCCCCTGTCGAAAGGGGATGATCCGTCGAAAGTTCCTTTTATCTACGCAAAGCAGCTCTATTCGAACCCGGGATGGATCGCCGACGACCTGGCCACCGTCACCCCGGTCGGGACCCTGCGGGCACTGAATTTGGCCCGCCTGGAAATCGCCCCGGTTCAATACAACCCGGCAGAGAAAAAAATCAGGGTTTTCGACCTCCTCGAGATTGAGATCGTGTTCCTGAACGGGGATATCCCGGCGACCCTGCAACTGAAGACCGAAAAGGCCAGCCCCTATTTCCAAAGTCTTTACCGGACAGCTGGAAATTACCAGCCGCTGCCTCCTGCCGACGAGCTGATCAGTGCGGCCCCGGTCACCTATGTCATCGTCTCCGACCCCATGTTCCAATCCACCCTGCAGCCCTTTATCGCCTGGAAAAAGAAAAAGGGGTTCCGGGTGATCGAAGGGTACACCAGCGACCCGCTCGTAGGAAACACCACCACCTCGATAAAGTCCTGGCTTCAGTCGCTTTATACCACTCCGCCCCCCGGATACAATGCTCCGAGTTTTGTGCTGTTCGTCGGCGACGTGGCCCAGATCCCGGCATGGGCCGGGGGTGCGGGTTCGCACTACACCGATCTCCGGTACTGCGAATACACGAACGACAACCTGCCCGAAGTTTACTACGGCCGTTTCTCGGCCACCTCGGTGGCGGAGCTTCAGCCGCAGATCGATAAAACACTTGAATATGAGCAATATTTGATGCCCGATCCTTCATTTCTGAACGAGGCCGTCATGGCCGCCGGCGCCGACGCCAGTTACCAGACATGGAGCAACGGGCAGATCTACTACGGAACCGAGAACTATTTCAATGCGGCCCATGGCATCACCTCGCACACCTATCTCCAGCCGGAACCGTCGGGCGGCAATTATTCGCAGAACATCAGGAACAACGTTTCGGCCGGGGTGGCTTATGCCAACTATACGGCCCACTGCAGTTCGGGCGGGTGGGCCGATCCCAGCTTCGTGATCTCCGACATCGCGGCGCTCACCAACGCGCACAAATACTGCCTGATGGTCGGCAACTGTTGTCTCTCGTGCAAGTTCGACGTTCAATCGTTCGCCGAGGAGCAACTCCGGGCCGCCAACAAAGGGTCGGTGGGATACATCGGGGGATCCAACAACACTTACTGGGACGAAGATTTCTGGTGGGGTTGCGGGTTCAAGTCGGTGGTGCTGCACCCGGCTTACGATGCCGCCCATATCGGCGCTTACGACGGCACCTTCCACGATCACTCCGAACCGGTGGCCGACTGGTTTGTCACCCAGGGGCAGATGGTCGTTTGCGGAAATTATGCCGTCGAGGAATCGGGATCCACCCGGAAGCAATACTACTGGGAGATCTATCACCTGATGGGCGATCCCTCGCTGATGATCTACTATTCGGTGCCTCCGGCACTGGCTGCCGGATACACCGCTCCCCTCATGATCGGGATGACGTCGCTCCAGGTCAACACCGAACCGTATGCGTACGTGGCACTCTCGATGAACGGAACCCTGATCGACGCCAAACTGGCCGACGCCACCGGCAGCGCCACCCTCGGGTTTGCCGCGCTCACGACCCCGGGAACGGCCGATATCGTGATCACCAGGCAGAACCGGCAACCGCACATATCCACCCTCCAGGTGATCCCGGCTTCGGGCCCTTATGTGGTCTATACCGGCCATACCGTCAGCGACCCCCTGCCCGGCGGGAACAACAATGGTACAATGGACTTCGGCGAAGTGAACAGTTTGAATATCACACTGAAAAATGTGGGTATCGAAACGGCGACCAACACCTCGGCAACTATTTCAACCACAAGCAGCTATATCACCTTTTCGGATAATTCCGAAAACCTGGGCGACATCCTGGCGAACCAGACCCTTACGTTCAACAATGCTTTCGCATACACAGTGGCGAACAACATCCCCGACCAGACGGTTGTTCCCTTTGCCCTCCAGGCCGTAAGCGGAACCCATACCTGGAATTCCAGCTTCAACATCACGGCATGTGCACCGCTGCTCCAGGCGGGAGCGATGACCGTGCTCGACAGCGGGACGGGTTGCAACAACGATGGCATCCTTGATCCGGGCGAGACGGCCTCCCTGGTGATCGTGGCGGGCAACACCGGTCATGCCGGCATCGGCAATGTGACGGGCACCCTGTCCCTGACCGCCGGTTCGAGTCCCTACCTGACCATCCTGAACGGGACCAGCCCGGTGGGAACGCTGGCAGCCGGTGGCACGGGCAACGCGGTCTTCCAGGTCACTGCCGATCCCTCCACGCCGGTCGGGACGCCGGTCGATCTGACCTTCGGGCTGACGGCCGGCGCTTCGGGACAATACAGCCTGACTGCCGCCCGGCAGGTGGTGATCGGGCTGATCCCGGCCTATGTGATGGCCACCGCTTCGGTGACCACCTGTACCGGCAATTTCTATGATCCGGGCGGTGAAGCAGGGGATTACAGCAACAGCCTTGATTACACGATGACATTCCATCCCGGGACCACCGGCAGCATGCTGAAATTCGTATTCAGCAGCTTTGCGCTGGAATCGCATTCGACCTGCGGGTACGATTACCTTAAGATATACGACGGAACCGGCACATCCTCGGCGCTCCTGGGCACCTGGTGCGGCACCAGTTCGCCCGGAACCGTCATCGCCAGCAACGCTGCCGGTGCACTCACCTTCGTGTTCCACAGCGATGGATCGGTCACCGAATCCGGCTGGGTCGCGGCGATCAGCTGCCTGTCGGCGGCGGTTGCCAGCCCCTCGTCATTCACCGCAACAGCAGCCGGCTCCACGCAGATCAACCTGGCCTGGACTCCCAATGCCGCGAACAGCAATGTGATGGTGGTTTGTGCTCCGTCGGGCACCTTTGGGACCCCCGTCGATGGGACAGTATATACAGCAGGCACTGCCATCGCAGGCGGCGGCACGGTGATCTGTACCTGTGCCTCCAACACCTTCAGTCATACCGGGCTAAGTCCCTCAACAACATACTATTATAAAGCATTTTCTGTGGATGCTTCGTATCATTACTCCATCGGGGTGGCGGCCCATGCAAGCACTGCCTGCGGTCTTATCAGCACGTTCCCATGGACCGAAGGATTCGAGAACGGGGGAGTCTTCCCCAATTGCTGGACCGAGCAGCAGGTGAACAGTTCAGGGGTCAACTGGACCTTCATCACCGGGAACGGGGGGAGTTATCCCTCCACTTCGCACGGGGGGACTTACAACGCCTGTTTGAAAGACGCCTCCTCCGGAGACAACAAGACGCTGCTTATTTCGCCGCCGGTAAACCTATCCGCACTGCCCTCGCCCCGTTTGAAATTCTGGCACACCCAGGTTTACTGGTCTGGCGATCAGGATTACCTGTCGGTGTACTACCGCAAATCCGAATCCGATGCCTGGACCCTGCTGGCGAGCTATACTGACAACATCACCTCATGGACCCAGGAGACCATTGCTTTGCCCGAGGCAACGGCGACCTATGCCATTGCTTTTGAAGGAAATGCCCGATACGGCTATGGGGTTTGCATCGACGATGTGGAAATATCGAGTTCCTGCAGTGTGATCCATACGGTCGGCATCACCATCGGGGCCTCCCAGAATCCTGTCACTGCGGGTACTTCCGTGACCTTTACCGCCACTCCGGAAAACGGGGGAACAAACCCGCAATATCAATGGAAGGTCAATGCAGGAAATGCAGGAAATGCAAGCAATGCCACCTACACGTATATTCCGGAAAACGGGGATGTGGTTACCTGTCAACTGACTTCGGACATGGATTGTATAACGGGAAATCCGGCACTTTCGAACCCGGTCGTCATGACGGTGTCTTCAGCCCCTCAGACTGTGATCCTGCAGGATGTCGTCATCACCGGCACCGAATGTTATGATGCAACCCAGACCATCGCGGTAGCGGGCAACGGGCATTCCTTCACCGTGGCCGACGGAGGCAATGTAATCCTGATCGCAGGGCAGAACATCCTGCTGCTGCCGGGCACCACCGTTCAGCCCGGCGGCTACATGAGCGGGGTGATCGCGCCGTCGGGTCCCTTCTGCCCGGTCCAGAGCCGGCCGCTCGCCGGGCCCGGGAAAGAGGTATCTTTATCCTCCGACAGTCCGGAACTCCGGGTCTATCCCAATCCCACCGCCGGGACGTTCGTTCTGCTGTGGAAGGGAGTGGTTCCCGGAGAGCCCGGTTTGCTGGATATCTACAACATGCAGGGCGTCAAGGTACTTCACCGGGAAACCGGTCGGTCGGCGTTGCCGGAGGTTTCCCTGGCCGATCAGCCGTCGGGAGTTTATCTTGTCCGGGTATCCATCGGCTCTTTCACCGGATCGGTCCGGGTGGTCAGGCAATAGCCGCAAAAACATTGTATCTGATAGTTTGATAGTCAGATGTTTGTGAACAATTTTGTATGAGAAGGATCTTTGGGAACATCATGATGTTCCTGCTGCTTTCCGTGGGGGGAGCCTATTCGCAGGAAATCCCCGACCATCTGAAGAAACGGGATGAGATCTATTTCTCATTCCAGGTGACGGGTCATGCGGAAATTTCCCGGATCGGCCGGATGATCTCCATCGACAACGTTGAAGGGAACCGGGTGACGGCCTATGCGACCGTAAAACAATTCCTCTCCTTCCGGAAACTCGGCTACGACATCACCCTTCTCCCTCCTCCCGGCTCGGGTCCCGGTGCAGAGATGTGGGATCCCTTCACCGACGGCCCCCTGACCACGTGGAACTATTATCCCACCTACCCTGGGTATGAAACCCTTATGGCCCAGTTCCAGACCAGCTATCCCGCGCTCTGCAATGTCGACACACTGGCAACGCTGGCCAGCGGGCGGCGCCTGCTGACGCTGAAGATCTCCGACAATGTGAGCACCGATGAGGCGGAGCCGGAATTTCTTTACACTTCGTCGATCCATGGCGACGAAACCACCGGTTACATCCTGATGATGCACCTGGCCGATTACCTGCTGACGAATTACGGGACGAATACGGAGGTGACCGACCTGGTGAACAACCTGGAGATCTACATCTGTCCCCTGGCCAATCCCGACGGCACCTATTACGGCGGCAACAATTCGGTACTCGGTGCACGGAGATCCAACATCAACGGTGTCGATCTGAACCGGAACTACCCCGACCCGCAGGACGGGCAGCATCCCGACGGGAACGCCTGGCAGCCGGAGACGGTGGCCTTCATGAATTTTACTTCGCAGCACCATTTCGTTGCCGGGGCCAATTTCCACGGGGGAGCTGAGGTCGTGAACTATCCCTGGGACACCTGGGCCACCCTCCACGCCGACAACAACTGGTATCTCTACATCAGCAGGGAATATGCCGACACCGTGCACCTGCATGCTCCTTCCACATACATGACCTATCTCAACAACGGGGTGACCAACGGCTACGCCTGGTACCAGGTGAACGGCGGCAGGCAGGATTACATGAATTACTATCACCATTGCCGCGAGGTCACGATCGAGATCTCGAACACCAAGCTGCTGCCCGCTTCGGGCCTCCTGGCCCACTGGGATTACAACTGGAGGTCGTTCATTCTGATGATGAAGGAGGCCCGGTACGGGATACACGGGATCATCACCGATCAGCAGACCGGAGCTCCTGTAGCAGCTAAAGTTTTTATAACCGCCCACGACAACAACGGCTCGGAAGTTTATTCGGGAGGCACCCTGGGCGATTATCACCGGCCGGTCAAAGCCGGAACCTATACCCTCGAGGTGTCGGCGCCCTGTTACATGACGCAGACCATCACCGGGGTCACGGTGGCCGATCATTCCACACTCACCCTCAATATTCAGATGACACAGGGACCTGCCGCCTCAGTCACCACCGCCGCTGTATCGGCGGTAACCCCGGCAGGAGCCACCTGCGGAGGAACGGTGACCTGTAGCGGCCTCACCCCCGTGACCGCCCGGGGGGTGTGCTGGGGAACCGCCACCGCCCCGCCAGTCACCGGGAACCACACCAGTAACGGGGCAGGAACGGGGTCGTTTGTGAGCGGGATCACCGGCCTTTCACCCAACACGCTCTATTATGTGAGGGCCTACGCGACCAATGCCTCCGGCACTTATTACGGATCGGAGTCCGTGTTCACCACGGCTTGCCTGGCCGTGACCGCCTTTCCCTGGAATGAGGGTTTCGAGAATGGAGGGGTCATTCCCTCCTGCTGGACCCAGGAGATGGTGAACGGTTCGGGGTTGAACTGGACGTTCATCACCGGAAACGGAGGCAGTTACCCCTCTTCCGCCCACGGCGGAACGAAAAACGCCTGCCTGAAAGACGCCACATCGGGGGACAACAAGACCCGGCTCATCACCCCGTCCCTCAACCTTTCCGGCCTGCCCCTGCCGCAACTGAAATTCTGGCATTACCAGGCCCTGTGGGGGAGTGACCAGGATCAATTGCTGATCTATTATAAAACATCGGCCACCGGCACATGGACCCTGCTTGCCTCCTACACGACCAGCGTCACCGCGTGGACGGAACGATCCCTGTCGCTGCCCGCCCCTTCGGCCGACTATTACATCGCCTTCGAAGGCAATGCCAGATACGGTTACGGTGTGTGCATCGATGATGTGCAGGTAGCCACCTCATGCACCGCCCTGTTCCCGGTCAGCCTGACCATCCAGGCCTCGGCCAATCCCGTTACCACCGGAAGCTCCGTTACATTCACATCTGTTCCGGTGAACGGGGGAACGACACCTTCCTATCAATGGAAGGTCAATGCAGCCAATGCGACCAATGCGACCAATGCAAGTTATACGTATGTTCCGTTCAACGGCGATGTCGTCAGCTGCGTGATGACATCGAGCGAAGCGTGTGCCACAGGCAACCCGGCGGGTTCCGACACGGTGGTGATGACCGTCGCCCCGGTGCCTGCCACTGCCCTTCTGCAGGGGAACACGGTGAACGGAGCGGAATGTTTCGAGGCCCTCGAAACGATCGAAACGGCCGGCAACGGCACCTCTTTCACGGTCACCTCTACGGGCAGCGCCAGCCTGGTGGCCGGCCGAAACATCCTCCTCTACCCGGGGACCGTGGTCCTTGCGGGAGGGTACCTGCTCGGATCTATCGAACCTTTCGGCCCCTGGTGTCCCGCTGAAAGAATTCCTGCTGCTGAGGGCGGATTCAGCGCTGATGAACATTCTCCCGTCTTTGCCTGCCGGGTGTTCCCGAACCCCACGTACGGTTGGTTCACGGTGGAACCGGAGAGCACTGGGAAATCCGGATTTTTCCGGGCCGATGTATTCAACCTGCAGGGGGAAAGAATCATTTCGGCGGATCTGCCGGTTGATGGCCGGTCGGAATTTTCCCTGGCCGGGCATTCCCCGGGCATTTACCTGCTCCATGTAAATACCGGCCGGCAGGAAAGATCATTCAGGATCGTTCTGCTGAACTGAACGGGGCTCCCCATTCCACGGCTCCCTGCAAAATCCGTTTGGTTCCGGATGGCCAATGGCGTGAATGCCTCACGCCAAATTTTTTTTTAAGCTGCATGGAATAAACCAGTTGACGGTAAACAACCCCGGCGGAATTGCGGATTTCAGCCATGATTCATTATTGGTTTCCTGTATTGTCAGTATTTCGTAATCAGCCTATTTTTCAATAAAGTTTAAAGGTTTTGACAATCATGAAGCAGATAATGACTTTTGCACGGAAAATCGTGGTGACAACCATGGCTCTTTTATCTTCACAGGGATGGGTATTCGGCGTGAATGCCAGCCCCGGTCCGGTTCGTTTCACACAGCCCGACGGCACTGCCGTAACGATCGTCCTGAAGGGAGATGAATACATCCACTGGGCGGCTACGGAAGACGGATATACGCTGTTATCCAACCGGCAGGGGGCGTATGAATATGCAACTGTGGATGCCGGAGGGAAACTGGTTTTCTCAGGCATCATCGCCAGGGATCCCGCCGACAGGAGTAGCGGGGAAAAGGCATGGCTGGAAAAAACCGGCAAGGGGCTGTACTTCAGCCGTTCACAAATAGAGGAGATGAAAGGACTACTCACTTCAGGGGGTGCGCCGGATGCCCCGCTCATGGGGGGATTCCCCACCACCGGAACACGCAAGCTGCTGATGATCCTGGCCAATTTCAGCAATACCGCCACGACCTATGCACAGAGCAATTTTTACAATTACATGAACCAGTCCAACTACAACGGGACCGGGAGTTTCCGTGATTATTACCTGGAGGTATCGTACGGGCAGCTGACCGTAAACACCACAGTGACCGTGTGGGTGACCCTGCCCAATACACACGATTATTACGGTCCTGATACAAAATGGGGAGAATTCGCCTACCAGGCGGTGGTGGCGGCCGACAACCAGGCGGCGGTCAATTTTGCCGAGTTCGACAACAACCTGGATGGGGTGGTCGATGGCGTCGCCATCATTCACCAGGGCCAGGGCCAGGAAGAATCAGGGAATGTCAATGATATCTGGTCGCACAGCTGGGATCTCTCTTCGGCAGGATATTCCTATTCGCAGAGGACGTTCGACGGAGTGCAGGTGAATGCCTATACCACCATGCCCGAGCGGAATTCCACCGGCATGGGAACGATCGGGGTGATGTGCCACGAATTCGGGCATAACCTGGGAGCCCCTGACTTTTACGATACCGATTATTCCACCAACGGATCCTATTCGGGGACCGGCAAATGGGACCTGATGGCCGGCGGCTCCTGGAACGGGACCCTGGGCAACAAACCTGCCCATCCCAACGCCTGGATCAAGTCCTATTTCGGATGGACATCCCCGGTCGTGCTTTCGACCGCCCAGACCCGTTTACTGAGGAATGCACAGATATATACCGATGTTGTCCGGTACAATACCCCGACCACCAACGAATATTTTCTTTGTGAAAACCGCCAGCAGACCGGGTTTGATGCCGGAATACCCGGGCACGGCCTGATCATCTACCACGTCGACGGCAATTATATTTCCTCTCACTCTTCATCCAACAACATCAACACCACTTCGCACCAGGGACTTTATCCCGTATGTGCCGGCGCGACCGGGAACCCTCCTTCGGTTTACGGTACCATCAACGGAGGTGCATGTCCCTTTCCGGGAACCGGCAACAAAACCTCCTTCACCGATGCCACCACCCCCCATTCCCATTCGTGGGCAGGGGCCAATACCGGGTTACCACTGAGTTCGATCTCCGAAAATACAACGACCCGGGAGATTTCTTTTTGCTTTCTCTCATGCAGCCTGCCCGACAATCCTGCGGGATTTGCCGCCACAGCCGTCAGCAGCAGCCAGATCAACCTGGGATGGTCCCTGAACGGTGCAGCCAACCCCGTAATGGTCGCCTTCAGTACCTCCGGCACCTTCGGCACACCGGTTGCCGGCACGGGTTATTCGGCAGGGAACACACTGGCCGGCGGCGGAGTCATTCTTTACAATGGCACGGGAACCGCTTTCAGCCATACGGGCCTGACCGGGAACACCCTCTACTATTATAAAGCCTGGTCGGTCGCGACAGGAAACAACTATTCATCGGGAGTCACAGGAAATGCCACTACCCCTTGCTCCGTTATCTATCCTGTTAGCGTCACCATCGAGGCATCGGCAAACCCCGTATGTGCAGGAACTGCAGTGACGTTCACGGCAAACCCTGTCAACGGGGGATCGGCCCCGGCTTTTCAATGGAAGGTCAATGCGATCAATGCGATCAATGCAACCAATGCAACATTTGCCTACGTTCCGGCGAACGGAGATGTCGTAACCTGCTCATTAACGTCGAACGCACCATGCACCACGGGAAATCCCGCCACATCAAACACCGTGACCCTGTCGGTGACTCCTGTGCTGATCGCAGGCTCGATCGGTTCCGGTCAGACCCTTTGCGCCGGATCGGTCGCGGAACAGCTTACGGGATCACCTCCCCTGAACGGCACCAACCCGTTGTACCAGTGGCAGAGCTCGCTCGATAATAATACGTTCAGCAACATCAGCGGGGCGACCCTGCTGAACTACCAGCCCGGTATCATGACCTCGACGACCTATTTCCGACAGTTGCAGAACGCCTCAGGAACTTGCGGAGGTCCGAAACCCACCAACAAAGTCACCCTGTTTGTCAACCCGCTGTCACCGGTCAGCATTTCGGTCTCGGTGTCGGCCAACCCGGTTTGCCCGGGAACTGTGGCCACTTTTTATGCATCTGTCCTGAACGGGGGATCCGCCCCGGAATATCAGTGGAAAGTTAACGGACAGGAAGCCAACAATGGGAACAACGACGTATTTTTATACATTCCGGCCAACGGGGATATCGTTACCTGTGAGGTGTTTTCGAGTATCGCATGTCCGGCCGGGTACCCGGCTGTTTCCAATCCCATAACCATGATGATGGCCCCCGCCCTGGTGCCAGGGACGATCGGAAGCGACCAGACGATCTGTGCCGGGATCATACCGGTCGTGCTGAACGCCACCCCGCCGCAGAACGGCATTAATCCGGTATACCAGTGGCAGAGCTCGCTCGATAACAATACATTCAGCAATATCAGCGGGGCGACCCTGCTGAACTATCAGCCCGGTATCCTGAACGCGACCACCTATTTCCGTCAGATTCAAAATGCCCCGGGAACCTGCGGCGGTCCCCTGGCAACAAACACGATCACAATTACGGTCAACCCGGTACTCCCGGTCAGTGTAACCATTGTGCCCTCTGAAAATCCCATTTGTTCCGGGACCCCGGTCTACTTTTCGATCTATCCCGTTAACGGCGGTTCTGCGCCTGTATACCAATGGAAGATCGACGGCGACAACATTCCGGGCGCCACCACTTCAGTGTTCGTGACGATCCCGTACGACGGGGATACCATTACGTGCGATCTCTATTCCAGTGGACTATGTGTGTCGGGAAATCCTGCCACCTCTAACCCGGTGGGCATGATCGTGCATGCCCTGGAGCCGGTGAGCGTGACGATCGCGGAGTCGGCCAACCCGGTATGTGCGGGGACTGCGGTGACCTATACAGCCGTGGCAGTGAACGGGGGGACGGCGCCTGTGTACCAGTGGAAAGTCAATGCAATCAATGCAGGCAATGCAAACAATGCAACGTTTACCTATGTTCCGGCGGATGGGGATGTGGTGACCTGCGAGGTGACGTCGAACGCGACGTGCCCGGTGGGGAACCCGGCGCTGTCGAACGCGGTGGCGATGACGGTGAACCCGCTGGAGCCGGTGAGCGTGACGATCGCGGAGTCGGCCAACCCGGTATGCGCGGGGACTGCTGTGACCTATACAGCTGTGGCAGTGAACGGGGGGACGGCGCCTGTGTACCAGTGGAAAGTCAATGCAAACAATGCAGGCAATGCAAACAATGAAACGTTTACCTATGTTCCGGAAGATGGGGATGTTATCACCTGCGGGGTGACGTCGAATGCGACGTGCCCGGTGGGGAACCCGGCGCTGTCGAACGCGGTGGCGATGACGGTGAACCCGCTGGAGCCGGTGAGCGTGACGATCGCGGAGTCGGCCAACCCGGTGTGCGCGGGGACTGCTGTGACCTATACAGCTGTGGCAGTGAACGGGGGGACGGCGC
>CAYVVG010000086.1:0-13343 GCA_964455285.1 uncultured Prolixibacteraceae bacterium
TTTGGGGGGGGGGCCCCCGGGGGGGGGGGGGGGCCCCGGGGGGGGGGGGGGCCCCCCGTCGGGGTGGGGGGACCCCGTCAGGGTGGGGGGACCCTGTCGGGGTGGTGGACCCCGTCAGGGTGCCATGATCCTCAGGAAAACCGTCTCCAGCCCTTTTATCGTCATCCCGCCCACCACCTGCCCGATCGTTTCACCCAGCACGTTTATCCTTTCCACTCTCGAAAAAGCGGCAGGACCACCGGACCGGAACCACCCAGCAGGATCAACACGGGTATCTTTCCCGGCAGTCTCCCGGATCTGCAACCGGATCCCGGTGCCGTCATCCGTCGGCGATGCATCCACCATCAACAGGTTGCCCGGGAAGGCTTCCAACAACGACAACTCCTGTCTGCTCACGACAGTCCGCGGACTCGCGGGCAGAACACGCGCCAATACCGGGATACGGCGACTCATCGCAAAATCAGCCGAACTCTCGCGTGTCACATTTCCTCCCGAAGTCATTGCATAACTCCAGCGCAACTCTCCCTCCTGGCTGGCCAGGAAATTGGTCGTCCAGTAATTGTTGAGCACCCACGAATAGATGACCGGTAGCGGCTTCTCCCCTGCCGGCGCGAACTTCCCCAGGTTCAGACCGCCCAGTTGCATGATCGGGATTTCAGGAGAGACAAAAGTCACCCCAAATCCCCCATCTTCCACCAGGATAAAATTCTGTACCCCCTGCCAGTCGGTGGCCGACCCGTCGATCTGCTCCCTCCCCGCCTCCACGGTCGCCCCGGCTGCTTCATAAAAAACGTGCGCTTCCCTGCTCATCGCAAACGGAAATGCGATGTAAACTCCCTCCGGATCAGTAACCGGCAACTTCTTCATGGCAAACCGGAATTCCACCTGCTTCAATCCCTTGTAAAGCCTGATCTCACAGGTGATCCCTTCAGCAGTGACACACCCCGGCATGTGCCCCGTCAGCGTCACCGAACTCCAGACGGGCCCCTCGGCGGTACCTGACACCGAAACCCTTTCCCAGCGATCCCTCCGGTAATTCTGCAGGTAGCCTTTCGGGATCTGCTCCCGGTCTTTGCCGAGGGTCTCGTAGATAAACTCCCCGAAACCATACTCCGCCCCTATGCCGGCCAGCTCCCGGCCGGCCTCCTTGTCGAAAAGACTCATTATCCGTCCGGTGGCCGGATCGATGTGCAGCCGATACCACCGATTTTCAAGTACCCCCGTGAACGCCGGTGACTTCAACGGTTCAACCGGGTCGGCCGAGACCTCGATTCGCCAGGTGCGGTAACCAAACGAAGGGAGCCGGTCGGCCATAAGGGTGAAATATCCTCCCTCTGCCCGGCCGGAAAGGGCCTGCACCGGCATCTCCCGTCCGTCGGCCCCGATGATCCGGAACTTCCGGTCGGGGGGCAACACCTGCCGGTCCATATACACATCCGCCAGCGCTCGCCGCTCCCGTGGCATGGTGTTCAGAAGGGTCAGGGTGGCCTGGTCCGGACGAGCATGAAAAAGGTGCTGGATCCTACCCATCGACTTTTCCCTCAGGATCCGGCATTTCTTTACGGCATCCCAGGCGTAGGAGAGTTTCTCGCCCAACTGCACCACGCTGTTCTCGCACAACGGATCGGTGATGCTTTCGGCCGCGCCGAAGGTATGCTCATCGAAAAAGAGAAGGTCGTCTGTGACCTGCTCCTGCAACCGGGTCAACTGTTCGGCAGGTGCAATCCCCAGCATCGCACTCATCGCCATCAGCCCGTTGTTGGCGACCTGGTCGGCATGGGTCTGCCGGGCATATGCCGTGGCGAGGGCCGCCGACCCGAAACCGTCGATCCACCAGTCGGGCCACGCCCCGCGGATGACAGGCAGTTCCTGCTCATGTTTTTCTTTCACCAGGTCAAAAAATTCCGACACTGTGGCCAGCCTGAGTTTCGGCCACACATAGCTTTCGTTCCACTCCCTCACCGTTCGGCAGGCGGCAGTGGAAGGCGGGGAGTTGTCGGTGAGATACCCGCTGAACTGGATGGCATATTCTTCAAATGGATAGCCCTTGGCAGATATCCCGGACAGGTGCGGAAAGAGATTCTTCTCCAGGGCTTCAACCCCGGTGAGAATCCCCAGCATGTTGCCGGTCATGTAATGTTCGGGACGGTTCACCAGGATCCGTTTCCCCGAAGGACTCTCCCACCGGAAGGTCGTCGGCCGGTCAAAAGGTTTGCGGGCGCGGTCGGTATTCTGCCCCATGTTGAGGTAACCGATCCCGGCCTCTCCCAGGTATTCGGCCAGGCACCAGGGCACCCCGTTGATGTCGCTCTGCATCGCCGCCTTCACCGGGAATCCCTGTCCCCGGAAGGATGCTACCGGCTTCAGCGAGGCGGCAACGGAGGCTTCGTCGGAAAGGTCGGACGAGTTCAGGTAGAGTGCGGTCAATTCGATGCGTCCTTCCGAAACACGGCGCCTGAGCCTCTCCGCCTGTCCGGCCGGACGGGAGGCCAGATATTCTTTCACCGCCCAGGAGGTCTCGCAGGTCCAGCGGAAGCGGGCGTCGTCGGGCAGGGTGTCGGTCTGGTCGCAGTAATCGAGCGCGTAATCGATATACCGCAGGTGTTCGGGAAGGATCTCCGTCTGCGGACGGGTGTAGCCGATGTCGGTATGGGTGTGCTGTACCAGGTAGATCTTCCAGGGCCTGACCGGTTTCAGCGCAAGTTGCCTTTCCACGACCGGCTTTCCTTCAATGGCAATGGTAAAGCTTTCCACGGATCCCGTGCGTGCGGCAGGGATCTTGATCCGGAAGGCGTTATGACCGGGTAAAAGCGTCACCCGGCGGATCCCCGATGCCGGGCCTGAAATCGTCGCGGTCACCGGCTCGCCCAGGTGGACGATCTCCGCCATCACGCACAGCATCTCTCCGGTTTCCGGGCCACGCATCAAGGCCGGCAATTGCTCCAGTGTGATGCTCTCTTCCACCCTCGATTCGAAAGTCATGTACCAGGCACGGCTTCCGGCCGACTCGCCGCAAACCTTCAGCGACTGGGGTCTCCCCGGCCGGAGGAGGCTGCGAGGGATTGTGAGGAAGGCATATCCCATCGGATCATCGTACTTGTCGATCATGGTGGGACGGAATGTCAAGGTCACACCGTTTCTTCCCTTTACCGTCCAGGGCTCCTTATCCGTCACCACGGGGTTGGCGAACTCCAGGCAGAATACGCCGTTGAGGAAGAGCCTGAAACGGTGGCCGGCCGGGTTGGCGTCGATGCCGAAGAGCCATGCGAAGGTGACATCCCCGGTTCCCCCCTCATTCCTCAAAGCCTCCGTTTCCCACCCGATATACTGTGTCGAGTCCTCCGAACGCACCAGCATGGAAGTACTGACACCCGGCACCGGCGAATGGTACCCGAATCCCTCGCCATGCAGGGTTTTAGTCCATCCGGCATAGAATTTCGCCGGCCAGGAACCGGGTGGGTTATTCTGAGCGAATGACGAAAATCCGACAAGGCAGCTCATGAAAAGGAGGATGCGTGGGATGCGGGACATGGCAGGGAGGGTTTGGTTGAACGAAGATCAAAAATAGGAAATCCTGCAGTTCGATTCCTGCCGGTTCGGGAATGTCTTCCAAAAGGTTGAAGAAGTCACAACCGCGGGGAGAATCCCCGGTCAGGGTGCACCTGATTCTTCATGCATCTGACAGAGAATCCGAGCCATTTGGGATTCGGATAGGGATTGCTGTCTTTGGAAATGCATAGCGGCTGGCGGGGGCACAGGAAAGAAGGTAGAAATTTAATGTTCATATCCAGGTTCTTTATTAACTTTGATTGCCCTGACCCTATCCGGCCAGGAACCGTTCCCATGAAAACCGCTCCCTATCGCCTTCTTCTCCTGCTGCCGGCATCCCTGCTGCTTCTGGCCTCCTGCAAAAAAGAAAGTTCTCCCGCCGCTAATCCAGGTGGACAGTCGCCTGGCAGCCGCATCAGCATGATCACCATGTACATCGGCAGCCAGGTCTATTACCAGGAGAAGTTTTATTATTCCGGTGAAATCCTCGACAGTGTGACGCACCAGGAGGACCTGTACTCGCATCTCCGGGCCGTATGGAAAACTACCTGTTCCGGCGGTCTCCTGCAGGCGCTTAACTATTACGAGCAGTCGGGCCAGCAGTGGAAACTCAGGTATCATTCCGAAGTGCAGCAGTATGTAAACGGGCTGCCCGCCTCCGTGCGTACCGATTCATACCTGCTGAGCGACACAGCCTACCAGACTTTGTTTTACACCTACGGGTACGACAATCAGGGAAGACTCATACGGCTCTGTATGCTTTACGCAAACGGTGCGGCGAAAGATACCCTTGCCGTATATGACATCACCTGCGACGGAGGCCTGAGGAAGCAGGTGTACCGGCATTATTACCCTGGACCCGAAGGGGATTACTCCGACGATTATACCTGGTCAGGCACTCACCTGGAGCAGAATGTCGGCACCCATTACTTTCTTTCAGGCTGGGTCAATGCGAAAAAGTACCTATACCAGTATTCCGGTGACCGGGTTTCGAAGTACGAGTTCTACGAATGGCAGGATCCGGAATGGAACCGGATCTATACGATGGACAACAGCTATACCTCCGGCGGCGACCTCTCCGAACAGATCAATACCGGGTACAACGGAGTTGTGGCGCGGATCGTGTACACCTACACCGGCGGGACTCCCCTGTACCGGACCTTTCTGCGGGTCTCCCGGCCCTTATGGCCCCTCGACAGCCCGGCAATCCCCACGCCACAATGATTTTCCGCCGGGGATAAGGCTAAATAAAAAAACCGGCCTTTCCGCCGGTTTTTTTATTCAGTCGGGGCGAGAAGACTCGAACTTCCGACCCCTTGCACCCCATGCAAGTACGCTAGCCAACTGCGCCACGCCCCGATTTCGCCCCGGGCAAAGCCGGTTTGAGGGTGCAAATATACAAAATTTTAACTTTTCAGCCGTATGGGATGGATTTTTTCCCGCCTCCGTCCCTCCGATCCCTCTTCAAATTATTTTTCCGGCCGGAAGATGGTGTAACGTCCGCGTACGATCGTTTTAAGGTCGAGGTCGCTCAGGCCGACCTTCCGTCCCGAGGTGCCGGTGTTCTGGTGGGCAAGGACGAATACTCCCTTCCCTTTTATCTCAAAGATCACCGCCGTGTGGTGCTGCATGGTTTCGGTATAGGTCGCCCGGCCCTGCGTGTACCGCACCTTCACCCCTTCGAACTGGATCATGTCGCCCGGATGGACGCACTCCTTTTGCGGGTTGACCTTCCGGCCGAACCGGTACATCCCGTCCCACCGGGCGCCGGTG
Organism: uncultured Prolixibacteraceae bacterium; assembly: GCA_964455285.1. Classification (GTDB taxonomy): domain Bacteria; phylum Bacteroidota; class Bacteroidia; order Bacteroidales; family FEN-979; genus CAIVAT01. Next base: position 5,323 of record CAYVVG010000086.1, read on the forward strand.
GCATTCAGCGCCATGGCCGCCAGGTCCCAGCATTCCCCCCGGTCCACCTGTTTGCCGATCTGGGCCTTCACCAGCGCCACGATCTCGCGGTTGAGCGCAGGAACGCTGTCACAAGGAATGTCGGCCGGACCCTGGTGGCCGGAAATGAACGGCTCGCCAGCCGGGAGAGGCACCGGCAACCTGAGTGCCACAGAGAGAACAGCGATCGTCAGCAGGCGAACGGGGACCATCATCGGGAACGTAAATCTCAGATTTTCACTACTTTGCTGACAACCACCTGCCTGTCGACGGTAAAGCGAAGGTAATAAATGCCCGGAGAAAGTCCCAGGGCGGCGGCATCCACCGAGCCGCTGTGCAGCCCCTCTCCCCTCTCCTGCATCGGTTCGGCGATCAGGACAGACTTTCCTGTGATGTCATACAATTCCACCTTGACCGGCATGGACCTGCGGAGAAAATACTGGTAGGTGAGTTTTTCGGCAAAGGGATTGGGAAAAACCATGATCCCCGGACTGTCCTTTTCCGCCGACATTCCTGTTCCCTGCACAACGGCCGGGCGATTCATTTGTTCCAGGTTGATCCACGCGGAGGTGCTCACGACAGCCTCGCCTCCGCCACGCCGGCTCTCGGTGCGACCGATCATCATCACCGGTGAACGGTATCCCGGTGCATACCAGTAATGTCGTTCGACCGTAACCTGGGTGGACCCGCAAACGCCCTGCTGAAGCGAATTCTTCACTGTTGTCAGCCGCAACACGTTGCGAAGGATGCGGTCGGGAAGTATGAGGGTGCCGGAACCGTCGGCAGCGACCGACCAGGTGCCTTCCACATCGGTGCGGCTGGTCCCGTTATACATTACCACCCCTGAGAACCTGTCGGAATAGCGCTGTCCATATGAAAAGGGATATTTCATCCTCACGAGCGGATCATCGTAGGCCATCGTCATCCGGCGGGTGGAATGGTGATACCCGTTCTCAACCAGCTCGTCGCGGGTGAACCGGGAGGAGTATTCAAAGCCCTCTTCGCTGAGGATGAGCGCCTGTCCGGCGCCGCCCGGCTGCACCGTATCTTCCTTCACGCCACGGAAGGCGGTCTTCCCGGTAAACCGCAGGGCGGAAAAATCCCACACGATGTGGTTCCCTGCGCTCCCCGGGTCAACCCGGGCGATCTCCCGCGTGCGGGAAGTGTCGCCGGGAAGCGGGGCATTGTCCCGGCCGGTTAGAGTGATCTGGCCGAATACCGGGATAATGCCAGCCGAGAACAACAGGATGATATATATCGTTTTCATGGAAGAACCGGTTGGAATCACAAAGATAATGTAAAATCGCCACCCCGGGGGTGCATTGAAATGTTAAAGTTTTGCCAAACCCGGTTTTTTGGTTTACTTTGCAATAATAAAATTACCACAGAGACCCAGGGTCAAACAATCCCAAAACAATCTATTTGATGATCCCTTAATCTCTCAATCCCTTAATCCCTTAATCCCTTAATCCCTTAATCTCTTAATCCCTCAATCCTTCAATCTCTTAATCCCTCAATCCCTTAATCCCTCAATCCCTCAATCCCTTAATAATCTATGAAATACATCGGAGCACATGTCAGCGCATCGGGAGGAGTGGAGAACGCCCCCCTGAACGCGGCGGAGATCGGGGCGAAGGCCTTTGCCCTCTTTACCAAAAACCAGCGCCAGTGGAAGTCGGCGCCCCTGTCGAAGGAGGGCATCAAACGCTTCCGTGAGAACTGCGAGAAACACGATTTCAAACCTTTCCAGATCCTCCCGCACGACAGCTACCTCATCAACCTGGGTCACCCGGAACAGGAAGGGCTCGACAAGTCGCGGGAAGCCTTCCTCGACGAGATGCAGCGGTGCGGGCAGCTCGGCCTCGACCGGCTCAATTTCCACCCGGGCGGATCGCTGGGAAAGATCAGTGATGAAGAGTGCCTGCTGCGCATCGCCGGATCGGTGAACATCGCATTGGATAAAACGAAAGGGGTGACGGCCGTGATCGAAAACACCGCCGGGCAGGGCAGCAACCTGGGCTACAAGTTCGAGCACCTTCGCTTCATCATCGACCACGTGGAGGACAAGAGCCGCGTAGGGGTGTGCATCGACACCTGCCACTCGTTCGCCGCCGGCTACGACCTCTCCACGGAAGTGGGGTTCAAAGCGACTTTTAAACATTTCGACGAGGTGGTAGGGTTCAGATACCTGCGGGGAATGCATTTCAACGATGCCAAGAAGGGACTGGGAAGCCGTGTTGACCGGCACGACAGTCTCGGCAAAGGCACGCTGGGGATGGGGATCTTCGGGTGGATCATGAATGATCCGCGTTTCGACGACATGCCGCTGATCCTCGAGACGCCGGACGAAACGATCTGGAAGGAGGAGATTGCTTTGCTCTATTCGTTTGCATGATGGATGGCGGATAGAGAAGATTCGCATGAGTGTAAAAGAAGGTATGGCGCTGATATGGCAGCGACAAAAACACTACTTTTCATTATTATCTGGCTTTGCAGCCCTTTCATGATTTTTTCGCAATGGGCCTGGAAAAACCCATTGCCGCAGGGGCACGACCTCACCAGTATTAAAGCGGCGGACGAGCGACACGGTTGTGCCGGCGGAGTCAACGGAACGATCATGAGTACCAGAAACGGAGGTGGATGGAACGGCACCATGATCAAATATACCGGTGGCGTGTTGCAATCAATTCCAGGTCAGAATGGCAATCGAACGGTATCCTGTTTTCCGAATCCTTTTCAGGAATACACATCGATCAGAATTTCCCTGCCTTCACAGCAATCCGTTTCAATACAGGTCTATGATTCCAAAGGAAATCTGGTCATGCTCTTTACTCAAAAAGTCTATCCTCCCAGCGACAACGTATGAAAACATTTCTTTTTTTTCTGATAATTTGTGCTGCGACCCATGTCATCCGGACAATTTATGAAATCCTGAAGCACACAAAAAGGATCAACCCGGAAAACAAAGTCGTATTCGCCCTCATCTTCACAAACATGATGGCCCTCTGGGTATCCTGGTTCATGCTGACTGCATTCGATCCGTACATGGTTGATCTGGCCCCGGTGATCAGGTATTCCGGCGCGGCGATTTTCATGGCAGGTCTCCTCCTCTTTTTCCTCTCCCTTGCCAGGCTTCAACGGTTCGAGAACTATCATGGCGCGCTGATCACCGACGGTGTGTTTCGTTTTTTCCGTCATCCGATGTATGTGGGATTTTTCCTGTGGATGGCAGGAAGTTCCATTTACAATCGATCAGGAGTCGCCCTCATCCTGACAATCGTTTTTACAGCCAATATTTTCATCTGGAAGATATTCGAGGAGATACAATTACGAAGCACCTTCCCCGAATACAAAGATTACATGAAGAAAACCTTGTTCTGATGTAACCCATCAGATAATCAATAAATTACTTGCCATGAAAGTCCTGATCATCTTCGCGCATCCGAACCCGTTATCCTTCACCCGGGCCATTCTCAACGAGTTCACCAGGGGCCTGAAAGAGGCAGGTCACCTGTATGAAGTTGTGGACCTGTACAAGGAGAAATTCGACCCGGTTTTCCGGGACATGGATTATGCATCATTCGTTGACCAGGACATGCCTGCCGACCTTTTCCGGCAGATGGACCTCCGGAAGATGATCGTCACACTGGCGGGCGGACCCGTCAAACGGTTCATCGCCCGGTGGTACATTAAGAACAAGTCCGACGAAGAACTGATCCGGCTGATCAATGCCCAAAAGCCGAAGGATGTCGTGAAACAGCAGGAGAAAGTGGCCGGGGCGGATGTACTGGTGTTCATCACCCAGGTTTTCTGGCTGCATTTCCCGGCCCTGGTGAAGGGATGGATGGAGCGGGTGCTTACCTACGGATTTGCTTACCGGCTGACCGAAAACGGCTGGAAGGGGGATCCCGACGGCCGCATACCAATGCTGAAAGTCAGGAAAGCGGTGATCATCCATCCCGCGTTTTTCAATGAAACTGTATACCGGGAGAAGGGGTTCCGGGAGGCCATGGAAAAAACCATCGATGAATGGAGTCTGAAATACCCGGGAATCGCGACCGTCGATCACATCTATTTCCACTCCATCCTCTCCGTCAGCCCGGAAACGCGGAAAAAATATCTCGAGATTGCCTACCGGAAAGGGAAGGAGCTGACCTGCTGATCCGGTACACTTTGCGGAACTGCTTCCAACCGATTTCGCAACATTTCAGAAAGGTTCCATAACATAGTCCCGTTCTGCGGGTCCGACGCCTTTTCATCCACCTCTTTCCGGCTCATCAGGAAAAGATAGTCGAACGCCTTACCCTCCACGTCGGGCGACGCGGCGAGGTAGACGACGGGTATGGCTGCCCTGGCGGGGGAGCGGAAGAAGATGCCGAACACCAGTTTCATCAGAGGGTGAAAGATCTTCGGCGCCTCGCGGGCAATGTTCGAGTTTACCGGTCCAGGGCAGAGAGCAAACACGGAGAAATTTGTCTTCCCGCCGGGGTTGAGCCTGCGCGACAGTTCCACCGCAAAGGTGGTCAGCATCAGTTTATACTGCCCGTAGTTCTCCATCGATTTCCCGATGGTGAAATCGCGGTAGGCCCCGAACGATTCCCACTCGAACTTGTCCGGGTTGCGATGGCTTTCGGAAGCCACGAATAGGATGCGGGGGACCCGTTCCGATTCGTCTTTATTGAACAATCGATTACTCGAATACTCGAATTCTGAAGTCAGATCTGAAGGTTGACCTGCGATCGCTTGTTTGATTATTCGATTGTTCGGTTGTTCGACTGTTCGATTGTTCGACTGTTCGATTGTTCGATTGTTCGACTGTTCTCCAAACGATGGAAAACCGGTGATCAATCCTTCTTGTAGCAGCATATTGACAAACAGGTACTTGGAGAAGTAGTTGACCATGAACATCTCCTCCAGCCCCTGGGGGGTCCGACGGCTCTTTTTAGGGACGATGCCTGCGTTGCAAACATAAATGTCAACGCCTCCGGCAGCCCCATCCCCGTGCAGGATGACTTTTAGCTCACGGATACATTGTTTCATGGAATCGATATCAGCGAACTCCACCGGCACCATGCCGACATGGGGGTTGCCCGATAGGCGCTTCACCTCCTCCCCTTTCCCGGGGATGCCGCTTCGGCAGGCCATGATGACGCGGGCGCCGCGGCGGGCGACCTCAACGGCGACGGCGAATCCGAGGCCCGAACTGGCGCCGTCGACCAGGACAGTTTTTCCATCGAGGCGATCGGTGGGTTTCAGTTCGCCAGCCGGGATCCTTTCCCTGAAAAGATCGCGGATACCGGTAACGGTAGCGACGACCGGGTTGCGGTATTTTTTTCTTCCGGTGTTATCCAAGGTACCGATCGATTAGAGTTTTGTATTTCAGGGAGAGGTGAGCCAGTTCATCGCCTGTGATGCCGAACTGGTCGAGGCTGTAACTGTGGATGCCATGTTTGCGGTGGGGATGTTCCCGCTCATGCCGAAGAAAGGCCTCTTTCAGCTCCGGAGTAAGTCCGCCGTCGAGCCGGTAAACCTTTTCCAGTTCGTTCAACGGCTCAGCCACCAGCTTTCGGTAATCGATATCGGTGAACCGGGTATGGCCGGGATGTCTTTCCCGGAACGTCATGGCGCAGTCAAGCATATAACCGATCTTCCTCACCCAGTGCTTCGCGACCTGATTTTCCGTCACCTTGTCGCTGAAAATCAACCGATTTGCCATCACCATGCTGAGGAAGGATGGAACCGATTCCCTGAGGTCACGGTGGGGCCACAGGAATTCCACTCCGCCGGAGAAGTGCTTTTCGATCAGGTCGGGAAATTCGAGATGGTGGGGCGACTTCAGCACCCAGCGTTTGGCGGGCCGGAGCCTTTGCAGGAGTTTCAGTAGCTTAACGGCATAGGCGTAAGCTTCGGACTGGTCGGCCGTTTCGAGCCAGGCGGCATATGTTGGAACATGCATGGTCGCTTCCGGCGTGGTGCTGAGAAAGCTTACATCGAGGAGCAGGATATCCTCCTCCGGCTGCATGGCATCGATCGGGTGAATGGAGAAGAAGCCAGGTGAAAGGTATTTCAAGGCATTGACCGAGGTCTTCGCAATGGCAATGCGTTTGTCGGCGGGGTGAGGGTAGGCAGGGTGAGTCGTGAGTCGTGGGTCGTGGGTCGTGGGTCTTGGGTGGTGACTGGTGATTGCCGAATCAAGGCATGCATGGTAGAGAGTGAGGTCGTGCGGGATCGGGTTGATCACTTCCCAGCTGGGGATGACGCGATGGTCGGGGTCGTTCGCCAGGAGGCGCTGGAGCTTGGTGGTGCCGGTGCGCTGGAGACCCACGATGATCCAGGCGGGATAGAGCTCCTGGTCAAGGATCTGCGGGTATTTCCGGAAGAGATACTCAGCACGGAGGCGGATCGACAGGAGGCTTTCCATCCGTTGGCGGGTGATCCACCGGCCGGCCGGGTGCAGGCCGGCTTCGTGGTTGATCGACCACAGGAGCTTTTCCAGCGGTGTATCGTTGAAACCGGACCCGAGGTCATGCAGCCCGGTCCTTTTCCGGGCCCGGCGGATCAGGTCGTCTTTCTCGAGAAGGATGTTGGTTCCTCGCGGGGGTATCCGGTTCCATACTCCGTTGAGCCATCTATACCATGCGGGACTCTGTCTTATCACCTGTTTATCAGCACTCAATGTAATTCCTAATTTTAATTTTTAACCCGTATCACCGAACATTCCGGTTCCACCGGCTTTTCCCCGGGGGCAAGGCGGTACCATCGCCAGAGCATGGTTCCCTCGGAATGGCCGCAGGTATCGATCCAGTTGGGTAGGCCGGGATCGGAATGGGCGACGATCATGCGGACCGATCCGTCGGGGTTGTATTTCGCGGAAGCCTTGTTGATGCAAACGGTAAAGTAGCGGTAATCGAGCGATTCCATCCAGTAGTTGTTGAGCTGGAAGTTCCAGGAATCGCATTCCGGGGGCTTCACTTCGATGACCAGGGCCTGGTCCTGTTCCAGTTTCCAGTAGCTGTGGTAATAGATGATGGAGGCGTCGCCCCCGGCGGCGTTGGATGTGGCGGGGTCGAACATCGGCAGTGTGTTCACATGTTTTTTAAAGCCGGCGGCCCATTTTGCGAAGAGCAGGGAACTCCCGGCCACGAACAGGGCGGCATTTCTCAAACCCTCATCGATCATTTCGGGTGTGAGCGGTCCGGGGGCTTTCCGGCCGTCGAGGTTTTCGATGGCCAATTCGGCCGGGGTTTCGGCAAAGCGGTCGAGGAACGTCTGCCTCACCATGACCATCGTGGTTTCCGGGCTGGTCCTGAGCCAGTTTTTCCCTTTCTTATCGGGGCTAAGGATGATCTCGAAGCTGCCGTCCGGTCCCAGTTCCAGGTCCTGACCTTCGATCACTCCGCAGGGAGCCATTCCGCCGGTGGTGGCGTAGCTGCCGTCCTGGGTGAAGAACCCGATGTAGTGGACGTTATTTCGTTTTCCCCGGATGCGGTATTCGTAATCGCCGGTGATCCGGGCGTTGAAATAATGGTTGTCGGGGTTATCGGCTCCCAGTTTGATGGTTTCATGGGCAATCCGGCGTAGGACCGGGAAAGCCGGGTCGGCGTATTCGACGAAGGCCTCCAATCCACCACGGGTGAGCCGGGAGAGGTACCTAAGTCCTTCGGCCTGGTTGAATTCGTCGTGGGGGGCGCCGGGGTACATGAGCGATCCGCCGGATGCTTTCAGGGCATCACAGAAATCGTTCCAGGCTTTTCCGGTGACCACGCGCTGTTCGTAAACATCGCCGGGTGTTTGTCCCCGGAATTTCATGCCAGCGATGCGAATGAATTTCAGCATCTTCAGGATGAGGGTGAGGAGTTTTCCCATGGGCGGATATGCTTCAATTCGGTGAGGGACCGGCAAAGGTAGGAAAAACGCCGGTCCCCTCCCTCTCCCACCCTGTCGGGGTGGGGGACCCTGTCGGGGTGGGGGGACCCTGTCGGGGTGGGGGGACCCTGTCGGGG
>CAYVVG010000087.1:0-13152 GCA_964455285.1 uncultured Prolixibacteraceae bacterium
TCGCATGGGGAAATACCCCGCCCGTTGCCGTCGACCTCACCGAAACCATCGTCTATTCCGGGGTGAGCTGCGCCACCACCGCCGCCACCTTCCCCGTCTCCTTCAAGCCCTGGCCCATCACGCCCGACCCCATCTCGGGACCTGCCAGCGTGTGCAAGGAGTCCACTAGAACCTACTCGGTGAACACCATTCCATACGCCACTACCTACATCTGGAATTACACCGGGACCGGTGTTACCCTTGTCGGGAATGGCAGCCCATCCATCAGCCTGGTATTCAGTGCAACCGCAACAGGCGGCGATCTCACGGTCACAGGACGGAATGATTGCGGAAATGGTCCCACCTCCGTTCCGCTCACCGTCGAAGTCCACCCGCTCCCGGTGGTTTCCTATACCCTTTGTCATGATGCCATCACCACAAAGAATGCCAAACCCTTCATGCTGAAAGGGGGCAATCCTTACGGGCCCACCGGCACCTACCACCTGAACTTCGCCTCGAACCCCGCCCTGGCCGGCGATGTTTTCAACCCGGGCGACGGGGCTGTGAACGTAGGTACCAACACCCTTTATTACATCTATACGACAGTCCACAACTGCAAGGATACAGCCCGGCAGTACATCACCGTACTTCCTTCCAATGCAGGATACATCTGCGGCAGTTCCATGCTGACCGACCCTCGCGATCCTTCCGTGAGTTACCGCACTTTCCCCATCGACACCAAATGCTGGATGGCCGAGAACCTGCGGTTCGGAACCACGGTGACCAGTCCCTCGCAATCGCAGCCCAAAGCCCAGACCGACAACTGTATCAGCGAAAAGTACTGCCTCACTTCCGATAATGGGAATTGCACGAATTACGGCGGGCTGTACCAGTGGGATGAGCTGATCCAGTACAGGCAATCGCAGTACCCTTACCAGGGATTATGCCCCCCCGGGTGGCATATCCCCACCTCGGCCGAATGGTCGGACATGATCGACAAGATCTCACAGATGACGCCCGGGGTCGGACTGGCCGGAAGCTTCCTGCAGTACACCAGCGGCTTCAACGCCAAACCCGGCGGGTTATATTATCTCAACAGCCTGTGGGCGTTCTCAGGGGGCAACCTCACCGCAACCATGTTCTGGACCTCGACCGAAGCGAACGGGAAACCAGTTGCCAGAGGACTGAATTCCAGTACGTTGTCGGTATCGTACTACGAGAGTTCGAAGATCAATGCTTTCCCGGTAAGGTGTGTGAAAGACTGAAAGGCTGCCATGAAGATCCTCCTGATCGAAGACGAGAAGGAACTGTCGGGTTCCATTGCCGATTATCTGCTGAAGGAACATTACCTATGCGAGACCGTTCATAACTTCGATCAGGCCTCCGAGAAGATCAACATCTATAAATACGATTGCATAATCGTGGATATCACCCTGCCCGATGGCAGCGGTCTCGACCTGATCCGTGAACTTAAGAAAAACAAATCGGAGACCGGGATCATCATCATTTCGGCCCGGAATTCCCTCGAAGACAAGGTGGCCGGACTGGAGATCGGGGCCGACGATTACCTGACCAAGCCCTTCCATTTACCGGAGTTGAATGCCCGGATCAAATCCATCATCCGCAGAAGGAGTTTCCAGGGGTCCAACGACATCGTCTTTCACGATCTCCGCATCATCCCCGACCAGATGGAAGTGCATGTCAACGGTCAAACGGTGAGCCTGACAAAGAAGGAGTACGATCTTCTGATCTTCTTCATCGCCAACAAGGACCATGTTCTGACCCGCGAATCCATTGCCGAGCACCTGTGGGGCGACGAGATCGATCTGGCCGATTCCTTCGATTTCATATACACACATATCAAGAACCTGCGCCGGAAGATCGTCGAGAAAGGAGGAGAAGATTATATCCGAACCATTTACGGAATGGGCTACAAATTCTCCGCCCCATGAAACTGCTCACCCGCACCACTCTCTCCTATATCGCACTGGCTGCGGTGGTCTTTATCCTTACCGGTCTCATCTCCGCATCGCTGCTCAACCGGATCTTCCGGCGGCAGCTTGACAACACCCTCAATGAAGAAAAGCTGCTCATTGAACAAACCATCAATTTCTCCGACAGCGTGCCTGATTTCAGGCCCATGTTCGGCCACATGATCGAAGTGACCATTCTGAATTCACCACAACCCCGTCAATTCTACATTCATGACACCCTGATGTATGACAATGAACTGGGTTCATTCAGCACCTTCCGGCACCTGTTCTCCGGGAACACCTCCATCCGGAAGAAAGGGTATACTGTCAATATATACAAACCCCTGCAGGAGACCGAACAACTGATCACACGGATCCTAGCAGCCCTGGCACTGGTCTTCCTGACCCTGCTCATCCTGCTTATCCTGGTCAACTATTTCCTCCTGCGGCGGATATGGATACCCTTTTACAGGATCCTGAACCAGCTTAACCGTTACGAGATCAATGATGCCGTCCCGCTGGAATTCCCTTCCACCGACATCCATGAGTTCGGACTTTTAGCCGCGACACTGGAAAAGATGTCGAAGAAGATCCGTGCCGACTACACCAGTCTCAGGGAGTTCAACGAAAATGCATCCCACGAACTTCAGACGCCGCTGGCGGTGATCAAGTCGAACCTCGAGATGCTCATTCAGAAAGAGAATCTCGACGAGGATCAATACCGGCGCATCAGGGTCATCATGGAGGCAACCCACCGGATGTCCAGGCTGAACTACGGCCTTCTGCTGATCTCCAGGATCGAGAACAACCAGGTCGGCAGGCCGGAACCCGTCGATCTTTCCCGGCTTTTCGAAAAAACTTTCCGCCATTTTGAAGAGATCATCGATCACAAAGGGATCCGGGTGAACCTGGATCTCCGGGAGCCCTGTTCCCCCCTCATGGATCCGGCCCTGGCCGAAGTGCTGGTCAATAACCTCGTGTCGAATTCGATCCGCCACAATATCCAGGGGGGTCTCATCACCCTGATTGTCACACGCGAATCGCTGATCCTCTCGAATACCGGACCGGTCCTGAATGACGATCCGTCCGTCCTGTTCGATCGGTTCCGCAAATCGGGAGCCCATCCGGATTCAGTCGGGCTGGGACTCTCGATCGTCCAGAAAATAACCGCCTTGTACGGAATGAAGGTCGGATACACCTTCCGGGAAGGATTTCACACCCTGTCGGTTGACATGCCATGACCGCCACTCCAGAATTCCGACAGAATCATTCATCAATTTTGTAACGCATTATACCCTATATAAAATCCCTCACAATGAAGAAAACGATTCTCCTCCTGACATTCTGGTTGTCCGGGCTGTTTCTGTTTGCACAGACAAGGACAGAGTTACAGGTTTCCGAATTGCAGAAACCCATCCGGGAATACATCGCCAAAAATTTTAAAGGGTACAATACCGGCAGGGTGCTGAAGGTGGATGCACGGGGAGTGATCACCTACGAGATCTGTGTAAACAAGGAAAAAACACACGAAAAACTCTTCTTTGACAAGGATGGCAAGTTCCTGAGAAAAGAATCTTGCACCCGTGAGTGCTGCCAGCCGCCGGTAAAAAAATAAATGCCTGAAATTTCCGTTATTTCATCTACATAAACCCGTCGAACAATGAAAAGGATTCTATTGCTTGCTTTTGCTGCCTCCTTCACCCTCTCGCTGGCCGCCCAAACCAACGACGCAGCCAAACCCACTGTCAAACCCAAAGAGCCTGTCTCCACCCAAAAGAAGGCCCCGCCGAAGCTCCGGGTCCAATCAGGAAAAGCCACTGCCGGCCCTGCCACGACCGATCCCAGACCCGGCCCCACAACCACTCCCGCACCGAATAAAAAAATGGCCGAGATCAAGAGTACCGAACTTCCCAGGGGAGTGCACGACTGGGTTGCAAAAAATGTTCCCGGTGGCAAGATCACCCGCAGCGGAAAGATCGAGGAAAACGGCATCCTTACTTACGTAGCAGTCGTCACGGTAAGCAACGGCAAACATGCTTACCTCTTCGACAAGTCAGGTAACTTCACGGGAAAAGGCGACCATCTCTTCCCGGGGAAGGGACGCGGTCCCCGCCGGTAAACCGGCATGCATATTCACCCCTTTATCCTTTGAACGAATTACAAGAGCCTCGCACGGGGCTCTTTTTTTATCCCATCCCGACAGGTTTTCTCCGACATTAAAGATTGATTTGTAGCTTTGCATTCCGGCCGTGAATTCCCGGCAGGAGAATGAACCTCTCGCACGAACATGAACACCCATGGGATATACACCTGAAAAGAAAGCTAAGAGAAAGAAACAACAGAACACCTCCGCACTTTCCGGCATCAGATCGGGATGGCAGCAAAAAAAACCGGTCGTCTTCTTTGTCCTCGGATTTGTCGTGCTGATGATCCTGTTTTATGTCTTCTGGCTGTCGGATTATGCCCAGCAGGGAATCCAAAAATCCATCGTCCATGTCAACGCAGGACTCTCGAGCGCGATCCTCAATATCTTCGGGATGCAAACTACGGCCATCGATGAGACACTTGCATCACAAGCCTTCTCGGTCAGTATCGCCCGGGGATGCGACGCCATTGAAGCAATGGCACTCTTTGCCTCGGCATTGCTGGCATTTCCGGCCAATTGGCTGAAAAAGCTGGTCGGTCTTGCCGCCGGTTTGCTGATCCTCTTCGCCCTGAACATCGGCAGGATCATCTCTCTCTTCCTCACGGGCATCCATTACCCGAAAGCCTTCGAATTCATGCACGTGGAATTCTGGCAGGTGGCATTCATCCTCTTTGCCGTCGGCCTGTGGATATTCTGGATCAAATGGACAAGAAAGGAGACAACCGATGCTGCGAAGTAAAACACTTCTGCTGTTCCTGCTCAAAGCCGCCCTGATCTACGGGATACTGGCGCTTCCCTGGTCGTTTTACGATGAAGGGTACGGAAGCTTTTACCGGAAAGTCGCCAGCTCGATGTTCGGAAAATTCCGTGAAAGCGGCTTTGTGATGTTCGACAAGACCAAAGAGCCCGCCATTACCCATGTCAACCTTGGCAACTTCAAGCAACAACTCCCCAACGGTTCATTCGATACCAAGGCGGTCGATATCAATACACGGATACACGGATACCTGCCCACCGTCCTGCTGATCGCCCTGGTTCTTGCATCCCCCGTTGCCTGGAAAAGGAAACTGATCGGGCTTGCGATCGGGCTTGCGCTGACCATGGGCCTGATCCTTTTCAAGCAATGGATTGCCCTTCTGTGGCTTTGCGATAAGACGACCTGGCTCGACCTCACCCATTTCGAAGGTTTCAGCAAGAGACTTCTTGCCTTCACGAACACCTTCATCTCCACCTCTTCGTTTACCATTCCCTATTTTGTGGTGGGGATCTGGCTGCTGGTTACCTTCCGGCTCAATGATCTCACGGCTTTGCAGCGGGAAAAACAAAGCCGGAACAACCCGAAAGCTTCCCTGAAAAAGTAAAGCGCTATGCGGTGATCCTGAGGTTCACCAACTCCAGGAGAGCCTCTTCCTCCTTCCGTGCCCTGGCAACCAGTTCATCGGCCTGTTTCATCACCTCACCGAGGTATTCCCGGTCTTTGAACCCGGCGCCGTTCACCTTCACGTTCAGGTAAGCACCGATCACGGCAGTACGGGCACAGAGGGCGCCCACGCCCGCATCGGTCACCGAATTGGGGTTCCCGTTCTCCACCATGGCCCGGATCAGGGCAAAACTTTCGAATGCTTTCTGCATCGTCCGGAAAGGCACCTCGATCGCGTAGCGGGTGGCATCCTGGATGGCTTTCGTCCGCGCGGTTTTCTCTGCCTCGGTGCCCTTGGGGAGTCCGAAAGCATCCATGATCCGGTTGAACGCGCGGGTATCCTCATCCACGAGGTACAGAAGCTCGTCCTTCAGCCTCTGTCCTTTCTCGGCCCAATCGGAAAACTCCTCCCAACGGTCGTCCCATCCCGCTTTGTGCGAAGAGAGATTCGCCACCATGGTGCCAAGGGAAACGCCGAGAGCTCCCACGTATGCCGATACCGATCCGCCTCCGGGGGCCGGCGATTCGGATGCAGTCTCGTTCGCAAATCCTTCGGCGGTCAGGCCGACCAATTTTTTATCCTTCGGATCTTCGAGCAGGTACTCGATGATCTTCTCCTTCGGATGGAATGGCTTCAGGTCATCGAGTCCTAGCGACTTGACGGCGATCTTGATTAATTCATCCTCAGCCACTCCCACCGACCGCTGCTGCTTGCGCAGAAAATACATTCCGGCTTCGATCATCGCTTTCTTCGGGATCAGGCCGACCAGTTCGGATCCCGTCACCCTCATGCCGCGTTCCAGGGCTTTCTGGCAGGCGGTCTCGAAGGCGACATGGACCGGCGTGACGCTGATGTTGGTCAGGTTGATCGATACCTGCGCGATCCCGTACTCCTCGATGAACCATCCGATCGCCTTGCACGCTTTCAGGGCGCCCGGCACCCAGATCTCGTTGCCCTGTTCGTCCTTTTTGATCTTCCCGGTGATCGGATTTCCCTCCCGGACGGGCCTCCCCTTTTCGCGGAGATCAAAGGCTACGGCATTCGCACGGCGGGTGGAGGTGGTGTTGAGATTGACGTTATAGGCAACCAGGAAGTCGCGCGCCCCGATGGCAATGGCTCCCGTCAGGGGGTTGAAGCGGGCGGGGCCAAAGTCGGGTTTCCACTGCGGATCCTCCAGTTTCTTGGGCAATCCTTCGTATTCGCCGGAACGGCAATTGGCCAGGTTCCTGCGTTCGGGCGAGAATGCGGCATTTTCGTAACAATACACGGGAATTTCCAGTTCCCGGCCCACCCGTTCGGCCAGCATCCGGGCATAACGGGCGGTTTCCTCCATGGAGATGTTGGATACCGGCACGAGAGGGCATACGTCGGTACCGCCAAAACGGGGATGTTCGCCGTGATGACGGCTCATATCGATGACCGAAGCCGCTTTGCGGATGGCCCGGAAAGCGGCTTCGATCACCTCGTCGGGTGTGCCGACAAAAGTGACCACCGTGCGGTTGGTCGCCGCACCCGGATCGACATCCAGCAGCCGGACCCCGGCTACTTTTTCAATTTCATCGGTGATCAACCGGATGACCGCCATGTCGCGGCCTTCGGAGAAGTTGGGGACACATTCAATGAGTTGTTTCATAATCTGCAGGAAGATATCGTTATTTCATGTCGGATTCATCCGGTGGGTCGGCAAAATTAGATAAAATGTTCCACAAAATCCCTTACTTTTGTTACCCTAATCACAATCCATCCCCATGAAAAATATCCTTCTTATGCTGATCCCGGCGGCTCTCCTCCTCGGGCAGTGCAAACCCGCCGACGGTCCGCTGAAAACCGGCCAGTCTTTTGTTCCCCAGGCCACCATCGACTCGGTGATAGCCTTCCTGGCCCCCAAGGCAGGTGAATGCGAGAAACCCCGCATGGAAATGGGCGTAAAGCAATGCGCGGCCCTGTGGACCCGGGAGGACGGTTCGGCGGCTGATTTCGCCGAACTGTGCAAGACCTGTTTTGTGGCCGACGAAACCGGCCGGGAAACATTGTTCAATCGGCTTTCGGCCAACTGGGAAAGTCTCTACGGACATTCCAACATGATCAGCCTCGACCTGAAACAGGGCATGCACCTCGATATCGGGGAGATGCTCCCGGTCGATGAGATCTTCGGCGCCTACGATCCGTATGCCCATCTCAACGACGACATGTATGCGAATAAAATTGCATTCATCACCGCATTGAATTTTCCCTACTACACACTGAAAGAAAAAGAGGAGCTCGGTCCCAAGTGGAGCCGCCTGCAGTGGGCCTATGTGCGCATGGGAGACCTGTTCAGCTCGCGGATCCCGGCCGGGGTCAACGTGAAGATCTCCGAAGCGCTCACCGAAGCGGACAATTATATTTCGGGGTACAATATCTATGTCGGCAACCTTCTCGATGACCAGGGGAAAACCCATTTCGACCGGGAGATGAAGTTGCTGTCGCACTGGAACCTGCGCGACGAGCTGAAATCCAACTACAACAAAGGCGATGAAGGGCTGTTCAAGCAGAAGATGATCTACGAAGTGATGCTCCGGATCATCCGCCAGGAGATTCCCGACTCGGTGATCAACAACCCCTCTTTCCAATGGAACCCGTTCACCAACAAATTGTTCAGGGAGGGGAAAGAGGTGACGGCCACCCCCGAACCCGACACCCGGTATGCCACCCTGCTGAATTTATTCCGGCAGATGAAAGCCATGGATCCATACACCCCGATGTACCCCGATTTCATCCGGCGGTCGTTCGACGGCGGCATGGAGATCCCGCAGGAACAGGTGGAAAAACTGTTTACCGAATTCTGCGCTTCCCCCCAGGTTAAAAAGGTGGGAGAATTGATCAGCCGTCGCCTCCAACGCCCCCTGCAGCCCTTCGACATCTGGTATGACGGTTTCAAGCCCCGGAGCAACCTGGATGCCGAACTTCTCGACAAGACCACACGCGCCAAATACCCCGACACCAAAGCGTTCGAGGCCGACATCCCGAACATCCTCCGGAAACTCGGTTTCACCCCGGAGAAAGCCGACGAGATCGCCTCCCATATCACGGTTGATCCGGCCCGCGGCAGCGGTCACGCATGGGGAGCCCAGATGAAGGGAGATAAGGCCCATCTCCGCACCCGCATTGGAAAGGCCGGCATGGATTACAAAGGCTATAACATCGCCATTCACGAACTCGGACACAACGTCGAACAGACCATCTCCCTATACTTTGTGGATAACTACCTGATGCAGGGGGTTCCCAACACTGCCTTCACGGAAGCCCTGGCATTCACTTTCCAGAAACGCGATCTCGAACTCCTGGGAATGAAGGACAACACTCCCAACAAGGAGGAACTGGCGGCCCTCGACAACTTCTGGGGAAGTTATGAGATCATGGGCGTTTCGCTGGTCGATATGAAAGTGTGGAAATGGCTGTACGAACATCCCGAAGCCAGCAAGGAGCAGCTCAAAGAGACCGTGATCGCCAGTGCCATCGAAGTCTGGAACCAGTATTACGCACCGGTGTTCGGCACCAAGGATTCCCCGATCCTGGCCATCTATTCGCACATGATCGATAATCCGCTCTACCTCTCGAACTACCCGGTCGGACACCTGATCGACTTCCAGCTCGACCGTTGGTTCAAAGGAAAGAACTTCGCCGACGAAGCGCTCCGCATCTACGCTACGGGGCGGATGGTCCCGCAACTCTGGATGCAGAACGCCGTAGGTTCAGGCATCAGCATCCAACCGCTGATCTCCGCAACCGAGGAAGCTCTTTCCGTCATCAAATAAAGCGTCATATCCTGCACGGCCAGCCCCATCTTAGCCTAATTTTATATATTTTTGCAGAAAAATTCAACCACCATGAAAAAGATCATACTCTCCGCCTTGCTGCTCGTTCCATTTCTCCTCCAAGCACAGAACTATACAAATATCTGCTCGCCCGGACCCACCTACTACAAAAAAATGGCCACGAACCAGGTCAAAGCATATAAAACGACCAGCTATTCCATCCCCGCCGCCGGCGATACCATCTTCTACTCCTTTGCCACCATCCGCGATACCGCCGCCGACTGCCAGGATACCACCAAGGGCTCCATCCTGGGCAGGAAGATCTACAGGCACAGCAACGACTTCATATTCAATTTCTTCAACAAGAAAATGGATACCATATACATCCATTGCAAAGCCCTGCTCAACGATGTGTGGCGCTTCACTCCCCTGTCGATGGGGACCTACCTGGAAGCAAAGGTCGTTTCGGTGGGCCAGGATACGGTGATGGGCGTGCTTGACGAAGTTAAAAAGATCGAACTTACCGCCAAGCGTAACGACGGAACGGTCATCCCCAACCCATGGAATGGCAAATACCTGAAGCTGAGCAAGAACTACGGGCTTGTCAGGACCTTCGACATGAACAATGTGCCCTACGACACCACCAATTTCACCATGGTGGGCAAGAAATCGCCTGTGATCGGCATCCAGGAATTCGGATGGAAGGAGGTATACAGCTTCAATGTGGGCGATGTGCTGCACTATTCGGGTTACAACAACAACTCCTCCACGGGAACCAACTCCACCTGGAAGGAGATCCAGACCATGTATTCAAAGACCTCCTACGGCACCAACGTCGACTCGGTCATTTACAAATTCGACCGGTGCCGCAGCACCATCACCAACCCGGGAAACAACCATGTCTATTTTCGCGACACCCTCGTCGTCAAGTACAAGTTCAACGTGATGGCGCTCGATTCAACCATCCTGAGATACCCCGACCAGTTCGTCCGCAGGAATGTGTATGCTTCGCAGTTCGACCGTTTCCAGAAGGCTTTCAATAACCGGCAGACCAAGAAGGTGACAGAGGACAAGTTCCGTTTCCTGAACAACTGCTTTGTCATCCCCAGCGGAAGCGTGGTGCTTTATCGCAATTACTCGGAGGGACTTGGACAGACAGAATATTACCGGGATGACCAGACGAGCCAGGATTTCTACCGGCTGGTCTATTTCAAGAAAGGGTCGGAAACCTGGGGCAACGCCGTGGGCACCGAGTGTTCTCCCGTGCTCGAAGTCGAGGAGCATTCGCTGGCCGTTTCCCCGCAGGTGAAGATCGTTCCCAACCCGCTGACGAGCCGTGCCGAGGTGATCGTCGATGGCGTCCGCAATAATGACTCATTTACATTCTCGCTGTTCAACCTGGTCGGCCGGCAGGTTGCCCGGATGGATATGCACGGAACGACCGCCACCTTCGATCGCAACAACCTGCCATCAGGACTTTACATCTATTCGCTGACCGGAAAAGAGGTGTCGGTTACGGGCAAACTGGTGATCGAATAGCCACCCGCCGGTTACGTGGTGATCATCTCTCCGTTCAGGATGATCTGTTCGGCCTTGTTGCTGCCATAGGCATAGGGCATGAAAGAATACGAGGGAATGGGCTTCGAAATAAAAAGATTGGCCCGTTTTCCACGGGCAATGCTTCCGTGTGTTGCACTGATCCCCATGGCATAGGCCCCGTTGAGGGTCACGGCATGGATCGCTTCCTCTGGCAGAAGCCGGTACTTGATGCAGGCCATCGATAGGATGAACTGCATGTTGCCCGAGGGCGATGATCCCGGGTTGAAATCGCTTGCCATGGCCACGGGCAGTCCCGCTTCGATCATCTGCCTGGCCGGGGCATAATCCATTCCCAGGAAAAAGGCGGCACCGGGCAGAATGGTGGGCATGGTCGCCGATCCTTGCAGGGAAGCGATCTCATCCGGCCCGGTAAACTCCAGGTGATCGACCGACAAGGCCCCCTGCCTTACACCCGCCTGGATCCCGCCAGAACGGGCGAGTTCGTTGGCATGGATCTTCGGCCGCATGCCGTATCTCCTTCCTGCCGCCAGGATCCGCTCCGTTTCTTCCACCGTGAAGAACCCGCGATCGCAAAAAACATCAATGAACCCGGAGAGTCCTTCCGCCGCGACGGCCGGCACCATCTCCTCAACGATCCGGTCGACATATTCGGCCTGTCTCCCCCTGAACTCAAGCGGGACAGCATGGGCCGCCAGGAAAGTCGGCACAATGGTCAGCGGGGAGAGCTCCTGCAACCTGCGGATCACCCGGAGCATCTTGAGCTCATCGGCCAGGTTCAACCCGTACCCGCTCTTGATCTCGACGGCCCCGGTACCGAGCCCGATGATCTCGCCGAGCCGTTCCATGGCCTGTCCAACAAGCTCCTCCTCGGAGGCATCATGCAACCGCCTGGCAGAGTTCAGGATGCCCCCGCCCCGGCGGGCGATCTCCTCGTAACTCAGCCCCCTTATCTTGTCGATGTACTCAATCTCGCGACTGCCGGCATATACCAGGTGCGTATGACTGTCGCAAAATGAGGGGAAAACCATCCGGCCTGTGGCATCGATCACCCGGGTGCCCGACCCGGTCCGGGCAAGGATGTCGCCGGGGACCGGCATCGACCCGAAGTCGAGGATCGAATCGCCCGCGGTAGCCAGCCATCCGTCGGGAATGGTCAGGAGTTCCGACATTTCATGACCGGCAACCCAGGGCCTGGGGCTCTCTTCGACCTGTACGATTTCCCGGATGTTGGTAATGAGAAGGGACATGGCGTGAGGATTATGGCTCACGAAGGTAACCAAAAAAAACTCACTCCATGGTCGTTTCTTCCCGGCCGGCGTACATGATATCCACCTCCCCCCGGTTCCGGATGCACTCTACCAGCCTGCTTTTCAACTTCCAGCAGGTCATCTGCCTCAGGTCAAGCAGCCGTGAAAGCTCATAGGTCGAAACCGAAGGGTCGTGGCACACCATATATACAATGCGCAACGCTTCGGTGATGGGGATGTGACACCGGTGGAAGATGGTATGGGCGGTGGCCGACTCTTCTGTCTTGCATCGTGTGCAACGCCGCGAGTGCAACCGTTTTCCCTTGCAGAAATTGGTATGACCGCACTTGCGGCAAACGAAACCTCCCTCCCACTTTTTATCGGCGATGAACTTCATGCAATCGTCCTCGCTGGAGAAATAGCCATCAAGCTCATTGATTTCAAGCTGTTTAAACGATATCGCCATGGTTCCTTGTCAATCGGGCACAAAATTAGTCAAAAAAAATTAGTGATACTTATGCGATTTATTAAAATTTCTGTTTATCTTTGCAGCGTCAATTTAATTAAACCTCACAGAACCTTTAAACCCGATGAAAAAAACAATCCTGACGATCCTTCTGCTGGCCACCATTCCGCTGGTTGCCTGTAACAATAACAGCCGTGCCAACGGCGGAGCCGAAAACGCCGACGGTCAGGTCAGCAAGCTGACGGCGGAGTCATTCCGAAACCTGGTATGGGACTATAAAGCCAACCCTAATGCGTGGGTTTTCAAAGGGGACGTTCCTGTTATCATCGACTTTTATGCCGATTGGTGCCGCCCATGCAAGCTGGTAGCCCCGGTGCTGGATGAATTGTCGAAAGAGTATAAAGGCAAGATCCGCATATATAAGGTGAACACCGACGAACAACGCGAACTGGCCGGGCTTTTCCAGATCAATTCCATCCCGGCCCTCCTGTTTGTCCCCAAAGAGGGGAAGCCCCGGATGTCGCTGGGTGCCATGCAGAAACCCGATTTCGTGGAGACGATCC
>CAYVVG010000088.1:0-12625 GCA_964455285.1 uncultured Prolixibacteraceae bacterium
CCTGACGGGGTCCCCCCACCCTGACGGGGTCCCCCCACCCTGACGGGGTCCCCCCCACCCCGACGGGGTGAACGTGAATATTCCTACCTTTGCCTCCAGGCTGCCTGTGACCCGGACGATGAAAGCCCGGATAGCATCCGGGCGAAACGTAAAACATGGTGAAAACGCTTTTTAAGATCAATTTATGGAACATGTAAAACAGTATATCGACGAACATCGCGACCGGTTTATCCAGGAACTTTTCGGACTGATCCGCATCCCATCGGTCAGTTCGGTGGCTGAGCACAAGGAGGACATGATCCGGGCAGCCGAATACTGGCGCAAAACCCTGCGCGAGGCCGGCTGTGACCGCACCGAAATTTACCCGACCCCCGGCAACCCGATCGTTTACGGTCAGAAGATCATCGACCCCGCACTTCCGACCGTGCTGGTGTACGGCCATTACGACGTGATGCCGGTCGACCCGGTCGAACTGTGGGAATCACAACCCTTCAAACCCGAGGTACGCAACGGAAAGATCTATGCCCGCGGCGCCGACGATGACAAAGGCCAGGCTTTTATGCATGCCAAAGCATTCGAACTCATGGTGCGCACCAACACCCTGCCCTGCAACGTCAAATTCATGATCGAAGGCGAAGAAGAGGTCGGCTCGATGAACATCGGCCCCTTCTGCCTGGAATACAAAGAGATGCTCCGGTCCGACATCATCCTGGTCTCCGACACCAGCATGATCAGCCTCGACTCGCCTTCCATCACGGTGGGACTGCGCGGTCTGGCGTACATGCAGGTGGAGGTGACCGGCCCGAACATCGACCTGCACTCGGGCCTCTTCGGCGGCGCCGTCGCCAACCCTGCCAACATCCTGGCAAAGATGATCGCCTCGCTGACCGACGATCAGGGGAGAATTTCCATCCCGGGATTCTACGACGATGTGGTCACGATCTCCCCGGAAGAAAGAGCAGAAATGGCCAAGGCCCCGTTCGATGAAGCGGCCTATATGCAGCGGCTGGATGTGAAAGCCCTCCATGGCGAGGCTGGTTACTCGACGAAGGAGCGCACCGGCATCCGCCCGACGCTCGACGTGAACGGGATCTGGAGCGGGTACATCGCCGAGGGAACCAAGACCGTACTTCCGTCAAAAGCCTTTGCAAAGATTTCCATGCGGCTGGTGCCTAACCAGGATCATGTGAAGATCGGAGATCTTTTCGCCCGCCATTTCGAATCCATCGCCCCGCCGTATGTGAAAGTGAAGGTCCAGGCCCTCCACGGTGGCCAGGCCTATGTTTCGCCCATCGACACCGCCGGCTACAGGGCAGCCGCCAAAGCGATCGAATCCACCCTTGGAAAGAAACCCATCCCGGTCCGCAGCGGAGGCAGCATCCCGATCATCCCGCAGTTCGAAGAGATCCTGGGAGTGAAATCCATCCTGCTCGGCTTCGGCCTCGAATCCGACGCCTGCCACTCTCCCAACGAGAACTACCCGCTCGACAACTTCTTCAAAGGCATCGAGACGATACCGTACTTCTTTAAGTATTTCACGGAAATGTTCTCTCGTGACGCGTGACGCGTGACGGGTGACGGGTGAGGGGTGACGGAAGTGAATGGAATTTGATTAACGGTGGAAAATTCTGCCGCCGGTTGGGAAGGGTTTCCTAATGCCTGAGGATACGGGTGACCCGGAACGTATGTTCACCCATGATTCCGGCAACATAGATCCCGGCCGGCCAATCCGACACATCGAGCAGGGCCGGTGCCGGTCCTTCCCAAACAATCGATCCCAGGGTGTTGTAAATTCGCACTGGCCGGGGTGTTTCCGGATACTCCGGATCGCTGACCGCCAGCCTGTCGCGGCAGGGATTGGGATAAACTCGTAAACTTTCGGGGTGGTCGTCCTCCATCCCGACCGTCGTAAATATAAACGGGAACGGGCTCGAAAAGAGTCCGGGTAAAAATCCTGCATCCACCGCCTGCACCGTGAAGTAGTAGTTGCCTGCATTGATCCCCGACAGGATCACGGCGGTGTCGGATCCGGAGTTCCCCGGCATGGCCAGTCGCCTGAAACCTGAGCCCGCATCGGCCAGCGGCGAAAGAATGTCGTGACCGCCCGGGGTGGTGCCGACCGCCAGGTTGTAGGTGAGCGATGCAGAAGGGGTCTCCGAATCGGTGGTCCGGTTCCAGCGCAGCACGGCGCGATCGCCCTCCATCGTCGCTGTGAGGCCGCCGGGTATGCCGGGTGGCGTGTTGACCTGCATCACCGAAGTGTCGCCCAGGTTGTTCAGGTACAGCGAGGTGTGTGCCACATCGTTGCCGTCCAGCCCGGCTATCACAAGGTCGCTGTAGCCATCTCCGTTGAAATCGCCCCATGCCGCGCTGCCCAGCTTGAACCCGGGGATCAGGGTGCTGACGAGCGAAAAGCTGAAATCACCCTGGTTCTCCAGCAACATGGTCAGCGGGGGACCTCCGCAACCGGGTGAAGCCCCGATCAGTAATAGGTCGGGCAACCCGTCGGCATTGTAATCGGAAATATCAAAGAACGGGGTTAAAAGGTTGGCCGCAGGATAATCGACGCGGGTGAAAACGCCCTCTCCCTCGTTGCGGTACAAGATGAAATATCCGTCCACATACAGATCCATCCCGGCGATGGCCACATCCGGATCCCCGTCGCAATCGAAGTCGGCCCACTTCACCTGCCCGCCATAAAGCCCGTAGAAAGTCGAATCCAACGATGCCGGGACAAAGGTGCCCTGGTCGTTTCGGTAAAGCGCCGAAATAATCCCGCCTCCCGTGTTGCCGCAGATCATCACATCCTGACGGCCGTCGCTGTCATAGTCGGTCCAGCAGCAGGCGGCCGCTTCCACACCCGGCAGGGAGGCGTTCAGGTCGGTGAACACACCGTTACCCCCGTTCCGGAAAATCTTGGCCATCCCGCTTCCTGCGATGAGGATGTCGGGAAGACCGTCGTTGTCGAGGTCGCCGAAGGTGGCCTGGCCGTCCATCACCCCGGGCAGAAGGATCCCGGAATTGGAAAAGGTACCGGCGGTATTGGTGAACAGGATGGCATGCGGAGTGCCCTGGGCGTCGATACCGGTTGCCAGCAGGTCGAGGTCGCCGTCGGTATCGCAGTCGCCCCATTCCACCGATCCATAATGCAGTGGCTGCAACCCCGCCTGGAGATCGGTCAGGGTGCCGCCGTCGTTCCGGTAGATCCGGGTGGCGGGATCGTTGCCCACCGTCCCGGTAAGTGCCAGGTCGAGATCGCCGTCGTTGTCAAAATCGCCCCAGGCCGATGCGCTGTACCCGAAGGCAGGCAGTCCGGCAGGATGGTAACTGAAGGGGTACTGCTGGGCAGCGAGACGCCCGCTCAAGGTAAGCGCCAGCAATACCGGGAGGAAGGCAACGGCTCTCATAACCCGGCCCTGGCTTGTTGTCCGCTGAAATTCTCGAGCCCCTTGTCGAGGAACTTAACGAAAGCATCGATGTCGAGGTCGTATGCCCGCGGAGGGGCCAGGAGGTTGCCCGCCGTGTCGAGCAGGACATAGTACGGCTGCGAGTTTACGTTGAAGCGGCTGATCTGCAGGTCGGCAAAGATCTTCCCGACCGTCTTCTTCACTTTCTTGTCATAGGTCGAAGTCACCCATTCGTTTTCAAGAACTTCGGTCTTGTCATCCACATAGAGGGCCGTCACGATGAAATTTTCCCGCAACCGCTTCAGCACCTTGGGATCCGACCATACGTTCGCCTCCATCTCGCGGCAGTTCACGCAGCCATGACCGGTAAAGTCGATGAAGAGCGGTTTGTTCTGCTTTTTTGCACAGGCCAGCGCCTGCTTGTAGTCAAAATATCCCTCCAGCCCGTGGGGAAGTTTGAGGAAGTCTGCATAGCGGGGCTTGTCGCAGAGAGAGGATGCCGGCTGTGCAACGCCACCCTGTGCGCTGATCGCAGCCACTTCGTTCTTGACCAGCGCGTTGATGTCGAAGTCCTGGTAAGTGGTGGGAGGCAGATACCCCGACAGGGCTTTCAGAGGGGCTCCCCACATGCCGGGGATCATGTACATGACAAAGGAGAAGACGATGATCGCCAGTAGGGTTCGCGGAACACTGAGATAGGGCAGATCGGAATCGTGGTTGAATTTGAGTTTGCCCAGCAGGTACAGGCCCATCAGGAAAAAGATCACGATCCAGAAGGCGAGATAGACCTCCCGGTCGAGGATGTGCCAGTGGTAGGTCTGGTCGGCGATGCTCAGGAACTTCAATCCGAGCGCCAGTTCCAGGAATCCGAGCACCACCTTGACCGAGTTGAGCCAGCCGCCCGACCTGGGGAGTCCCGACAGCCATGAGGGGAAGAAGGCGAAGAGTCCGAAGGGGAGGGCGAAGGCCAGCGAGAATCCCAGCATCCCGATGATGGGCATCAGCAGGTTGCCGCCGGCCGATTGCACGAGCAACGCCCCGACGATGGGACCGGTGCAGGAAAAGGAGACCAGCACCAAAGTAAAAGCCATGAAAAACGCTCCGCCGTAACCCCCTTTGTCCGCCTGCTTGTCGGCCTTGTTCACCAGCCAGCTGGGCAGGGTGATCTCGAACATCCCCAGGAAAGAGGCAGCGAATACCATGAAAATGAGAAAGAAGAAGATGTTGGGGATCCAGTGGGTGCTGAGGAAGTTGGCGAAGTTGGCCCCCAGCGTGACGGCCACCACGGTTCCGATCACGGTGTAGATCAGGATGATCGACAAACCGTACACGATCGCTTCGAGGCGTGCTTTACGCTTGCTGGAGGTGTCATGCATGAAGAAGGTAACTGTCATGGGGATCATCGGGAACACGCATGGGGTGACGATCGCCAGTAGCCCGGCGCCGAAGGAGAGGAGGAAGAACCAGAGCAGCGACTGTTCGGCGGCCTGTTCGGCGGCGGTCTTTCCCAGCTGAGCCTGGGCCACGGTGGCGGCTGCGGTATCTTTTTTCATGCTGTCGGCGGCAGCGGTCGCGGCGGAATCGGTGGGGGGGGCTCCGGCCGGGGCTGTTTCGGCGACCGGTTTGGCGTCGGGATCGCCCTTGATCGCGAATTCAAGGTCCACCTCGGTGGGAGGGATGCACTGGCGGTCATCGCAGCTCATGAACTCGACCGACCCTTTGATCCGAAAGTCGGCAGGACTTAATACCTTGATCTTCTGCTTGAAGACAGCCTTTTCGCTGAAGTATTTCAGGGTGATGCCGGGGAACATGGGGTCGTTCTCTTCGATCCCTTTGGGTTCGCTGACTTTCCCGATCCTTTCGTAGGCGGGGCTTTTTGTGAACGTGAATGTGGTCGGGATCGGACCGTCCTTGAACTCCTGCTGGGCATACAGGTGGAAGGGATGGTCGATCGTGGCGGTCATCACGAGGGTTGCTTCGCCGGGCGTCTTCTGCTCGACGGATGCCTTCCAACGCACCGGTTCAAGGATCTGGGATCGGGTGAAAAAAGGAAAAAGAATGAACAGGGCCGCGAGGCCGGTAATGAACTTCTTCATAGGTTCACGGTTGAAGGTGCAAAGGTAAGGATTTCTCTTTTACCCTGCCCGGGCTGAACCGGGTGAGTCGTGAGTGGGTTATTCCACGAGGATCTCCCCCTGCAGGTATAGCCGGGCCTTCCCGCCGATGCGGCAGCGGTCACCCCGGAATTCACAGGAGAGCTCGCCGCCGCGTTTCGAGATCTGGCGGGCGGAAAGTGTCCTCTTCCCCAGTTTGTCCGACCACAGAGGGACCAGCGAAGTGTGGGCCGAGCCGGTTACCGGGTCTTCGGGCACGCCCGACTGGGGCGCAAAGAAGCGGGAGACGAAATCGACGTTATCGCCCCGTGCCGTGACGGCCAGTCCGCGGGCGTCGAGGCGGCCGATGGCGGCCATGTCGGGCCGGATGGCGTTGACCTCCCGTTCGCTCCCGACCACTGCGATGAAGTCGGTTTTGCCTCTGAACACCTCCTGCGGCCGGATGCCGATGCTCTTCGCGATCTCATCCTTCGCCGGATCGGCGGCTTTCACCAGGGTATCGGAGGGGAAGTCGAGGAAGAGCATGCCGTCTTCCCTTGTTACCCGAAGGATCCCGCTGCGAGGCGAGTGGAACACGATTTCCGCGCCCGGGTGTCCCGTTACCTCGAACAGCACAAAGGCCGAAGCGAGGGTGGCATGGCCGCACAGGTCCACTTCGACTGTGGGAGTGAACCACCGGATCTCAAATTCCTTGCCGGCCGGCACCACGAAGGCGGTTTCGGCGAGGTTGTTCTCGGCGGCGATGGATTGCATCAGGTCATCGCTCAGCCAGTGATCGGGCAGGCATACTGCCGCCGGGTTTCCACGGAAGAGTTCGCCGGTGAATGCATCGGCCTGGAAAATCTTGATGGGGCTCATGAGAGGTGGGTTGGCACTTTCAGCATGCAATGTAAAAAGAATTCCCGGAAGAGGCAACGCGAAAATTTGCGCGTTGTCATTCATATTCTCCGAACAGCGGGTACCCGGCATCGTTGTAAGTGACTGGCAGGGTGACGGTTGCGGTGTTGGTGAGTTGCAGGGTGCTGTCGGAGGCCAGGGAGTATTCGTTGACCGTGTATCCCGTGTAATTGTTCACCGAAAACGCCCGGAAGAAAGCCCCCGGCACGTAGTACATGTACCGGAACGGGTTGGGGTGGTTGTCGTAGCCCGTAAACAGGATCTCCTTGCGGTAGGTCACGAACGGGTGGCCGATGGAACGCTCGGTGAGGACTGTGACCAGGTTGCCATTTTCGAAGATAAACTTACGGGTCGTTGAAGAGGTGCTGTTTGTTTCAGTGATCTCATTGCCCAAATAGGTGTAAAGCAGGTCATACCCGGCCGACGTAAGCCCGTTATTCATGTGAATGAGGATCAGCTTTTTATCCTCGGTCAGGGTGAACAGGGATGCGTTTGGGGTGAATTCGAAGATCGTGTCGTTGTCGATGGGTATTTTCGAATAAACCCGGTAATCGTTGCCCGATACAGCCAGCGAATCGTAGGCCGTATCATAAAATACGAAGTTGTTGAGGTTGGTCCCTGCCGGAACCCGGACAAAGATCCCCGACACCCGGGCCAGGGTGCCGGAATGGTAGGAATACGAACAAACTATGGGTGAACCGGAAGCGGGAAAACCGTACGCCTCCCCGCTCCCGAAACAGATATTGTCCCTGAAAAACAGGTATTGGACCTTGCAGTTTTTCAGCCGGCCGGAGGATTCCTGGTCATCCTTGCTGCATCCCGCGGCGCTCGCGGCGAGGAGAAGCAGGCATAAGAGTCTTATTTTCATGCGGCAAATAATTTCACTCCTTGCAAAACTGGAGATTGATCCAGATTTGAATGATGCGGTTACTTTTTCTCAAGATAGGGCTCAAAGAACTTCAAATCAATTTCATAAACGGTCTTTGGGCGTACTCCCAATTCGACTTTTTTGAACATTTCCACTAGTTTCTCCCCATCTACCAGTTCCACTTTCGGTGCACCTTCCCTGTTTGCTTCCTTAATCGCCTCCTGCGAAAAGCTGCCGGTGGTGATAATTATTCCTTTTTCAGCTCGCCCCAGCATGGCGTTCCTGAAGTCTCCGACCTGAGCCCTGGCCACGGTTCCCGAATATCTTTTACATTGAAAAAGGACTTTAAATGAGACAAACGGGTTCATTTCGAGTGTGCCAAATCCATCGACACCATCATCATGGGATCTGCCGGTTATGGTTATATTCTCGAATCCTGATTCGCGCAGAAGCATCCCACATATCTGTTCAAACCCTGAAGGCGTTACGGATTTCAATAACTCCAGTAATGAGGGCGTATGGGTGGCATCATACGTTTCCGGTGCAACCTCTTCCTGTTCTTCGATTATTTCTTGTTGAGTAGCTGTTTTTTTTCGTGTTGCCTGATATAATGACACTTGTTTTAAAAAGATCTTACGGGAGGCATCTTCATCCAGTTTTGTTTCGGAACCCATCGACGTTAAGGTCCAGGTGCCACGGACCGATGAATCCAACAGGCCTTCCCAAACCAGGTACTGCCGGGCCCAGGCAACCTGATTCTGGAATCTGGATTGTCCGTTCGATAATCGTTCTTCAAGGAATGAATCGGGCAACCTAAGTTTTTCTGCGATCCGGTCGCATACTTCCTGAGGTTTACCTGAACCGCCCAGTTCTCTGAGGGCATCGAGCAAAGGGCCGAACCATTTCAGGAATTCGGAGGATTTCTTTGTTTTCATGAAGGCAATGGATCAGGTATTTCGATACAGTATAATTTATATTTGCTTCGCTGCTAACTTGTTATGCGCCTAAATGCGAAGGTACACAGACTGCAGGTGGAACTGATCTATTGATTGATACGGGTCATTGCGATTCTCCGGTTCATCTCCTGTCCAAGATTGCGTTGAATGATGTCAGGTCGGGTGCTACGAAGTTAAGAATTATTCAATTCCAAACAACCTCACCCCCCGGCCCCCTCTCCAATCAGGGAGGGGAATTGTCGCAAAAAACCGCCAACGTTAAAAACCCCGAAGGGGTGATAGGTTTCTGCCACATCGGCCACCCCCACCTGAAATCACAGATCGTTAATCGATTAATCGATCTGGCTGATCTGGAGTGGCGAGAATAGACATTCAGCTTAGCCCATGCAGGATAAAAAAGTGAACCAGAGGTTTGTAAACCGACCCCTGGTTATCATGCCGGGAATCAATACCAAACGATCAGGTCATCTAAAAACGCCTCTTTCTGAAGATTCTGGACGCCGCAGTTGAAGACGAGTGAGGAGGTTGAGTAAGGAGCTATCGAAACATTCTCACATTTCAGAATGTCATTGATCCAGCAGGATATTTTTTTTCCGGATTTATCATATCTGACTTTCACTTTATACCAAAGATCCGGCAAAAAAGTGTCGATGGATATACCGGTTCCGGTTCCGGTATAATAGTCCGTAATCCGGATGGTTTTGTCTTTGCATAAAAAGTTTATAGCAAAGTGCTGACGGATACCGATCGCGACCGAGCCTATATCGGCCGTGGTGATTTCCGCCGGGGTTCTCATCCAGATCTCAAAATAGGTTACCTCAGGAAAACTTGTCATTGACCGGTAACAACCCGGGTCGCCGCCTACTCCGGTTAATTTAAAGCTTTGGGTTGGTGAGTGGGACACGGAATTCGTTATCGCATCATTCATTGTGCCCGGATTGGCGACCCAGCCACCCGAAGAGGGGAATGTATTTGGCGCATAATCTTCAAAATCGTCCTGAAACAGAATGTTGAGTGGAAGGCTGTCTAACGTGGTGAATCGCCATATTGGTCCGACAGCAGACGCTCCGTGCGAATCGTGCGCGGTCACTCTCCAGTAATAGGTGACTTTTTCGTTGAGGCCTGAAACTGTGTAATTCGGCTGGATTAGACCGGACCCCAACTGCGTATTGGGCGGGTTTGTCGCACCGAAGAACAGTTCAAACGTCAGATTGTCACCTGCATCGGGGTCGCTGCAAGTCCAACTCAATACGGGGGACCCCGCAATGTTTGTCGCAGCGTCGGCTGGAACAGGATTAGTGGGTGTGGAAGGCTGGTTGTTCGCAGGGGTGTCCTCCTCTTTCGAGCAGGAGGAACCGAAAAAGATGCAAAAAAGCATCACCAGCGCGGATGATAAAGTTTTTTTCATTTTCTGGCCTCCTCATGTTAAGGGTGAATGATTGCGTTTGCCGGACCCTGATTTTGAAGGGTTTTTTTGATGTTGACCGGATACGGTACGTTATTGGGGATATGTTATGACAAAGTTAAAATATAATTTCAGAAAGTCAAGAAAGATTTAAAATTTTTCCGAGGGGGTTCTCTGCTGATTAAAACTCAACGGAGCATGGTGAGGATGCTCCCCGAAGTTTTTACGGTTTCATCCACCCGTCTCTTCAACGGCGTTGGCAAGGATTCCGTGTCTTCCGTGGAATTTCCGTGTCTTCCGTGGACATTATTTTACTACCCGGTCTTTCCCAAAAGTGGATATAGACACCGGAGATAAAAAGGGTTTCACAGAAGACACGGAATGAACACAGAAGACACAGATAACCTGCTTTTGTAACATCAAGGCGACTTGGATTGTAAAGGACATGAAAATGTTTTCGCCGGGAATTTAACGCATCAGTACTATTGAAGAATAATAGATTCAACATAGATGGGACTTTGTTTATCCAGGCAGACCGTCTTTGAACAACTTTAATTTGTCTGTCCACAGCGGCCGTTCCATGCGAAAGGCCGATCCGGGGAAGGAGGGGAGGAGTCGAACCAGACCGCCCACGTGCTACCAATATGCCAGCCCTTCGGGCTTCATTTTCCCCCTTCCCTGTCGGGGCTAAGGCAGCGATGCTCGCAATACTCACCACTCACCACTCACGACTCACACATCGTACATCGCAGATCGCAGATCGTACATCAATTTCCGTACTTTTGCATTCCGATACCTGAACATATATGCATATAAACTATACCGGAGAACACCTCTCCCCGGGCCACCTCGGGACCTTCTTCATCTGGGCCGGCTTCGTCACCGCACTGCTGGCCACCGTATTGTATTATCTATCCTACTACCGGAAGGATCCCAACCGGAGCCTGCTGAAAAGCGCCCGCGGCTTCTACCTCGTCCACACCCTTTCGGTGTCGGGCATCGCCGCGGTGCTCTACTACCTCATCCTCAACCATTACTTCGAGTATTCCTATGTGTGGCAGTACTCGTCGAAGGAGTTGCCGCTCAAGTACATCATCTCCTGCTTCTGGGCAGGCCAGGAGGGCAGTTTCCTCGTATGGGCCTTTTTCCAGGCGATCATCGGGGTGATCGTGCTGCGCATCGCCCGGACCTGGGAGTCGCCGGTGATGATGGTCTTCAGCCTCTCCCAGGCCTTCGTCACCTCGATGCTGCTCGGGATCGACCTGGCGGGGATCCGGATCGGCGGCAGTCCCTTTGAACTGCTTCGCCATACCGTACCGTCGGTCGAGGGCACCATCTTCTCCCAGCCCGACTACCTGCGGATGATCACCGACGGCAACGGCCTCAACCCGCTGCTCGAGAATATCTGGATGACGATCCACCCGCCCATCCTTTTCCTCGGCTACGCGCTCACGCTGGTGCCGTTCAGTTACGCCATCGCCTCGTTCGTGAAAAAAGACTACCACAACTGGATCAGCCGGGTGATGCCGTGGACGCTCTTCGCCCTGCTGACCCTCGGCGCGGGGATCCTCCTTGGCGGGGCATGGGCCTATGTGTCGCTGACCTTCGGCGGATTCTGGGCGTGGGACCCGGTCGAGAACTCGTCGCTGGTGCCCTGGATGACGCTGGTGGCGGCGCTCCATTTCATGCTCATCGCGCGGAAACAGAACTACGCGATGCTGGCCGCCTATGTCATGATCACCCTTTCGTACGTGCTGGTGCTTTACGCCAGCTTCCTCACCCGCAGCGGCGTACTGGCCGACACCTCGGCTCACTCGTTCGGCGACAACGGCATGACGGTGCAGCTGCTGGTGTACCTGCTGGTCTTCCTGGGAATGATGGTCGTGATGATCGCCCGGCATTTCAGCAGGTTCCACATCACAAAACCCGACATCCTCCTCTCCCGCGAATTCTGGATGTTCATCGGGTCGCTGATCGTCGTTCTTTCAGCCTTCCAGATCATCGTGACCACCTCGGTGCCGGTGTTCAACAGCCTCTTTGGCACCGAAGTGGCGCCGCCGGTCGACCGCGTGGGTTTCTACAACCGCTGGCAGCTTCCGTATGCCCTGCTGGTCGCAGGCTTCATCGCATTCAGCCAGTTCCTGACTTACAACGCGAACGAACCGCGCCGGTTCCTGCTTCGCCTCCTTGTGCCGGCCGTGGTGGCCCTGCTCTTCACCCTCCCGATGGTCACCGCCGGGATCGTGACACAACTCAACTTCGTGATGCTGGTCTTCTTCGCCCTCTTCGCCCTGGTGGCCGCCCTGCAGTCGTGGTTCTACTCCCGGGGACCGAAAAACACGGGGGCCATCGTGACCCATATAGGGTTCGTGATCTTCCTGCTCGGCACCGTGATGACCTTCTCCAATTCGACCATCATCTCGTCGAACACCTCGCACTACGACCTGGGCGACAGCCGCTCGAACGCCGAGAACCTGGTGCTGATGCGCGGCGACACGCTGTTCATGAACGGCTTCCACGTGTCGTACGTGAACAGCCGGCAGGAGGGCAACACCACCATTTACCGGGTGGATTTCCTGCGGAAAGAGAACGGTAAGTTCACCAGGGACTTTACCCTGCACCCCTCGGTGAACGTCCACCCCCGCATGGGAGCGGTGTATAACCCCGACACCCGCCATTTCCCCGGCCGCGACTACTACACCTACATCGCCAGCGTGTCGAAAGAGCCCGACTATATCGTGATCAAGGCGATCATGAACCCCTACATCAATATCCTGTGGATCGGCGCTGTGGTGATGACCATCGGATTCGGAATCGCTTTCTACCGGAGAGCCCGGAGGAGGGTGCTGGGAAATAAATGAATACTCGAACAATCGAATACTCGAACAATCGAATACTCGAACAATCGAACAATCGAACAATCGAATACTGAGTCCCCTCCGAAAAGTGCCGTTGCCGTGATCTACCCACCCCCGGCC
>CAYVVG010000089.1:0-11869 GCA_964455285.1 uncultured Prolixibacteraceae bacterium
CTCCTCCGGAGCGCTCCCCTCCCCCGGGAGGGGGAGGGCCAGGGTGGGGGCCGCACCGGAGAGGGGGAGGAATGTCCCAGACCGTCAATGTGCTAACAAGATGTCGCTCCTCCGGAGCGCTCCCCTCCCCCGGGAGGGGGAGGGCCAGGGTGGGGGCCGCAACGGAGAGGGGGAGTATTGTACACGACCGCCAATGTGCAACAAATATGTCGCTCCTGCGGAGCCTTCCCCTCCCTGCTGGCAGGGAGGGGGCAGGGGGTGGGTAATTATGGAGTGGTGAGGGTTATTCGTAGTGTCCGAATAGCGGGTAGCCGTCGGCGTCGTATCCGACCGACATGGTAACGCGGGACCACGCGGTAAGTCCGAAAGTGCTGTCGGTCAGCCAGCCGTAGTCGTTGACTTTGTATTCCAGGTAATTGTTCTCCGAAAAGGCCCGGAAAAAGGCTCCCCTTAGGTAGTAACGGTTCCGGAAAGGGTTCGGTCCGTTGTCGTATGAGTAGAAGAGGATCTCGTGCATGGAGAACAGCTTGCCCTGGAGGTGCTTTTTCGTGAGCACCTTCCGCAGGTTGCCGTGGGAGAGGTAGAAGGTGCGGCGGACACTCCCGTCGGCATATTGTTCGACAATGCTGTCGCCCGCGTACACATAATGCAACTCGTATCCCCCGGGATGAAATCCATCGGTGCGGAACACCCGGGTCAGCCGCCCTTGTGCATCGGTGTAAAAGATGTACGGATTCAGCGGATAGGTCCTGATGATGCCATTGTCGAACGATTTCCAGTAACAGACGACGGAGTTGTCACCGGGCA
Source organism: uncultured Prolixibacteraceae bacterium (assembly GCA_964455285.1). GTDB lineage: Bacteria > Bacteroidota > Bacteroidia > Bacteroidales > FEN-979 > CAIVAT01. The sequence continues at coordinate 808 of CAYVVG010000089.1, forward strand.
CCAGTGAGTCGTACCCGTTGTTGGCAAACAAGTACCGGTTCAGGTTCGTTCCGGCGGGTACGAGGATCATGCTCCCGTCGACGCGCGTCACATGATCCCCCGTATATGTGTAAGCACTCTGACGTGCATCCTGCGCAATGAGCGACTCCTGGTCGGCGGGTACCATGATATCGTCGCGCAGGAACAGGTACTCCACCCGGCAGTCGATCAGCCGGTGAACAGATAAGGTGTCTTTATCCTTTTTGCAGCTGGCGAGGGATAAAAGGATACACAGCAGGACAGCGGTTTGTTTCATCGGGGCGGAGAATGCCGGGTGATCACTTTTCCGTGAATTCAAAAAGGAATGCGGCCCGGCTTACCGTCTTGTCCTTGATGGAGATGAGGTATTTGGGCTTCGACGGCGTCTTCATCCCCTGCAAGGCCTGGTAAATGTCATTGACCGGGATCACGAAACCGCTGCGGTCTGCATTCAGGTTCTTGTCGGAGGATGTGAAAACGACCTTGTTGTTGTTCTTGATCGTCACTTCGACCGTAAATCCCGCTTTGATGGGCTTTTTGTTCCCCGGTAAAAAGGTCAGGGTGTCTTTCGTGTGATCGAAGCCGAAGGTGAACTCCCCGTTGAGGGCCTTCACCCTGAAAGACGAGTGGTCATTGTTGAGGAGCATGGTCCATTCTCCGGAGTTCTGGGCGTTCAGGCGGGTGGAGGTGCACGCGACTGCGAGCGCGATCAGCGTGACGCTAATGACTTTTCTCATGGTTTGGATTTTTATTTGATCGGTGTCGGTAATCGGTTACGCACAAATATCGGAAGAATCCGGGAATCCGGCCGCTTTACTGAATCGTCCTGTTACCCGTCACCTCTTTTTTCTATACTGATCATCCAGCCTCCTTCCCTCGCCGCAGGCGTCGATCAGTTGATGGAGTCGCCTGTCCCTGGTTGCCTCCTCCTTGGCCGACAGGATCCAGTGGACGATCATCTTCCGGTAGGAGGGAGGCGTGGCGGAAAAATACTCCCATGCTTTTTCATTTTCCCTGAAAACCGATTCCATGCCGGGCGTGAGTTGCCGGGCGTCGCTTTCATAGCTGTACCAGGGCTTGACCGTCACCGCATCGGGTTTACAGGCGGCGATCCCGGCCGGGTGCATGAGCCCCTGCGCGGTCAGCACCCGCACCTTTTCGAGGTTGATGGCGCTCCAGTTGCTTCCCGGTTTCCTCGGAGTGAACCGGATGCAGTAACTTATGTCGTCGATCGACTTGCGCACCCCGTCGATCCAGCCGAAGCACAACGCCTGGTCAACCGACTGCGACCAGGTCATGTTCTGCTTTCCGCTGCCCGCCTTGTAAAATCCAACGAACAGTTCGGTCTCGCTCCCGTGGTTCCTTTCGAGCCACGCGCGGAACTCATCCTGTGAAGCAAAAAAAAACGGGTTCATCAATCTTTGATTACCTTTCGTACTTCCGTGTGTTTGTCATGGCGCAGCCATAAAAAATAGATCCCGGGTGTCAGGCGGGAAACATCAACCACCGCTTTGCTTTCCCTGGTCTTGATCATTGAAATCACCCGGCCATCCATAGTTACCAGCGTGAAGCACTTTTCGCCCGGCAATCCGGGGGATTCCATGTACAGCAAGTCCCCTGCCGGGTTTGGATATAAGGATAACAGGGATATCGTCTCCGTTTCGTCTGTCGGAACCGTTGCATCGGTGCGTTTGAGAATGGTTCCGCTCAATCCGGAAGTATAAACAGCACCCGGATCCGGGGCAGAAACGGAGAAAAGGTTATGCCGGGTTCCCGAAAATTCAGGGGTCCAGGTCATGCCTCCATCGACCGTTCGTTTTATCTCTCCGTACCCGCCTACGATGTACCCGGTCTGGCAATCCGCGAAACTGATCGAATAAACTGCCAGGTTGTCCTGTTTCGTCCAGTGAAGCCCCCCGTCGGTCGTTCTGAAAAATCCGTCACCTCCTGCCCAGCCTGTGGCTGCATCCCGGAAAAATACGGTCCTGAGGCTGCCTCCCCCCGGGTCGATGGTCAGGCTGGTCCAGGTTATCCCGCCATCGCAGGTTTTCAGGATCCTTCCATAATTGCCCACCACATAACCGGTGTCGAGGGTGGGAAAGTGAACCGATAGCAGCTCGGAGGTGGTTCCCGACGTCATGTTCTGCCACGACAGCCCCCCGTCGGTCGTTTTCGTGATGATCCCTTCGCCGCCGACCGCATACCCTGTATTCTGTCCCGGGAAATGTACCCCGTGCATCCAATGCCATTCCATCGAGGTGGCGACATGCCAGGTGGCTCCCCCGTTATTGGTCCGGAGGATCTCGCCGAAGGTGGTGACATACCCTCTGCTTTCGTCATAGAAAAATACCGACGACAGCGCCGTATTGGTCGGGGTTAAGAGCGACGACCACGATGACCCTCCGTTGGTGGTCTTCAGGATGATCGAATGGGTAAACCCGACGCCACCCACCACATACCCGGTGGCGGGTGATGGAAAATGCAGGGCAAGCATCCGCTCGCGGGTGCCGGGCGACAGGGAATTCCAGTAATTTCCCGCCGAGTTCGTTTTCAGGATCATGCCATCCAGGCCAGCCGCGTACCCGGTATCAGGGCTCGTGAACCAGATTGTTTGCGGCCAGGAAGTACCGGGCAGGTCGAAGCAGGACCAGGTCGCCCCGGAATCGGTGGTTTTGAAAATGACACCCCGTGAAGTGGTGATGTCGCTTCCGGCGATAAATCCCGTTGCGGTACCGGTGAAGAAGACGGAGTTGAGATAATAATGGTTCCCCGGGGAACCGGATGACCAGGTTGTCCCGCCATCCGTGGTCTTTAACACTTTTGCATCATACAGGCTGACACAATACCCCGTATCTTCCGCCGGGAAATGAACGGAAACGAGCTGGCCGGTGGTGCCTGAGGCCTGGCTGGTCCATGTGTTGCCGTAGTCGGAGGATTTGATGATCTTGCCGCCGTTCCCCACGGCATACCCGGTTGCAGGATGGGTGAAGAAGACCGCGTTGAGGTGGTTCAGCGTTCCGGAACTTCGGGAGGACCAGGTACTGCCACCGTCGTTTGTCTTGAGAATGAGCCCGTTACTGCCGACTGCGATACCGGTGGAAAAATTGGTAAAGTACACGGCGCTGAGCCTTTGCGTTGTGCCCGATACCTGTGCCGTCCAGGTGATCCCTCCATCGGTGGTCTTCAGGATCCTGCCGCTGTCGCCCACGACATACCCGAAGTTATCCGCAACGAAAAAAACGCCGTTCAGGTTGCAGGCGGTTGGCAGTGACTGGTTGATCCAGGAAGCGCCTGCATCGCTTGTTTTCAGGATGGTCCCGCATTCTCCGACAGCAAACCCCGTAGTTTCATCGCTGAAATGAATGGAATACAGCCTGTTCCCTTGCGGGATCGGGTTGAGCCATTGCCAGTCCTGAGCTACCAGGGGATTCCCGGTCATCAGGGCGACGATGCCGGCGATATAATGAACCCGGTTCCAGCCAGCCTTTTTCATTTTTCCCTTTGTTGTTCCGGTTTGCCAAAGTTAATCAAAACTCACCTCATGGCACTGTACACGGCTTCCCTGAATTCACGGAATACAGGATAGTAATAATTCGGAACGAACTGGCTCATGAAGAGGAGAAACATCTCTTTTCCGGGATCAATGAAGAAATAGGTGTTCCCCGAGCCTGACCACCAGTAAGAACCGGCCGATCCTGTTGACCCGGGCTGGTTGTTGTCTTTGACCACCGCGAAACCGAGCCCGAACCCCATGTCTTTCATCATGGGACCGAAAAAATCATCGTCCGGCAAAACCACGTTCCCGAGCTGGTCGCGGGTCATCTCGCCTGCCGTGCTGCTGTCCAGGATCTTTGTACCCTTGTAAAAGCCTTTGCCAAGGAGCATCTGGCAGAAGATCGCATAGTCATGCGTGGTGGTAACCAACCCCCCGTTCCCCGAAAGGAACCTGACCGGGGTGGCTGCGTTGGCCGAATCGGGTTTCATCATGATCCGGATCCCGGCCGAATCGTCGGGAGTGTACACAGCCGGCACACGGTCCAACCGGTCTGCAGGAACGTAAAACCCGGTCTCCGACATCCCCAGCGGATCGAAGATACGTTCTTTCAGGAAGATATCGAAGCGTTTTCCCGAGATGGCTTCAACCAGGTATGCCAGCACGTCGGTGGAACGGCCGTACACCCACCGGGTGCCGGGCTGGTACAGCAGCGGGATATCCGCCAGTTTGATGATCATATCGTGCAGCGTCCCGGATGAAAGTCCGGCGGCCCCGTACATTGAATCCACCGGTGTGTCCCCGAATCCGCTGGCCAGCCCGGAGGTGTGGGTCAACAGTTGGCGGATGGTCATCGGTTTCTCCTGATCCGCTAATTTAATACCATCCTTATCCCGGGCTGAGAACACCTTCAGATGTCCGAATTCGGGGATATACCGCGAAACCGGGTCATCCAGCTGGAACCGCCCTTCCCCGAATAAGATCATGACCGCCACGCTGGTGACCGGCTTGGTCATCGATGCGATGCGGAACACGGCGTCGCGACGCATCGGTTTCCCTTCGTCCATCAGGCCGAACTGGTTGAAATGGACGATCTCTCCGCGGCGGGCTACCAGGGTGATCATCCCGGGGAGCTTATTCTGATCCACGTACTGTTGCATCAGGGTATCGATCCGCCCGAGGCGCACCGATGAAAAACCCAGTTCTTCGGGGATGGCCGCAGGGAGGAAACTTCCAGGCTGCGCGAAAATACCAAGGGCGGAGAAAAGCAGGAGCAGCGCGACCGGGGTTCTCATTCGAAGTGACGATGACATTTCCGCAGGTAGTGTCCGTTTGTCATGGTGTACATGTTGTGATCGGCCAGGATCGTCTGTCATGCCCTGAAGGTGGGATCAGCGGCGGATCCCGAAGGTGGTTTTTACTACGGTATTGCCGCGGATCATCGACCACACCGGGCAATATTTCTCCTCGGCCATGGCGATGACTTTTGTCACGGCATCGTCGGAGATGTCGGGCGATTGGATGACGATGGAGAGATGAATGGTGTGAAATCCGGTCGGGTGTTCCTCCCGGCGAAAGCCTTTTGACAGGATCTCGAAATCAAGGATGGTTCCGCCCATCCGCCGGAGAAGGGTCAGCATCGCGCTTCCCAGGCAGGAGGAGAGGCTGAGCAGCAGCAACTCCAGCGACGTATAGCCGAGGTTATCTCCCAGGGGCGGGATATAGTCGATCGAAAGGGGGGCGTTTCCCTCCACCGAGCCGGTGAAGTGAAGCCGGTCATTGACCAGTCGGAGTGCTGTGGTGAGTTCGGAGGATTTGTTCGTCATCGGTGCAGCAATTACAAGTTGGTTCTTCAGTTCCGTATCGGGCACATAAAAGTACGGAATTTTATTTCAGAATGACATCCCGAAACGAAGTATTCCGGCCAGGAGTTTCAGCACTTCGATCTCGTGGTCGCTCAGGACGATGCCGTGAGATTCGTTGCCGCCGTCCGGCCGTATGCACCTGTCAGTCGATGATCTTGTCGAACCTCCGGAAAACAAACCCCGTACCGGTTGAATCCCTTCGGATTTCATATTGCAGGTTCACGAATTCGGCTCCCCTGTAGGATTCTCCTTTACGTTCACGGAGATCTTTCAACAGGGTCCAGTCTTCGACGGTCAGCCGCATTTCAGCGCAGAGGGTTTTTCCTTTTACCCGAAAATGAAGGTACTCCGTGCCGTTTGTCACTGAATAACCCGTAAACCAGAAGGTCAGCGTCGCCGGGTCAGTCGCCTGAAGCTGCCGGGCCAGTTCTGACCGGTAAACCCCGGTTCCGGGATCGGAAATGCTGAGAACCGGGTCGGTACAAGTACAGTCGGAGTTACGGCAGCTGAAGGTCAGCAAAAAGATGCTGGCAAAAGAGATCGGGATGAACAAGCGTCGCATATAAAGGATCCGGGTAACTATAACGTCATTCCCTGTCATTATTGTTCCCCTGCCACACTCACCACTCACGTCCCGATCTTCCACGCCATGAGCGTTTTGCCGTGACGCAGGTAGAGCACCCCCCGGTCGATCACCGGATGCGAGAAATGCTCCTTCGTTCCGAGGGTTACCCTGAATTTGCCGGAGAGTTCCATGTCCGTGGCGCCCGGACGCACCAGGTTCATCTCCCCCCGCTGGTTGTAGTAGTAAAGCATCCGGCCGTCGGAGATCAAGGTACCGGTTCCGCATTTGAGCGTGTCGGTGATTTGGCCGGTGGTGATGTTCAGGCTGTTGAGGGACTTCCTGCTGTCGCTGGCGCTGTAGATCGTGTTGCCCAGTTTGACAAATCCGCCCATGTAGTTGTCGACGGACTGGTTTCGCCACACCTGCCGGATGGAATTCCCGTCGGGAGCAAGGATCAGTCTGACCGCGCCGTTACCGTCGCCGGCGATGTAGTAGAGCGCCCCATTGTCGTACCACACGGTATTGCTGTGCGTATCGCCATTGCCGGGCTTATGCTCCGAAACGGGGATGTTGTCCTGCGGGTGGGTCCACAACAGTTCGCCTGTCCGGGTGTCGATGCCCATCAACGCATAGGCCGAGAAGGTCACCAGCACCGAACGGGCGGGGAGCCTGATCACCAGCGGATTGTTGTAGCCCGGCCGCTCCCCGTCGCCTTTGCACACCCACCGGATCTTTCCCGTGAAGCGGTCAAGGGCCGCCACGTTGGTATCCTTCCCACCCGGGTTGAAGAACACCAGGTCGCCCTCCACGGCCGGTGATTCGGAGTGCCCGAAAAGCGGGAGCTGGTTGTGGAATCCCGTTTTTCCCTCCACCTGCCACCGCACTTTCAGGGATTCGCGGTCGAGGCACACCAGCGATCCCAGCCCGGTGCTGAGGTAGATCGCCTCTTTGGTGATGGTGGGGGCGTTCCGGCAGCCCACGTAATTCGTCATCCACTCGCGGCCGTACGGGACTTTATGCAAGATCTTACCGCCGGCATCCAGGATCACCAGGTGAGCGGCGGAATCGAGGATGCCGCAGAGGTACACCTTGCCGTCGAGGCATACCGGCGAACCATACCCGTCGCCCACCGAATCGTTCGACCAGAGCATCACCGGACCTCCGTCGGGCCAGGAGGTGAGGTTGTCGGCGCCGGGATAAATGCCCCTGCGCTCTTCGCCGCGCCACTGGCTGAGTACCTGGGAGAAGAGGCCGGCCGGGATCAGCAGCGCCAGCACGATCGTTAAGAAAGATTTCCGGGAAGTCATAAGGGAGAGGTTTGTGACAAATCTAAAATCTAAAATGCAAAGTGTAAATTGTAAAATACCACTCACTTCAGCAGGATACCCACCTGTGCATTTACCGCAAAGGTTCGTTCGCTGATCGTGCTGGCCACGCCTCCGATGGTGCAATCGACGGGCTTGTTGAAGTTGAAATAGTAGTCAAATGCTACTCCGAGTGTCAGCCGCGATATTTTCACGTTCACCCCGCCCCCGGCGAGTACGCCGTAGATAAGCCGGTCAACCTTCGCGTAATCGTCAAAGAAGCCGAATACGCGGGTGTCTTCCTCGTAGTTCATCAGGTAGTCGATGTGCGGGCCGGCAAAAACGTAAGGGACCACGATACCCTTCACCGGGATCTTCAGGTTGGCCGTCGTGTTCAGGGTGATGTAATCAAGGCGGATCCTGATCAACGAATTGGCGCTGCCGGTCATTTCCGGGGAAGCGGCATTCACCGAATCTTTCCCGCCCTTCTGGATGTAACCGAAACCGGTGCTGAGGTTGAAATACTTCAGATCCAGGTAGTCCAGGCCGAACAATACGTTAAAACCGGTAACGGTCTTGTCGAATTTTACGGAACTGCCCCCGGGGGCTGAACTTTCCCGGTTCAGTTTTGAAAAGGTCGGTCCGGCCTGGATGTGGATGTTCTGTGCAGTCAGCACCAGCGAGGGGAAGAGGAACAGGATAGCAAGCAATTTTCGGTTCATGCAAGGGCTGGTATGACGGATGGATGAGTTTCGTGTGCGGTTTCGATTCGGGCGACGTGGCCGGTTGTCAGCGGATAAGGATCTTATGCCTGGATACAAAGGAGCTGCCATGATCGCTTAATTCGACAACATAGATGCCGGGTGCTAGGCCCTGTAATGGGATCCGGTTGCCCGACAGGGCGGAAGATGCCCGGCAGACGCCTGCTATGTCAAGGATCCTGTAAAAGGACGGGAGGTTGTGATCCGCGTTAACATATAGAAAGTCATGCGCCGGGTTGGGGCCGATGAGGATCGCGGGTTTAGACGTCTCACCCGTGCCGGTCCAGTATTTGATATAATCGCACGAATCGGCGATGCCGGTTTCATAGAGACCGATGAGGGAATCCTCGTAGCAACGGAGCCCGCCGCTGAAGTTGGCGTCGCAGCCCATGGCCCACTGCGGGTACCAGTGGAACATGTAATTCAGGTCGCCCACCGACTGGATGATCGTTCCGGGGTAGTTGTAGTTGGGATCCCACTCGCTCCGGAAGCGGTAGGTGACCGAAAGCTTTTTCAGCGATGCCCCGTTGATGGTGATCAGGGTGGCGGAGTCAACCATGACGATCAGTGTGTCAACGTCATCCGGCGGGAACATGTCTTTGACGAGGATCGTCCACGAGTCACCTGCATTCGCCCCGAAATCGTACAGCACCTGGAAAGTGTTGAACGGAGCGTCGTAGAAATAGACCTTGTCGTCCTGCGAATAGGTGAATTCCACGGCCGGCCGGTCCATGCATCCGGGATAGCTGCCTTTGACCAGTTTCCGGCACAGGTGGCCCGCAACCATCGTATCCCCCGTCGATTCAATCGTCATGAATCCTTCAGTGATGAGGGTAGGACCAAAGTAATATTCGGTGTAATGCCAGATGGCGCCCGCAGGGGCCCACTCCTGGGCGGATGCTGTCATCCACGAAAAGAGACAAAAAATCAGTGTAAAAATGGTTTTCATGGGTTTGGATTTTTCAGGGAAGCCTTTTCTTTGATCTCTGCCGTAGTACAATCATTATGTTAAGCAAGGAACGTAAAATTACATTTCATTTGATTGTCGCTGACGTTCACCGGTAGTCGCAGTTGTCGATTCATGGGCGCTCACTTGCCGATTTTAGTTCTTTTAAGTTTGTCACTACTCCGGAGTCAAGATTTTTTTGAAAATAACCTCGGAATAATCTTGGAAAAACTCCTTGAAGACTTTCTTCTACATAGACAATTGTTATTTTATCTTTTTCTTCGAATGTCCAATTGTGGATAGCATCCGCACCCAAAGTGGTACCTGTCCAACCAAACATTGAATTTGTACTTACAGTATGGATCATTGATTTAAAAGAAAGCCCTCCTGATTTCCAATTAAATTTTGTTCCTGCTTTAATTTCTCCCAAAACCTCTGTTTCTGAAACGGCCTTTTGCCATTTTGTCCAATTATTGATGTCTGTAAGTATTTTCCATACAGTATCTATTGGAGCCTCTATTTCAATTTGATTTTTTGACTTTACAGGTGCCTTTTCATTAATCGGTATGTTCATATTTTCATTATTTGAATTGCTTACATACTTATCAAAGGTATAAATTTCATAAACGAAAAATGCCGTTATGATCACAAAAAGAATCAGAAGTAAAAAGAGTATTTTTTTCATCACTATCTGTTGTAATAATTGCCACCAACGTTTGAAACCTTCATTCACTCTACCATGTATTGTGCGGTCGTGCCTTTTATTATTCACTAAATATCTTCTAATAAATCCTCACTCCATTTTTCTTTTGGTAATTCACAATATATTTCAATCAAATTGTTTTCCGGGTCTCTGAAATGAGCAACCCTGGAACCCCATCCGGCAATATCCTTTGGTTTATTAATGAAATCCACTCCATTATCGGTCAATTTTTTATAGGTTTTGTCCACATTGTCAACTTTCAATACTATTACAATTCTTTCTCTGGTATTTGATGGTAATGTTTTGTCAAAGTTACCAATCTCTCTTGCCATTAAATCAGATTTAAAAATTGAAAGCCCCATGTTATTGGATTCTATACCAATATCAAAACTGGCATAATCCCCTCCAATTTTTCCCCAGGTCACCTTTAATCCAAGCTTCTCGGAGTAGAACCTAAAACAATTATCAAAATCGGCTACTAAAAGTCTGATGTTGTTTAATTTCATATTTTATTAAGTTCTATCAATTTACAATCTAATTACAAATTACTATTATCCGCTAATAACCTCACCCATACCGCTTGACCGCTAAACACAGCAAAGGCAATCCTATATTGAGCGCCTTAAATGCTTGTTTTATTGTGGCTTAGCGGCATGTTATGCCCGCAAGTTATTTTATATGATGTTCTGTTTTTATCTCCGAGGCGAGTAAACAGTTTTAATTCAACACCCTTTTTGAGATCACGACTTGCTGTCGCACTTGATAGATTTCTAAAAACATTCATGTAATCCTTTCTGGAAAATTCTGATTTCCCTAATGAGATGAAATAGTCGATTCTTTCGATATCAGACACGAGTCTGTTATTAAGACTTAACAGGTCACTTAACGAATTGTCGATAATGTTTAACATATATTCAATAAACTTGGTAGAATCACCTGTGCTATCACATTTTGCCAATACTTCATAATATTCTTTCTGCGTATGGCTAATCAGGGATTCAAATGGTAGAAATTCAAAAACCGGATATTCTTTCATTAAAATCACAGTTTGCCAAAGCCTTCCCATTCTTCCGTTTCCATCAAGAAATGGATGAATGAATTCTGTCTCGTAATGGAAGACGCAACTTTTTATCAATGTCATTTCATCTTTGCTCTTCAAATATGAGAAAAGATCTTTCATCAGAAACGGCACATTGATAGGAGGGGGGGGCGATGTGAGCAACCCTGGATCCCTGGAAAATACCCACATTTTGATTTCGATATTTTCCAGGATTTTCAATTAAACCATCCAACAACAATTTATGAGCGGATAAATATGACCTAGATGAAAATGGATCAAAAAGAGCCAGTTGATCACTAGCGTTGCGTTGTTTTTGTTAAATGTTCTTTGAAAAGCTTGATATATCT
>CAYVVG010000090.1:0-11776 GCA_964455285.1 uncultured Prolixibacteraceae bacterium
TTCGAACCCCCGGACCCTTGCGGGTCAACGGTTTTCAAGACCGCCGCAATCGACCACTCTGCCATCTCTCCGAAGTGAGCAGGAGTTTGGGTTTGGGTTTGGGTGTGTTCTGAGTGTGGGTGTGGGATTGGGGATGGGTGTGGGGGGTGTGGGTTTTGAGGGTCGGGTTTGGGATTGCAAAGGTAGAAACAATTTGCAATCCGGCAAGGAACAGCGGGTGAGCCCGGAAGACGACGGGTTTTATCGGACAAAGGGGAAGTCTGGCCGATTTCGCTTGCAATTATGAAGCACCGTCGGTATCTTTGCAAATTAAACCATGTTAAACCAGCCAACCCGTTATCCATGAAAAAAATACACGGCATCCTGATCATCGCCGGCCTCCTCTTCGCCTCCGCCGCACCCGCCCGCAACCTGTGGGCATTCCTCAGCTACGCTTCCTTCAACTCTCCCGAAGGTCCCTACCTCGAAACCTACCTTTCGGTGGCCGCTAACAGCGTCCTCTTCGTCAAGCAGGAGAATGGCCGGTACAAGGCAACGGTCAATGTGCTCATGACTTTCAAACAGGGCAACGAGATAAAAGCCTTCCGCAAATACGAACTCGCCTCGCAGGAGGTGGCCGACACCGCCAACCTGAGTTTCTATTTCATCGACCAGCAGAGGTTCCCGCTGCCCGACGGCACCTATGATTTCGAGATCCAGCTGGCCGACAAATACAAAGAGTCACCTGCCACCCCGCATACCCAGACGGTGACTGTGGACTACCCCGCCGGGAAAGCGGTGTTCTCCGACGTGCAGCTGGTGAAATCATTTACTAAAACCGAAACGCCTACAGCGCTGTCGAAAAGCGGCTACGACCTGGTTCCGTACACCTACACCTTCTACCCCGAGAACGAAAATAAAATGGTGTTCTACACTGAACTCTACAACATGGACAAAACGATCGGGGCCGACAAAAAGTTCCTCCTATCCTATTTTATCGAATCGTTTGAACGCAATGTAATGCTCAACGCCTATGTCAGGCAGAAAAAGGAGAGCTCGCGCGGAGTGAACGTGCTGCTCACCGAGATCGACCTCGCAAATCTCCCCTCCGGCAACTACAACCTCGTGCTCGAAGCCCGCGGCCAGCAGAACGAACTGCTCGTCTCAAAAAAGCTTTTCTTCCAACGGATGAACCGCAGAGCCTCGGTTTCGCTGGCCGACCTGGGATCGGCCGAGATCGCCAACACCTTTGCCGAAAAGATCACGAACATCGATTCGCTGCGTGAATACATCAGTTGCACTTACCCCGTCGCCACCGGGTTGGAAAAAGCCTTCGCACGGGTGCAGACCAAGACCGCCGATCTGCTCACCCTGCAACAATTCTTTTATACGTTCTGGCTCTCCCGCGATCCCGCCAACCCCGAACTGGCTTGGAAAACATACAAGGAACAGGTGGACAAGGTGCAGGCCAACTTCGCCACCCAGGTGAAAAAAGGCTACCAGACCGACCGCGGCCGTGTGTACCTCGAATACGGGCCACCCAACACCCGGAGCGTACAAAACATGGAACCCAGCAACTACCCCTACGAGATCTGGCAGTATTACACCCTCAACAACAACCAGCGCAACCGCAAGTTCATCTTTTATGCTCCCGACATGGTGACAAGCGATTTCACCCTGCTCCACTCCGACGCCACAGGAGAAGTGAACAATCCGCGCTGGAGGATCGAACTGCGCAACCGCATTTATTCCACCCGCGACCTCCAGGATACCCAGGTGATCTCATCGTGGGGCGACATGGAGTCATCCTACTGGGAATTGCCCAATTAATTAAAAATTAAAAATTAGCAATTACCGTATCTTGTTGTACTTTTACAACGGAAACCAGAAAAGTGACGCGTGACGCGTGACAACTCACTAGTCACGGATTCCCTGGTAATTTTTAATTTTTAATTCGTAATTTCCCCAATGCATGTCGCGGTTATCATCCTGAACTGGAACGGCCGGAAATTCCTGGAACAGTTCCTCCCTGCCCTGATCCGGTTCAGCCAGGATGACGCGGAGATCATCGTCGCCGACAACGCCTCCACTGACGACTCGATCGCCTTCCTGCAGGAATCCTTCCCGACCGTTCGCATCATCAGGAACCCTTCAAACGGTGGGTTCGCCATGGGGTACAACCTGGCACTGCAGCAAGTCAGGGCCGACTTTTACATCCTGCTGAATTCCGACATCGAGGTGACGGAGAACTGGATCCGCCCTGTAATCTCTCTCATGGAGGAGGATGACCGCATCGCCGCCTGTCAGCCTAAGATCCGCTCCTATTACGAGCCCAAGAAATTTGAATATGCAGGGGCCGCGGGCGGGTTTATCGACAAATACGGATATCCCTTCTGCCGGGGCCGCCTCTTCCTTGCAATCGAAGAAGACCACGGGCAATACGACGACCGGTGCGAGATATTCTGGGCAACAGGAGCCTGTATGTTCGTCAGGGCCAATGTATTCCACGAGTTAGGAGGGTTCGACAACGACTTCTTCGCCCACATGGAGGAGATCGACTTCTGCTGGCGGGTGAAGAATAACGGTTACCGTGTGATGTATTGTCCCGACTCGACGGTGTTCCACATTGGCGGCGGGACGCTGCCCAAGGCCTCCTGGCACAAGACATACCTCAATTTCCGCAACAATTTCTTCCTCCTTTATAAGAACCTGCCTGACGACCGGCTGGTTCGGGTCTTTGCAGTCAGGTACCTGCTCGATACCATCGCCGCTTTCAAATTCCTCTTCCAGGCCGGCTTCCGCGACTTCTGGGCCGTGACAAGGGCCCACTTCAGCTTTTACCGGAATTTCGGAAAGATGAGGCAGAAACGCGCCCAGCTCCGGCACGGCTCGATGAAAGATATGTACAGCCGGAACATCGTGCTGGAATACTACCTGAAGGGAAAACGCAAGTTCTCGCAACTCCAGCCGGGCAAGTTCTATTCCCGATGATTTCTATGCAATTTTCGTGATCAGGCTCTCGACGGCCAGCCGGTACGACTCCATGCCGAAACCGATGATGCTGCCTTTCACAGTGGCCGCCAGGTAAGATGTATGCCGGAAAGGTTCCCTCGCGAAGATATTGGAAATATGTACTTCCACCACGGGGATTTTTAATGCCTGCACTGCGTCGGCGATGGCTACCGAGGTATGCGTGTAACCGCCGGCGTTGAGGATGATGCCGTCGTACAGGTAACCAGCTTTCTGCAGGGCATTGATGATCTCCCCCTCGACATTGCTCTGAAAATACTCAATACTGACCGAGTGATAATGTGCGCGAAGCTTCTTGAGGTAAGCCTCGAAGGGTTGGGTCCCGTAAATCTCCGTCTCCCTGGCACCCAGGAGGTTCAGGTTCGGTCCGTTGATAATGAGGAGCTTCATGGCCTTGGGTTTGAGGCAAAGATACGATAAATGGTGAGTGGTATATTTCGCTATTTCGTATATTTGCCCGTTAATTCTCCGCAGGGGGTGCCTGAAAAACAAGGGCTGAGATCACACCCCAATCACCTGATCCGGGTAATGCCGGCGTAGGAAAAATGAAGGTCATGAAAACAATTTCTTTTTTGCTGAGATGGCAGGCGGCGGGCCTTGCACTGATGATCATTGCCTGGATGGTATCATCCGGACCGGTTTCGGCCCAGGTGAGCGTAACCGGCACCGTAACCGACGCTTCCGACGGCCATCCCCTGCCCGGAGCCCATGTCTCCACGGGCGGAACGACCCTGCCAGCGGTCAGCGACACCGATGGCCGGTTCCGGCTCGAGCGGGTCCGCAAAGGGGATCTCACTCTGCGGGTCTCGTACGTCGGATTCCAGACGGCCGAAATTACCCTGAAGGTTGCCCGCGACACCGTGCTGACTGTCAACCTGCACGGTACGACCCTGCTGGGTAATGAGGTGAGCATTATCGGCACGCGGGCACAGGAGAGGTATCCGGCGGCCTTTGCCTCCCTCAACCGGAAAGAGATCCGGTCGCTTAACCTGGGCAAAGATATCCCCTTCCTCATCCAGGGAACCCCTTCAACGGTGGTCACCTCCGACGCAGGCAACGGAATCGGCTATTCGGGCATCAGCATCCGCGGCACCGACCTGACGCGCATCAACGTTACCATCAACTCGATCCCGCTCAACGAACCCGAATCGCAGGGGGTTTGGTTCGTCGATCTGCCCGACCTTGCATCCTCCACCGAAAACATCCAGGTGCAGCGGGGGGTCGGCACTTCGACCAATGGTGCCGGAGCCTTCGGGGCATCCATCAACTTCCTCACCTCCGACCTGCAACAGGACCCCTACGGAGAGCTTAACCTCTCGGGAGGATCTTACAACACCTTCAAATCGACCCTCAAATTCGGCACCGGGCTGATGAAGAGCAGGTTCAGCATTGACGGGCGCCTCTCCCTGATCCGGTCTGACGGCTATATCGACCGGGCCGGATCCAACCTCCGGTCGTACTACCTCTCGGGTGGCTATTACGGTAAACGGACCACCGTGCGCATCATCACCTTCTCAGGGACCGAGCGCACCTACCAGGCCTGGGAAGGGGTCCCGAAAGATTCTCTGGCCACCCACCGCACCTTCAACCCGGCAGGCATGTACCTTGACGAGCAGGGAAAGATCGCCTACTATGACGGACAGACCGACAACTACCGGCAAGACCATTACCAGTTCCATTTTTCTCAACTCCTGGCAAAGGGATGGAACCTGAACACGGCCGTGCACTACACCAAGGGGTTCGGCTACTACGAGAATTACAAGCAGAACGAGGGTTTTTCCGAATACGGCCTGCCCGCCCCCATCATCGGCAACGACACTGTGGAAAGCACCGACCTGATCAACCGCAAACTGATGGACAATGACTTTTTCGGCATCACCTACTCGTCGCGTTACAGCCGAAACGACCGCTGGAGCCTGATCGTCGGCGGAGCCTGGAACCGTTACCACGGACGTCATTCCGGGAAGATCATCTGGGCCCGGCATGCATCGGCCGGAAGCATCGACCGCAACTGGTATTACAACACCGGACTGAAAAAAGACCTGAACCTCTACCTGAAAGGTGAATGGCAGGTGCTGGCGAAGATCCGGCTGTTTGCCGATCTCCAATACCGGCGGGTGACCTATTCGATGAACGGGACCCTCGACGACCTCCGGATCCTGGATCAGTCGCACGAATTCAACTTCTTCAACCCCAAGGCGGGTATCTTCTTCACCCCGGCCAAACATCACAGCCTCTTTTTCTCATTCGGCGTTGCCAACCGGGAACCGAGCCGCAACAACTACAAAGACGCCGATTCCTGGCGGATCCCGACCCATGAAAGGCTGTACGATTACGAATTGGGGTACAACCTGGATCTCCGGAACATAAAAGCCGGAACCTGCCTTTATTACATGAACTACCGCGACCAGCTGGTGCTCACCGGCGAGATCAACAATGTCGGAGAAGCTGTAATGGTCAACGTGCCTCACAGCTATCGTGCCGGGATCGAATGGTTTGCCACGGCACTCTTGCTGAACAACCAGCTGCAAATCGATCTGAATGTGACGCTGAGCCGCAACCGCATCCGCCATTACACACATTATATCGACACCTATGATGCCGGCTGGAATTATCTCGGACAGGACACGATTCGTACCGGCGAGACCAGCATAGCCTTCTCCCCTTCCCTCAATGCGGGAGCCACCGTCACCTGGCGACCGCTCACCGGGTTCTCGGTGGCTGTCAACGGGAAATATATAAGCCGGCAGTATATCGACAACACCTCCGACCGCGGCCGGTCTCTCGACGGGTACCTCTCTTCGGGGTTGACGGCGGGATACTCGATCCCGACCCGGTGGCTGGGCGAGATCGGACTCAGCCTGTCGGTCAACAACCTGCTGAACCGGAAATACGCGACCAACGCGTGGGTTTACCCGTACTATGTCGGGGGAAAATACGCCGAGGCAAACGGGTATTTCCCCCAGGCACTGATCCATTTTCTCGCCGGGATCACGGTGAAAATTTAGTGAAGCGTGACGGGTGGCGGGTGACGTGAATTAGTATGAGAACGCAAAATTATCCGTATCTTGCGGCGGATTTTCCGGCTACCTAAATATACCATAATATGAAACCCATTTCCTTCAGACTGCAGGCCATGGCACTCATGGCTGCATGGGCTGTTACCGCCTTCGGGCAACAGCCCGTGATCGACCTTACCACCCCCCTGGCGGTCGATCCGAATGTGAAGATCGGGAAGCTCGACAACGGGCTGGTTTATTACATCCGCCAGAACAAAAAGCCTGAAAAGAGACTCGAGCTGCGGCTGGTGGTCAATGCCGGTTCGATCCTCGAGAACGACGACCAGCAGGGGTTGGCCCATTTCATGGAACACATGAACTTTAACGGCACCCGGACCTTTCCGAAGAACGAGCTGATCGACTTTTTGCAGAAAACCGGTGTCCGCTTCGGGGCCGACATCAACGCCTACACCGGCTTTGACGAAACCGTGTACATGCTCCAGCTGCCTACCGACGACACTTTGCTGGTCGATAAAGGGTACCGTGTCATAGAGGACTGGTCACATTACGCTGCGCTCGACGACAAGGAGATCGACAAGGAGCGGGGGATCATCACCGAGGAGTGGCGCCTTGGCCTGGGGGCCCAGGACCGGATGATGAAGAAGTTCTTTCCCATCATCTTCAAGGGATCGAAATATGCCGACCGGGTGCCGATCGGAAAGATCGACGTCATCCAGAATTTCAAACACCAGGTTCTGAAAGATTTTTACCGCGACTGGTACCGGCCCGACCTGCAGGCGGTGGTTTTGGTGGGCGACCTCGACCCGGCCGCGGCCGAAGCCAGGATCAAGGCTCATTTCGGGAACATCCCCAAAGTGGAAAATCCCCGGGAGCGTACCGTCTTTGACCTGCCTGACAATACCGAACCGCTGATTGCCATCACCACCGACAAGGAGGCGACCGACAACTTCATCCTCCTGTTCATCAAGCATCCCCTGAGTGCCGATAAAACCCTGGGCGATTTCCGCGACAAGATCCTGACTGAGCTCTACACCGGCATGCTCAACAACCGGCTCAGCGAGATCTCGCAAAAACCCGAATCGCCCTTTGTTTTCGCCGGCAGCGGATACGGTCGGTTCCTCGCCCGCACCAAAGACGCGTTCATCGTCAACGCCATGCCCAAGGAGAGCCAGATCGACAAAACGCTGGAGGTGCTCCTTGCCGAGAACATGCGCGTGAAACGGTTCGGATTCACTGCGACCGAGCTGGAACGCCAGAAAGAGGAGATCGTCAGCCAGTACGAGAAAAATGCCAGGGAGGCCGACAAGACCGAATCGGCCCGGTTCTGTTCGCAGTACGTCAGCCACTACCTGTCGGGCGATGCGATACCGGGAGCCCCGAAAAGCTTTAAATACCTGAAAAATATCCTTCCCGGAATATCCCTGGAAGAGATCAACGCCCTGGCCGGAAAACTGGTCACCGACAACAACCTGTGCCTGCTGGTGATGGCACCAGACAAGGAGGGCGTGAAGGTGCCTACGGAGTCGGAGGTGCTCGCTGTCATCAAAGCATCGAAGGACCGGGAACTCACGGCCTATGTGGATAATTTCCGCGAAGAACCGCTGGTGAAGAGCGAACTGAAGCAAGGGAAGATCGTCTCGGTGAAGGAGATCAAGGATCCCGGGATGACGGAACTCACCCTTTCGAACGGGGTGACGGTGGTGCTGAAGCCGACGACCTTTAAAAATGATGAGATCCTGGTCTCGGCTTACAGCCCGGGGGGGAATTCACTGGTGCCCGACGACGGGTTCATGTCGGCCAACTTCGCCACCCAGATCATCGACCAGAGCGGCATCGGCAACTTCGACAACATCGAATTGCAAAAGAAACTGAAGGGAAAGAACCTCCAGATCAGCCCTTACATCGACGACGTGAAGGAGGGGTTCCGGGGCAATTCAACCCCTAAGGATTTCGAGACCCTGATGCAACTGGTATACCTGTATTTCGATCAGCCCCGCAAGGACACCACGGCTTTCAAGGCCTTCATGTCGCAGATGGAGAACCAGGTGAAGTTCATGAAGAGCAATCCTGTCATGACCTTCTACGACACCCTCTTTAAAACTGCTTTCCCGGGCTACAAGCGGCTGGTGATCTTCCCGAGTCCCTCACAACTGAGCGAGGTGAGCCTCGATAAAGCCTTCGCGATCTACCGAGACCGGTTTGCCGATGCCGGCGATTTCAAGTTCTTCCTTGTGGGCAATTTCTCGGTCGATTCGATATCCCCGCTGGTGGAGAAGTACTTCGGGAACCTGCCGGCCATCCGCCGCACGGAGACCTGGAAGGATACCTCGCCTAAATTTGCTGAAGGTGAGACCAACCTTACCTTCTACAAAGGCACCGATCCGCAGAGCATGGTCGGCCTGGTGCTTTCGGAACCGATTGAATGGAGCGAGAGTACGCGGCTTCACCTGAGCCTGATCAAAGAGATCATGAGCATCAAGCTGGTGGAGGTGATCCGGGAAAAGATGAGCGGGGTGTATTCGCCCCAGGTGATGATCAACACCGAGCAGTATCCCAAACCGGTCATGCAGATGATGGTCATGTTCGGCTGTAATCCGAAGACGACGGATAAGCTGACAAAAGCCGTTTTCGGCGAGATCAAAAAGATCCGCAAGAACGGTCCGTCGGAAACCGACCTGAAAAAGGCGCAGGAAGCCCTTGTCCGGGCCCGCGAGACCGACCTGGAAAAGAACGACTTCTGGCTGAACAAACTCGAGTCGATCTATTTCAACCACGACCCCGGGAATTCGGTCGCTACCTTTAAAGACCGGGTCGGGGCAGTGACGGTCGACGACCTGAGACTGACCGCCGTCAGCTACCTGAAACCCGACCACTACGTGCGTGTCGTCCTCAAGCCGGAAAAGAAATAGGCACCGATGGAGAAAACGATCAGCATCCGGAACAAGCGCGCATCGCACGAGTATTTCCTGGTCCAGGAATTGACGGCCGGCATCCAGCTTACGGGTACCGAGATCAAGTCGATCCGGGCGGGCATGGCGTCGCTGGCCGATGCCTACTGCACCTTCACGGGCGAAGAGTTGTTCGTGCGTAACATGCATATTGCCGAGTATGCGTTCGGATCTCATTACAACCACGAGCCCAAGCGCGACCGCAAGCTGTTGCTGACCCGGCGCGAGCTCCGCAAACTGGCGGTAAAGGTGAAGGAACGGGGGTTCACCATCATCCCGGTGCTGCTTTTCATCAGCGATTCCGGCCTTGCCAAACTCACCATCGCCCTGGCACGGGGAAAGCATTCCTACGACAAGCGGGAATCGCTCAAACAGAAGGACCATCAGCGGGAGATGGAAAGGAGGCAATGACGATCTACGATGTACGATCTACGATGTACGATCTTCGATGTACGATCTTCGATGTACGATCTTCGATGTACGATCTTCGATCTGATGGTAGAATGGCACGAGGGTTGCTGTTAAAAAAATTCTGAAATTTGCAACTGTTAATCCATTGTCGAATTTAACCTGAACTAAAATATGCTGAAACGGTTCATTCTATTATTTCTGCTCTGTGCATGGATGCTGCCCGGAGAACTGGCAGCCCAAGAGAAAGCTAAAAGCGCCATCAAATGGCACTCGTTTGAGGATGCCTACAAACTGAACAAAAAGAAACCGAAAAAGATGTTCGTCGACGTCTTCACCGAGTGGTGCGGATGGTGCAAGAAGATGGATGCCGAGACGTTCTCGAATCCCGTGATCGCGAAATATATGAGCGACAACTTTTACTGTGTTAAACTCGACGCCGAGCGGAAAGATACCGTCGTTCTTGATGGCCAGTCCTTTGTCAATCCCAACCCTGCAGCCAAGCGCAGCACCCACAAACTGGCGGTCGATCTCCTGCAGGGGCGCATGTCGTACCCGTCGTATGTCTTCCTGAATGAAAAAGGGCAGAAGATCAACGTGGTTCCCGGTTACCTGTCGGCACAGAATTTCGAGAGCGTCATCAAATATTTCGGAACCGACGCCTATATGAAAAGTTCGCTCGACGAGTACAGGAAGACATTCAAAGGGGAACTGTAAAAAAAAAAGTGCCCGCACGGGGCACTTTCTGGGTGGAAGATGGGGCTCGAACCCACGACCTATAGATCCACAATCTATCGCTCTAACCAGCTGAGCTACGACCACCATGTTTGCGCGTGCAAAGGTAATAGAAATCCGGAAATTTGCAACAACACTTTCGCGTGATTTTCAAAAAGCGGGTCACTGAGATCGGGGGATCTCCTGGGTTGATTGCCTGGCGAAGGTTTTCGAGCGACCGGCTGGGTCTCGGATCCTTGCTGTTCATTGGATTTACAGTGGCGGTGGCATGCCTCGGTTACCTGGTGACTCCCGACTCGACCCCTTATGCCAACAGCCAATACCTGGAACTCGGGCTGAAAAAGCCCGGTTTCACTGTGATGATGCTCCCGGTGAAGAAACAACGGCCGGTTCAATCCGTCAGCCTTTTTCGAACCATGATCGCAGGGCGGCCCGACCCCGTCGGCTATATTCCCGTGCGTGCCTGGCGGCAGAGCGGGGATCGGCTGTTGTATGTTGAATACGGGGCACTCCCCGGGGAAGCGGCCCAGGTGAAGTCGGTGCCGTTGTCGCTGGCAGGTGCACCGCAAAAGATGACATACCTGCTCGGATCCGACCGGTTCGGGCGCGACTACCTCAGCCAGTTGCTGATCGGGACAAGAGTCAGCCTATCGGTCGGCCTGATATCGGTTGCGATCTCTCTCCTGCTGGGCATCACGCTGGGGGCATTGGGCGGATATTTCAGGGGGTGGGTGGATAACTTCATCGTCTGGCTGATCAATGTGGTATGGTCGATCCCCACACTTCTGCTGGTGATCGCCATCACTTTCGCACTCGGCAAAGGATTCTGGCAGGTGTTCATTGCCGTCGGGCTTACCATGTGGGTCGAGGTGGCCCGTGTGGTCAGGGGCCAGATCCTGGGCATCCGGGAAAAGGAGTACGTGGAAGCGGCCCGTGCACTGGGCTTCTCCGATTTCCGCATCATCTTCCGGCACATCCTGCCCAACGTAATGGCGGCCGTGATCGTGATCTCCGCCGCCAACTTTGCTTCGGCCATCCTGATGGAAGCGGGCCTGAGCTTCCTCGGCCTCGGGGTGCAGCCCCCGGTGCCTTCCTGGGGATCGATGATCAAGGAAAATTACGGGTACATCGTGCTCGACCACGCCTACCTGGCCATCCTTCCAGGCCTGGCCATCATGCTGATGGTACTGGCTTTCATGCTCATGGGCAACGCCCTGCGCGATGCGCTCGATGTCAGGATGAACTGACCCGGTCTAACGATTGGTCTTTCGCGTATCGAGGGTTCCGCAATGCACTGGTCCCTTGTTCCGGCAGTTACCCTTGTCGAAAAAGAAGCGAAGCGACACATAGAAGTCGAGGCCGGTGAAATCGCTGATGTTCAGGAATCCTCCCAGTTTGTCGGTGCCGACCGTGAGGCCGTAAACACGCAACGCAAGCCCCATGCGGAGCGTTTGCCAGTTGTGCAGGGAGACTGGCAGGCTGGCTTCAAACCACCTGGATTCGTACCGGGGGGTCACCGAGAGTTCTGACGGGCGCCTCAACCCGCTTCGCGATAACGGGATGCCCTGTATGTAGCTGGCATTCACATACCAGAAGTTTTTCAGATGATAATCGACCTGCAGGCTGGCGGCGGTGGGGAGCCACAGGGTGAAGCGG
>CAYVVG010000091.1:0-11343 GCA_964455285.1 uncultured Prolixibacteraceae bacterium
ACGGGGTCCCCCCACCCCGACGGGGTCCCCCCACCCCGACGGGGTCCCCCCACCCCGACGGGGTCTAGTAGCTGATTGAATACAGGAACTCAAACCCCCATCGGCCGGAACCCGGATAATAAATGCTGCGAACTCCAAACTCCATCGGCGTAACGATCCGCAGTAAATGAAGATCGGTCATCAGTTCCCCACCCGCCGACCGGTAAACATCGGTGTGCCCCTTGCCGGATCCCTGCGAGTAATCGTAAAAAAGGTTCAGCTTGAACCGCTTCACGTAGATCACCGACCCCAGGCTCAGGTCGGGACTCACCAGGGGAAATTTGTAGTTAAAGGAAAAACCGGCCAGCCTTTCATCACCTCCTTCATGCCAGCCGCGCGGGTAATTTACCAGGTCGGAATATACATAGGCGATCGGATCGGCCCCGTACCTTCGCTGGTACGAACTGCCGATCCGGATCGATTGGTGACGAAGTATCCCGGGAAAATACAGGTCAACCGTGGCCGCGAAGATCGAACCCAGGCTGTTCGCCCCCGCAGGGGAGTACCGGTAACGGATGTCGGCTGCCTGCCCGAACCGGGGCCCGGCATCCCGGGCTACCGATCTCCTGTGCTGAGAAAACGACAGCCGGAAGTCGTACGACCGGATCCACCCCGACAGGAACGACTCAGGCGTGCCCGTATGATGGATCACCTCCGTAAAAGTGATTCCGGCAGCCGTCCGCAACGACCGCGTGAAAAGACCGCGGGAGAGGTTCAACGGCAGGCTGATCTCGGCCTTCACGACATTCTCCCTCCAGGTAAACCGGTGCCGCGTGCCCGTGGCGGCCACCCGGTAAAAGGAAGAACGGTTTCCGGCTTCCACGCGAAGGGTGACCACGGGGAAAAAGCCCCGGTAGTCGAAACCGGCGTAGAATTTTCCCGATCGCTCCACGGCATTGTATTCCCACCCTGCCCGGGCAATCATCGAACCCAGGGTGTTCTGCGATAAAACCATCAAGCCGGGCTGGAAATTGAGGTTGTTGATATCGAACGACAGCGGGGCCCAGCTATGGACATTGAAAAGGTTCAGCCCTTTACGGTAGGGACGGCTGGCGAACGGGAAAAGGCCTGACCGGTTGCGACTGGTGTCGCTTACAGTTGTTCGCAGCATGCCATGAACCCCTTTCCGAAGAAGGCTGTCCTGCAGGTTCCACATTTCCTGCAAAGCCAACAGGCTGTCGAGGGGATACCGGTGGTTTTTCAGCCGATGTAAAGGAATCCACCGGTGTTTTTCCAAGTCGATCTCCCCGATCATCGGTCCGTCGGAGGTGTGATCGGAACACACGATGCTTTTCATGCCCGGGATGATGGCCGGATCATACGTGCCAAAAGGCCCGGCACCGATCAGCCAGGTGTCATGCGTGATGGTATCGGTTGAGTATAAACTCTCGATCCCCGTATGACCCGCACTGTAGACGATCCGGTTGCTGTCGAGGAATGCAGGCCGGCCCAGTTCCCTGAACCCGGCAGGAACCAGGGTCTTGAATTCGCCATTGGCTGGATTAAGTTGCACGATCGAATTTCCTGTTTCCGAAACCGAAGTCATCACCAACAGCCTGCTGTCGTGCGACCAGTTGGGTTGCCCGGCCCGTCCGTTACCCGGGGAGGGAAAACTGCCGGTAAACTTTCCACCTGGGAGTTGCAGGATACCGACGGAGCATTCATTTTCGTTGGTATATGTGATCAAAGCGACCTGTGTGCCATCGGGGGAGACCGCCGGTGAAAAGTACCGGGTTTTCCGGGTCAGGCGGATCTTCTTCTGCGCCTCCAGGTCGTAGATCCAGATGACGGAGTAGCTGCGGTTCCCCCAACGCACATCCGGCTCAGGTGCCGACCAGGCAAGGTATTTTCCTCCGACCGACAGAGACCCCTCGTGATAAGAACCGGGCGTCAGGATCACCCATTCCTCCCCGGTGATGCGGTCGATCCGCACAAACCGGGCCACCCCGTCAAGGGAAATCCGTTCCGCAACAACGATCGTATCATTCAGGGGCACAGGATGACGATAATAAGTATAGGACGATGGATCACGGTGAGTGATTTGCCGGGGTTGGATCAAAGGTGTCTCCGCCCGCTGCCTTTGCCAGGCCGAATCGAGGATTCCCAGGGACTCACGGTAAAGCGCTGCCTTCCACCTTCCGGTCGTGCTCCTGATCCCGCTGTTGAAAGGAACCACCATGAACGGGTATTTTCCCACCCGGCCGATCGCCTCGTCCCATGCTCCCCGTCCATATGTCACGCGTGCCTGACCGGCCAGGTAATATCCGAGGGAGTAGGCGTCAGGGACATAGGTCCGATAGGAACCCAGTGTAGCCTGGTTGTAAGACTGTATCCCTTTTTCGAGTACCTGTGCCCGGAGATCGCTTTCAAACCGGGGGGATCGGCCACGGCCGGTATTGGTCAGGGCGGTTTCTGCCACGGTGGCATCCCCTTCGAGGTGCCAGGCCGGAAGAAAGAGCCCGAGTATTCCCCCTGTGATCTGTTCACCGAAGATATACGACAGCGCCCGAGAAAAACCCCGGTTGACCCTGCCCAGCTGGATCGCGTGCCGGTACTCGTGGACGGCAAGCTGCTCCAGCCACTCCTCGGGATAACCCTCACGGGGAGGGCAGGGATACAATTCAATACGCCGGGGAGCCCACACCGTCAATCCGTTCGAGATGGCCGACTGTGCATGCAGAACAACAGGGATCCGGGGCATGCCTGCATCCTGTGTCAGCCTCCCGGCTTGAACCACCTGGTCCATCACATGGGCAAGGTATTGTGCCTGCCGTTCGGAGGTCTCCGGGTAGATCAGCCGGAATTTTTCCGCTTTTATCTGCCTCCACCTGACGGAAGCCGGGTCCTGTCCCGTAATGTAATATTGCGAAAATCCCTGGCGGGGAAATGCAAGAAAATAACAGAGAAAAAGGGTGGCAAGATAACAGGGATAGGCAGAAAATCTTCTTGCACAACTGTTTGCCAAGACCCCCTCCATTTTGTTATACGGTCATCCCTCTCTCAAAAAAGACCCGTCGCCCGGTTACCTTATGATCATCACCTTCCGGATCGCGGTGAAGGTCTGTCCCCGCAACACCACCGAATGGATGCCAGGCAGCGCGTCGGGTAGAGATATCACCTGCGTCGATCTGCCCCCGGGGAAGGGAGCGGGTGATTCAAACTCCTTGATGCCAAGAGAATTGAAAATTTCCAGTGTCACTGTCTCAGAGGCAGGGCAGGTGTATTCGATCATGAACCGGCCGTCGTTGGGGACCGGGTAAACAACGACGGAATTCTTCTCTGTTTCCGGTGTTCCGGTGATGATCACCTGAACTTTGTTTGAAATCGGCGAAGAACACCCGTTGAGGGTGACCATGCACCAGTACTGCCCGGAAAGTGTGGCTGTATAAGATTGCCCGGTAGCATTGGGAATGAGTGTCCCGTTAAAGTACCACTGGTTGCCGGACGGGGCGCTGCTGGTAAGCACATTGCCCGATACGGTTACGATGGGAGCGGATGGAATGGGGTTGACTGTCACCGGGAAGGCAGGCGAGGGGACTCCCGTTCCGCATCCATTGACCCCGGCAACGGTTATGTTCCCGGATACTGCCGTGTTGCTGTAATTGACGGTGATCTCGCGGGTGCCCGCACCGGTGGCAATCGTTGCCCCGGCGGGGAGAGTCCAGGAATAACTCCCGGCGTTGTTGATCTCGGCACACGAATAGGCCACCCCGCCAGTGCCTGCACACAGAGCGGAAATCCCGGTAACGGGACCCGCCGCGTTGGGCAGGGGGTTGACAAAGAGGTTATAGACGGTTGGAGACACTGCCGCGCAACCGAAGGTATTGGTGTAGCTGACACTTACCCACTGGTTCCCGATGGCATTCCAGGTTACATTGATGGTGTTGGTCCCCTGGCCTGAGACGAGCGTGCCGCCGGGGCTGACATTCCAGGAATAGTTCAACATCCCGGCGTTGGTGATGTACTGGTTGTTGGTGGAGTTGATGCAGGGGTTGTTGCTGCTCCCGATCGTCGGAACAGCCGCGGGGTTGACCGTGACATTGTAAACAGTGGGGGTGACTGTCATACAACCAGTTGGATTCGTGTAGGATACGCTGACAGTACGGTTCCCGGCATAGGGCCAGAGAACCGTGATGGCGTTGGTACCGGCTCCTGAAACTATGGTGCCGCCGATGGAAACGGCCCAGTTGTATCCGGCCATTCCGGGTTCGGTGGTGTAAACAATGTTGGCGGCATTGGCGCATACCACGTTAGGCCCTGTGATGGCCGGGACCGGCAACGCCACGACCGTTACCGGGTAAACTGTCGGCGTGACGGCGGAACAGCCGGTGGCATTGGTATAACTTACACTGACCGTCTGATTGCCCGTGGTGATCCAGGTCACGGTGATGCTGTTGGTACCGGCACCTGCCGTGATGCTCCCCCCGGTAGATAGGGTCCAGGTATATCCCGACATGCCCGCTTCCGTCGAGTAGATATTGCCGGAGGAGTTGATGCAAGCGCTCGGGGGACCTGCGACAACCGGAACGGGCTGCGGGATGACCGTTACGGCGAATGCCGGGGATGTACCCCCTGTGCCGCAGACGCTGATACCCGACACGGTGATGTTCCCCGGCACGGCAGATCCTGAAAAACTGACGGTGATGGAATCGGTTCCTGCACCCGAGGTGATAGTTGCACCGGCAGGGAGTGACCAGTTGTAGGAGGTTGCATAGGGGATGGGGGCGACCTGGTATACATAACCGCTTCCGTTCCGGCATACGTTCGGGGGACCTGTGATGGTGCCGGCGGGTGACGGAGCCGGACAGAGCGTGGTGAAAGTGAGATCATTCCCATGCGTGATGCCTTGCACATTCTCCCCGTTGATCCGGAAATGGTAGGTGGTATTCAGGTTCAGCCCGGTGATGTTGGCCAGCGCAGAATTAGCCCCTCCTCCGTTGACAGTTCCGGGAATTCCGGGCACTGTGGTACCGTAAGCCGTGGTAGTCCCGTATTCGAAGGTGATCGCCGTAGCATTGTAATTGGCGTTTGCCTCCCCGTTCAAAGTGGCGGTTATGGCCCCGATCAGGGTGGCAGGGTGGGTCTGGACCACCGGCCGCGGTTGTGAGCCGGTAAAAGTTCCGAAGGTCGGCAGTCCCGGCGCAGAAACCTGATGTGCTCCGGCATTGACCAGACCGAAGTCGGTGAATGGTGCGGGGATCACCTGCATCGAAAACACCTGGGATTCGGTTCCCGTCACGTCGGCAGGCGTGTACTGGAACAGGGCCGAACAGTTGAAACTGGTGATTCCCGACGAGGAGAGGGTCCAGTGACGGTTCAGGTAGCTGGTGGTGTTGGGATCGCCCGGAAATTTCTCGTTGGCAAGATTGACCCCGGCCCAGTTCCCGGCTGAAAAAATACCTGAAACAAACGTGACGGAGACGGGTGAATATTCCGGTATGCCCGTCTCATCTCCAACGGGGAAGAGATAATTGCCTGAAAAACCCGTGACAAAGCTTTTTTGCAACCGGCCCGCCCCGGTGGGTACGATCATCGCTGAGGCGGAAGGCGTGCCCAGGATCGCCGAAGCCGTACTGAGGGACAGGTCGTTGGCTCCCAGCCGCAACGATCCGTTGATCAGTTCGAGGTTCCCGTTGAGGGAAAGCGGCGAGTTGAGGGTGACCCCGGCCGGGTTGCTGATCTGGAGCGTGAGGTTGGTGTTAGGATTCAGGGCGCCATTCACGGTGATCTCCTGTGCCGTGGTCCCGGATAATGACAGTTTGCTGGCCGAAGAGGGATTGAAGTTAAGGATGGAACCGGCCTGGACTGTGATGTTCCCGTGGATCTGGTGAGTTCCGGAGGAGGGTCCTGTCATGTTGAAGTTGAAGGTGCCGTTCGTTATCGTGAAATGGTCAATGGAAACCGGGGAACTGCCTGTCGGGCTCAGGGTTACTCCCGGTGCGTCCATCTCGAAGTCGGCATAGGTCCTTCCGGAGAATGAGGGCACGAGGTTGGCCATGACCTTGAACAGGCTTCCCGGCTGGAACACCACCACGCTGTTGGGTTGACCGGCGCCGAAGGGATTGCTGCCGGCCTGCTGCAGGTAGGTCGATCCTCCCGAAAAGATCACCGAGCCCAGGCTGGAGGTTCCGAAAGCGTTTCCCGAGAAGAACGGTCCCGCCGTAAAGACCGCCCCGCTGTTGAAAACAATGGCTCCCGGATCGACGGCCGTCAGGCGGTGTGCCGTCGAAGCAGTGGCCGTGAATTTCACATTCCCGCTGATATTGCCGGTCGCCGTGGTACCCAGGGTGAGGGTGATGGCGTTGGTGGCATTCAGGTTCAGGGCGCATCCGGCGGGAATGTCCAGGTCGGGCCCTGCGGCCCCGGTGATCGTCAGTACGGCTGCGGCGGAACTTTGCAGGTTGATCGTCGTACTGTTCGTCAGTTTTAATTGGGTGATGGTTTGGGTGACGACACCGGTAATGGTTTTGGTCGTGCCGTCGGTGAATTGGAGAATGTCGCCCGGGGCGGGGGTGGTCCGTGTCGGGGTCCAGTTCGTGGCAACGGCCCAGGATGCGCCGTTGGCCCCCTGCCACGTATATACAGTGGATGCCGAACCGGTGGTGGTGGCGGTGGCAGCCGGTACAACGGGTGTTGTCAGATAATTGCAGGTCAGGCCGTTTGTCCCGTCCCAGGCATAGGGGACGAGGGTAAAGGAGTACTGCGTGCCTGCCGAAAGCCCGGTGATGGATTGGCTCAGGACGGAGCCGGGCGTCACCACGGCTGCCACAACAGCATCTCCGAGAAGGCTTCCTTCGGAGTACATCGTGCCGTCGAGGGGTATTGCCGTTGGGGCCGATGCACCGGTTTTAGCCAGGACCAGGTATCCGGAAGCGCCTGGTGAAACAGTGGTCCAGGTCAGGTTGATACTCGTGTTGCTGGTGGCGGTGGCCGCAAACCCGGTCACATGATTTCCGGGTTCGGGCGACAGGGTATGGAACGAGGATTCGTCGGTCAGGCTGGTCCCGGTCGCATTGGTGGCATAAGCTTTGAAGAAGATCAGGGTCTGGGCGGGCATCCCGCTCCGGGCATGGGAGAAGGAACCTGTGGCAGTGCCGCCTTCAGCCAGTTTGTTATCGGCAAGGGTGACCCCGGTGGTGGTGCTCCAGAGAGTGCCTCTTTCCACGATGGCCGATCCCCCGCTTCCCGTGATGGTGGCCCCGAGGGAGGCCCCTGAACTCCCGATGCCCGTCACCAGGGGTGACCCGATCACCGGTGGAGTGAGTACCACCTGGGTTGCCTGGCTGTTGGGATTGAGTATGGCTGTGGAGGTAAGGTACCGGGTGGCGCTTCCCGCTCCGTTGTATTCATACACGCGAAACCAGTAGGTGGTGCTTCCGGCCAGGCCGGTCACGGCCACGCTGTTGCCGGCTCCGTTGTACACCACCTGTTCGCCGGTGCCGCCGTATGCCGGATTCGCCACCGGGTCGCTTCCGTCGGCCGGGTTGGTGAAACTGTTCGAGGTATTCAGGATGACGATCCGCTTCGCACCGTCGCCGTTGATCCAGGAGGCCGTCATGCCGGTGGTCCCGACCCCGCTGAATGACAGGTCATGTGCCTGGATGGCGGGAGGTGCCACGGCCGACGGAAGAACGTCGGACCAGGTGGTCCCCACCCGGATGCCATCGAGGATGATGTTCTGTGTGGCGAGGAACTGGCGGATGGCAACCGAGCCGGGATTGATGTCGGTCATGGCGGCATCGGTCAGGGGGCCGATCGCCGGGGTGGCGGGTTCGGTGAGGGGAAGGGTGGAATCGAAGATGAAGAGGCTTACAATGTCGTTGTTGGTTCCGACGACAACTTCATACTTGAGTACCAGCACGTAGGTGGTGTTGTTGGTAAAGGAAGACGCGGCGAATGTCCCGGTGTTGCTTCCCATGCTGACCCCGAAATGGTTGGTGGCATCCATGAAGACTTTACCGCGAAAAGTACTGCCGATCGGATCCCCGCCGAGGTGGAAAAAGTACCCGGCGGCAGTGGTTGTCACATTCACCATGAAGGCGGTGTAAACGGTGCCCGCACTCTGAACGGCAAAGACCCTGTTCACATCCTCACCGGTGTTGTCGGAAAGGGCTGCATTTCCGGTGCCCGATCCGGCATACCCGGTAAAGGTAAGCCCGGGACTGGTAACGGTGACAGGCTGGGTACCTGCTCCGGAATGGGCTGTCCACCCGTGGTTGGTCAGCAGATCGCCTGCCGGATAATCGAAATTCTCTTCGAGCAGCAACTGGCAGGAGCCAGACGGCCGGACCCCGGCAATGAGGATCAGGGTGAGGATCAGGGAAAGCAGGGTGTACTTTTTCATAGCGGTATGTATAATGTCGGAATCTACAAAAATAAAAACTAACGGCCAAAGTGGCTGCATTTTGTTAAGAACTCAATAAAAGAAAAAGGCTGCACCCGACCGGGGCAGCCCTTTCCGGATAACTGTGGTTGGGTTAGCGGGTGAGGATGATCTTCACCGTCTGGACTTTCTCTCCCGAGGATAGTTTCACGAAATAGATACCCGGGGGATTGCCCTGAATGGTCAGGTCATGTTTCAGTGCTCCCGGCAGAAGGGTGCCAAGAACTTTTCCCCCGACGGTACCGTACACTTCTACGGTCAGCGGGAGCAACGCATCCCTCTCAAGCTGCTCGATGGTGAAGGCGCCGGTGGTGGGGTTGGGATAGATCCTGAACCGGTTGTCCATCAGGGAGATGCCGGTTTCGGCCGGTCCGACTGCTTCTGTCTCCTTCACCCCGGAACAGTAGGGGCCTCCCGGAACGATCGTTCCAAGCATGTACCCGCCCAGGTTAACTTTCGTTCCCGGGAGGTAAAAAATGTTGACCCCGGCTTTCATGGTGGCAGCGCCGTTGGCGAGTATCTCGAAGGTGCTGCCCCCGCCCGCCACGGTGATGGTCTGAGTTGCATCGTAACAGATCGCTTCACCGCCGCTCACCGTTCCGGTCACCAGCCGCGTGGCCGGGATGCCGATGACGGCCATCATCACATGGTTGGAGGTGGCCGGGTTGCTGGTGGCACACGCTTCGCTGGAGGTGAGGATGCAACGGATCACATCGTTGTTAACAGGGATATAGGTATAAGTTACGTTGGTCGCATCCAACACCGGTACAGCGTTGACCGTCCACTGGTATGCGGGACTGGTACCCCCGTTGGTGGGGGTGGCCGTGAAAGTTACAGATGTTCCCGAAGCCACGGGGTTGGCCGATGCATCGATCCACACGCTGACGGCCACCGGCTGGTTGATGGTGATGGTGAGGGCTTCCGAAGCATTGCCGTCGCCGCACTCGTTGGTGCCGAATACACTGACATCAAAGGAGGTGAGGGAGGTGTTGAAAAAGGCGGTTACCGAATTTGTTCCTTCATCGATCACTTCGGTGCCCGGGGGGAATGACCAGACGTAGTTTGTCGCATTGTTGATGGCAGGCACGCTGAAATTGTACCCGGTCGTCCCGTTGGCACAAACAGTGACGGGCCCCGAGATGATGCCGGCATCATCGGGGATCGGACATGCAGTGAGGAAAGTCATGTCATTGCCGTCGGAGAGGCCGGATCCGTTGAGTCCCTTCACCCGGTAGTGGTATGTTGTGTTGAAGGCCAGACCGGTGATATCGGCGGAAACAGCGGTGGTGGTGCCACCCGTGACAGCCGCGGGGGTGGCCGGCACGACTGTTCCGTAATTGGTGTCGGTTCCGTATTCAAAACTCACAGCGGTGCTCTGGTTGTTGGCATTGACCGTGCCGTTGAGGGTGGCTGTGTTCGCCTCCACATTCGTTGCAGCAGTCGTGAACACGGTGGGCGCCAGCGTGGTGGCGTTGTTGGCCCGGATCACAATGTTGTCGAGACGGTTGTTGCCGGTGGAACTGGTAGCACTGGTGAAGGTGACCTTCAGGTAAACTGTGGGAGCACCGTCCAATGCATCCATTGAACTCATGTCATATGTTTTGGTCAGCCAGGTGGAGGTAAGGTTGGCGGTAGTGTCGCCGAAGTTGGTGAAATTGGTGCCGTCGGTACTCCAGGCCCAGTGTTGACCCTTGAATCCGGTGCTGGTGCCGCGGGTGGCATAGGTCATGACAGGATCCTGCAGGGCCGACATGGAGAATTTGATCACCATGCTCTTGCCGTTGGCGGAGAGGGAAGGGCCTCCGTTCGGACAGTAGGAGCCACCGGCAAAAACATTGCCTCCCTCCCGTGGATCATTCATTGTGGAGCCGCCGTACATGGAAAGTTCGGTGTTGGTGCTGGCGACCACCCAAAGGGAAGATCCGTTGGTTCCGTCGGCATATAATCCGGCTGATTCAGCCTGTATCCCGAAGTTTGCAAGGACCGACGTCGGGGTGGCCGGGGCAGCATAGGTGGAATCGAAGGTCCATGCGGCCAGGGGTTGGATGAAAGCCCCGGTAGTCACAGTGGCGGTCGGGGCGGCCGGGACAGTTTTATAATCGATGTTGATCCCGGTGTTGGTATAGGCGTAGATGGCAAAATAGTAGGGTGTCGAACTGGTCAGACCGGTCCAGGTCCATGTCTGATTCCCATGAGTTACATAGACGAGGCCGATCCCGTCGCCCAGGGATAGGTCGGAGGTAGGAGCGACGCCGTCGACCGGATCGGTGAATATTCCCGTCGTGTTGGCCAGGATCAGGAATCCAGTGGCGGGCACCGTGCCGTCGTTGTCGAGCCAGGTGTTGGTGACTGTCGAGTAGGTGTTGGAGACCGCAACGAAGGATGCGGCGTGGTTGGTGGGTTCATCCAGCAGTGTGGTGAAGCTGGATTCGGGGGATAGGGTCGTGCCGGCGCTGTTGGTGGCGTAGGCCGCGAAATGGATCAGCGTGTTCTTGGGCATGCCCGTGCGGCGATGGATAAAGATCCCGGCGGAGGTTCCGCCTTCTGCTAGCTTGTTATCGGCGATGGTGACCGGGGTGGCCGTGCTCCATACGGTTCCCCGTTCGGTGATAGCCGCTCCTCCGTCGGAGGAGATGGTACCACCCAGCCTGGCGGAAGTGGCAGTCACCGAGTCGTAGGCAGGCGTGGTCACGACAGGCGGGACCGGGGCCGCTGCCGAAGACTGGTTCAGCGGGTTATTGGTCGCCGTGGAGGTGAGATACTTGGTGGCGGTCCCTGTACCGTTGTATTCGTATGCGCGGAACCAGTATTCCGTGGCTGTCGTCAGCCCGGTCACGGTCGGCACGGTGTTGCCCGGACCGTTGTAGATCACCTGTTCGCCGGCATTGGCCCAAACGGAGCTGGCTGTGGGATCAGTGCCA
>CAYVVG010000092.1:0-10722 GCA_964455285.1 uncultured Prolixibacteraceae bacterium
TTTTCACAAAAGTTCCCCGGAACATGGATTTCTTTTTTCCCGGCGGTTTTTCTTTATCCGGGACTGTCAAAGAAAAAAAGCAGTAAAAAAGGGAGAACCTCCTGTAAAGAGGATCTCCCGGTTAATCAGTGATAGACATTGTTATAGCGGTCTTCATCCTCGAAGGATGCTATTGACTGCTGGTAATCCTGGATATCGCAGTCATAGTGGCCGGCTTTTTTGCCATTGGGCCAGTAAATAATGGTTTCACCTTTTTTAATCGGCTTACCGCAGGTGTGGCAGGTTGAAGGGAAACGGGCTGTGATCTGCCTAGGATCGCCGGAATAATGAGTATGTGACATGGTAAATGCTCATGCCCTTGAGACTTATTATGGCATCTGGCTCGCCGGTTATTATGAGATTGACTATTCAGCCAGTGCAGGCTCAAGGATTTCTTCTTCGGAGGATTCTGAAGGAACCTGTTCCTCAGATTTAATTCCCAGGATGTAGTCCGCAGCTTTCTCAGCCCGGGATGCAGCCCAAAGAATCCATTTCTGGTTATCCCGCAGCTTAGATGCCCATCCAGAGATATAAGCGGCAGAATTGCGGATGTTCAGTTCCAGGTGAGCGATCTCTGCCAGGTAGGATGAGCAGAGTTCTGCGACCAGTTCCTCTTTGGAATAAGGTTCGTCGCCGAAGCGATTGGACATGAAATCGAAACGGTTCAGCCTTTTGGGGTGGCCTGTTGAATGACCGAGCTCATGATAGACCGTACGGAAGAATTCGGATGGGTTGGCAAAGTATTTCATTTGGGGAACTGAGATCATGTCGGCCATCGGTGAATAATAGGCACGGTCGTCTTTGTCCGAGAAATGGATATCCGGTTTGTCACAATATCCGGTGATGATCTGCTCGGCATCGACATGGCTTTCGTTGTGCCGTTCTTCAACCAGGTTCTGAAGTTGGGCGATCTTTTCAAGGCCCTGCTGATCGAAATCGGCCTGCTCGGTGTTGAAAATATGAAAGTACCTGAGCAGAAACATCTTTTTTGTTTCCTTGGTGACTTCGTCGGTGTGGATCGATGACTTCCAGAAAACTACCACGGTGGCCTTTTCGCCCTTGCGGACTTTGCCGCCGTTGGCCCGGATCTGCTGGAAGGTTCCGTAAACCCGGCTCTTGAATGGATCCGAAGAGAGGATCAGCCGGTTGATCCCCCGGTAATAATGGCCGTTCAGGCTGACCGGAGAAGGGATCTGCCAGAGCTTCTTCCAGCTCCCGGCAGTCTCGAGGTTTGCGATGATCTTTTCTGTGATTGCAGCATAGATCTGAGTATTGTTCATAGGTTCTGCGCCTGCCCTGGCGACCTGTTATGGCATCTGGCCCGCCGTTTGAATAATTTTTGGCGGGAATACCAAACGAAGCGCAAAATTCCGGTGCAAGTGTTCAGGTCATGATTTACTGCAAGGAAATCTGAATGAACCCGACGGGCTGCGGTTCCTTCAGGAGGCAGCACTTAGCGCCGCGAGATTTTGGCGAGTTTACCTTTGACAGGAATTAAGAAAACAACTCCAGGCTTTTGAGTAACTTTTTCCAAAAGTTTCCCGGGAAGGATTTCTTTTTTGCCAAGCTTTTTGATTTGTCCGGGTATCAAAGAAAAAAGCGGGGTGCAGTCGTAAGAATATAAAAAAAGAGCCGGTCCGAAGGCCAGCTCTCTTGAGGGAGAAGTACCCTTTTAGAAGGGCACTTCTGAGGTTTCCTGCTTCAGAGCTTTGGATTTCTTGGTTTGCTTTTTGGGCGTTGGAGAAGGTTCAGTGACCTGTTCTTCTTCCAGGCGGTTGACGTAAACCGTGTAATCATGGCCGAAGTTGTCGGTGTTCTGCAATTTTGCGACTTCCAGGGAGATGTAATCTTCGTCGTTGTATTTGTGGGCGAACTTGACGATGTCGGAGATTTTCAGGTTGATCTTGATGATTTCGAGGCCTTCTACTTTCTTTCCTTTTCCGATGTAGTTTTTTACAAATTTTTTCATGGCTTTGAGTTTTAGAGGTTAATTTATATGCAAGTGTAAATAAGACCCTGGAGGGGCACTCAAGGAGGAACTGGAATACCGGAAAACAATGAGGATATGCCGGGAAAATCCTTGAATGAGTGGAACTGTACCCAGAAAGGGGATTTTAGCTTAGCAGATGAATTGACCGGGAAACAAAGACGTGAATCTTTGCAAAAAAAATCCGGGAAATAAACAAGAGGTTGAAAAAATTATGTCAAGGAAAAATCGTCCTTGGCAACGATCATAAATTAGAGGCTATCGGGAAAAGACAAATAATTAGAAGATGCAAGGATTAAAGGATGTCAAGATGCAGGAACGTACGGATTAGCGGTAACTTTCCCATAAAAACGAACAAGAATTCAAATGTTTCACTTGAAACCTTTGGAGTTGAAAGCAGATTTTTCGCAGCTGACTTTGCAGAAATTTTGAATTCAATATAAGTACGATGGGTCTTGGAATGTTCGTTAGTTCATGAAAAAAGCAGGCTAAACTGAGCAGAATGTTGAATATCTTCTGTCGAACTTTTACTTACCCGTACTTTTAAAAAAGCAAGTCGATACGTGTGCAAGATAATTCACTAGGCATTTGACAAAAGAAAAAACAGCAAGATTCAGACAATAAGCAATTGTCTGAGTTTGTTTTTACATAAAACAACAAATATACTGGATATTACGCTCCAATTGACCCCCTCATTACGCTTCAAATTCTCCCAAAAAAGTTAACGACCCTTACTCATAGTTATCGGATCGTTGGCCCTGGCATTCCATGCTGATTTACCTCAACATGAAGCAAACTTGCCCTACGGTAAGAAATCTGCTATCAGGGGGGTCAATTTGGAGCGTACGCAGGGGGGCAATATGGGTGTATTTTCCCCCTGGGACGGGCAGAGCGGAAGGGGGATTTCTTTTCTAAACGGCTATTTCCCGGTCAGCCGTACCATCAGCACGTCGTGCGGGGCGAGGGTTCCTTTCACCGGGTCGGCGGTGGTTCCGATATCCTGGTGTTTCCAGAGGTCGCGGATGGTGTAATTGCCGTCGATCACATATTTCCGGATGGTGGTCTTGAGGTCCTGGTCGATCGTCACGGGCTGGTTTCCGCGGTTGATGAAACAGAATGCGTAACCCCCTCCCCCGAGCGGGCGGAACCAGATCTCCAGGTCGCCGTACTTCATCCAGCGCAGCGCCGGAATGCCAAGCTTGTCCTGGTCCACCGCGATGACTTCTTTGTTGGTGAGCAGGGAGGCGGTCTCCTTCGACATGGACCGGAGGTCGTTGCCTGCCATCAGCGGGGAGGCGAACATGGCCCACATGCTGAGATGAAGCCGCTCCTCGGCGGGGGTCAGCACGCCGTTGCCGATCTCGAGCATGTCGGCGTCGTTCCAGTGGCCCGGGCCGGCGTATTTGTAAAGGTCGGTAAAGAGGTCGATGATGCCGGTAACTCCCATGCCGCCCCAGTAGTTCCTGCAGTCGAAGCAGTTGATGATGTCCTCCGTCGACCGCCACAGGTGGCCGATCTCTTTCGCCCACTCCCAGGGTTTGGTGGTCCCCCACTCGCAGATGCTGAACACCACCGGCCGGCCGGCTTTGTAGAGGGCATCGCGCATGGTGGTGTAGGAGGCCTCGGAATTCTGCTTGCCGTGGTTGCACCAGTCATACTTCAGGTAATCGACGCCCCAGGAGGCGTAGGTCCGGGCATCCTGGAACTCGTAGCCTCGGCTCCCGGGCCTCCCCTGGCAGGTTGCCGAGCCTGCATCGGAGTATATCCCGAACTTCAGCCCTTTGGAATGGATGTATTCTCCCAGCCTCTTCATCCCCGACGGGAAGCGCTCCGGATCGGCCACGATGGCGCCGTTGGTATCGCGACGGATCTGCCAGCAGTCGTCGATGACGAGGTACTCGTAACCGGCATCCTTCATCCCCGAAGTGACCATCGCGTCGGCCACCTCGCGGATGATCTTTTCGTTGATGTCGCAGCCGAACTTGTTCCAGCTGTTCCATCCCATCGGAGGGGTTTTCGCAAGATCGTCGAATTTCTGGGCGCTTAGCGTGGTCACCGACCATGCCATGAGGATCAGGAGATACGGTTTCATGGAAGAAGGATTGTTTGCCCCGCTAATTTAGTACTTTTCATCCAATGACAGAGCGGGGAGACGGCATAAATGGGCGCTTTGCAGTCGGCCGATTGGCGCGTTTTTGTTCCTGGTGCCTTTCCTGATGAAAAAGCCCCTTTGGAGCATCAAACCGGGCAACCGGACGGTGGCCCTGACCGGTGTCGGCACCTGTTCAATCAAACTAATAGGGTGACTCAAAAGGAAAAATAACAGCAGAGGCGCAGAGACGCAGAGGAATAAGAAATTGATTAATAGCTCTCAACGTCTAGGGTTAATTGAAAAAATATTGCTTTTAAGTCACCCTCCTGTCATACTCACGTATTCACGGATTTTCTTAAAACCCCGGCACGACGAACCGTTCGAGGTATTTGCCATGTTGCACGACCCAGAGCACCACGTAGCCGCCCGCCCCGTCGCCGTTAACGGCGGTTAAATAGAGCGTTTCTGCCGCTGAGTCATACCGGGCGTCCATATGTCCCTGACCGGGATTGGGCTGGAAGAGGTTGGCAATCGCCTCGCCGGGGAGGGTGAAGCGCTCCCCCCTACATGTTACGATTATTTCGCCATACATGCGAGTCGGCACTTCCCCGTCGGTCCCCCAGAAAGTGCTGCCGTCGATCTTGTCGAGGTACCGGGCCACATGCAACCGGGTGACCGGCGCTATATACTCCAGTTGATGGCCTGCCGGGTCGAAGTCTTTGATCGTTACGCATACGGTAATGGAAGGCAGGGAGCAGGCGAAGGAGCAGCCCGGCACGATCGCCGGTTCAAGCCGCGGGTATTCTGAAAGGAACCGGACATCTGACCGGTGGATAAAACCCGGACAGGGTTTGTGGTCTCTCACATAGGTGATCTCGTACCAATCTCCGGCCGGTTCGAGGCAATAGACAAAACTGCCGGCGGCAAGGTTTCCCGCCTTCTCCGAGTCTTTGGAAGGTTCGGTGCGGACGGTGGCAAATCCGTCGGCCGCGGTTACGATCCCGATCTGGTATTCAATCGCTTCCTGGGATAGCGCCACACCGGTAAAAACCACGAATAAGACGAGGAAAAAGGCTCTCATTTCCTGAAGATCAGGTTTACAGAGCCGTAAAGATAATACAAATAATCAGATTCCCTACCGGATCACAACCAGCTTGGTGACCACCAGAAAAGAGTCACCTTTCACCACGATGTTGTAGGTTCCCTGGGGAGCGCCGGAGAGATCGACCGGATATTCCTTTTCGCCCTGGCAGTGCTTCGTCAGGACGACCCGCCCGCCGGCATCCTGGACGGTCACTTCAAGCGGCACACGGGATCCTGTGGCAGGGATCAGCGTAAAGAGTCCGCGGGTGGGGTTCGGGAAGATGCGCACGTGATCCTGTCGGGTTTCGTCCACCCCGATGCCCGATCTGGCCTGGTTTACCGTGACGGTCACTGCCGGCAAACCCTGCACCGCGACATCGAGGCTGGCCGTGCGTGGCTGATCGGAGGTGTTCTGGGTATAATCGGCCACGATGGTTCCGTTGCCGGTTCCCGACTGGGTGAAGGTACACCAGGCCGCTCCTCCGGTCACCGACCAGTCGGTATTGGAGGTTACTGTGAACGCTGTGCTGCCGGCAACCGCATTCACATTCTGAGTGGTCGGTGTAACCGACAGGATGGGAGCCGCACCGGCCTGGGTCACCGTCACTGATTCGGACAGAAATCCCGGGACCGCGACCTGCAGCGTGCACACACGGGGCGTGACAGAAAGGTTCTCCTCATAAGTGGCGGTGATGGTTCCGTTGCCCGATCCGGAAGTGGTGAAGGTGCACCAGGCCATATCGGCGGTGACATTCCAGTCGGTGTTCGACAGGACCTCAAAGGTGGTGTTTCCTGCCGGGGCTGTCACATCCCGGTTAGGGGGTGTTACCGAGAGCATCGGGGCAGCACCTGCCTGGGTCACGGTCACCACCCGGGTGCCCGCACCGTCGCCTGTCACCGAGAGGTGGGCCAGACGCAGGGCAACGGCCTGATTGGCTTCACAGGTCACGTGAATTGTATCGTTGCCCGATCCCGAGGGGGTTGCCGTGCACCACGCGGCATCGTTGCTGACCGACCAGGTGGTATTGGACGACACCAGGAATCCGGTGTTACCGGCCATGTCGGGCACGTTCTGGTTTTCCGGGGTCACGGCCAGGAAGGGCGCGGCCGGGGTGCTGAACTTGATCTTGAGCCCGGTGCCGATCCCGCCGGAGCTCTCTGCCACGATCCGGAAGAAGTAACTGGTGTCGCTGAAAAGGCCGGTCACAACTGCGCTGACGGGGATGGTATCATAGCCGGCGCCGACTGCCACCGGCGGGGTGGTCATATTCAAAGACACGGGGGTGTTCCCATATTCGAAATGGCAGGTGGTTTCGATCCCGTTCGGGCAGACCTTGCCGTTCAACGTGGCCGAGTTGTATGCCACGGTGGTCGCCGGCTGGGTGGTCGCCAGCGGGGCAAAATTGTACTTGAACGAGGCGATCCGCGTCTTCCGGCTGCTGCCGCTTCCGATGTACTGGGTGGTGAACCAGAAGGTTTTGTCGTCCTGGGGATCGACCGAGACCTGCGAGTAGTCGCCCCACCGGTTGGCCCCGGTCTGGGAATTGGAGCCCATCCAGATCGTGTCTTCTTCGATGTCGAGAATCCCGGTGGCACTGTTGTAGGCCCCGGCCGACTGTCCCGTGTAAAAAATGCTGGGGTACATGGTGGTGCTGGAGACCGAATATCCAAGTCCGATCTCATTGTACCCGTTGAGCATGATGCTGCCCATCCAGCGGCTGTGGGAATCGGGGGCATAGGTGCCCTGCTGGCGGACCTCCCAGTTCCCGGTTGTCTTGCGAAGTTCGTACCAGCGGATGCCTGCGTGGCGGATCCCGTCGATGTTGACGGTATGGCAGCATACGATGGTCTGGTAGGAACCGAAGTTGCGGTACTGGGGCACATTCATGATCACCTGGGGAATGCCGTCGACCCGCTGGCTCACCCCTTTCTGGTCGATGTTGTTCCAGTTGTTGCCGAAATTGCAATTGAAGGGCTGCACATCGATCTGCTGGGTGCGGTTGAAGGTGGAGCCGGCCGGTGTGGTCCAATCGACATCGAGCTCATAAAGCCAGAGCTGGTCGGAGCCGCCGCCGATGGCGTCGTCGTTGAATGCGATATACAGTCCCGGCATGCCTTCGGGGGCGAGGGGGCCGTCGTTATCGATGGGCGGGACGCACATGAAACCGTCGACCGATGCCGGGCGATAGGGATTGTTGAAGCCTACGGCCTGGGCGGTCCCTCCCACCAGCATCTGTTCACGCTGGAAAACATAAATGTCGTTGCCCGAGGAATTGTTGTCGCCCATGTAGTATCCATCGCGCCACACGCTGAATTTCGGATAGTCGGGCATGGAGGAGACCTGGAAGGAGTACTGGTACCAGGTGCCGGTGGGATCGTTGGTGGTGGAGACGGCCATGAGCACATAGTTCGGTCCCGACATGGGGATCGAGAATTCGGTGACGAGCCAGCGGTCGGCCACATCGTCGTACAGGATGATCGGATCGCCGTCGTTCCGGTTGGCGCCCGGCACGCTTCCGAACAGCAGGTTCAGGTTGGTGGGACCGGCGACAATTCCTCCGGTCTTATCGTAGATGGCATACACGCAGTTGATCGTTTGCATGAAATGGTTCGGTCCGGCAGTGCCGTTGCAGTCGGGCGGATAATAGGGGGAGGTCTGCCCGTCGAAGTTCTGCTGCAGGGTGGCGTTTCCCCTGACCGAGCCCATGAA
Source organism: uncultured Prolixibacteraceae bacterium (assembly GCA_964455285.1). Taxonomy (GTDB): domain Bacteria; phylum Bacteroidota; class Bacteroidia; order Bacteroidales; family FEN-979; genus CAIVAT01. Next base: position 7,912 of record CAYVVG010000092.1, read on the forward strand.
GTTCTGCCGGATGGGATCGTTCCCCTGCGGCAGTGCGGTCGAAGCATAGGGATAATACCGGTCCCGCAAACCTTTGTTGAGTGTGCGGGTCAGGCCTTTCAATTCCAGCTGATGAAACTCAGAGGGAGTCATTGCCGGCAGATCGCGCAGCGGCTGGCTGATGCCATGGAATTTTCCGGTGATGATCTCGGTTGGGCGGGCAGGGATGTTCTGTGCCTGCAGCGCAATGACAAACAGGATGGAAACGACTGAAAGGGTAACCTTACGCATCATGGGATCGAGTTTTTTCGTTTGTGCAAATGTACGAATAATCAGCAATCCGGAAGCCGCACCGGGGCCGGACACATTTTTCTTTTCTACATTAATTTGGAATATTCCCGTCCGTGATTATATTTGCTGAACTAAAACTATTGCATCATGAAAAAGTTATTGATGGATTTTAAGGAGTTTGCCATGCGTGGCAACGTAATCGACCTGGCTGTTGGTGTGATCATCGGAGCTGCCTTCGGGAAGGTGGTCGCCTCCCTTGTCAACGACATCATCATGCCACCCATCGGATTGCTGGTCGGCGGCATGGATTTCAAGGCCCTGGCAGTCACCCTTCGCGAAGCGGTGATGGATCCGGCCACGGGGAAAGTGGCCAAGGATGCCGTCACACTGAACTACGGAAACTTTATCCAGACGCTGCTTGATTTCACAATCGTTGCCTTCGCCATCTTCATGGTGATCAAGGCTGTCATGAAGATGAGTCGGAAGAAGGCGGAAGAGGCTCCCGCAGCCCCCCCCGCCCCGACCAAAGACCAGGAACTGCTCGGCGAAATCCGGGATCTCCTCAAGAAGCAATAACTGGAGTCGGCAGTCATTTTACGACTGCAGTTCATTCCATGAAATAATCCCGGGACCCGGCACCGGGATTATTTCATGTTTACAGCCGGGTAAAGTCACAGTAAACCCAAGGACCTATGAAAGCAATGATATTCCTTTTCAGTTCACTCATGATCGCCCACTTTGCATCCGGTCAGGAATTCAGGCAAAAAGTCGTCAATGCCAAGTCGGACCTGAACAAAGAGGTTCCTGCCGACACGGCAAAAAAGCACTGGCTTGTCCAGGGAAGCGGATCGCTTCAGTTCACCCAGGCCTCTTTCACCAACTGGGCGGCGGGGGGGCAGAATTCGCTCGGGCTTGCCGCGTGGGTGAACTTTAAAGCCAATTACCGGAACAAAAGGCACATGTGGGCCAACACCCTCGACCTGGGTTATGGCTTCAACATCCTCGGAAAAGGAAGCGACGCCCAATTCACCAAGGTAAACGACAAGATCGAGTTCACCACCTCGTACGGGTATGAACTGTCGAAGAACAAAAAATGGTTCTTTACCCTGCTGGCCAACTTCCGCACGCAGTTCGACAACGGGTACAATTATCCCGACGATTCCACGGCGATCTCAAAGATCATGGCGCCCGGCTATCTCGTGGCCGGTCTGGGCATCACCTACACCCCGTCATCCTGGTTCATGATGTACCTCTCGCCGGCTTCGGGACGTTTTACCTTCGTCACCGATCAGAAGCTCTCCGATGCGGGGGCGTTCGGAGTCGATCCGGCCGAATACCAGTATACCGCCACCGACACCCTTCTGGTGAAGCACGGGAAGAGCATGAAGGGTGAATTCGGCCCCTATTTCCGCGCCGACCTCAACCGCGACATCATTAAGAACGTGAACCTGACCACTTCGCTGGAACTCTTCAGCGATTACCTCCATCAGTTCGGCAATATCGACGTCAACTGGAACCTGCTGCTCAGCCTGAAGGTCAACAAGTGGCTTTCGGCCTCCATCAAGACCCAGCTGATCTATGACGACGACATCAAGATCAAGACCGACCCCGCCAAATCGCCCGGACCACGCACCCAGTTCAAAGAGTTGCTGGGTATCGGGCTGACCTACAAGTTCAAATGAGCGGACCGCAACCCTTTCCATGTTGTGACTATGCACATATAATTAACCAATAAACAGATTATTATGGCACACCACGAAGTCCACGATGAAAACCTGACCCATGAGGAGCTGAAGTACCGGGAACATACGGAACGGGCAGGGCATTTTATCAAGATCGACCTGTTCCGTTCGGCCCGCGAGGAGTACAAGGCGGCTTTGAAATACAAGCCCGGCGATGAGGCCTGCTTTCGCCAGATCGATGCGATGAATGCCAACATCAGCCGCGACCGGAAGGCCGTGCTCATCGTGGTGCCGGTCGTGATCATCCTGATCGTTGCCGTTGCCCTGTTTGGATAGGGGTCCGCTGCCGGACCTGTCCGTTCATTCGCACCGAACACACCATGCATACAATGTAGCTCGCCCATGAAGGAAAAGAAGCCAAAACCACCGGCCCTGGTCCGGCAGGATCCCTGGCTGGAGCCGGTGGCCGATGAGATCGCCGCCCGGTACGAGCGGTACCAGAACACCCTGCACGAGATCGAAACCCATTGGGACGGCCTGAACCGGTTTGCCAGTGCTCACGAATATTATGGGTTCCATTACGACCGGGCAAGGAAGGGGTGGTATTTCAGGGAGTGGGCGCCCCATGCCCAGGATCTCTACCTTTTCGGCGATTTCAACGGGTGGCAGCGCTACTCGCACCGCATGACCCCGGACAAATCGGGCCGGTGGGAGATTTTTCTTCCCGATGATGAGTACCACGACCGGTTGGTACACCAAAGCCGGGTCAAGGTCATTGTGCATTCGGAGTCCGGCTGGCACGAGAAGATCCCAGCATATATCCGACGGGTGATCCAGGATCCGGCCACCCAGGTTTTTT
>CAYVVG010000093.1:0-1257 GCA_964455285.1 uncultured Prolixibacteraceae bacterium
AAATTTAGCGTTAAACTCTAGTTTTAACCGCTACTGTTTTTGGGGGAGCTTTCAAATTGACTATATTAAAGAAGGATATAGGTCAACAAAAGTAAAGTCTCATGTGGTCTTTTATATGCAACTTGAAAACGATATGATCTTAATTGTTAGAATTCTGCATCAAAGTATGGATATCGAGCAAAGGATGAAATAATTCCAGCCATAAAAAATAACCCTACATAACATGCCGCTAAATCGCAACAATACCAGCGTTCACAGTGCTTTGCATAGGTTATACTTTTTCCGCGTGTAGCGGTCACTCGTTAGGCAAAATATGAAAAAAGACTACCGATGAACCATTTTTAATTTATACGTCACTCGTCACGGTTCTCCAGTCACGTGTCACGCGTCACGGATTTCCAGTCACGCGTCACGAAAAAATCCTGAAATCCTTGGCTGCTGTTTAATTTTATTGGAAATTTACAGGACTTTTTTTGAACCGATACCTAAATAAACCATACTGAGAAATCAGATCATTCCGGTCTCTGTCATCACGGACCTTGCTATCAAATAGTATCCTGAAACCCTGCATCTCATTTCAACCCCATGTTCAACCTTTTCGGATTTTTCATTCTCGGGTCGCTGCTGTTCCTTGTCGTTGGACTGGTCTCGCCCGGAGCCGGACTTTTCTGGTTTAAAGGACGGCGGACCCGGGGTCGAGTTGTCCTCATCTATTGCCTGTGCGCAATAACGGGCCTGGCCGGGATGGCTCTGACCGCCCCGCACAAAAACAAGGATCAGCATGGGAATGAAGACTCCGGGGTGAATGAAAAGGGTCTTTCGGAGAAAACCAGCGAGAACCCCATCGGCCATAAAGACACTGCCCTCTTCCGGGATTTTTCTTCGTACTTCGAAAACCCGTACTCAAAACCGGGTTATGAGGAGATCAAAGTGTACTATTATGGCGTATATGTTAATCTCCCCGGAGATACCACGGGGATGCGAAAAAGGATCGTTGACTACCTGGAAACTAAACAATGCGGGGATGGGGATGTCGTCCATCTCTGGATTTTTACCGACAGCAACCTGATCCCTAAATCTTTCAAAGGTGATTGGTCGACGCCTGAAATGAGGAAAAAGTGTTATGCCCATGCCACGAAACTAAGCAATGGGAAAACCTCTTATGATTACAACATTTTTGGGGAGTTCCGGCGGTAGCAGGATGCCTCGCCTTCCCGGATGAAGATGGAGATATTCCTGATGCACGCTCTGTGATAC
>CAYVVG010000093.1:1357-1560 GCA_964455285.1 uncultured Prolixibacteraceae bacterium
GACTGCCGACTGCCGACTGCCGACTGCCGACTGCCGACTGCCGACTGCCGACTGCCGACTGCTGACTGCCGACTGCCGACTGTTGACTTTTATTGGCGTTCAATCCTTACCTTTGCACAGCTGTTACAATCCTCTGTGAACCTCTGTTTCTTCTCTGTGACCCTCTGTGTAACCACCTGACTCCCGGGAAACCATTGGAAAGG
>CAYVVG010000093.1:1660-10548 GCA_964455285.1 uncultured Prolixibacteraceae bacterium
GGAGAAAAATATGACACAGAGAAACACGGAGAAGTCACGGAGATACACAGAGAAAGATCTGAGCCAGAGAGGAAAATTTGTGATGATGGAAGTGAACAGGATAACGGAAAAGATCATTGGGTGTGCGATAGAGGTTCATAAAATGCTGGGACCCGGACTTCTGGAATCGGCATACGAGGAATGTCTGGCTTATGAACTCCGGAATGCCGGGCTAAAGGTAGAAAGGCAAGTAGCTGTTCCGGTGGTATATAAGGAGATCAGACTGGATTGCGGTTACCGCATTGATCTTTTAGTAGAGAATGCGGTTATAATCGAGATGAAATCGGTGGATTCCTTAAATCCTATCCATGAAGCTCAGATATTGACCTATTTGAAATTTGCGAAGATCGATACCGGCTTGCTAATCAATTTCAATGTCACTCTGTTAAAAAATGGGATAAAAAGATATAAAATGTAACTCTGTGAACCTCTGTGTCTTCTCTGTGACCCTCTGTGTAACCACCTGACTCCCGGGAAACCATTGGAAAGGAGACCCCTACCGGTATGCCGGAGAAAAATATGACACAGAGAAACACGGAGAAGTCACGGAGATACACAGAGAAAACCAACATTCAATCCATGTCCATGGAACCAGTCAAGCCGCCCGCCCGCTTCCCCCTCATCGCCAAGACCATCCAGGGCCTCGAAGAGGTGCTGGCCACCGAACTGGCTGAACTGGGCGCCGGTGATATCCTGAAACTCAACCGCGCCGTCTCGTTCATGGGCGACCAGGCGATGATGTACCGGGTGAACTACTGCATCCGCACCGCCCTGAGGGTGCTGAAACCGCTCTTTCATTTCGAGGTCACGGAACAGAAGGACCTGTACCGCAACCTGAACGAATTCGCCTGGGAGGAGCTTATCGGCCCCGACCAGACGCTGGCCATCGACGCCGTGATCTCCTACACGGTCTTCACCAATTCGCAGTTCGTCGCCCAGCAGTCGAAAGACGCCATCGTCGACCGGATCCGCGACAAGACCGGCCGGCGGCCGTCGGTTGACCTCGATGACCCCGACCTGCGGATCAACGTACATATGTTCAAAGACTCCTGCACGGTGGCGCTCGACTCGTCGGGCATCTCCCTCCACCGCCGCGGCTACCGTAAAAGCACCGGGCCGGCCCCCATCAACGAAGTGCTGGCCGCCGGTCTGGTGAAGCTGTCGGGATGGGACCCCTCCATCGCCCTGTACGACCCCATGTGCGGCTCGGGCACCCTGCTCATCGAGGCCGCCATGGCCGGGAAGCGGATGCCCGCCGGGAGTTTCAGGGAGGGATGGGGATTCATGAAGTGGCGCGATTTTGATGAGACGTTGTGGCGCCGGGTGAAACGGGAGGAGGACTCGCAGATATGTACCCGGCGGCTCAGCCTTTACGGTACCGACCGGTCATCCCGGGCCCTCGCCTCGGCCGGAGAGAATTTGCTGCATACCGGTCTTGGAAATGATATCACGTTGGAAAACAGGTCGTTTGAGGATTCCGCCCCCCCGTTTGAAAGAGGTTTTATAATCTCCAATCCCCCTTATGACGAACGGCTCAAGATCGAGGATTCGCTCGCTTTCTACAAAATGATCGGCGACGTGCTGAAACAAAGGTACGCCGGGTACACCGCCTGGCTCATCTCCTCGGACCTCGAATCGGTGAAGTTCATCGGCCTGCGACCCTCTCGACGGATCCCCGTAATGAACGGCCCGCTGGAGTGCCGGCTGCTTAAGTTCGACCTCTTTGCCGGGAAGAAGGGATCGTCCGGCCAGTCGGAGTAAATTCGTAATTTTGCAGGACAGCAGCGGACGAGGGGACGAGCGGACAAGCGGACAAGCGAACGAGGGGACGAGGGGTCGATAATCCCCAAATCGTAAATCGTAAATCGTATATATCCATATGCCAAAGATCAGTAAAATCGGCGTCATGACCTCTGGGGGGGATTCCCCGGGAATGAATGCCGCCATTCGCGCGGTTGTGCGCACGGCCATCTTCAGCGGCCTTGATGTTTACGGCATCTGCCGCGGCTATGAAGGGCTGATCGACGATCAGATCGAGCAGATGTTCAGCAACTCGGTGTCGAACATCATCCAGCGGGGGGGCACCATCCTGAAAACGGCCCGCAGCGAGCGTTTCCTGGATTATCACGGAAGGCTCCAGGCTTACAACAACCTGAAGAAGCACAACATCGATGCCCTCGTCGCCATCGGCGGAAACGGCACATTCACCGGCGCTTCGGTATTCGACCATGAGTTTGACTTTCCCATCGTGGGGTTGCCGGGGACGATCGACAACGACCTCTTCGGAACCGATGCCACCATCGGGTACGATACCGCGATCAACACGGTGGTCGAAGCTGCCGACAAGATCCGCGACACGGCCAACTCGCACGAACGGCTCTTCTTCCTCGAAGTGATGGGACGCGACGCCGGCTTCATCGCCCTGCGCAGCGGCATCGCATGCGGGGCTGAGTTCATCCTGGTCCCTGAAACAACCACCTACATCGACAACATCGCCCGGCTGCTGAAGCACGACTGGCGCCGCAGCAAGACGTCGGGTATCGTGATCGTGGCCGAGGGGGACGACATGGGCGGAGCCTACGAAGTCTCCAGAAAGGTGAAAGAAAAGATCCCCGAAATGGATGTGCGGGTGACCATCCTGGGCCATATCCAGCGAGGGGGCTCGCCCAGCGCATACGACCGGGTGCTGGCCAGCACGCTGGGCTACCAGGCCGTGAGGGGTCTGCTCACCGGGCAGCGCGGCGTCATGGCCGGGATCGTCGACAAGGATGTGGTTTTCACCCCCTTCGAGAAGGCGATCAAGCATCACAAGGACATCAACCGCGAGATGCTGGAGATGTCGAGGATCCTTGCCCTGTAAAATCATCCCACTGTGCCGGACACCATGTCCACCTTCGCCGACGTACTGCTCCCCCTGCCGGTGAGCGGCACCTTCACCTACCGGATCCCCGCGGAGCTGTCGGGCAAGGTGGCCGAAGGAGTGCGGGTGGTGGTACAGTTCGGCAACCGGAAGATCTACACGGCACTGGTGACACAGGTACATGACCGGCCGCCCCGGGTCGAAAATCCCAAGGAGATCCTCTCGGTTCTCGATGAAAACCCCGTAGTAACCCGTGTACAGCGCACCTTCTGGGAGTGGATGGCGGGCTACTACCTTTGCTGTGAGGGAGAGGTGATGAATGCCGCCCTTCCCTCGGCATTCAAACTGGCCAGCGAATCGAAGGTAGCCCTCAACCCGGCGCCCCCGCCGGGGCTGCCGCCGGTGAACGAACGGGAGGAACTGCTGGTCGAAGCCCTTCATCACCGGAAAAGCATCGCCATTGCCGAAGTGTCGAAGATACTGGGCCAGCAGAAATCGATCCCGGTGATAAAAACACTGATCGAAAAAGGATACATCGTCACGGAGGAGGAGTTGAACGACCCCTACAAACCCCGGTTGGAATTCTTTGTCAGGCTTGCGCCGGAATATGCCGGCGAAGGCGAGGCCCTGCGCGATGTTTTCGACCAGATGGAGAAACGGGCCCGGAAACAGCTCGAACTCCTGATGACTTTCATCAGGCTCTCCGGCTTCGGTTTTGGACCCCCCCGGGAGGTGAGCAGGAAAGAGTTGCTCAGGGAGGCGGGCGGCACTTCGGCCCAGCTGGATGCCCTGGTGCAGAAGGGGATCTTCGGGGGATACACAAAACTTGTCAGCCGGTTTGGCGAGCCGGGAGAGACCACCGATTCCGGCACCATCGAACTTACCCCGGCACAGGCGGTGGCGCTCGACAAGGTCCGGACAGCCTTTGAAACCCATGAGGTGGCCCTGCTGCACGGGGTCACGTCGAGCGGCAAGACCGAATTGTATATCAAGCTGATCCGCGAAAACATCGACCGCGGAAAGCAGGTGTTGTTCCTGCTGCCAGAGATTGCCCTTACGACGCAGATCATCAACCGGTTGCGGCGTTATTTCGGGAACCGGGTCGGGGTGTACCATTCGAGGTTCAACGTGCATGAGCGCGCCGAGATCTGGCACGCGGTGCTGGGCGACTGGCCGGTGGCCGGAGGGAACCGACACCGGTTCGACATCATCCTCGGGGCCCGGTCGGCTCTATTCCTCCCTTTTTCAGATCTCGGACTGGTGATCGTGGATGAAGAACACGATGCCTCGTACAAGCAGGTCGATCCGGCTCCCCGGTACAGCGGCCGCGATGCCGCCATCTACCTGGCCAGGCTTCACGGGGCAAAGACCCTGCTGGGTTCGGCTACCCCGTCGGTCGAGAGTTACTCCAATGCCACGGCAGGAAAATACGCCCTCATCGGGTTGCAGGAACGGTACGGCAATATGGAGCTTCCGCAAATACAGCTGGTGAACCTCCGCGACCGCACCCGGCAGGTTCAGATGAAAAGCCACTTTTCACCCGAGTTGCTCACGCAACTGGAGGCGGTGCTGGCAGCCGGGGAGCAGGCGATCCTGTTCCAGAACCGGCGCGGGTTCTCGCTGCGCCTCGAGTGCGAAACGTGCAACTGGATGCCTTCCTGCCGCAATTGCGATGTTACCCTGGTGTATCATAAGAAATTCAACCAGTTACGTTGCCACTACTGCGGGTATGTGATGCCGGTGCCTGCCGTGTGCCCGGAGTGCCGCGGGCCGCGTCTCAACATGAAAGGGTTTGGCACCGAGAAGGTGGAGGAGGAGTTGGGGATTTTCTTCCCCGGCGCCAGGATCGCCCGCATGGATCTCGACACCACGCGAACCAAGCATTCGCACCAGCAGATCATCTCCGATTTCGAAGCGAAACGGATCGACATGCTGGTCGGAACGCAGATGGTCACCAAGGGGCTCGACTTTGACCATGTCAGCCTGGTGTGCATTCTCAATGCCGACAACATGCTCAGCTATCCCGATTTCCGGTCGGCGGAACGAAGCTTTCAACTGATGGCCCAGGTCAGCGGCCGTTCCGGAAGGAAATACAAGCAGGGGAGGGTGATCATCCAGACCGGCAATCCCGGTCACCCGGTGATCCGCAACGTGGTGGTTCACGACTACGAGGCGATGTTCCGGCGGGAGCTTGCCGAACGGCAACGCTACGGGTATCCGCCCTTCACCCGGATGATCCTGCTGAAGATCAAGCACAAGGATCCCGATCTGCTCAACAAGGCGGCGGCGGAACTGGCCCGGGAACTGCGCATCACATTCGGCAAACGGATCCTCGGCCCCGAGTACCCGGTTGTTTCCCGCATCATGAATTATTACATCAAACACATTCTGGTGAAAATGGAACGGTCCGCAACGGTGTCGGTCATGAAGGAGAAAATGACGGAGACGATCGGGAAGTTCAGGCAGGGAGAGGAATTCAGGCAGGTCCGGGTGATCATCGACGTGGATCCTCAGTAGTGTCGACCACCAGGAAAAGGTCCTCGTTCACTTTCTTCATCAGGTACCGTTCCCGGGCAAACCGTTCAAGCTGGCTGCTGTCGGTCATCAGCTGATGGGAAAGGATCGAATCTTTCCGGATCTCCTGCTGGTAGAACTGTTTTTCGAGGTTCAGCACGTCGAGCTTGTCCTGCAGGCGGTTGCGGGTGAGCAGGTTGTTGCTGTCGAAAAAGATCATCCAGACCACAAAGGCGACCGTGGTCAGAAAGAACTTGTTGATCAGGATCCGGAATATGAATCGAAGGATGGACAATTTATGATTGCAGATTGAAGATTGAAGATTGAAGATTGGATAATAATTTCGCCATTTCGCTATTTCACCATTTCGCTATTTGAGTTGTTCCCTGAAATACCGGTAGATCTCTTCCTGGGAACGGATAGCCGGGCCGTCGGTTTGCTTGTACACGTTGGGTTCGCCGGGGCCGATCACACGGGCTTTGACATTGTCGGCAAGCTGGATGTCGAGGATCTTTTTCAGCTGTTCTTTGATGAAGGGGTCGTAGATCGGGGTTGCGACCTCAATCCGGTTGTCGAAATTCCTGACCATCCAGTCGGCCGAGGTGATGTGGTAGATCGGGTCTCCCCCGTTGCAGAAGACGAGGATGCGTGCATGTTCCAGGTAACGGTCGACAATGCTGATGGCTTCGATGTTATCGCTCAGTCCGGCGACGCCCGGCACGAGGGTGCAGATGCCGCGGATGATGAGTTTGATCTTCACGCCGGCCTGGCTGGCCTTGTAGATCTTCTTCACCATGGTCCCGTCGACCAGGTTGTTCAGTTTGATCACCGCCCATGCCTCCTTGCCGGCGGCGGCATTTTTCATCTCGCGTTGCAGCAGGCGGATGTAGTAGTTGCGCATGTTGATCGGGGCGACCACCAGCGCCTTGAACTTGTAGGGCCGGTAGCTCTCTTCGATGAGGTGGAAAGCGTTCACCACATCGTTGCAGATCGTCTGGTTGGCGGTGAGCAGGCTGACGTCGGCATACACCCGGGCGGTATCTTCGTTGAAGTTGCCCGTGCCGATGAAAGAGAAGAGAAAGTTGTCGTTGTTCTCTTTCCGCCGGATGAGGATCAGCTTGCTGTGCACCTTGAAGCCGGGGATGCTGTGGATCACCTTCACCCCCTCTTCCCGCAGCCGGCCGGTCCAGAAGATGTTGGCCTCCTCGTCGAAACGTGCCTGCAGTTCCATGAACACCGTCACATCCTTGCCGTTCCGGGCGGCGTTGATCAGGGCGTTGATCACGCTTGAGTTTTTCGCGGCGCGGTAGATGGTCATCTTGATCGACCGAACTTTCGGGTCGATGGAGGCTTCGCGGAGCAGATCGATGATGTAGCGGAACGACTGGTAGGGGTAGTGAAGCATGATGTCCTTCTGCCGGATGGAGGCCAGGATACTCCGGTGGATCGGGAGGTCGCGGTGAAGGAGTGGTGCCAGGGGCTCGTATTCGAGTTCGCGGTGCCCCAGGTTGGGAAACTCCATGAAATCCTTGAAGTTATGGTACCGCCCCCCGCCCCGGATGGGGTCGTCCTTGGTGATCTCGAGCCGGTGCGTGATCGTCCGGAGCAGGTCGGAGGGGATCGAGTTGTCATAAACGAACCGGACCGGCACCCCGCGTTTCCGCTGCTTGATGCTCTCGGTCATCACCTCGAGGAAGCTCTTGGATACGTCGGTGTCGATATCGATCTCGGCGTCGCGCGTGAATTTCACCGTGAAGGCCGAGAAGGTATCGTAACCGAACACCGAGAAGATCTCGGAGAGGCAGTAGCGGATGATGTCGTCGAGCAGGATGATCGACCGTTTGTTCCCTTCGGGCGGCAGGATGAAAAAGCGGGAGATGGTTTTGGTGGGCAGTTCGATCAGGGCATAGTCCTCTTTCAGTGCCCGGTCCTTCCGGCCCACGACCACGGCCAGGTAGATCGACTTGTCGCGCAGCGACGACATGTCGCGCAAGCTGCTGATCATGATCGGGAAGAGGGCGACGCGGACCTGTTCGCGGAAGTATTTCCGCACCAATTCGCCCTGCTCCCGGGTGAGTTGCTGTTCGTTGACGATGAAGATGTCGTGTGTCGCAAGGTCGCCGACGATCCGTTCGTACGTTTGCATGAACTCGCGCTCCTGTGACTGGACCAGTGCGCTGATCTCCCGGAGGGTCTTTTTGGGGTTGACCGGCGTGTCGTACCGCGTGTGCTCGACGTGGAGCAGCCGGTTCAGGGTGGCCACTCGGACCCTGAAGAACTCATCGCGGTTGTTGGAAAAGATCCCCAGGAACTTCAGCCTTTCCAGCAGCGGGTTGCGCGGGTCGGCTGCCTCCTGCAGCACCCTGCCGTTGAAATGCAGCCAGTTGAGGTCGCGGTTCAGGATAGGTACTCTCTTCGCCATGGGCAGGTCAATTCAGCATTTTTGGGAAAATGATGAAATCGTTGACCGCTTCCTTCGACGGGATATCTTCCCATTTTGCCGTGTCGAACGAAAGGGCGACCACGCAGGAGGTAGGCATATCCTCGATGCCTGGATGGAGAAAAAGGTTGGCCAGCTGGGTGATGGTGGGATTGTGGCCGAAGATCATCAGCGACCGGATGTCGTTGGAGGTGCCGTAAATGATGTCGAGGATCCGGTCGTAATAGCCGTCGTAGATCTTGCGGTCGGTGCGGATCTTCGGAACCGGGTAACCCAATCCTGTGGCAAAGATCTTTGCCGTTTCGTGGGCCCGTAAGGCCGGACTGGTGATCATCAGGTCGGCCGTGACTCCATGTTTCCTGAGATATTCGATCACCAGCCCCGATTTCCGGATGCCCTTCGGGGTGAGCGTACGCTGAGCATCCGGCACGCCCGGCTCCTCCCAGGAAGATTTGGCATGCCTGACCAGATACAGGGTCTTCATCTGTGAATTATCAATAGGCAAACAACGGGAACTCCGCCATCAGGTCGTTCACCTTTTTCCTGACTTTCAGGATCTTATCCTCGTTGTTGATGTCGCTGATCACCTCGTCGATGAGGTTGACGATCTTCGGCATATGTCGTTCTTTCATCCCGCGGGTGGTGATGGCGGGAGTGCCGACGCGCAGGCCGGAGGTCTGGAACGGCGAACGGCTGTCGAACGGCACCATGTTCTTGTTCACCGTGATGTCGGCCCTGACCAGGGTGTTCTCCACCAGTTTGCCGGTGATGTCGGGGAACTTGGATCGCAGGTCGATGAGCATCAGGTGGTTGTCGGTGCCGCCGGAGATCACGTGATATCCCTTGTCGGTGAAGGCTTTGGCCATGGATTTGGCATTCCGCTGCACCTGGAGAATGTACTCCATGTACTCGTCGGAGAGCGCCTCGAAGAACGAAACGGCCTTGGCCGCGATGACATGTTCCAGCGGGCCGCCCTGGATGCCGGGAAATACCGCCGAGTCGAGCAGTTGCGACATCATCTTGATCTCGCCCTTG
>CAYVVG010000094.1:0-9855 GCA_964455285.1 uncultured Prolixibacteraceae bacterium
CGATAATAAGGACAATACACTTTTTTCGGGAATTTTAACGCATCAGTACTTATCTAAAATCTGAAATCTAAAATCAAAATCACCCGTCACCGGTCCCCCGTCATCATCCTGTTTTCGATCAACCGGTTGTTATATTGCTGAATGTAAGCCCCGATAAAAGTTTCCAGCTGTTTTTGCACGGGCGACCTTCCGGCCAAGTTTTCGGTCTGCATCGGATCCGACTTCATGTCATACAGTGCCGTAGTCCGGGTTCCGTTGTATTCCAGGTAATGACCGTCTTTGATCAGCGCGTACAACCCGTTGATGTAATGCACCGAGAAGCGCGGCGCCCCGGAGACGCTGTCGAGCAGGTCGTTGCCGAATGCAACGTAGGGGCGATCGTAACCCAGGTACCCGAGCACCGTGGGCACGATGTCGGTTTGCTGGGCCACAGCCGAGGCCCTCCCCCGCAGTTCCCCGCCCGGGCTGAAGAAGATCAGCGGAATGGCATACTGCCCCGCTTCTGTCTGGTACCACGGGTAATACCCCTCGGAGGTGTGATCGGCCGTGATGACGAAGAGTGTATGAGGGTACCACGGCATATGCCGGGCGGTATAAAAAAACCTGGCCAGGGAAAGATCGGCATACATCACACTCTGCTGGATGGGCAGTTTCCCTTTTCGCAGGATATTGACATACTTCATGGGAACAGAGTACGGATGATGCGAAGAGAGCGAGAACAATGCGGCAGCGAAGGGTTGGCGGAGCCCATTCAATGTTTTCGCAGTATATTGAAAGAACTCCTCATCGCGGATGCCCCACTTTCCGTCGTAATCCTCTTCATTGTTGTACTCGGTACGGCCGTAATAATTTTCGAACCCGACCATTTTCACATAAGCATCAAAACCCATGGTACCGTTGGTCCCGCCATGGAAAAAGGCAGTCGTGTATCCTTTATCCTTTAACAGCCCCGCCAGGCTGGTAAATTTCCCCGAGGCATACCCCGACTGGATGAACGACTCGTTCATCAGCGAGGGGATGGCCGACAGGATCGCCGGGATACCCTGGATGGAGGTCTTGCCGTTGGCATACGCATCAAAGTAAAGGCTCTGCCGGATGAGTGAGTCGAGGAATGGCGTAAAACCCTGGTAGCGCCCATCACCGAGCGACCGGTTCAGCAACCCGATGTGCTCTCGCGATACACTCTCAAGCATGATGATCATGACATTCTGCTTCCGGAATCCTCCCTTCCTGCCCGGGTGAACCGGCGAATAAACCCGGGCCACCTCTTCTTCGCTTTTATAGATCTTCACATGCTTTAACGCCTCTTTGCCGAGGGTCCTGACGATCGAAAAAGGAGTGTTCAGCAACAACGGTATGTTCCGGGCGGAGGTGTAATTCCCGGCGGTGACCAGCCCAATGGGGCGCAGTTGAAGCCCTCCCCGGATCCCGATGACTGTCAGCCCCATGGCGGCGATGAAAACCAGGGAATGTATCAGGTAATACGCGGCAGGGCTTCCTTTTGCGGCTTTCCCCCCTGCGGAGGAGAAGCGCCCTGAAAGCCACACCAGCGCTGCAACAAAGCCAATCCAAACCAGTCCGACGTACCAGAAATCCCGCAGGAACTGAGGAACCAGCTTGTCGAAATCGCCCCCGACCCCGACATAGGTAAAGATATCGCCCGTAAGCCGTTTGAGGGTAAACCGGAAGTAAATGGTGTCGATCAGATTGAGGAGAAGGGCAAGGGAGTTGATGACATAAAAATATCCGTTTGCCACCCCCTGATAAATGCGGTCTTCGCGGAAACGGAACGGGAGGGTGTTCATCGCGATGTAGGGGGCGTTCAGTATCAGCAGGGCCGACACGTCGAACCTCAGACCCGCCAGGAACAGGCGCGCCAGCTCCGCCCAGCCGAGACTCGAAAAGTACCCGGTGTTGAACGCGTAAAATGCCACCCGCGAAACAAACAACAAAGCGAGTGCGACCGACAGCCGGAAGAGGACCGTAAGCAACCTGTTGCCGGTATACCAGCGACGGCCTTTACCACCCCTCTTCGTACTGCCCCTGGATTTTTTTTTCACGGTCATGCAAGGATCTTTCTGGAGGGCAAAGGTAGAGAAAAGGAATGTTTGCCAAAAGATTCCGTTCTTTGCAGAGAGGAAACAGCCACCTCGCGTCGTTTCCATGAAACACGTTATGCACCACGACATCAAAGAGTTGACATACAGGATCGACGATCCCTTCTTCCAGCAGCACGGCGATGATCCGGCCCAATACCTGCGCCGCTTTGAAAAGATCCGGGTAAAGATCGCTCCCGATTCGGCGACGGCCTCGGCCGAGGTCGCCGCCATCCTGGCCACGGCGATCAGCGACCGGGGAAGGGAGGGCAGACCCCTTGTGCTGGGACTGGCCACCGGTTCTTCCCCGATCGGGGTGTACAACGAGCTGATCCGGCTCCACCGGCAGGAGGGGCTGAGTTTCCGGAATGTCATCACCTTCAATCTCGACGAGTACTACCCGATGTCGCCCGGATCGCTGCAAAGCTATCACCGCTTCATGCACGAGTACCTGTTCGATCACATCGACATTCTCCCGGAGAACGTTCACATCCCCGACGGGACCGTTCCCCGCGGAGAGGTATACCGGTACTGCACCGAATACGAGTCGTCGATCGAACGGGCTGGGGGGATCGACATCCAGCTTCTCGGCATCGGCCGTACGGGTCATATCGGGTTCAACGAGCCGGGATCTCCCCTGAATTCCAGGACGAGGGTCGTCACCCTTGACCACATCACCCGGATGGATGCGGCATCGGATTTTTACGGGGAGGCCAACGTCCCGCAGAACGCCATCACGATGGGCATCGGGTCCATCCTGGCAGCCCGTAGGGTGATCCTGATGGCATGGGGCGAGAACAAGGCCGGGATCATGCAAAAAGCCGTCGAGGGCGACATCACCGGCAACGTTCCGGCATCCTTTCTGCAGGAGCATCCCGACGCCATCATCTACATCGACCATGCCGCTTCGGAAGGACTTACCAGGATCCGTACCCCGTGGATCGCCGGACCCTGCCGCTGGAGCGACCGGCTGATCCGTAAAGGTGTGGTGTGGCTCTGCCAGAAGACAGGAAAGCCCATCCTGAAGCTGACCGACCGCGACTTCAACGACAACGGGATGAACGACCTGCTCACCGCCATGGGTCCCTCCAACAAGATCAACATACGCGTATTCAACGACTTGCAACACACCATCACCGGCTGGCCCGGTGGAAAGCCGGGAGCTGACGACACCACCCGCCCCGAACGGGCGCTGCCCTTTCCCAAACGGGTGCTGGTATTCAGCCCGCACCCCGACGACGACGTGATCTCCATGGGGGGCACGCTGGCCCGCCTCTCGGAACAGGGGCATGAGGTTCATGTGGCCTATCAGACCTCCGGGAACATTGCAGTTTACGACGACGACGTGATACGGTTTGTCGATTTTGCCGATCAGTTCCGGAACATTTTTAACCTGCAGGCCGTCGACACCCGGGGCATCCTCCGGGAGGTGGAGGAACAGATGGTGCACAAAAAACCGGGCGATGCCGACCCTGACAACATCCGCCGCATCAAGGCCGCCATCCGGAAGGGGGAGGCAAAGTCGGCATGCCGTTACATAGGGATCGACGAAAGCCGGATCCATTTCCTTGAACTCCCCTTTTACGAAACCGGCGTGGTGAAGAAGAATCCGCCGGCGGAAAAGGACATTGAGATCGTCAGAGACCTGCTGAACAGGGTCCGTCCGCACCAGGTCTATGCCGCCGGCGACCTCTCCGATCCCCATGGAACCCACCGCGTGTGCATGAACATCATCCTGCAGGCACTCAGCCAGGTAAAAGAGCAGTCCTGGTTCGGCGACTGCCGCATCTGGCTGTACCGGGGCGCCTGGCAGGAGTGGGAGATCCACCAGGTCGACATGGCGGTTCCGCTCAGTCCGGAAGAGGCGCTGATCAAGCGCAAAGCGATTTTCAAGCATCAATCTCAGAAAGACCGTCCGCTCTTCCCCGGCGACGATGCCCGGGAATTCTGGCAGCGGGCCGAAGACCGGAACCAGCTGACAGCCAAACTGTACGACAAGCTGGGCATGGCCGAATACCAGGCCATCGAGGTCTTTGTGCTCTATCAGCCGGACTTTTTATAATTTTGGCTGTTCATATTTTCACATCATTGACTATGGGAGCAATTGCTGTAACCGGTAACAAAGGCAAGGGAGTCCGATCCGACTGCTTCGTTACCCTCGAGATCAGGGATGCCGGCGGCATCGACCTGCAGGTTGAATCGAAAGTGGCGGTCATGTATGGCGAAAGCATCCGCCGGGAGGCGGAGGAGATACTCTCCTATTTCGGCGTGGAACACGCCTCGGTGAAGATCGAGGATTCGGGGGCCCTGTCGCTGGTCATCGCGGCCCGACTGGAAGCCGCCATCCGGAAACTCCTTCCCTCCGGAAAGGTCAGGCCTCCAGCCTTGCTGAAAGAGAATGCCTGCCCGACGGCCCGCGACCGGAACCGGTTTTCGAGGCTCTACCTGCCGGGCAACACCCCCAGCCTGATGATCAACGCCGGGATCCACAAGCCCGACGGCATCATCCTCGACCTGGAAGATGCCGTGGCTCCCGACAAGAAAGACGAAGCCCGGTACCTGGTGCGTAACGCGCTGTGCGGCATCGACTTCTACGGCGCCGAGCGGATGGTTCGCATCAACCAGGGCGAACGCGGTCTCGAAGACCTCGAATTCATCATACCTTACAACGTGAACCTGGTGCTGGTTCCCAAATGCGAAAAGCCGGAGCAGTTGCTGGCTGTAAACGAGCGGATCGAAAGCATCCGGAATCGGACGGGGATCGCAGGGCCTGTATGGCTGATGCCGATCATCGAAAGTGCGCTGGGCGTGATCAACGCTTTTGCTATCGCCAGTTGCACGCCCAACGTGGTGGCAATGGCGATCGGGCTCGAAGACTACACCGCCGACCTGGGCACCCGCCGGACCTCCGAAGGAACCGAGTCGTTTTTCGCCCGCAGCATGGTGGTCAACGCATGCCGTGCCGCCGGCATCCAGCCGATCGACTCGGTATACTCGGATGTGGCCGACATGGAGGGGTTGCGTCAGAACGTGCTGCGTTCGCGGGCCCTCGGCTTCGACGGCATGGGTTGCATCCACCCCCGCCAGATCGTGGTCATCCACAACACCTTCGCTCCCACCCCCGAGGAGATCGACCGGGCGAAAAAGATCGTATTCGCGTTCCATAAAGCGCAGGAACAGGGGCTGGGAGTGGTTTCACTGGGTACCAAAATGATCGATCCGCCGGTGGTGAAGCGTGCGCTCAACACCATCAGCCTTGCCGTTAAGATGAACAAACTCGAAGAAAACTGGAGGGAAAGCTATGAGCAAATTTGATAAACTCGTCACCAACGCCGCCGGCCGGGTCGTGCCGGCGATCATCAACGGAAAGCCCGCCGTGCCTTACATGGGCATCGGAAAATTCAAGCCCGAAGGCCATCGCGCCGCTCCGAAACTTGCGAGTTGCGCCGACTACCCGGCCGACGGGAATAAAGTCCTGCCGGGGCTGAAGGAGGCACTGCTCAAGGCCGGCCTGCGCGATGGCATGACCATCTCCACACACCACCATTTCCGCAACGGCGACCTGGTGGCCACCCAGGTCTTCGACATCGCGCACGAACTGGGCATCAAAGATCTGATGTGGTATCCCTCCGCCTCCTTCCCCTGCCACGAACCCATGACCAAATACCTTGAGGACGGCACCATTCACCACATCGAAGGAAGCATGAACGGAGCCCTTGGAAAATTCACCTCCGAAGGCAAGATGAAAGGTCTTGGCGTGCTTCGTTCGCACGGCGGCAGGTACCAGGCTGTCCAGGACGGGGAGGTGCATATCGACATTGCCGTGATCGCAGCCCCGACCGCCGACCCTTTCGGCAACTGCAACGGGGTGAACGGTCCCGCCGCCTGCGGGCCGCTGGGTTTCGCCCTGGCCGACGCCCAGTACGCCGACCGGGTGATCGTGGTGACCGACCACCTGGTCCCCTTCCCCTGCATCCCCTGGCAGATCAACGGCAACCATGTGGATTACGTGGTGGTGCTGGATCAGATCGGCATCCCCGAAAAGATCGTCAGCGGCACCACCGAGGTGACCAAGAGTCCCGACCGGCTGCTCCTGGCGGAGTGGTCGGCCCGCTTCTGCGACGAAGCCGGCCTGATCTACGACGGATTCTCCTTCCAGGCGGGGGCCGGCGGCACCGCCCTCTCCATCGGCATCTATTTCTCCGAAATCCTGCGCGAAAGGAAGTGGAAAGCCCGCTTCGCCCGCGGCGGAAGCAACAAATACCTGGTCGGGATGCTGGAAGAAGGACTGGTGGAGTACATCCTCGACGGGCAGACCTTCGATCTCGACGGGGTGCGTTCGATGCGCGACAACCCCAGCCATACCTGGACAAGCCCCTTCACCAGCTACAACTACCACGGAAAGGGCAATTTTTCGTCGATGGTCGATATCGTCATCCTCGGAGCGACTGAAGTGGATGTGAATTTCAACGCCAACGTGGTGACCCACTCCGACGGCTACCTGCTGCACGGCATCGGCGGGTGGCAGAACACGCTCTTCGGCAAGTGCGTGATCCTGCCCATCCCGCTCTTCCGCGACCGGATGCCGGTGATCCGCGACGAGGTGACCACCCTCTGCGGGCCGGGCGAACTCATCGACGTGATCGTGACCGAACGCGGCATTGCCATCAACCCGCGTCGAACCGACCTCATGGAAAAGATGAAGAACTCGTCGCTGCCCATCCGCACCATCGAAGAACTGAAAGCTGAAGCCGAGCAGATCTGCGGCGTCCCCGAAAAGCCGAAGTTCACCGACGAGGTCGTCGCCGTGGTGAAATGGGTGGACGGGACGGTGCTGGATTCGATCAGAAGGGTTAGGCGATAAATCTACGATGTCCGATCTTCGATCTACGATCTGAAGGCCAGGTGTTTTACTTCCGAATCGAATTTGACTTTACGGTCTTCAGGCTCGCCACGATTATTGAGAGTATTTCGTTTCCTTCTTTCAATAATGGTTCAAGTTTGCTGCCAGGGAACACCTGCAATTCAAGCAATAAATCAAGCCAAAGGATCGCTTCATCCGATTCTTCCTCGACAATTTTCAGTTTGTTCAGGAAATCGCGTGAGGATTTTGCCCTTCCGCTCGCCGAATAATTGGCATATGCCGAGGTGGCTGAACGGATAAGTTGATCCGCCAATATCCGTGTAAATTGCTTCTGCGGCATCTTTTCCGTCATGAGAATGATTCTGACAGAAAATGCCTTCATGCGCTGTTTAACATTTTCCCTGTTCATGATCTCGATTTTTTCGCTTAATCCCCCATTTCGAAAAAAGTGATAAGTTTGTTAATAAAAAAATTGCACATCGAACATCGAACATCGAACATCGTACATCGTAAATCGTAAATCATATGCTCTCCCCCCTCCACCAGATCCTCCTCAAGCACTGGGGTTACTCCTCCTTCCGGCCGATGCAGGAGGAGATCATCCGGTCGGTGATGGAAGGGAAGGATACGCTGGCGTTGCTGCCCACCGGAGGCGGGAAATCGATCTGTTTCCAGGTGCCGGCCCTGGCGAAGGAGGGCATATGCCTCGTGATCTCACCCCTGATCGCCCTGATGAAGGACCAGGTGGACAATCTGAAGAAACGCGGGATCCCCGCAGCGGCGATCCATTCGGGCATGCATCCCAACGAGATCGGCATCGTGCTCGACAACTGCTGCTACGGAAACATCAAACTCCTCTACCTTTCGCCTGAACGGCTGGCCACCGACCGGTTCCGCGAGTCGCTGCGCAGGATGAAAGTGAACCTCCTGGCGGTGGATGAGGCGCACTGCATCTCGCAATGGGGCTACGACTTCCGTCCGCCCTACCTCGAGATCGCCACCATACGGCAGATGCTGCCGGGGGTGCCTGTCATCGCACTTACCGCCACCGCCACACCGAAGGTGGTGAAGGACATCCAGCGGAGGCTCGAGTTCAAAAAAGAGAATCTCTTCCAGAAAAGCTTCGAACGGAAGAACCTGACCTACATGGTGCTGAAGGAGGAGGACAAGCGGAAGCGCCTGGTGAAGATCCTGGAAAAAGTGAAGGGTCCTGCGATCGTTTATGTCAGGAACCGCCGGCACACCCGCGAGATCGCCGAGTACCTGCAAAAAAGCGGCCATGCAGCCGATTTCTACCATGCCGGACTCGACCCGGTAGCCCGGGATCAGCGGCAGTCGGCATGGATGCGGGAAGAGAAACGGATCATCGTATCGACCAACGCATTCGGCATGGGGATCGACAAGCCGAACGTCCGGCTGGTGGTCCATCTCGATCTTCCCGATTGTCTCGAGGCCTATTTCCAGGAGGCAGGCAGGGCGGGAAGGGATGAGAAGCCGGCCTATGCCGTTTTGCTTTTTGAAGAAGCCGACATCCTCGACTCCCGGCACAATCTCACCCTGTCCTACCCCGAACTGAAGATGATCCGCGATGTGTACCAGGCGCTGGGAAATTACCTGCAACTTCCCGTCGGGGGGGGAAAAGATCTTGAGTTTGAATTCGACCTGCCGGCCTTTGCCGAACAGTACCGGTTCCAGCCCGTCATCGTGTTCAACTGCTTCAGGTTTCTCGAAAAGGAAGGGTACGTCATGCTTTCCGAAGGAATGGGCCAGCCCTCCCGCGTCCATATCAAGGCGCAGAAGGAAGAGTTGTACCGGTTCCAGGTCGCACATGAGCCCTATGATCACCTCATCAAGACCATGTTACGGTCATACAGCGGGATCCTCACCGACTTTGTCCCGGTGAACGAAGCGGAACTGGCGCGGCGATGCAACCTTCCCGCCGATACCGTGATCAGCCAGCTGAAGTACCTCGGGAATATCCAACTCGCCGATTACATCCCGCAGACCGACAAGCCCCGGATCAGGTATATCCAGGAACGGCTCGACCTGCGCGACCTCTCCTTTTCCGCGGAGAATTATAAAGACAGGCTGGCCGAAGCGGAGAAAAGGCTGGAGAAAATGGTGGGGTATGCCGCGTCGGCCAACAAATGCCGCAGCCAGTACCTGCTCAGCTATTTCGGGGAGTGTCATTCAAAACGGTGCGGAACCTGCGACGTGTGCATCGAACGCAACAAGGTCAACCTCAACGAGATGGAGTTCAACCGGATCGTCGAGGCCATCAAGCCCCTGCTCAGGGAGCGCACCTGCTCACTCGATGAACTGGTGAATGCAGCCCATCCCGTGCAGGAAGACAAGGTAATCAGGGCGGTGCAGTGGCTGGCCGACAATGAAAAGATCGTGCAGGACGGGGAGAGGGGGTACAGGTGGAGGTGATGGACGAATGCAGATTGAAGATTGAAGATTGAAGATTAAAGAATCGTCAATCTCTCAATCTCTTAATCTTCAATCTCTTAATGGATAAATCTAAAATCGATAACATGTTATCACACCTGTTGGTATTTCTTTCGCTGCTGGTCGCTGCTCCGGACGACCCGGTGAGCAAGGACTGCTCCTGCCAGGGTTTCAAACTCTACGGCAAGATCAAGATCGTGAACGATTTTCCCGATCTGAAGGTGAAGATCGTCGAGAACTTTCCCGACCTGAAAGTGAAGGTCGTGGAGCATTTCCCCGACCAATGCGGCAAATGGCAGTTCGTCAACGATTTTCCCGACCTGAAGATCAAATTCGTGAACGATTTTCCCGACCTGAAGATCAGGTTCGTGGAGAATTTTCCGGGGATCCCCTGATAATGTGCTGATGTGCTGATGTGCTGATGTGCTGATGCCCCTCCCTGTT
>CAYVVG010000095.1:0-9770 GCA_964455285.1 uncultured Prolixibacteraceae bacterium
GAGAAGCTGAGCAGGAGAGCTCAAAAGCCGGACCGTTGACCAGCACCGAGCAGGTGGTGGTGCAGCCTTCGAAGTCGGTCACCGTCACAGTATAAGTTCCCGCGGTGAGGTTGGATATAGCTGCGGTCGTTGCATTGTTGCTCCACAGGTAGGCATAGGATGAACTCCAGCCGCCCGATGGGGTCACGCTCGCAGCGCCGTCACTGCCGTTAAAGCAGGTCACCGCGTTGGTCTGAGAAGCTGAACATGAAAGGCCGGCCGTAGGTTCAATAATTGAAAAATTCTTTGTTACAGTACAATGAATGTTATCATAAACTGTGACTGTATAATCTCCGGCTGATAATGATACTGCAGTTTGAGTTGTTTGGCTGTTACTCCACAAATAAGTGTAGGGACTTATCCCTCCTGCAGGATTAACATATGCTGATCCAGTGGCGGTTCCTTTACAAACCACATTTGTCTGACTTGTTGTTGCTGTCATTAACAAAGGTACAGTCACCTTCCGGCATCCCGTCGCCCAGGTCGCAGCCCCGCAATCGGGCGTGCCCGTGGCATCGACCATTACCGCATAGGTCCTCGATCCGGTCAGGCCGGATGGAGGATCGTAACTGCTAGTCGTGGCGCCGGTTATGGCTGACCACCCGGTGGTGCTGCTGCCTGTCGGACAGGTGATCAGCCCGTCCTGGTAATACCACTGGTAGGTGAAGGTCCCCGCACCGCCCGATGGAGCGGTGGCAAAGGTGATGTTGGCGGGATCGCCGCCGTTGCAGATCGTCTGATCTCCACTGGTCAGGGTGCCGTAACTGACAGTGTTGTAAACCGTCACCTTCCGGCATCCGGTCGCCCAGGTCACAGCCCCGCAATCGGGCGTGCCCGTGGCATCGACCATTACCGCATAGGTCCTCGATCCGGTCAGGCCGGATGGAGGATCGTAACTGCTAGTCGTGGCGCCGGTTATGGCTGACCACCCGGTGGTGCTGCTGCCTGTCGGACAGGTGATCAGCCCGTCCTGGTAATACCACTGGTAGGTGAAGGTCCCCGCACCGCCCGATGGAGCGGTGCCAAAGGTGATGTTGGCGGGATCGCCGCCATTGCATATTGACTGATCCCCGTTGGATAATGTCCCGAAATTCATCGCGGGTAACACGGTGACTTTCCTGCACCCGGTAGCCCAGGTCGCAGCCCCGCAATCGGGCGTGCCCGTAGCATCGACCATTACCGCATAGGTCCTCGATCCGGTAAGTCCGGATGGAGGATCGTAACTGCTACCCGTGGCGCCTGTTATGGCTGTCCACCCAGTAGAGCTGCTGCCTGTCGGACAGGTGATCAGCCCGTCCTGGTAATACCACTGGTAGGTGAAGGTCCCTGCCCCTCCCGAAGGAGCGGTGGCAAAGGGGATGCTGGCGGGATCGCCGCCATTGCAGATTGTCTGATCTCCACTGGCCAGAGTGCCATAGATCACGGCAGGCAGAACTGTAATTGTTTGGACGCAGGTAGTGTAATTGCCTGCATTGTCAAAAATATAATAAGTACGGGTGATGGAACCCAGATCCTGAGAACCGGTTTCATTGAGCCGGATACAAGCCGGAGGGCCGTTTATCCCCGACTGGCTGTCGGAAGCATTGAATCCCGCCATGGTGGTTATCGCGGCCGGCACACTCCCGTAACAAACAGTTACATTCGAGGGACATGTCACGGTCGGAGGTGTATAATCCACTTTGCAATTTCTTCCGAAGGTGGTGGTCGTCAGGTTGTTTTCACTGATCCCCTGGATCTGTCCCGGCGTCCCTTGTGCGGCACCGAACGGGTCCAGATCGGTACAGGAGGTCCCGTTCAATCCCGGTGAAATGCTTGCCGACGAGGTGGTAAACGTGCGGTAAACCACTCCCCCTCCTCCTCCGCCGCCAGGGCCATGATGGTTGGCCGGAAAGGGTGTTCCTCCGGCTGAGACTTCCCATGTATTGGCCCCTTTTCCTCCATTGACAGAGCCGGTTATCAGGTTCATTCCCGAATTGGCCGTGACAAGGATGGTTCCGCCACCTCCGCCTCCGCCTCCGCCGTCATTCCCGTCACCATAGGCATCACCTGCAGGAGGGACCAGAATCTGAATACCCTCGCTTCCGTCGGCTGAAAAGATCCCGCCATCGGCAATGGTTCCTGCATGGACAATGACGATACCGCCACCTGTCCCGCCATGACCCAGGGCATAGTTATTCGATGTCCCGGAACCTCCTCCCCCTCCCATATAGATCTTGGTCGGTGAACCCGATAAACCATATCCGCCATTCCCCCCCGTAGGAAGGTTCGACTGCCATGAGTTTCCTCCTTTACCCCCGGCGGTCAGGTTCGACCCTCCACCGCCACCTGAATTATCCCCGTTATCTAAAACAGCAGCGGGATCGTTCCCTCCTCCGCCTGCATTGCCGGCAGCACCCATCCCCTTTTGCCCGGTTGGATAAAGACAGGAGGCATTGGCAACCACCGTCGAATTGTACCAGATATTGTCAGGAGTCCCGGCAACACCTTCCCCTTTGGTCCCATGCCCCAGTATTTCATTGGCAAAAACATAGTCATCGATGATAGGGAGTGGACCCTGGGCGATCCGGCTTACCACGCAGGCGCCTCCACGGAACCCTTTTCCGTCGGCTGAAATTGTATAACCCGCCATGGTCAGACTCCGTGCAACATCTATGACCACGATCCCCCCCGTTTCACCGTTCCAGTCCAACGCATACAGGTTACTTCCCAGCGTCAATGAATTATACTGTGGGACTCGGACGACCTGGAACGTTTTCCGGTTGGATGGATCCTGGGTGTAACTGTTCACCAGGTTTGTCGACATCGTGAGCACTCCTCCTGAGAAAGAAGTCACTTTGGCATATTCATAAGTACCGGCAATGATACTCGAAACCTGACCATATGTATTGCTGTTGGTGGAGACCATTTCGGCTCCCTGCATCTGGATGATCAGCGCAAGGTCCCCTGTTGAAAATGCGTCCGCGGCGCCACGTGCCGTCCCCAGGGTGATCACGTTCGTTCCGGCCGAAACAGTCGTGCCCGGGTAATAAGTATTGACAATTCCTCCGAGCGTGTAATTCACATCCCCGTTTTTGCCCGGACAAACGTTATTGTAAGTGGTGGAAACCGGCACCGAGAAGGTCGCCGTGCAACCATATGTGTTGTCGGTGACGGTAACCGAGTAAATTGCGGCACTCAGGCCTGTAATGGTTTGGGAAGTTCCTCCTGTGGACCACTGGTAGGTATAACTGCCCGAGCCTTCCGAGGGGGTCACGGTAGCCGTGCCGTCCACGGCACAATAGGTGCCCACCGTGGTTGCCGATGTGGTTCCAAGCAATTTCCTCAGCGAGATGGTTGCGGTGTTATTCGCACCGATGGCACTGGAACAAAAGCCGGTAAACAGGCTTGTTACCGTAATATTTGTAATTCCGGCATTCGGCAATGCCTGGGTGATGAATGTGCCGGTACCCGCCGTGGTGACCACCATGGATCCGAGTACGTCAGTGGCTGTGTTTGCACCGGTCAGACTGTATGTCACACGATAGGTGGCCACCGGAAGGTCGGCGGCTGTGGATGTCAGGGTGATGACCGAATAGGTCGCATTGCAGGGCGTGGTGGCCGTGGTAGACGTCAATGCATAAGAAGCACATATGGGCACCACCTCACCGGTTGAGAGGATGGTCGCGGGATAGAATCCGGAACCGATCAGGAAAACGATCTGACTTACCTGTGCGGCAGTTAATCCGCTGCTTGTATTTCCAAAATAGATTTTACCTGAAGTCCCCGATGTTCCTGAACTTCCGAACCAGTTATGGATCGTCAGGGTTTTCCCGGCTGTCCAGCTTACTCCGTTACTGGCAGCAAAATTCAGGATATGGGATCCCGTTCCTAAGTAGATATCCGAATGATCCGTCAATGCCAGGGAGCCCACAGTTTCAGCATACCCGGTCGATGAGCCCGTTTCAAAGTTGCCGCCATTCAACTGGATGGGGGTGCTGCTCAACAGGTTCGCGGCTCCCAGGGTCAGCCGGCTGGTGCCGCTGATGATCGTCGTCCCGGTCACGGCAAGAGCCGCAACAGGCTTGAGGGATGCAGAACCCGATATCGTAAGGTTCCCCGCGATAGTCGGATAGGTCGAAAAGGTCTTGGCCCCCGAATTGCCCAACACCAGGTTGTAAAAAGTGGTTGCTGTGGTTCCACCGATGGCCTGGTTTGTTCCGCTGAAAGTAACAGTGCTGGTGTTGCGGGTAAATGTGCCCCCATTGTTCGCCCAGTCACCGTTAACCGTCAGGTTGTTCGATCCGGTGATGACCAGGGTGGCTCCTGATGTGATCGTGATATTCCGGCAGACCCCGCCAGCCGCACCGATAGTCGGTGAATTTGCGGTCACCGCTATGTTCACATCGGTGGTCGCGGTGGGGATGTTTCCGTCACACCAGTTGGATGCCACATTCCAATCGCTGCTGGTCACTCCTGTCCAGATTCCGGCACAGGAAGAAACGGTCACCACACCGGTAGCCGCTGTAAAAAAAGTGGTGTTGATGTTGGTGGCTCCGGAGCCGGTGCCGCCCCAGGTGCCGCTGGCACGGCCGATGCCACCCAGATACAACGACTGCGCCGTGGCATTATACCCGTTCATGCCGGCCACAACGCCCGTCAGCACCGACAGACTGCCACTGATGGAGGTGGTGGCCTGGAATGTCTTTGTTCCGCTGGTTCCGCCAAGAACGAGGTGGTTGTAATTTACTGCCTTAATGCTTTGACCTGTACCATTATATGTTACCGTATTCGGAGTGTTGGCGGTGGCATTCAGGCCGGTGATCCCGGAGGTTCCCCCGATGTTCAGGGCCGAATTGGCACCCATCGTCAGGATCCCGGAACCGGACAGGGCAGTGCCAACCGTAAGGGTGCCTGTGTTCGTATAAGTGCCTGTGATGGTCGTGTTTGCAATGGAAACGGCATTATTCCCACCGATGCTTTTAGAAGCGCCGCTGAAAGTATGAGTACCTGTATTCGAAGTAAATATGCCGTCATTTTGAAGGCTACCCGCCAGGTTGATGGAAGCGATCCCGGTTTCATTCCAGGTTCCTGACGAATTTACCGTCACATTCCCGGTAAATGTCTTGGTCGCGGTATTGGCCAGGGTCAGGGTCCCTCCTACGGTGGTATTCCCACCGACCGACAGGGTCCAGGTATTGGTCGCCCCGGTGGAAAAGGTGGTGCTCGGTCCTACATTCAGACCTCCTGTGATCGTCAGCGCACCGACAGTCGTGGCGGTTGCTGTGCCATTCAAACCGAGGCTTCCGCCAATGGTCGTGGTCCCCGTCTGCAAGGTTTTAGCACCCGACGAGCCCAGGTTCAGGTTGTAATAATTGTTGTTATGAATGGTCTGGGCTCCGTTGGCTGTATAATTGACCGTGTTTCCGGTCGCTGACGCCGTCAACGTGGTGATGGCCGAGGTTCCCCCGATATTGAGCACGGCATTGCCCCCCTGGGTCACTCCCCCCGTACCCGACAACGCGGTGGTGGCAGTGATCGTACCGTTGTTGGTCAGGGTAACACCGGTAACGGTTAACGCTGTGGCCACGTCCAGGATCCCGGAGTTGGTGTATGCGCCTGTGAAGGTGGCAGTGGGAATGCTGATCTGATTCGCGCCTCCGATCATCTTTGTCGCCCCGCTGAACGTATGGATTCCTGTGCTCGCCGCAAAAGTGCCGTCATTCCACAGGTTCCCTCCGAATCCGATGGCAGCGATCCCCGTTTCATTCCATATCCCGCCATCATTGATGGTAACATTTCCGGTAAAGGTCTTGGCACCGGTACCACCCAGTGCAAGCGTACCGCTGATATCCGTATTTCCGGTGATGCCAAGCGTATTATTGGCGCCAACTGTAAAGGAACAACCGGATTCAATGGTCAGCACCCCACCAACAGTAGCGTTGACGTTGGTTGTCACTGTGGCGCCGGCTGTGGTGGTGAGATTATAAAATGATGCAGCAGATGTACCTTCGATGCTTTGCGTCGTTCCGTTAAAGGTGACCGTTCCGGTGGATGGGGTGAAGGTCCCCCCGTTATTGGTCCAGTTTCCCCCGACGGTCAGACTGTACGCACCCCCCATCGTCAGGGTGGCCCCGCTGTTGAGCGTAAGGTTCCTGCAGGCCCCGCCTGCCGTTCCGATCGTTGGTTGGTTCCCTCCGGATGGGATGATAACATCGGTCGAAGCGGTCGGAATTCCTCCGCACCAGTTGGAAGCAGTGTTCCAATCCGCACTGGTCCATCCCAGCCAGGTCCCTGCCACACAGGAACTCTGACTGACAGTGACGATCCCGGTGGATGATGCAAAATAGATATTGGTCTTATAGGTTGCAGCGGAACTTGTACTGCCATAGGTTCCCGACAATTGCCCGGCACCACCCAGCATCAGCGCATTGGCTGCCGTGTTTGACCCGGCAACGAGGGCGGCCTGAACACCCGAACCGATACTCAGGGTTCCTGATATGGACGTGGTCCCCGATTGCATGGTTTTGCTTCCGCTTCCGTCCAGGTTGAGATTAGAGTAATTATTGCCGCGAACGGTCTGCCCTGCACCGGTATAATTGACCGTATTGGGTGTATACGTAGAGGCATCCAGCCCTGTGATGAGGGAGGTGCCGCCAAGTTCCAGCGTGGAATTTGCACCCATGGTCAGCGTCCCGCCCGTGCCGTTCAGAGCCGTACCCACCGTTAACGTGCCTGTGTTTGTATAGGTCCCCGTCACATTGGCGGTAGCGATGGAAACCGCGTTGGTGCCGCCGATGGTCTTGCCTGATCCGCTGAAGGTATGGATTCCGCTGTTGGCCGTATAGGTGCCGTCGTTTTCAAGAGAGCCCCCGATGGAAACAGCCGCGATCCCCGTTTCGTTCAGGTTGCCCGTGGCACCGATGGTCACGTCACCAGTGAAGGTCTTGCTTCCCGTGTTGGCCAGCGTCAGCGTGCCGTCAACATTGGTGTTCCCTCCCACCGACAGCGTCCATGTATTGGTGGCCCCTGTGGCAAAAGTGGTCCCGGTCCCCACGTTCAGAGTTCCCCCGATCGTGAGAGCTGCTCCGGTAGTGGCCGTAGCTGATCCCGACAGGCTAAGATCACCGCCAATGGTCGTGATCGTCCTGAAGGTCTTGGCACCGCCCGAAAGATTCAAATGATGGTACGGCGTAACTTTCAGGGTCTGGGTGCCACCGGTGTAATTGACGGTATTCCCCACCGCCGTAACTGTCAGTGTGGTGATCCCTGAAGTTCCCCCGATATTCAGCACACCCGTAGTTCCCTGGGCCACACCTCCCGTTCCCGACAGCGCGGTGGTCGCCGTGATGGTTCCATTATTCGTGATCCGGATGGTAGCCCCGGTCACGGTCAGCAGGGTGGAACTGGTAAGGGTTCCCTGGTTGGTATAGTTGCCGGTGAAGGTCATGGACGGAAAAGCGATGGCCGTGGAACCGCTAAGAGTGCCGCTCCCCGTGAAATTATGGGCCGTATTCTGCGATGTAAAGTTCGAAGCATTGTTGGTGAAACTGCTGCCGAAACTGAAAGCGGCAGCCGCACCCGTCGTGGTTTCATTCCAGGTGGCGCCACTGTTGAGGGTGACGGCCCCGGTGAAGGTCATTATACGCTGTGTCCCGTTGGTAGATCCGAAATTGATCGTACCGGAAATGTCGGTGGTTCCGCTGACCGTCATAGTCCTGTTCATGGTCAGGATAGCCCCACTATTTAAGGTCAGGCTAATGACCGTTATTGTACCGCTTGAGGCCGTGACTGCATTACCACCGGTTGTGGCAATGATCACATCATCTGCCGAGGTGGGAACAACTCCTCCGACCCAGGTCGTGGTTGAGCTCCAGGTCCCACCGGCAGCGGTTGAGGTGATGATGGCTGCCGACAGATCTCCTGTCGCAAACAGGCACAGGATCAGGCCGAAATTAAGCGACAGCAAAAATGATTTGAAAGGAACGGATACAATGCTTTTCATATTCGGGTTGGTTTTTAATCTGAAACATATCCAAAGACATGCCTAAATACGCTTGATTCTCTTTAAATTATAAGGGATACGGGAGATTGGCCCGGCAGGTTTCACGCCAGAAAAAATAATTACACGACTGATTCTCTATTATTTATAAATTCCAAGTTCATACTTTGATTCCGGTTTTCCATAACAATCGGAAAGAACTTTCCGCAATTGCACCGGACCTGCCAGGTTTGTACCTTCATAAAAAATTTTTCTTTACAGAACGGTTCATCCTGGAGAGATGTGATTATTTCGTTTCCATTCATCTGGACACGTGATGAATTTCAGGATAACCCTCTTAAAATCCTTTCCGGGAAAGGAATGGTTTCTTATCTGCTATTTATTTAACAACTAATTAATTCAAAATGGTTTAACATAATATTATCCCGGGGAACCCACCCATCCTTAGCCAAAGGAAGAAGATGCTCCAGGAAATATTATTTCAAGTTAAAACTTTTTTAAGAATTGAACAAGGGTTCTTGAGGTAATGAAATACCCGGC
Source organism: uncultured Prolixibacteraceae bacterium (assembly GCA_964455285.1). GTDB lineage: Bacteria > Bacteroidota > Bacteroidia > Bacteroidales > FEN-979 > CAIVAT01. The sequence continues at coordinate 8,558 of CAYVVG010000095.1, forward strand.
ATAGGGAGAAGCCATAACCTGCTCCGTGATGGAGAACCGTCAAGATACCCTAACAAATTTTGCAGTTCCTGGACAAAAAAAATCAATCAATTTTTTATTCCCTGTCAAGGAATCCTAACTTTTATCTTTCCTGCAGACTCTTTCCCAAGGTTTGAATAAAAAACGGGTGGGCAGACTTACCGCCTGCCCACCCGCGATCCTTTCGGAATGCTGCCTGTGTTAAAGGGTTTTCAGCAATTTGAAGGTTTCACCATAACCAGCGGCAGCAACCCTTACAAAATAGAGCCCATCTGGTAAGATACTGACGTCGAAATCAACGGTTCGCTGCTTTTCGAGGATCCCGCTCAGAACATTCTCACCCTGCAGATTGAACACCTCGACCCTGACGTTATCATAAGGTCTTTGCCCCATCTGTTCAAGGATAAATCGGCCATTGGTCGGGTTCGGATAGATCCTGAATGCTCCCTTCGGCTGCGACATCTCCGCCGGGAATTCTTCCCCTTCCGTCGCGGCCATGCCGATTGTGGAAGCCTTCTGCCCACAGAATACCGTGGAGATGTATCCGTGCATGTAACTGCCCAACAACGCTTTTGCACCCGGCAAATAACGGATGCTCTGGCCTGCGATCATCACCGCCTGGCCGCCCGGATATACCGTAAAGGTATTCGAACCACCTGCAACAACGAGCGTTTGAGTTGCATCATAACAATGGTAATCTCCGCTTGCGACTGAGCCCGTGACAATGATGTTCGAAGAGACGCCCGTCACCGTCAAGCTGATGATGTTCGAGGTGTCGGGGTTGTTGACCGTACAGGGCAGGTTGGATGTCAGAACACAACTTACTTCATCATACTTGACCGGGACATAGGAATAAGTACTCAGGTTGGTTCCGACAGGGATCCCGTTGACCATCCACTGGAAGACCGGGTCGGGACCTCCGTTGACAGGCGTGGCGGTAAAGGTGACCGGGGTTCCTGCGACAGGATTGGTCGTGGATGCGGAAATCGTCACACTGACCGGTGTCTGTGGATCGATGGTGATATGTACGCAGTTATACATATGGTTCTGGCAACGGGTGGTGACGTTTTCTGCCAGCACCCAGTACCAGCCCGCCAGCGTCTGGAGTCCGAAACTGATCGGGCCTCCGGTCCCGTGAATGGGTCCGGCCATCGGGCTGATCCCGGTGTAGAGGTAGTAATCCACTCCCACCTGC
>CAYVVG010000096.1:0-9624 GCA_964455285.1 uncultured Prolixibacteraceae bacterium
CGGTAAGGTTGATGGAGTTCGACCAGTTGAAGAATTTCAGGATGCGGAAGGTGCCGCTGATCGGGACCGTGTGTTTCATCCCGTTCCGCATCGAGTCGAGCCAGTTGCCTTTCATGAATTTGCTTTCGTCGGTGTTGTAACGGTTCTCCGCATCCATGTTGTACTTCATGCTGATCTGCTCGTACCAGCGGATCTTCCCGGCCGGGTTGGCCCGGCGAAAGGGGTAGAACTGGTTGACCGAAAACGAGATCTGGGGGAGATTGACGTCGACCGATTTGGTGAGCGTGTTCTGGCTGTGGCTGAAGTTGAGGTTCAGGTAGTACTTGCCGGCGAAACTGGTGGAATAGTTGATGCTCGACTGAAAGGTGTTCGAGAGGTACGACTGCGCACTGGTGGCCAGGTTGTACTTGTTGAACGAGTTGCTCACAATGTTCACGTTGGCCGAAAAACTGCTGTGAGGGCGGGCTTTCCGGTCCTGGCTGTGGAACCAGCGAACCTGGAAATCCTTGCGTTTCTGGTAGTCGGGCGAATCGGCGGCTCCGAATACGTTGACCGCGTAGCTGAAGTCGAAGTTGCCGCTGTAATGATAACGCTTGTTGTACCGCAGCGTCGGTTTGAGCGCCCAGCTTCCGCGGGTGTAAATGTCGGCCAGGACCGTCACATCCATGTATTCGTTGGTAGCCCAGTAGTAGCCCAGGTTCTCGAAGCGGAAGCCCCGGTCGGCCGATTCGCCGTAAGCCGGGAGCAGGATCCCCGAACGCTGCCCCGACCGGTTGGGGAAAAAACCAAACGGGATGAACAACGGCGTCGGCACCTCGGCGATGTTCAGGTAGGCAGGACCCGTGATCACTCTTTTTCCCGGGATCACCTTTCCTTTGCTGAATTGAAACGCAAAATGAGGATTCTCTTCCCTGTCGCACGTGGTATAGGAACCCGATTTGATATAGGTGATGTTGTTTTCCATCTTTTTCACCACCGTTCCGTGGAGATACCCTTCGTCCTGCTTGGTGAACACCGTGTTGATATACCCGCGCTTGGTGGAGTAGTTGTAATTGATGGCTTTTGACTTGAAATTCTGGGAACCGTCGGAGAATACCGGCGGCCCCTGCTCCCTGCCTGTCGAATCCTTCAGCCCCGTGGCATAAAGCTGGTTTTTCGTGAAATCGATCTCCACGTAATCCGCCTGCAGGTTGGTCTCCTGGTACTTGATCTTTGCCTCTTTGAACAGGAATACCTTCTGCCCCTTCACTTCAAACCGGAGCGAGTCGTTGGAGGAGTAGTCGACAGGCGCTTCCAGCTTCGTCTTCTTTTTCGGGGCGGCGGTCGAATCCTGTGCCGCAGCGGGACCGGCATCCACGAGGAGAAGAACCGGCAGGAGCAAGAGGAGGAAAGACCTTGTTAATATTTCCGTTAACAAATTCTTTTCTGACTGCAGGGGTGAATGGTTTATCTTTGTTTGCCTGAAAAAAGAGAATAACGTTTGAAAACTGCCGTTATTCTTTGGGTTTCAAAACTACTGAAAAATCCTGAAACGGGTTTGATTTTTAAGATACGTTAACAGTAACCCTGCCCGGATGGTGCGACACGCAATCGGTTGGCTGATCCTCCTGCTCCTGGTTCCCGTTTTGACTGCAGATGGCAGTCGACCGGGCACGATCCGCACGGTGGTGATCGACGCCGGGCACGGGGGGAAGGACCCGGGGGCGTTGGGCAGGCAAGCCCGGGAAAAGACGATCAACCTGGCCATCGCCCTGAAGCTGGGCAGGATGATCCGTGAGGGCAATCCGGGCGTAAAAGTGATCTATACCCGCGACGACGACCGGTTCGTAGAACTCTACCGCCGCGCCGCCATCGCCAACGAAGCCAGGGCCGACCTCTTCATCTCCATCCACTGCAACTCGAACCGCAATCCGTCCCTCCGGGGCGCTGAGACCTACATCATGGGGCTGCACCGGTCGGAAGCCAACCTCAGTACGGCCAAGACCGAGAACGCCGCGATCCTTCTCGAGTCGGGCTACCAGGATACCTACGAGGGATTCAATCCGAATTCCGACGAATCGTACATTATTTTTTCACTTAACCAGAATGCCAATCTCGACCGGAGTACCGACCTGGCGGCTGCCATCCAGGCGCAGATGGCCGACGGCGTCGGGCTGAACAACCGGGGGGTGCGGCAGGCCGGGTTCCTGGTGCTGTACAAGACCACCATGCCCAGCGTGCTGGTCGAAGCCGGGTACCTCAGCCACCCGGAAGAGGAGAAGTTCCTGATGACCGAAAAGGGGCAGGATCATATTGCACGGGCGATCTTCCGCGCATTTTCGGAGATCGCAGGGGAGAAAGGCGCCGAAGAGGCGAAGGCCGGAGACCAGAGGACGGAAGGCGTGCAGCGGTTATCCTGGCGGGTGCAGGTCGCGGCGGAGGCAAAACCGCTGAAAGCCGGCTCCCCCCGTATCTCCGGTTACGGCAAGGTGGACATGTACCGCCACGGGGGGATGTACAAATACACGGTGGGCGACGAGCCCGACCTGACCTCGGTGCTGCGGTTGCTGGAGGAGGTGCGGAAAAAGGGGGCCCGCGATGCTTTCGTGGTGATTTTCCGCAACGGGGAGCGCATTCCGCAGCCGGAAGCAGACCGGCTGATGAAGCAGTGATTTTTTGTCGTAAGTTTGCACAAACGCTTAATGGTGAAGATCAGGAAAGAAGTCAGGGTGGGCATTGCCTTCGTACTTGCCACCGCCATCCTTATCTGGGGGCTGATGTACCTGAAAGGGCTCGAGCTTTTCAAGACCAGCCGCACGTTCTATGCCGTTTATGAAAAGGTGAACGGGTTGGTGGCCGCCAATTCTGTCTCCATCAAGGGGATGAAGGTGGGGCAGGTGAAGAAGCTTTATTTCGACCCGCACAACCCGCAACACATCATCGTGGAACTTTACGTGCTGGGTGATTATCCCATCCCGGCGAACTCGATGGCCCGCATCTTCAGTTCGAGTCTGCTGGGTTCTCCCGAGATCGAGATCATCCCCGGCGACTCCGGGGTGATGGCGAAGGATGGCGACACGTTAATGTCACAGATCGAGGCGACGCTGGGGCAGGAGGTGAACCGGCAGATACTGCCGCTGAAGGTCAAGGCGGAGAACCTCATCGGATCCATCGACAGCATCGCGGTCATCCTCCAGGAGGTGCTCAACCGCAACACGCGCGACAACCTGGTCGATGCAATTGAACATGTGAAGGAGGCGCTGGCCAACATCGCGCATGCCACCTACAACGTCGATACGCTGGTCACGGCGCAGCGCTCGAACCTGGCCCGGATCATCAACAACGTCGAGTCGATCAGCAGCAACCTGAAGCAGAACAACGAAAAGATCACCAACATCCTCTCCAATTTCTCCGGCCTGAGCGATTCCCTCGCCAAAGCGCGGATCCCGACCACCCTCGCCCGGGTCAACAAGGCGGTCGGCGACCTTGACTCCGTTCTTGTGAAGATCAACAGCGGGAAGGGATCGCTGGGGCAGCTCCTGAACAACGACACGCTGTACATCGAGGTGGAGAAAGCGGCCCGCGATCTCAACCTGCTGCTCGAAGACATCCGGAAGAACCCGTCGAGGTACGTGAAGGTGTCGGTGTTTTAAGGGGACGGGCGGACGGGCGGACAAGTGCAGACGCACGAACGGGGATCACCAGCTGAAGATATCCGATTTTTTCATCGGCCTTCTTGCCTCTTCCCAGCGGAAGTTCTTCAGTTTCCGTTCGTTGGGAGGGACGGTGGTTTCGGGGTAGAGGTGGGCGTCGGGTTTGTCGATGTAGGTGATCGATCTTACTTTGCTGTCGTCGAGGAAGATCAGCATCTCACCCGATACGGCCACGTTGATGCCGATCAACGATTTATCCTCCTCTCGCGCCCAGTAGATGGATTCGGCGTTGCCGATCACCCGGATCTTGTAGAGTTCGTTGTCGCGGAACTTGGCCAGCACGTTCCTTCCCTTGACCTGGTTGAAGCTGGCGGAGTCGTCGCGCGAGATGATGAACGAGTTGCCGTACATCTTCAGCGAATCGGCTTTGCCGCCGAAGATGGTCAGCCGGATCGAGTCGGCCGTCAACTGGTTGGAATCGGACCATAGAACCGGCTCGCGGAACATGGTGACGGAGGAGTCGGCGCTGAGATATACCAGCGAATCGCACAGGCCCTGCAGGTCGTGCCGGAAGAATTTGGCCTTGTAATAGCCGAGCACGGTTTTGATCTTCTGCGTCGAGTCGAAGGTGGCATACACGGTGTCGCTGTGCAGGAACAGCGAATCGGTCTTCTTCTCCACCAGCACCCCCACGGCGCTGTCGGTCATGAAGGCGAACCCCTCCTTCCGCCGCAGCTCGCCGTAATTTCCCAGCATCAGGATGTCCTGCACCGTGTCGAGCAGCACCGCATGCAGGAACACCTGGCCGAATCCCGTTTTCCGCTCGTAGTAAATGCTGTCGCCGGTAAGCATCGTTGCTTCGTGGTAGATCTTTGCCCGTTCGCGGAATCGCGAGATGTCTTGCCGGGTGTCGTACCACCCGTTCTCGCAATAGATCGAATCGACCTTGTCATTGCTGATGATGTGGGAAGGGCCGAAGAAATAAGCCACCTCCGTCATCGTATTGTACCGGAGGGTGTCGGAGAACATCCGGTAATCGGGATTCTGCAGCATCACCTTCTCCTTGAAGAAAAACTCTTTCAGCCGGGTGTAGTAGTACCCGTGCCGGCTGACCAGGTTGTTCTTGTCATTGACGATCTTGCCCCACCAGTCATACTGGGCGATGCTCGTATTGCGGCTGTACACCAGCGTGTCGGTGGTGAGTACGGTCTGGTTGTCGATGAGCCGCACGTTGCTGTAAGCATTCGCGATGCGGGTGTTGCCGTCGTACCGTCCCGAATCGCTGTAGAGGTTGAGCGTGTCGCTCAGCATCAGGCGTACGTTGCCGTAAGCGATCATCCGGTTGGCGGTCTCGTCCACATAAGCGCTGTCGCAGAACAGGTAGGCGCTGTCGTGGGTCATCACCACGTTGCCCAGGATGCGCGGGCCGTCGGCATAAATATCCTTGTTGAATTCCCACACGTCGCCGGCATACTGGATCTTCGTAATGACCGGTTCCTGTGCAGCGGCCCGGAGTGACAGGAACAGAAGGAGGATCAGGAGGCTCCGCGGCATACCGGATGGACAAAGGGTTGGAGGGCAAAGATACGAAAGTCATTCTTACCAAAAGTAATGAACAACCTCCCGGGAAATCAAACATAAAGGGTAATTTTGCAGCGGTTTTCCCGGTACCTGACTGACCGATGAAAGATAAATCACTGACTCATGAAACAACCGTTTGACCCGCGGCAAAACTATGCCGAAACCCGGCAGAAGATCGGGTATGTCGCCCGAAAAGAAGCAACCCAGGCCGATTACGACCGGATCGGGTTCATGTCGGGACTGGAGGTTCACCAGCAACTGAAAACGAAGGAGAAACTCTTCTGCCACTGCCCTGCCGGGATTTACCAGGGCGAGGAGTCGTACGACGCTGAGCTGATCCGCCACATGCGGCCGACACTGAGCGAACTCGGCGAATACGACGGCACCGCCCTGATGGAGTTCCGGACCCGGAAGAACATCATCTACCGCATCAAGAACGAGACGGCATGTACCTACGATGTGGACGACACCCCGCCTTTCCCGCTGAACCGGGAAGCGCTCAGCCATGCCATCGAGATCTCGCTGCTGTCGAAGCTCAAGATCGTCGGCGAGGTCCACATCACCCGCAAACAGTACCTCGACGGCTCCATCCCCACCGGCTTTCAGCGTACGGCCATCATCGGCATCGACGGCGAGATCCAGCTGAAGAATAAAAAAGTGCGGCTCATCCAGCTCAGCCTCGAGGAGGACTCGTGCCGGGAGGTCTCCGACATCGGGCATGTGCGCATCTACCGCACCGACCGCCTCGGCATGCCGCTGATCGAAACCGTTACGCACCCCGATTTCAAAAATCCCGATGAGGTGAAAGAGGGGGCCGACTACATCCGGTTCCTCAACCGCAGCACCGGCAAGGTGCGCACCGGGATCGGTTCGACCCGTGCCGATGTGAACGTGAGCTGCCGCGGAGGCACGCGCGTGGAGATCAAAGGGGTGGCGCACAACAAGTGGATGCCCGAACTGACCCACAACGAGGCATTCCGGCAGTGGGCTTTGCTGGCCATCAAGGAGATGTTGCTGAAGACGGTCACCGATACCGCCGGATGGAAGCCCGTGGTGAAGCAGGCCCGTATCAAGGACATCAAACCCGAGAACCTGGGGCTGCCGAAAAACACCACCCATGAGATCTATGTCGTCAACCTGCCCGGTTTCCGGGGCGCCCTGTCGCACTTCACCCAGCCCGGGCGTCTTTTTGCCGATGAATTCTCCGACCGCCTGAAGGTGATCGCCTGTATCGAAAAGCCCAACATGATCCACTCGGAGATGCCCGACGACACCCTGGGCGAAAAGGCCTGGACACGTGTCCGCAGCTTCCTGGAAAGCGCTCCGAACGATGCCCAGATCATCTTCTGGGGGCCCGCCGACGATATCAAGACTGCCATCGAGACCATCGGGGAGCGGTGCCGCATGGCCTTCGCCGGCGTTCCGAACGAGACCCGCAAGTCGATGCCCGACGGCACGACCATTTTCGAGCGGGTGCTGCCCGGCGCCGACCGCATGTACCCCGACACCGATTCGGCTCCGATCCCGCTCGAAGACGACGAGATCGACGCCTTGCTGAAAAGCCTGCCGGTGTTGGTATCCGAGCGCATCGCCCAGCTGGCTGCCTGGAACGTTCCCGAAGATACCCACACCTACCTGTTGAAGAACAACCTCGTTCCCCTGCTGGAGGAGGCGGAGCAGAAGCTGGGCCTGGCGCCCCGGTTTACCGCCGTCCTTTTCGGGCACGGGCTGAGGCACCTGCAGGGGCAGTCGCCGATGCCACCCGATTTCTCGTTCCGGCAGGTGATCGACCTTCTGGCCTTCCTGAAGGGAAAAGAGATCGACTTTGCGATGGCCAGGCGCATGCTGCCACACCTCTACAGGCATCCCAAGATGGATTTCGAATCGATCCTGACGACCCTGAATTTTAAAAGGGTTCCTGCAGAAGAGATACTGGCCAAGATTCCCTTCCTCGTCAACAAATACCGGGAAACCAGGATCTCGCGCGACGATTCGGCGGGTTCCCGCTGGATCATGGGGAACCTCAGCCGCCTGGCCACGGGTAACATCCCGCTGGCTTTGTTAAGCCGGACGATCCAGTTGTAAAGGCAACAGGCATTAGGCATTAGGCAATAGGCAATAGGCAATAGGCAATAAGAAAATTTAACCTGTTCACCCATTTACCAGTTTACCCGTTTACCAGTTCACTATAAATCATCATGAGCGAAGACATTTTCCAGGGATACAAGGGACGCGCACTCGAAGTACTGCAGAAGTTCAATGCCCGCGTGTGGGCAAAGGTGAAGGTCGACAGCACCCGGGGCACCTTCGAGGGGACGATCCTTCCCCGCGCCGAGAATACCGACGACAAACACCTGGTGCTGAAGATCTTCACCGGTTACAACATCGGCATCGACATCTCCGGCATCACCCATATCACCGAGCTTGGCTACAAGAAGGCCATCTACAAGATCCCCGAAAAGGAGTTTCCCTATTCGAAAGAGAAACCCAACGTCAAGCTGCTGGGGACCGGCGGGACCATCGCTTCCCGGCTCGACTACCGCACCGGCGCGGTGATCCCCGCCTTCTCGCCCGGCGAGCTGTACGGGGCCGTTCCTGAACTGGCCGACATCTGCAACCTGACCACGGAGAAGCTGTTCGCGGTCTTCAGCGAGAACATGGGCCCCGACCAGTACAAAAAGCTGGCGGTCGCCATCGGCAAGGAGATCGAGAAGGGGATCGACGGGATCATCATCGGTCACGGCACCGACACCCTGCATTACACCTCGGCAGCCCTGACCTTCATGGTGCAGAATTCACCCGTCCCCATTATCCTGGTCGGGTCACAGCGGTCGTCGGACCGCCCCAGCTCCGATGCGGCCCTCAACCTGATGCATGCGGCCACGGCTGCCGCCCACGGCGACATCGCCGAGGTGATGGTGTGCATGTTCGGCCCCACCTCCGACGAATACGGTTTCCTCCATAACGGAACGCGGGTGCGCAAAATGCACTCTTCCTACCGCTCCACCTTCCGCACCATCGGCGACACCCCGATCGCCACCGTCAGCCGGAAAGGGGTGGTTCCCATCAAACAGGATTACCATCGCAGGCGCAAGGACCATCATGTGACCATCATGCCCTATTATGAGGAGAAGGTGACGATGATCTATTACTACACCAACATGCAGCCCGACGTGATCGATGCGCTCGTGGATGCCGGCTACAAGGGGATCATTATCATCGGCACCGGGCTGGGGCATGTGAACAAGCCCATCTACCCGGCCATCGAACGGGCCATTGCCAAAGGGGTTGCCATCTACATGACCGTGCAAACCCTGTGGGGCTATGTGCACATGTTCGTTTACGACACTGGCCGCGACCTGATGGCCAAAGGGATCATCCCCGCCGAGAACATGCTTCCTGAAACCGCTTTCATCAAGCTGAGCTGGGCGCTGGGACAGACCAGCGACCTGGAGAAGGTGAAAGAGATCATGCTCACCCCGATCAACAAGGAGATCACCCCGCGTGAGCCGTACAATGGGTATCTCATTTACCAGGGCGGCGTGCCCGAGGTGGAGGAGTTCATCAGGAAGTTCCACAAATAACGTTTCGATTGAAAAATTCCATCCTTTCAGAAATCAGTTATTGTGATGAACTGATTTATGGGCAGAATGTGTATGGTATTTTCATTCAACCGTAGCTTATCTTCCTGGTCGCGGGTGATGATATAGCCCACCTTCGGATGGCAATGGGTGATAATAGTTTATGTTACAAATATAAACAAATTTATATTAGTAATGCAAACAACTTTCCCCTCTCCTTACGGAAATACCTTTTTCCCATAGAGAAGACGTAAGTCTTCAGTTAGATCCCAGATCTAACATCGCAGATCGTAGATCAATTACCCTGATCCCTCACGCATCTCACCGAAAACGCATCGTTGCGCGAGGCGGAATAGAGCGACACGGAGTAATTCGTTGTGTGCATCCCGCGGGCCAGCGCGCGGCTATCGCCGTCGGGCGTGGAGGTCCAGAACATCATCGCCGATCCGGTGAAGCTCCACAGGGAGTTTTGATAAAGCACGCCCGCCGGCAACGCCTCAAACCCGCTCAGGGCGGGATCCTGCAGGTACCTCCCCGACACACCGGGCCCCAGAAAGTTACCCGCCAGCGTTTCCCATTCACTTGCCGTCGGCACGTGCCAGCCCGGGGGACAGAGCCCCTGCGAGCCGGGAGCGGGGTTGTAGCGCATGAGTTCGTCCCACTGGTACGCGGACCCCACCCCTGACCCCTCCCCAACAAGGGAGGGGAAGTTCCCATTCCCTGTTTGGGGAAGCGGGCCGGGGGGATAGGGTACATATTTTTCCGGAATGCAGTTGTCGGATTGGGGCAGATGATCATCGATCGTCGTTCCGAAATCGAGGTTTGACGCA
>CAYVVG010000097.1:0-9515 GCA_964455285.1 uncultured Prolixibacteraceae bacterium
GGTACCGCCTGGCGCATCATGTTCGATCCCATGAGGGCACGGTTGGCATCGTCGTGTTCCAGGAAGGGGATCAGCGAGGCGGCGATGGAGGCGATCTGGTTGGGCGCAATGTCCACCAGGTCCACCTTGGTCTTTTCAATGATAGGATAGTCGGCCAGGTAACGCACCTTCACTTTCTGTTCCAGCACATGGCCCTTTTCGTCCATGGGTGTGGTGGCCTGGGCGATGATCTTGTGTTCTTCTTCTTCGGCCGTAAGGTAGGTAGGATCCTCCTCCAGGGTCACGCGGCCTTCGATCACTTTATGGTAAGGGGTTTCGATGAAGCCCAGCTTGTCGATCTTCGCGTATACGCACAACGACGAGATCAGACCGATGTTCGGGCCTTCCGGGGTTTCGATGGTGCAGAGACGGCCGTAATGGGTATAATGCACGTCGCGGACTTCGAACCCGGCACGTTCGCGGGAAAGACCTCCCGGTCCCAGGGCGGAGATACGGCGCTTGTGCGTCAGTTCCGACAGCGGGTTCGTCTGGTCCATGAACTGCGAAAGCTGGTTGGTGCCGAAGAAACTGTTGATGACCGATGAGAGGGTCTTGGCGTTGATCAGGTCGGTGGGTGTGAACACCTCGTTGTCGCGCACGTTCATGCGTTCGCGGATGGTGCGGGCCATGCGGGAGAGACCCACGCCGAACTGGTTGAAAAGCTGTTCGCCCACCGTGCGGACGCGACGGTTGCTCAGGTGGTCGATGTCATCGACCTCAGCTTTGGCATTCACCAGCTCGATGAGGTACTTGATGATGGAGATGATGTCCTCCTTGGTCAGCACCTTGATTTCGGCAGGCGTGTTGAGGTTGAGTTTCCGGTTGATGCGGTAGCGCCCTACGTCGCCGAGGTCGTACCGTTTGTCGGAGAAGAAGAGCTTCTCGATGATCCCGCGTGCGGTCTCTTCGTCGGGGGGTTCGGCGTTGCGCAACTGGCGGTAGATGAACTCCACGGCCTCTTTTTCCGAGTTCGCGGGGTCCTTCTGCAACGTATTGAAAATGATGGAGTAGTCGGTATTGAGAGCCTCTTCCCGGTGAATCAGAATGGTCTTGATGCCGGCGTCGAGGATCTGGTCGATGTGATCGTTCTCGAGGATCGTTTCACGCTCGATGATCACCTCGGTACGTTCGATGGAGACGACTTCGCCGGTATCTTCATCCACGAAATCCTCGATCCATGCACGGACCACACGGGCGGCGAGTTTGGAACCGACGACCCTTTTCAGGGCGGCACGGCTTACCTTGATCTCCTGGGCCAGGCCGAAGATCTCGAGGATATCCTTGTCGGTCTCATACCCGATGGCGCGAAGCAGCGTGGTAACGGGCAACTTCTTCTTCCGGTCGATGTAGGCGTACATCACGTTGTTGATGTCGGTCGTAAACTCGATCCAGGACCCTTTGAAAGGAATGATCCTGGCCGAGTAAAGCTGCGATCCGTTGGCGTGGAAGCTGGTGCTGAAAAACACGCCGGGAGACCGGTGCAGCTGGGAGACAACCACCCGTTCGGCGCCGTTGATGACGAAGGTGCCCCGCGGGGTCATGTAGGGGATCATTCCCAGGTAGACATCCTGTATGATCGTTTCGAAGTCTTCGTGCTCGGGGTCGGTGCAGTATAGTTTCAGTTTGGCCTTCAGCGGGACGCTATAGGTGAGTCCGCGTTCGATGCATTCCTCGATGGAATAGCGGGGCGGATCGATGAAGTAGTCAAGGAATTCCAGCACGAAATTGTTACGCGCATCGGAAATCGGGAAATTTTCCGTGAAAACCTTGTACAGTCCTTCATTGACCCTGTTCTCAGGATTTGTCTCCAACTGAAAAAAATCCTGGAAGGATTTTACCTGAATATCAAGAAAGTCAGGGTATTCAGCTTTGATCCGGGTGGATCCAAAGCAAATTTTTTCAATCTTTTTCGAAGCCAAGGCCGGTATATTTTTTTCCTGCGTGGGCAGGAAGGTTTGAAATTAATTTTAATAAATAAACCATAGACCTCTTCCTCCCGGAAGAGATCTATGGACTTTATTATGGTATAAGATCAGTCGTCTTACTTAATTTCAACCTCAGCGCCGGCCTCTTTTAATTGAACCATCAGAGCGTTAGCTTCATCCTTGGAAACGCCTTCCTTGATCGCTTTCGGGGCGGCGTCGACCAGTTCCTTGGCCTCTTTCAGACCCAGGCTGGTAAGTTCCTTCACCAGTTTCACCACGGCGAGTTTTGCCTGTCCGGCATTTTTCAGGACAACATCAAAGGTGGTCTTCTCGGCGGCTTCCGGAGCGGCGGCTGCGGCGGCGGGGCCGGCGGCAACAGCTACTGCGGCGGCTGCGGGTTCAATACCGTATTCCTCTTTCAGGATCTTTGCTAATTCGTTAACCTCTTTTACTGTTAAATTGACTAACTGTTCTGCAAACGCTTTTAAATCTGCCATTGTTATTAGTGTTTGTGTTCCGAAACGGGGAACGGTTACTACTTGTTTTACTTTTCTTTTTTCCTCGATTATTCAGGTTTCTCCGAAAGGGTCTTGACGATCCCGGAGAGATTATTACCGCCCGACTGAAGCGCGGAGATCACGTTCCTGGCCGGAGACTGCAGCAGCCCGATCAGGTCGCCGATCAGTTCGTTTTTCGACTTGATGCTGATCAGCATATCGAGCTGGTTGTCGCCCAGGTAAATGCATTCTTCCACGTAGGCGCCCTTCAGCAGCGGCTTCTGGGTGTTCTTGCGGAACTCCTTGATCATCTTGGCCGGATCGTTGGGAACTTCCGAGAACATGATCGAGGTCGATCCCCTGAGCACCGGGTAAAGCTCATCCAATTGCTTTCCCGAACGCTCCATGGCCTTTTTCAGCAGGGTGTTCTTGACCACCTGCAGATGAACCTTCTTCTTGAAGCAGGTTCTCCTGAGCCGGCTGGTCGTTTCCGCGTTGAGGGTCGACGTATCGGTCAGGTAGAAGGAACCGGCTTCTTTCAGTTGTTCGGCCAGGGTATCGATAAATTGGTTTTTTTCTTCTTTTTTCATGATTGTTGTCTCTCAGGTTACAGTAGTTAGGCAGTCACCGATTTCGGATCCACCGGAACGCTCGGGCTCATGGTACTCGACATGTAGATGCTCTTCACGTAAGTCCCTTTTGCCGACGAGGGTTTCAGTTTGACAATCGTGGTGATCAGTTCCCGTGCATTGTCCACAATCTTGTCGCGGTCGAACGAGACCTTTGCGACGGCAGCGTGAATGATGCCGAACTTATCGACCTTGAAATCGATCTTTCCTGCTTTCACCTCTTTAACGGCCTTTCCAACCTCCATGGTAACAGTCCCCGTTTTAGGGTTGGGCATCAGTCCCCGCGGTCCGAGGATTCGTCCGAGTGCACCAACCTTGGCCATCACACTGGGCATGGTGATAATGACGTCCACATCGGTCCAACCGCCTTTGATCTTCTCGATATAGTCATCCAGCCCGACATAGTCGGCTCCGGCCTGCGTGGCCTCTTCCTCCTTGTCGGGAGTGCAGAGTACCAGCACGCGGATGGTTTTTCCGGTACCGTGAGGAAGCGTCACGATGCCGCGAACCATCTGGTTGGCTTTACGGGGATCTACCCCCAGGCGAACGTCAATATCAACGGATGAGTCAAACTTCGTACTGCTGATCTCTTTGACGAGCGCAGCAGCATCCGCTAACGAATAAACGGTATCCTTGTCGATTTTTGCCAAGGCTACCTTCCTCTTTTTAGTCAGCTTTTGCATTTTTCGGTTATTTAAAACTGTTGTTAATGAGGTCCTTTAAACAACAATTGGGTTTCACAATTACTTTTTGAAAGGAGGGGTTCCGGTTACCGTGATCCCCATGCTGCGCGCCGTACCGGCTACCATTTTGGTCGCCGAATCGAGGGTAAAGGCGTTCAGGTCGGGCATTTTGTCCTCGGCGATTTTCTGAACCTGTTCCCACGATACGGATGCCACCTTGTTACGGTTGGGTTCCGCGGATCCCTTGGGAAGTTTCGATATCTCCATCAGTTGAACGGCGACGGGAGGGGTCTTGATGACGAAGTCAAACGATTTGTCGCGGTACACCGTAATGATGACGGGAATCACTTTCCCGGCTTTGTCCTGGGTCCGCGCGTTGAACTGTTTGCAAAACTCCATGATGTTTACCCCTTTGGCCCCCAGAGCGGGTCCGATGGGAGGTGAAGGATTCGCCGCAGCACCCTTGATCTGCAGCTTGATGATTCCGCTTACTTCTTTTGCCATTTTATTGATTATTGGTGTGACGGCCCGGTGAGCCCTCTTAACTTTCTTTCTTGCAACGTGCAGCAGCGCGTCACTTTTCTATTCTTTCTGGACCTGCATAAAGCTGAGTTCCAGCGGTGTCTTGCGTCCGAAGATCTTGACCATCACCTTCAGTTTTTTCTTCTCCTCGTTGATCTCTTCGATCACGCCGCTGAAGCTGTTGAAGGGTCCGTCGATCACTGTCACTGTTTCTCCGATGATGAAGGGGATGTTCACCTCTTCACCCTGTTCCGAAAGCTCATCAAATTTTCCCAGGATCCGTTTCACCTCCGACGGGCGGAGGGGGTCTGCCACTCCTTTGGATCCGAGAAAGCCCAGCACACCGGGGATGTTCCGGATGATGTGGGGCACCTCGCCGATCAGGGCGGCTTCGATCAGCACATAACCGGGGAAGTAGTTGCGCTCTTTGCTCACTTTCTTCCCGTTGCGGATCAGGTAAACCTTTTCCTGCGGAATGAGTACCTGGGAGATGTACTCTTCGAGGTGATGGTTCGCAATCTCGCTTTCGAGATATTGCTTAACCTTCTTCTCGTTCCCGGAGATGGCCCTGACAACGTACCACTTCTTGGTGAATTCGGTCATGCTGAGGTTGGGATGGATTCCCGGTTTAAATTCATTCCCGCGGCAAATGCCCCGGACACTTTAGAACAGTTTGTAGAATTGGACGAGGACATTACGGAAGACCTCGTCCATGGCAAACACGATCACAGCGATGATGAGTGAGGCGACAGAGACCACGATGGCACTTCCCTGCAATTCGGACCAGGTAGGCCAGGAGACCTTGTGCATCAGCTCGTCGTAGCTTTCCTGGATGTAGGTGACAACTTTATTAGCCATTGATCTGACATTTTGCACGGGTGGTAGGAATCGAACCCACAGCCTACGGTTTTGGAGACCGCCACTCTACCAGTTGAGCTACACCCGTGTGTAATTAATCTTTAACCGTTTGCAGAGGATGATTGAAAAAGCAAGCCGGCTACTCCGGTGCTGGGACCCTTTCGCGGGCTTACTTTTTCATCATAATGATTAGTCCAGGATCTCGGTAACCTGTCCGGCACCCACGGTACGACCGCCTTCGCGGATGGCGAAGCGAAGACCTTTGTTCATGGCGATCTCGGCGATCAGGTCGACGGTGATGGTCAGGTTGTCGCCCGGCATACACATCTCGATTCCTTCCGGCAGGTGGATCTCACCGGTAACATCGGTGGTC
The DNA here is from genome assembly GCA_964455285.1 of uncultured Prolixibacteraceae bacterium. GTDB lineage: Bacteria > Bacteroidota > Bacteroidia > Bacteroidales > FEN-979 > CAIVAT01. The sequence goes on from CAYVVG010000097.1 coordinate 5,527, forward strand.
CTGAAGTAGAACTGCGGGCGGTATTTATTGTGGAACGGGGTATGACGGCCGCCTTCCTGGGTTTTCAGGATATAGACCTCGGCTTTGAATTTCTTATGCGGGGTGATGGAACCCGGTTTGGCAATGACCATACCGCGACGGATCTCATCCTTGTCGATACCACGGAGCAGCAGACCTGCGTTGTCGCCGGCTTCGCCGCGGTCGAGGATCTTGCGGAACATTTCAACCCCGGTTACGACCGATTTCAGTTTTTCGGCTCCCATACCGATGATTTCGACGGGTTCGCCGCTGTTGATGACGCCGGTTTCGATCCTTCCGGTAGCCACGGTGCCGCGGCCGGTGATCGAGAAGACATCTTCCACGGGCATGAGGAAGGGCTTGTCGACGTCGCGTGTCGGCAGGGGGATCCAGGTATCGACTGCTTCCATCAGTTCCATGATCTTTTCAACCCACACCGGCTCCTTGTTGAGTCCGCCGAGGGCCGAACCGCGGATCACCGGGGTGTTGGCGCCGTCGAAACCGTAGAAGGTAAGCAGGTCGCGGATCTCCATTTCAACGATCTCCAGGATCTCCGGATCGTCGACACTGTCGCACTTGTTCATGAAAACGACCAGCTTGGGAACGCCGACCTGGCGGGCGAGCAGGATGTGTTCGCGCGTCTGGGGCATGGGGCCGTCGGTGGCGGCTACCACGATGATGGCGCCGTCCATCTGGGCAGCACCGGTAACCATGTTCTTGATATAGTCGGCGTGGCCCGGGCAGTCAACGTGGGCATAATGCCGGTTGGCTGTCTGGTACTCGATGTGAGCGGTGTTGATCGTGATTCCGCGTGCCTTTTCTTCCGGAGCGTTGTCGATCGAATCGAACGAACGGAATTCCGAAAGGCCCTTGTCTGCCAGAACCAGCGTAATGGCAGCCGTTAATGTGGTTTTGCCATGGTCAATGTGGCCAATCGTACCGACATTGACGTGCGGCTTCGTGCGTGAAAAATGTTCTTTAGCCATGGGATTAAAGATTAATTACAAAGTTTAATTACAATTGTTTTGGTTCGGTTATCTTTCGGGCATGTTTCTGGCAGAGATGCACCGCGGCGCATCACTGCCAGAAACATGTCCACAGAGCCTTTGACCAGAATTGAACTGGTGACCCCTTCCTTACCAAGGAAGTGCTCTACCCCTGAGCTACAAAGGCGTGTCATCTGTTTTTCGCCACAGGGCGACGGGCAAAGGGTGTGAGTGTGCAACATTATATATTATGAGCGGAAGACGGGGCTCGAACCCGCCACCTGAAGCTTGGAAGGCTTCCGCTCTACCAAATGAGCTACTTCCGCGAAGTGGGTGTGGGTGTGAGTGTGGGGAGAGAAGGATTCGAACCTCCGAAGGCTGCGCCAACAGATTTACAGTCTGCCCCATTTGACCGCTCTGGTATCTCCCCGAGGTGGGTGTGGGTTTGGGTGTGGGTGTGGGTGTGATTTGAGGTGTGGGGTTGGGTGTGGGGTTGGGTGTGGGGTTGGAGTGTGAGGATACAGGAAATCAATGAACATTTTTCCGTTTCGAGCCGATGGACGGATTCGAACCGCCGACCAGCTGATTACAAATCAGCTGCTCTACCAGCTGAGCTACATCGGCCATCGCCTTTTTTTTGGAAAAGGACTGCAAAAGTATGAACATTTATGTTACGAAACAAGCTTTTATTGAAATTAATCCCGAAAAAAGAAGATTTTTTTTAACAAAAGTCGTACCGAACTCCGAAGCACCTTTCAATCAGCACTTTTCATCAACAAAGCAGGCAACCTTTCCGGGTTGCCTGCCGCTACTGGAAACCATGATATTTTCTATATCCCTCTGGCCTTCTCCTTGTGTTTGACCAACTGCCGGCGAAGTGCTTCGGCGGCCTGGTCAACGGCAGATTCAAAGGTAATGGCCTCCTTCTTGGCAAACAGGTCATACCCTTTGATCAGCAGCCTGACTTCAGCGATCTTGTTCTCGGGGGTCTCCGTATTCTCCACTTTCAGGATCACCTCCCCCCCGATCACACCTTCGAAAAAGGTCTGCAGCTTTTCGAGCTTTTCACGGATGAAAGCTTCCAGCTTCCGGTCTGCCTTAAAATGGACAGAGTTGATTTTCACGTTCATTCCTACCTCCTTTTTTATGCCTTTGGATGGGCTTGTTTGTAGATTCGTGTCAGTTTTTCGATGGTATTATGCGTATATACCTGAGTCGCCGAAAGACTCGCGTGACCCAGCAGTTCTTTCACCGAATTCAGCTCCGCCCCGTCATTGAGCAGGTGCGTGGCAAAGGTGTGGCGCAGCACATGGGGACTCCTCTTCTCCAGCGTGGTCACCTGTCCGAGAATGCCGGTGACAATCCTGCCGACCATCCTGGGATAGGCCGGTTTTCCTTTATCGGTAAGAAAGAGCGCATCGGTTTCGCCGAAACTTTCCCGTTTCATCTCCACATATTCCCTGAGCAGCGAACCCAGTTTAGGTCCAAACGGAATTAACCGCTCTTTATTACGTTTCCCCAGCACTTTGATCGTGTCATTCCGGAAATCGACATCGGCCTCCTTCAGCCCCGTCAGTTCCGACAATCGGATCCCGGTGGCATAAAAGCACTCTACGACCACACGGTCTCTCAGTCCCGGGTACCCCGAACCAAAATCGGCACCCGTGAACAGCAGGTCCGTTTGAGCCCGGTCGAGAAATAGAGGAAGGCGTTTGGAGGTTTTGGGCGAAGTGATCCTGTTCATGGGGTTTTGGGCGATCACTCCCTCCCTGACAAGGAAGCGAAAAAAGGATTTCAGGGTCGAAAGTTTCCGGTTCACCGACCGCGTTCCGGTGCCCTGCTCCAGCAGTCGCACCATCCAGGAACGAATCACCGGAGGCGTCGCGCCTGAAACATCATCCGATCCATACTGTTCATGAAGAAATTCGTGGAACTGCTCCAGGTCGGTCCGGTATGCGGATACAGTGTGAGAAGAGTACCGTTTCTCGAACGTCAGATATGCAAGAAATCGTTGTTCCACCGGGTCCTCTAAAACAGGAAGAAATTTTGTAGCTCAAACTACTTCGTAAATATACGAATTCGTCGGAGGGAAACAAAATTTCTTCCCTTAAAAAAATCAATCGCTGTTACTTGGCGGCTTCGGCGTCCTGGATCTGCTGAATGTAGATCGCCTTGTTGACAGCCTCTCTGCGTTTAACGGAGGGCTTGGTGAATTTCTGGCGCTCACGGAGTTCCTTTACAACCCCCGTCTTTTCGAATTTACGCTTCAGTTTCTTCAACGATCTGTCAATGCTTTCGCCTTCTTTAACAGGAACAATGATCATGCGATTACCTCTTTCTTGTTAATTGTGAATACTCTGTGACCTTTAAAAGGGCTGCAAAAGTACAACCAATATTTTTGATAACCAAGAGAAATGTGAGTGGTGAGTGGTGGGTGTGGGTGTGGGCGATGAAAAAAGGGATCGGATCGGCTTACCGGCTTGGGAGCGAAGACTTTTATCCCACACGGGAGGAGGATTTGTATATAAAAAAAGCACTGAATTTCAGTGCTTTCTGTGGGATGTGAGGGATTCGAACCCACGACCCCCGCCCTGTCAAGGCGATGCTCTAAACCAACTGAGCTAACATCCCGTGGGACTGCAAAATTATAAAAAATTTTCATTTCTCATAAATTCCTTCATCGTTTGTAAATCGGAAGTATGTTAAATCGTAAATAGAGGTTTTTTAAACAAACCAGATATTACAAACCCTGAGTTTATCCAGTGTTTCATGAGTTATATCGAAAAAATCAACCATTTTTAACATTATTATCTATTTTTGAACGCAAAATCGCACCAATTCTTTAATTTAATGACATAATGAAACATTCTGTAACATCATTTTGTAGTTTACTGTTTATACTGGTTTTCCAGGCCACCGGGTTAGCCCAGGAAGAAAAGAAGCCAATAACACTTGAGGATATTTTTAAGAATCGGAAGTTTGCTT
>CAYVVG010000098.1:0-9500 GCA_964455285.1 uncultured Prolixibacteraceae bacterium
GGAAGTGTCCGGATTATTGGAAATACATTCCGTCAGCGACGAAGTCACCACACAGGCGACCTGGTCGCCATCCGCCGGAACATACGTATAGGTTGCATTGCTTGCATTGCCTGAATTGCCTGCATTCACCATCCATTTGTATTGCGGTGCACTTCCTGCATTGTTTGCATTTGCCGCAAAAGTGACCGCAGTTCCCGCACAAACGGTTGTGTCAGAGGCCGTGATGGTTACAAACACCGAATCGCCGGGATTTACCGTCACCGTGAAATCCGTCGTGTCCCCAACGCAGTTGCCGACCTTGGGTACAACATGGTAAGTCACTACCCCCGGTGCGGCGGTTTGATTGACCAGCGCCTGGTCGATCACCAGGCCGGAATCGGCGCTGAAGCCCGTTACAGTGCCCGAAATCAGTGAGGCGGTCCAGTGGAAGAGGGCGCCCGGTACGCCCGATGTGAGGGGAATGGCGGTGCTTTCGCCCGAGCAGATGGGTTTGTCGAGTTGGGTGTTGGTGACCTGGGGAACTGCCGTGGTGGCTAGTTGCACGGTATCGAACCCTGAACAGCTATTCCCGTTGGTGACTTTCACGCAATAGGTGCCCGCAAGCCCGGTAGTGAAAGATTGGTTGGTGCCGACCACCAGCCCGCTTCCCATATTGTTCCATTCGTAACTGCAGCCGGAACAGAAGCCGGCATCGAAGGTGGCGGAATCGCCGGAGCAAACTGTTTGATCGGAACCTGCGTTTGGCTGGGGAACCGGGTAAATGGTGACGGCGCGCCAGGAGGTATCGGTGCGGTTATCGTTGTGTCTCACATACAGCTCGATAGTGTATGTGCCCGGACTGGAAAACAGGTGATAAGGAGCCGGCTGAAACGAAACGTTTGCGGTGCCCGATGCCGGATCACCGAAGCTCCACCGGATGGTATCGGCCAGAGGCCAGATATCGCCCGAGAAATGCATGGAATCGTTCAGGCACCCGCTACCGGAGAAATGCAGATATGCTTTATATTTTTGGAGGAATTGTGAAAGGCCATACATTGCATAGTTCCCGTTTAATCCAATCGCATTCTTTACGAAATTGCAGCCGTTGCCACGTACCTCGGGATTTTGAATAACTCCAAGTGAATCCACACCGAAGATTGCGATGTAGATTTTTCCGTCCGGTCCTGATTGCAATCGGTTATAACTTTGAGATAAAATGGAATCTACAATGTGAGTACTTTGAATAAATGAACCTGAATCAGTCAGCGTTGGATTGAATTGAAAAATGAGGCTCATCGGGAAATCCGGTGTTTGAGTATAGGGCCAGTATGCCGTGCCATACAGGATGTCCCCTTTTCTGGAAAACTCAAATCCCTCAAATCCATATAGTGAATCCCGATAGATCATACGGAAGGTAAAAGCCGGTGTAATTAATCCGGTTTCAGTATTGAAATCAGTAATTTCGGCAATGGAATTAAGCGTATAGTTTGTAATCAGCTTGTGACCATCCTGTGAAATCTCAATCTCACCAATGAAAAAAGGAATGCCTGAAGTGTCGGGTGTCGGAGTGATGAGGGTGGGGCTTATTATTGGAGAAGAAGAGATGCCCGAAGAGGTTATTCTATATGAAAGGTAACAATTCGGATTGATGTTTCTGCAAATGAGCCAGGTGTCCTTGTTGTTGTGATGTTTCGTTCCCGTAAGCCAATTGGCGACATTCTCCCCTCCCGGAACGGGGATGTTCTTCTGCCCGGCCACAATTCCGCCCAACCCCCCGTCCAGTTGCATATCAATAACCGAATAAAACAACCCTTGCGGAAAGGGAGGGAAGTTATATGTTCCCATGTAAAATAAATAATACAAGGAATCACTTTTCAAATCCTTAACAGCATAACAACTTTGGGAATTTGACATTTCGCCAACTAATCCCGATCCGTTCAGCATGGGAGCATTGTTACGGTTCCAAACGGTCATTCCTTCAGAGTAAAACAACAGCCGCCCGATGGAATCGGATACGCTGATCGATGATTCAGGGCAATACAATGCACTTCCGGATATAGAAACCGGCGGTAGTGTGGAAAAATCCAACCCAGCATGATTTCCAAACCGCCATTGGTTCCATTCATCCTGAGAATAAGAAAGAAAGGGCAAAATAAACATCAACAGGCAATATTTTACCCTTTCTGCCATTTTTCAGAAGCTTGATAAATGGTAAAAATCATTGTTGCTGTAATAGTCGGAATCGAATAAACCCGGTGGGGAAATTATAACGTTCTCACGGAGAACACCGTTTTCATAGACCTTTATCCGATAGAAATATAGGTCGTCATAAATCTCAAAGGGAACTCCTAATAAATCTATTTCACTATCCCCCAAAGCAACAGGAAATGAGGTCAATGAACTCGACCATTGAGGCCCCCCGTCATAATACAGAATTACATCAACCGTATAATTACTGGTTGGACTAGAATCAACAATTCTCAAGTACAGCACTCCTGATCCAAAAGTCAGGTTGCAAAGGAACGATAGAATACAAACCAGAATAATCCTATTTAAGGTTTTCATAATAGACAAATTTACAGTGAATAAAGAAATTACGTGAATTTATAAAGAGTTTTTGAATGAAAATATTTCCCAAAATTTCATCAAGATGGGAAAATTATAACCCCGCCATCATGTACGAATCCGCCTGCATTCCATGATTTCATGCAGGCGGAAAAAGGCTAAAGTTGTTCTTGCCAAGGGTATGAATGGTCGTCACCATGTATTTTTTTTTCATCTCATGCCCGACCTCTAAGGTATATAAGAAAAATATGATTGTCAACGGCAAAAAGTTGACTTTTTTTTTCCGAAAATCGGAATGTTTTTATCCCTCCTGAAATGTTATGCATCTGTAAATCAGTAAAATGATAAAATTTCTCCGGTCCGGATCCGGGACCTGGATTTTTTTTAGAACAGGTGCAAAAAGTGGATACTGCCAACTTCCATCGGCAAAAACCAACTATCCGTCGGCAAATACGGGGTGTACGCCTATTTTCCGGAACGGCTGCCCCGGATTGTGATACTTTTGCGGTTGCATTCAATGAATAACCGTGGAGAAGAATCCCCGCAAACGCCTGAAATCCTACACCCTGCTGATCCACCTCCTGGTCTGGGTCGCCTTCCTGCTCATCCCGCTGATCTTTATCGAATCGGCAACGGGGCGCGAACGGTTCATGATCATGGGTTGGTTCCAGCAACTGCTCATGGCGCTCTACTTCTACTACAACTTCCTCTGGCTCGTCCCCCGCTTCCTGCTGCGCAGGCGGGGCTGGCGCTATGCGGGGATGCTGCTCCTCGGACTGGTGGCGATCAGTATGCTGAACGTGCTCTTCGCGCGTTACGCCCTGCCCGAGCTGCAGGTGTTTCCGCCGCGCCGTCACCACGGCTTCGACTTCTGGCGCACCGCCACCTTTCCCCTCTACCCGGCCACCCTCGCCTTCGCCCTCAGCAGCGCCGTGAGGCTGATGATGGAATGGCTCGCGACCGAACGCCAGAAAAAGGAGATGGAGTCGGAAAAACTCACCTCCGAACTGGCCTTCCTCAAATCGCAGGTCAACCCGCATTTCCTTTTCAACACGCTCAACAACATCTGCTCCCTCGCCCGCAAGAAATCGGACGAGACGGAAAACGCCATCATCAAGCTCTCGCAGATCATGCGCTACATGCTGCAGGATTCGAAAGATGAAAAGGTGAGCCTGGCGAAGGAGGTGGAATACCTGCAGAGCTATATCGAACTCCAGCGGATGCGCCTTCCCGGACAGGTAACGGTGGAATTCGCCCTGGAAGGCAACCCGGAGCTGGTCTCCATCGAGCCGCTGCTGCTCATCCCCTTCGTCGAAAACGCCTTCAAGCACGGGGTGAGCTGCCAGGAGGCGTCGGCGATCGGCATCCGGCTGACCTGTACGGCACAATCGCTCTCCTTTTCCGTCACCAACCGCATCGCCCGGCAGCAGGGCGACCTCATCGAACAGGGCTCGGGCATTGGGCTGAAAAACGTGATGCGGAGGCTCGAACTGCTCTACCCGGAAAAACACCGGCTGGAGATCACCGAACATGACGACCATTACCTTGTGAACCTTGAAATCACGGTCCGATGAAGATCCGTTGCCTGGCGATCGACGATGAGATGCTGGCCCTCGAACTCCTCGGCGACAACATCGCCAAGGTTCCCTTCCTGGAACTGGTGAAGCCGTGCCGCAGCGCGATGGAGGCGATGGAGGTGCTGCAATCGCAGGCCATCGACCTGCTCTTCCTCGACATCCAGATGCCCGGCATCTCGGGGATCCAGCTGTTGCGGAGCCTGCCGCAGAAGCCGCTGGTGATCATGACCACCGCCTTCTCAAGTTACGCCGCCGAAGGATTCGACCTCGACGTGATCGACTACCTGCTGAAACCATATTCCTTCGACCGTTTCCTGAAAGCGGTCAACAAGGCGCACGAATACCTCGGCCTGCGCGAACGCGCCGCCGGAACGCCGGGCCCGAAAGATATTGTGGCCGCCCCCGGCTACCTCTTCGTAAAGGCCGATTACCGGCTGTACAAGATCGACCTGGAGGATATCCTCTATATCGAGGGATTGAAAGATTATGTGAAGATCTATACCGGCGAAAAGCCTGTCGTGTCGCAGATCAGCATGAAGGCCCTGGAGGAGAAGCTCCCGCCCGACAAGTTTCTCCGGGTGCACCGCTCTTACATCGTCGCCTTCCGCAGGATCGGCTCGATCCAGAAGAACCAGGTGACCGTGGGGGGCAAGGATATCCCCGTTGGGGAAGGATACCGCGACGAACTTTTTAAAAGGATCAAAGAATGAAATACCCCACCCCGGCCCCGGAGGGTGACTTAAAAGTCAAAAATAACCGCAGAGGCGCAGAGACGCAAAGAAATAAGAAATTGATTTATAGATCTCTGCGTCTCTGCATCTCAGGAGAGTCACCCCATCCCCGGCCCTTCCCCAAACAGGGAAGGGGGAAATTCTCTGCGTCTCTGCGTCTCTGCGGTTATTTTTATCTTGCATGACAGACCTCCCGGGGGGGGTGACTCTAAAACGAAAACCATGAAACGTATAATGCGGATATCTCTCCTGCTCTTCCTCCTGGCCGCAGGGACAAGCATGGCGCAGAAACCCTGGACCTTCCGGCAATGCCTCGACACGGCACTGCTGAGGAACCTCACGGTGAACCAGACCCGGATGAGCCACGAGCTGAACAAGGTGACCCTGAAGCAGTCGCTGGCGGGACGGATCCCCAGCCTCAGCGCCAGCGCCGGCGAAGGCCTGAGCATCGGGAAAAACATCGACCCCACCTCGAACGCCTACATCACCGAAGGCAATACCACCACCAACCTGGGGGTAAGCAGCAGCGTCAACCTCTTCAACGGGTTCCAGACGGCCAACACCATCCGGCAGAACCGAATCCTGGTCAGCGCCGGGGAGAGCGACATCGAAAAAGCGAAGAACGACGTCACGCTGAACATCACCCAGGGGTACCTGCAGGTGCTTTTTGCCCGCGAGATCCTGCAGGCAGCCCGCAGCCAGGCGGAAGCATCGGCCGCCCAGGTGGAACGCACCGGGAAGATGGTCAACGCCGGCAAGTCGCCCGAAAGCGACCTGCTCCAGGTCCAATCGCAGCTGGCCACCGACAACCTCTCGGTCATCACCGCCGAGAACAACCTCGACCTTGCCAAAGTGACGCTGATGCAGCTGATGGATATCCCGGTGGATGATGTTTTTGACATCGAAACGCCCGTCCTGGAAGAGATTTCGCCATCACCGGCGCTTACCCGCGACCAGATCTATGTGAAATCGTTGCAGGCACAGCCCCAGGTGGCAGCCGCCACTTTACGGACCAGCGCCTCGGAGATGGCGCTGAAGGTGTCGGAAGGGGCCCGCTGGCCGCGTGTGTCCCTGGGGGCCAACGTCAGCAGCAGCTATTCGTCGAGCAGGAAGACCGGCCCCGGGAACTCGCAGGCCTATCCCTTCACCGACCAGATCTGGGACAACCTGGGGCAGTCGCTGTCGCTGGGAGTGTCGATCCCCATATACAGCAACCGGCAGGTGCGGAGCAACATCGAAAAAGCCCGCATCAACCGTATCAACTCGCAGCTCAGCGAGCAGAATGTGAAGAATACCCTGCGCAAGACCATCGAGCAAACCTTCACCGACCTGCGGGCGGCGGGCAAGAAGTACGACGCGGTCAAACAGCAGGTAACGGCCGTGGAATCGGTTTACCGGAGTGCCGAGCAGAAGTTTTCGGTGGGAGTGATGAGCGCCACCGATTTTCTCATCCAGAAGAACAACCTCTCGCAGTCGCAATCTTCGTTGATCCAGGCGAAGTTCGATTATATTTTCAAGCAGAAGATCCTGGATTTTTACCAGGGACAGGCGATCACGTTCTAGAACCCACCCCGGCCTTCGGCCTTCCCCTCCCTGCCTGAAGGGAGGGGGCAGGGGGTGGGTACCAATAGTAAAACATTAAAATAATCAGTGAAATGAAACGAACCTATTGGATCATCCTCGCCGTGGTGCTGGTCGCAGTGGCGGCAGCCGTTTGGTACTTCACCGGCCGTGAGAAGTCGGCCGCCCCGCAGTACAGGACCGCGAAGGTCGAAAAGGGCGACATCCGCGTCACCGTCAGGGCCAGCGGCACACTGCAGGCGGTGATGACGGTGCAGGTGGGCACCCAGGTGTCGGGGATCATCAAGAAGATCTACGTCGATTACAATTCGCAGGTAAAAGAGGGGCAGGTGATCGCCGTTCTCGACACCACGCTGCTGGCCCAGGCGGTCGAGGATGCGAGGGCATCGTTGAAGAAAGCGGAGATACAGGTCAACCAGGCCAGACGCGACTTTGAACGGGCCAGGGTATTGTTCGAGCAGAAAGTGACGGCCCAGGCCGATTATGACCTGGCACTCTCCACGTACGAAACGGCACAGACCACGATGGTATCGGCCAAGTCGTCGCTGAGCCGGGCCCTCATCAACCTGCGGTATGCCACCATCGTGGCCCCCATCTCGGGGGTGGTGGTGTCGCGGGCGGTCGATGTGGGGCAGACGGTGGCCGCCAGCTTCAGCACCCCCACCATGTTCACCATCGCCAACGACCTCACCAAGATGCAGGTGGAGGCCGACATCGACGAAAGCGACATCGGCAAGATAGCAGTGGGGCAGGCGGTCACCTTCACCGTCGATGCCTATCCCGACCTGAGTTTCGAAGGGACGGTGCGGCAGGTGCGGCTGCTCCCCACCACCACGCAGAACGTGGTGAACTACACGGTGATCATCGATGTGCCGAACCCCGATATGAAGCTGCTGCCCGGCATGACGGCCAACATCACGGTGCTTGTGCAGGAGGAGAAGGACGTGCTGAAGGTGCCGGCCACCGCGCTGCGTTTCAACCCGCCGCAGGAGGTGATCGACCGGATGATGAAGAACAGGCCTCCGCGCGACAGCACGCGAAAAAAACAAGGTAACTGGTCAGGATCCGGGAAGGGATCGGGAATGGGAGGAGGCATGCGTTCGGGTACTGGCTTCGGGGGCGCGAACGCCGGGGAAGCCGGTGACGGTTTGAAATTCGGCATGGTGTGGATCAAATCGGGCGACTCGCTTAAGCCGCGCAGGGTACATACCGGCATCTCCGACGGGCTGAACACCCAGGTGGAGGGACGGATCGGGGAGGGCGACGAAGTCGTGACCGGCATGGTCAATGCGTCGAATTCCCAAAGCAGTCAGCAACAGCAGCAGAACCCGTTCGGGCCGCCGACGCCCCCGAGGGGAAGTTCCGGCGGGAGGGGAGGAAGGTAACATGGGAACGGCCATCATCTCGGTCAGTTCGCTGGTCAGGACCTACACCATGGGCGACGTGGAGGTGCATGCCCTGCGCGGGATCAACCTCGACATCCTGAGCGACGACTTTGTCGCCATCATGGGAAAGAGCGGCTCGGGCAAATCCACCTTCATGAACATCATCGGGTGCCTCGATGTGGCCACCCGGGGCAAGTACCTGCTCGACGGGGTGGATGTCAACAGCCTGTCGAAGGACCAGCTGGCAGGATTGCGCAACCACAAGATCGGTTTCGTGTTCCAGTCGTTCAACCTGCTTTCGCGCACTTCGGCCATCGAGAATGTCGAGCTGCCCCTGATGTACAACCGAACGGTCAGCTCGCGGGAGATGCGCGAAAGGGCCATGAGTGCCCTGGATGCGGTCGGGCTGGCAGGCCGTGCGCACCATTTCCCCAACCAGCTTTCGGGGGGGGAACAGCAGCGGGTCGCCATCGCCCGGTCGCTGGTCAACGACCCGGTGGTGATTCTGGCCGACGAGCCGACGGGCAACCTCGACACCCGCACCAGCATCGAGGTGATGGGAATATTCCAGAAGCTCAACCGGCAGGGGATCACGGTCGTGATCGTCACCCACGAGCCCGACATCGCCGCCTACACCAAGCGGAACATCACCTTCCGCGACGGCCGTATCATCCGGACGGTGGAAGTGGCGGCACCCCGGCAGGCGGAGGAAGAATTGGCAAAGATGCCGGCGACGGCAGAGGAGGATGACCAATGAAGATAAAGAACCTGCTGATCGCGGCATTGCGTTCGCTCAGCAAGAACAAGATGAGGACCTTCCTGACGATGCTGGGCATCATCATCGGCGTGGGATCGGTGATCGCCATGCTGGCCATCGGCCAGGGGTCGAAGAAGAGCATCCAGGCCCAGATCTCGAGCCTGGGGACCAACGTGATGATGATCTTTCCGCAGGCCAGCAGCACCGGCGGGGTGAGGATGGAGGCAGGCTCGTCGCAGAAGATGACCCTGGCCGATGTCACCGCCATCGCCGAACGGTGTCCCTCGGTAGCGTATGTCACACCGCAGGTGCGAACCAGCGGACAGCTGGTGAACGGCAACATGAACTGGCGGACCTCGGTGTACGGGGTTTATCCCAACTATTTCGAGATACGCAACCTGGTGCTTACCAGCGGCACGCTGTTCACCATGAACGACGACCGCAGCGCCACCAAAGTCTGCATTGTCGGGCAGACCGTGGTGACCAACCTCTTCGGCGAGAATGCCGATCCGGTCGGAAGTTACATCCGCATCAACAAGATCCCGTTCAAGATCGTCGGGATCACCGAGAAAAAGGGGCAGAATGCCTTCGGACAGGACCAGGATGATATGGTGATCGCCCCCTTTTCGACGGTACAGAAGCGTATGATGGCCATCACCCATATCCAGAGCATGATGGCCTCGGCCAAAACCGAGTCGGAGATCCCCGACGCCACCGACGAGATCACCGGCGTGCTGAAGGCGCGGCACAACCTCGGGCCTTCGGAGGATGCCGACTTCACCATCCGCACCCAGACCGACATTGCCAAAATGGCCACCTCCACTTCGGGCATCATGACCATCCTGCTGGCCACCATCGCCAGCATCTCGCTGCTGGTGGGCGGCATCGGCATCATGAACATCATGCTGGTGTCGGTGACGGAGCG
>CAYVVG010000099.1:0-9344 GCA_964455285.1 uncultured Prolixibacteraceae bacterium
CGGTCAACGGCCGGCCGATCTTTTGACTGATCCCCGCCAGGTAGTCAATCTCGTCGCTGTTCAGGGCCAGTCCCACTTGTTCGTTGTACGCAGCAATATCGACGATATGTACGACGGGGTCGGGCTTATGCTCGATGTGAAACAGGTCCTGAGCAAGCTCCTGGTATACCGCTTCGAGCATGGGATCGATGGAGGTGACGGGTGACGGAGCATCCTGACCTGTTTCAGATCGCAGACCCCGGTTCGCAGATCCCAGATCGTACATCGCAGATCGTAGATCGTAAATCGTAAATCTCTCAATCCTCCTGATCCCCCTGATCCCCATATTCTGCGTGATCTCGACAGCATTGGTGCTCCAGGGGGTCACCATCTCCCGGCGCGGGCCGGTGAAGGTGCCTGGTATAACGGGTTCGGCGATGCATGTCGCACCGCCGAACAGCCAGGTCAGTTTGTCCAGGTCTTCGTTGCCGGGTTGCTGGTCGCTTTCCACGGCATAAACGACCTGTTCATCACCGAAAAAAGTTATCATATTTCGCTATTTCGCCATTTCGCTATTTCGCCATTCATCGACCCAACGCATTGCGTCGCTGCAGGCGATTAATTTCCGAGGTACCGTTCCGCCTCTATGGCCGCCATGCAACCGGTTCCGGCCGCGGTGATGGCCTGGCGGTAGTAATGGTCCTGAACATCCCCGGCGGCAAATACGCCTTCAACGCTGGTGCGGGTGGAACCCGGAACGGTTTTCACATAACCCATGTCGTCAAGTTCAAGCTGGCCGGTGAACATCTCGGTATTGGGTTTGTGACCGATGGCCACGAAAAAACCCATCACCGGGATGTCTCTCGCTTCGCCGGTGTTGACATTGCGCACCCTGACACCGGTAACACCGCTCATATCACCCAACACCTCTTCGGGAACACTGTTCCACACCATCTCGATGTTCGCGGTGTTAAGCACTTTGTGCTGCATGGCCTTGGAGGCGCGCAACTCGTTCCGGCGATGTATCATATATACTTTTTTGCAGAGTTTGGCAAGATAGGTTGCCTCTTCGGCGGCGGTATCGCCTCCCCCTACGATCGCCACCTCCTGCCCCCTGTAGAAAAAGCCGTCGCATGTGGCGCAACCCGACACACCCTGCCCCATGAACTTCTTTTCCGATTCGATGCCAAGCCATTTGGCAGAAGCGCCGGTGGCGATGACCACGGTATCGGCCAGCAGGGTCCTTCCGTCTTCGGCTTTGACGGTGAATGGCCGGTGGGAGAAGTCCACCTCCGTCACCAGGCCCGACCGGATGTCGGTGCCGAAGCGTTCGGCCTGCTGTTTGAATTCTTCCATCATTTCAGGACCGGTGATTCCCTTCGGGTATCCGGGGAAATTCTCCACCTCGGTCGTGATCGTAAGCTGTCCTCCCGGTTGCATGCCCTGGTACATTACGGGTTTGAGGTCGGCGCGGGCGGCATAGATGGCGGCCGTATAGCCCGCCGGGCCCGATCCGATGATCAGGCAACGTACAGTTTCCATAGTTTCGCTCATGGCTCGTTTTATCTGCCGGCAAAAGTACGAAAAAAGCAGATTCGGCAATTCCGGGCACGCCGTACTTATCCGTATTCATCCTATATTTGATGGGGATAAAACCCGACGTGCAGTAAAACACCCAGACAGACTTCAATATGCTTGACAGGATCATCGATTTCAGCGTCAGGAACAAACTGATAATCATCCTTTTCACTGTGACCATCGCCCTTTTCGGTTTTTACGCGGTGATCCGTATCCCGGTGGGTGCCGTTCCCGATATTACGAATAACCAGGTACAGGTGATCACCACTTCGGGAAACCTTTCAACCCAGGAGATCGAACAGTTCATCACGGCCCCGGTGGAAATGGAGATGGCCAACCTTCCGGGGGTGAAGGAGATACGGTCGGTTTCAAAGTTCGGGATCTCGGTGGTGACGATCGTTTTCCGCGACGATATGGGCACCTATTTGCCGCGCCAGCTCATTGCCGAGAAGATCAAGACAGCGGCGGCCGCCATCCCCGAAGGGTACGGTTCGCCCGAGATGGGGCCGATCACCACCGGGCTCGGCGAGATTTACCAGTACATTGTCGATGTGAAGTCTGGCTACGGGAAGAGGTATTCGGCCATGGAACTGCGGACCATCCAGGACTGGATCATCCGGCGACGCCTGTCGGGGATCAACGGGGTGGTAGAGATCAACAGCTGGGGCGGTCACCTCAAACAATATGAGGTGGCGATCGACCCGGTTCTCCTGAAAAGCACGGGCATTACGCTTGCCGAAGTTTACCGCGCGCTGGAAAACAACAACAGCATTACCGGCGGATCCTATATCGAAAAGACCAACCAGAGTTATTTCATCCGGGGCGACGGGCAGGTGAAATCCCTGGAGGAGATCGGGAACATCGTCGTCAGAAATACCGGGAGTGTACCGGTGCTGGTGCGCGACCTGGCCACTGTGCGTTTTGGTCATGCGAACCGGTTCGGGGCCATCACCGCCAACGGCAAAGGCGAAACGGTGCTGGGCCAGATCATGATGCTCAAGGACGCCAACTCCCGGGAGGTGATCTCTGAAGTGAAAAGCCGGGTGGCCGAGATCCAGAAAAACCTTCCCGAAGGAGTCTTCATCAACCCCATCCTTGAACGAAGCGAACTGATTGCCAAGACCTCCTTCACGGTCGTCGAAAATCTCATCCTCGGGGCACTCATCGTGATGCTGACCGTGTTGCTGCTGCTTGGAAACCTCCGTTCGGCCCTTGTAATCGCCTCGATGATCCCGCTGGCGCTGCTTTTCACCGTTTCGATGATGTACATCTTCGGGATCGACGCCAACCTGATGAGCCTGGGTGCACTCGATTTCGGGATCATCATCGACGGTGCAGTGATCATTGTCGAATACATCGCACTCCGGATGACTGCCGGGAAAGGTCCCCTTCGGTCTGCTGCGGGCGGTGAAAGGCAGCGCCTGCTTGACCGGATCGCCTTTGACGGAGCGTCGAAGATGATGAAATCCGCCCTCTTCGGCCAGGTCATCATCCTCATCGTGTTCATCCCCATTCTTTCGCTCAGCGGCGTGGAAGGCAAAATGTTCCGTCCGATGGCCATGGCATTCTGTTTTGCCATCCTGGGAGCCATGATCCTCGGACTCACCTGGCTGCCGGTCGCCTGTTCCCTCTTCCTGAAACCCCAGGCAGAAGGAAAGAAAAACCTGTCGGACCGCATCATGCAACTGGCATACAATACCTACACCCCCGTCATGCAGTGGTCGTGCAACCACAAGCCGGCTGTGTTCAGCGCCGCCCTGTTGTCACTGGTCCTGACCGTGTTCCTTTTCCTGAACATGGGCGGCGAGTTTGTGCCGACACTCGACGAGGGCGATTTCGTGATCCAGCCCGTGCTCAAGACCGGCACCTCCCTGTCGAAAACCTGTGAAATGACGACCCGCATGGAAAACATCCTGATCCGGTCATTCCCCGACGAGGTGGATCAGATCGTCTCCAGGATAGGAGCCGCCGAGGTACCCACCGACCCGATGTCGATGGAGGAGATCGACATGATCATCAAACTCCGGCCGAAAGCGGAGTGGAAGGCGACAAAAAGCAAGGAGGAACTGGCAGCCCTGTTCAAGGAAGCGTTGTCGGTCATCCCCGGGATCGAATACGAATTCACACAACCCATCGAGATGCGGTTCAACGAACTCATCACCGGCGTGCGTTCCGACATCGCCATCAAGATCTTCGGCGACGACCTGGACTATATCAACCGCAAGGCCCTTGAAATAAAGGAGATCGTCGCCGGGGTGCCGGGCGCGGGCGATGTGATCCTGGAAAAAACATCCGGCCTCCCGCAGATCCGGATCCTTTACGACCGCGCCGGAATAGCCCGGTACGGCGCCGATATCGGCACGCTGAACACCACCGTCGGCGCAGCTTTCGGCGGAAAGACCACCGGTGTTGTGTTCGAAGGTGAAAAACGGTTCGACCTGGTGATGCGGTTCGACGAACGGCACCGCACCGATATTTCCGGGATCAGCACCCTGCAGGTGCCGGTGGCCGGTGACCGGCTGGTGCCCCTGTCGGAACTGGCCGACATCCAATACACCGAGGGACCCGCCAGGATCTCCCGCGAAAACACCCATCGCCGGGTGGTGGTAAGCGTGAATGTGAGAGACCGCGACCTGCAGTCGGTGATCCATGACATCCAGGAGAGGATCAGCCAAAAGATCACCCTCGAACCCGGGAACTACATCCGGTACGGAGGCCAGTTCGAAAACCTGCAAAGCGCCACCCGTCGGCTGATGCTGGCGATCCCGGTTGCTATGCTCCTGATCTTCATTTTCCTCCATTTTGCCTTCAAATCGATGAAAGACGCCATCATGATCTATACAGCCATTCCCCTGTCGACGGTCGGGGGCGTGATCCTGCTATGGATGCGGGGGCTACCCTTTTCGGTATCGGCAGGGGTGGGATTCATCGCCCTGTTCGGGATCGCCGTACTGAACGGCATCGTGCTGATCGAACACCTGAAAGAACTTCAGCATCAGGGGATTACCGACATCCGGGAACTGATCCTGAAAGGTACCCGGAACCGGCTCCGCCCGGTGATGCTGACAGCCGCCGCCGCCGCCATGGGATTTCTCCCGATGGCCGTTTCGAGCGGCGCCGGCGCCGAAGTGCAGCGGCCGCTGGCCACTGTGGTGATCGGCGGACTGATCACCTCCACCATGCTCACCATGATCGCTCTTCCGCTCCTGTTCGAAGTGTTCTACCGTGTTAAGGGACTCCGGCTTTTCCCGGGGCGAAAACGTACCTATTCCGCCTGCTGGATCGGATTGCTGATGCTGCTGCCCGCCGCTGCCGCCCAGGGACAACCGAAAGTGATGTCGCTGGATGAGGCCCTGCAGATCGCCCTGGAGAATAACCGGGAGGCCGGCGCCTATGCGTTGAAAACGGATCGGGCCCGTCTCCTTCAGAAGACCGCCTTTTCGCCTGACAAGGCAACCTTCACCTGGGGGAAAGACCAGAACAATCTCACCGAACGGGGCAACCCGCTGACCGTCTGGGGCGTCTCCCAGGACTTCTCATTCCCCTCCTATTACATGGCCGTGAACCGTACCCTGCGGTTGGAGGCAAGGCTTGCCGGGATCCGGCTGGCCCTGGTCCGGCAATCGGTGAAGGCAAATGTCGCCGCAGCCTATTTCACCCTCCGGAAACTGCAGGAACAGGAAGGGATCATCCGGCCGATCGACAGCCTGTACCGCGAACTTGCCACCTGGGCCGAACACCGTTCCGCCGCAGGAGAGGCCACCCGTCTCGAAGCGCTTACCATCCGGGCGCGAAGCGGCAATTATTCCCGGCAACTGGCGGCCCTTGTATCGGATAAGCAGGCGGGGATGATGAAACTGAAAACGCTGATGAACTTCGAAGGTGACTTTACGGTCCCGGCCGCCACAGAACCTGTTGTGCCATCCCTTCCCCCGCCCGATTCGCTTCCCGTATTCGAACTTCTCCGCATCGAGAACGCCCTCGGCGAAGCCCTGGTCAGCGAAAAGAAGCATAAAACGCTCCCGGGCCTCTCCCTGAACTACTTTGTCGGGACGAACCGGCACGAAGGGAACCGGTATTACCAGGGGTTCGAAGCGGGACTGTCGGTCCCGGTGTTCTTTGGTTCCGGCATGGCGGAGATCCGGTCTTCCCGCATCGAAGCCCGCGCGGTTTCTTTCCTCAACGAGGACCGGAAGACCAGGATCCGGACCCGTTTGAACGAGCTCAATGCCAGCCTTGAAAAGTACAGGGCGCTTGCCGAAAATTATCTGCAGACCGGGAAGCCCTTGTACGAGGAGATCATGCGCACATCGCTCAAGTCGTACCGGAATGGCGAGATCACGTTCCACCAGTTCGTCACCGGTTGGGAATCCGCCGTTGAAATCCGGATGGAGGCCTCTGAAAACTTGTGCCGCCTCCACAGTATTGCTTATGAAATCATCTGTTTTTCAGAATAATAACGACACATGAAAAGGAACAGAATACTATTGACGAGTGCCGTTCTTTTCCTGGCGATGGCTTGCAGCCGTGCGCCGGAGGAGGCAGTGAAGGAGGAAGCCGGGTTGATCGTCGTAACCCGGGCCCAGTTCCGGGCTGAAGGCATGGAGACGGGAGATCCTGAACTGAAACCTTTTGCGCGGCAGGTCCGTTGTTCCGGCCGGATCGTTCCTGCCGTCAATGGCCATGCGCTGGTCTCCGCGGCCATCCCGGGGGTGGTAAAAAAGATCCTGGTACGTCCCGGGCAAACGGTAAGGAAGGGAGAGGCGCTGATGGAGATCGGCGGGAACGAAGTGATCGACCTGCAGGGGGACTTTGCATCCACTGCCGCTTCACTCGACCGGCTGAAAAGCGAATTCGAACGGATCCGCGGGTTGTACCAGGATAATGTCAGCACCAAGAAAGAACTGGTGCAGGCCGAATCCGTTTTCCTTGCCGAACAGGCGAAATTCAGCTCCCTCCGGATGAAACTCGCGAACCTCGGACTCGACCCCGTGCGGGTGCAGCGCGGAGAATTCGTCGAGGTCTTTGTCCTTCGGGCGCCCATCGGCGGAAGAGTGGCCTCGGTGGATGTCACTGCGGGGCAGCACATGGAACCCCAGAGTCCGGTCGCGGAGATCATCGATCCCGGATCCTTCCAGTTGTTGCTGCCCGTGTTCGAAAAAGACATTCCCATGCTTGGCCTGGGTTTGCCGGTAGAATTTTCCGCACCCGGCGACCCGGAACGAAAGATCCGGGGTGTTGTTACTTCGGTGGGAAACAACCTGGATGCTGAGACAAAAACCATCGACTGTTATGCTGCAATCCATGGGACCGTAGCGAACTCCCTTGTGAGCAACCAGCTGGTGGAGGCGGTGATCACTGCCTCGGCCGACACCCTGCCGGCGCTTCCTGAAGAGGCGGTTCCGGTTTCCGGTAATGAACACTTCGTTCTCAGCCTGGTCAAAGAGACGGAACAGTCTCTCAACTTCCGGAAGATAAAGGTGGAAACCGGTCCGCAATCCGACGGCTGGGTTGCCGTCACGCTGCCCCCGGGGACCCCGAAAGTGCTGAAAAAAGGCTTGTACAATCTCACACTCGATTGACCATGAAGTCAAAAAAATTCATGATCGGAAACAACCATAAATTCCGGTTGTGTTGGATGCTTGCGATGATTTTCTGCGCCACAGGCGCCAGTGCTCAGTTCATCCGGGCCGGAAGTCACAGTCCTTCACAGTATTATGTTGATATCGTTCCCGATACGACCATTACGGGACCCAGTGTTCACCCGCCCGACACCTCTCATGCCGCGACCTGCCCGATCGATATTGACGGCGACGGGAATACTGATCTCCTTTTCTCTGCCTATGAATTCTGGCTTAACGGCATGGGGTATTCACAACTGCTGGTTCATATCACCGATACTTTATCCTGCCAGGTAGCTTACGGAATTCCCGATACCTGCTTCTATTTTGGCGATACTGTCTTTCATATTTACCGAAT
The DNA here is from genome assembly GCA_964455285.1 of uncultured Prolixibacteraceae bacterium. Taxonomy (GTDB): domain Bacteria; phylum Bacteroidota; class Bacteroidia; order Bacteroidales; family FEN-979; genus CAIVAT01. Next base: position 7,537 of record CAYVVG010000099.1, read on the forward strand.
GGCCCGGTCGTTTCGTTCCGGAGACACGATCGGCCCATCGGACGTCTGGGAAAATGATCTCTACTTATCCTATTCCGATTGGGTGGTTATGCTCCATGATTGCAGTTTCAACGGCTTCTCCGATGATCCGCAGGGCAATTATCTCGGGGTGCGGAGGATCCGGAGCACCGACACGTTATTCGGCTGGATCAAAGTCACCGGAGCAGGTTTCCGTACACTGACCGTGCAGGAATATGCCTGTACGCGCGACATCAGTGGTCTGCCTGAAGCGGGATCCGGGATCAGGATACACCCTAACCCCACTGACGGGAAAGTGTACCTGGAAAATACGCAGCCGGGAGATATGGTGACCGTGTTCGATGGACTGGGTGACCGGATACTCCTGACTGCAACAACCGCCGGCAGAAAGGTTGTGGACCTGAGCAACCGGCCGCGCGGGGTTTACCTGTTCCGCCTCTCTGGCCCAAACGGGATCGTCACCCGGAAGATCATCAGGAAATAATCCGCAATGGATAAAAAACTCAGGTACCACCATATCGGCATCCCGGTTCCCAATCCTCCCGAGGGTGCGGCTTACCTTCCGCAATTCGACGTCTGGCACCAAGGGTACGATGAAAGTGAATTCGCCATCGAATGGATGACGTACGGGCCAAACTGCCGCCTGCCGGAAATAGTAAAAACCATTCCCCACATTGCCTTCGAGGTGGATGATATTTACGAAGCAATCCGGGGAAAGAGGGTGATCATCGAACCCAACTCCCCATCGGATGGAATTATTGTCGCATTCATCGAAGAGAATGGCGCTCCGGTGGAATTCATCCAGGTGGGGCGCCGCAAAACAAGAAAGACCAGGGTCTCTCAAAAAAAACACAGTGATGAACAAATCAGCCTGTTTGCTGACCTGGACGATCCTGGCAGCGGTTAGCGTCGGGGGGCTCCGGGCGCAATCCATCCGGGCCGGGCAGCACAACCCTGAACAGTATTTCGTGAATGTCGATCCCGATACGACCTTTACCGGTCCGAACAACCACAATTTCCCTTTGCTTCCCGCAGCCACCTATCCGGTGGACATTGACGGGGACGGCGTTTCAGATCTCGTCTTCCATGCTTACGGCGAATGGGTGAATGGCATGGGTTACACCTATGTGCGCATTCATATCCCCGACAAACCGGCCTGCCAGGTGGCCGCAGGCGATCCCGACACCTGCGATTACCCGGGGTCCTGGGATCCCCTCTATCCGATGGCCAGGCCTTTTCAATACGGCGATTCCATCGGGCCGGTGGCGACCTGGAGCGATAGTCTCTACCTGGCTTACTCCAGCTGGGCCCTGAAGCACCATAGTTGTTCAGTGAATCGTTTTCCGGATGATCCGTTGGGGAACTATATCGGTGTCAGACGGATCCGGCCGGCCGACACGTTGTACGGATGGATCAAAGTAAGCGGGGTAGGCAGTCTCACCATGACCGTCGAGGAGTTCGCCAGCACCCGCAATGTAAGCGGTCTTCACGAAACCGGAAAAGCTATCCGGATCTTTCCCAATCCGGCCACCACCTGTCTGATGGTTGAACCAACCCGGCCAGGCGGGGAAGTGACGGTATATGATGCATTGGGGAACCTGATCCGGCAGGCCGCGACCCTGGCGGGCCGGACAAGGATCGACCTTGGCGGTCAGCCGGCAGGGTTCTATCTGATCCGGGTTACCAACTATGACGAAGTAATCCTGCACAAGATCATCAAATATTGATACCACGACACTAGTGTCTATTAAAAAATGTTAAAAAAAATTAAGGTCGAGAAGCATTTGGGA
>CAYVVG010000100.1:0-9330 GCA_964455285.1 uncultured Prolixibacteraceae bacterium
GGCTGGAGCGCATGGGCTTGAAGTGCAGGGTCTGGTCCTTGACCTGGCCCAGCGGGTAAGGTTCCGGCCCATGACAATGCCAACAGCAACAGGAGGAACCCGGGGGGCCTCATCGATCAGATGTTGAGGAAATTCATCAGGGCGTCATAACGTTCGCGCAGGTCGTCTCCATACGAATCCTCCTCCGACCAGGAAGCGGTCACCAGGTAGTCGAGCCGGAAGAAGGCCTGCAGCAGCGGCCCGATGTCCATGCGGTTCACCTTGAGGGTCACGGTGGTGCGCCCCGTGCCCGGATCCGGCGTGACCATGCACGCGGTGATCTTCGCATCGTTGGCCTCGGCAACCTGGATCAACCCGCTCAGCTCAAAGTCCTTTTCGGGCACCTCCAGCACCAGGATCCCTCCCGGCTGGTTCGATCCCGCCAAGTCGGACAGGGCCTTCAACAGTGCCGGCAGGATGATGGAGCCGGCGTACCGGTGGTCGGGATGGACGACCGGGAGAACGGTCAGGTTGAATGTGGTGAACATCCTGAGCACCTCGAGCAGGTGCAGGCCGCCGGTCACAAAACACCTTTTCTGCAACATGGCGCCGCTGCCGATCTCCTGTTCGGGATCCTCCATCGAGAGAATGTCTTTTTCCGAGATCACTCCGATCAGCAGCTCGTCATCGACGACAGGAAGATGGGTCACTCTCATCTCTTCCATCTGGGCCAGGGCGAAGAGACCCGTGTCGGCAATGCCGAGCGGAGTAATGTGACCGGTGATCAGTTCGTTAGCTGTCATGCAGGATGCTTAGATAAGATTGATAACGGAGCGGACTGACCTGCCCGGATGCCAGTGCGTTCTTAACCGCGCAGCCGGGTTCATGGGTATGCGAGCAGTTGGAGTACTGGCATTCGGGCAACAGCCGGTCCATCTCGGGAAAACAGCGCGGGATCTCCGCCCTGTCGAAATGGACCAGCCCGAACTCCTTGATGCCCGGGGTATCGACGATGCAGCCCCGGTTGGGCAACTCGTACAATTCGGCGAATGTCGTGGTGTGCATGCCTTTCCTGTGGGCCGCCGAGATCTTGCCGATCCTGGGATCCAGCGAGGGGTCAAGCGCTTTGATCAGGGCCGACTTGCCGGCGCCCGAATGGCCCGAAAAGAGGGTGACCTTGCCGGCCAGGAGATCCCGGAGCTGCTCGACCCCTTCGCCGGTGAGTGCCGAGGTACGGTAGCAGGGATAGCCTGCCTGCCCGTAGATGGTGGTCAGTTCCTCCAGCGCTTTAAGGGTGGCCGGTCCGTAAAGGTCTGTTTTATTGAAGATGATGCCGGCCGGGATGTAGTAGCCGGCGGCGGTGACCAGGAAGCGGTCGATGAAGCCGTTCGAGGTGCGTGGCTGTTCCAGGGTGGCGACCAGGAAGGCGTGGTCGAGGTTGGCTGCGATGATGTGCGATACCTTCGACAGTTTCGTCGCCTTGCGGATGATGTAATTGTCGCGCGGAAGGATCCGGCTGATGAGTCCGTGGCTGTCGGCCGCCGATTGTTCGACCACCACCCGGTCGCCGATGGCCACGGGGTTGGTGTGGCGGATGTCGCGTTGCCGGAACTGGCCTTTCAGCTTGCATTCCAGCCTCGTGCCATCTTCCAGCCTGACCCGGATCCAACTGCCGGTCGATTTGATGACGATCCCTTCCACGGTGTGATCTTCGGTTTTTCCGCGGTAAAAGTACACAATTCTTTTGCCGGAAGACCTTCCTACAGCAGCGAATACTGTTTCCCCGGCATGCATTTCACCACCCCCTCGAATTCCAGGTTCAACAGCGAGGCCGAGACCCGGCTCATGGGTTGTTCCGTCCGGATGCACAATTCATCGATCCCCAGGGTACCGCTGGCCTGCAGCAGGCCGACGATCGCCTCCTCGGCGGGCGTCATCTCCACAAAGATCTTCTTCTGCACGACGGGTTCCCGCGAAGCACTGTCGTTCCAGCCCATCAGGTAGGCGATGTCGGCAGCCCGCTGGACCAGGGCCGCCTTGTGCGTCCGGACTAGTGCGTTGGTCCCTTCGGAATAGGGATCGGTCACGCGGCCGGGCACGGCAAACACGTCGCGGTTGTAAGTGTTGGCGATATCCGCCGTGATCAGGGCGCCTCCCTTCGCACCGGCCTCGACCACCACCACGGCATCGCACAACCCGGCCACGATGCGGTTCCTCATGGGGAAATTGTTCCGGTCGGGCCGGGTGCCGCTCATAAACTCGGTGATCAGCCCCCCCTGCGACACCATCTTCTCCGCCAGGGACCGGTGCGCCCAGGGATATACCGTATCCAGACCGTGCCCGAGCACTCCAACGGTGTCGAGACCGGCCGCCAGGGCATGCCGGTGCGCGCACCCGTCGATCCCGAAAGCAAGACCGCTGACCACCATCACCCCGTATCCGGCCAGCCCCTCCACGATATCCCTCGTCACCTCCCGGCCGTAGGCCGTGGCGTTGCGGGTCCCCACAATGCCTACCGTCCTCGGTGCGTTCAGATCTCCTTTCCCCTTGTAAAACAACAGGATGGGGGCATCGTAGCAATTCCTGAGCCGCTGGGGGTAATCAGCGTCGCGGAAGAAGAGCGCACGGATGTCGTACCTGCGCACAAAGGCGGCCTCCTCTTCCGCCCTGGCGAGAATATTCCGGTTGTCACCCGCCCCGGCCAGGAATTCCTTTACCTTCGGGAATTTCCGCAGGTGGCGTGAAGGTTCCAGGAATACCGCCCCGGCGCTGCCGCAAAGGGCAACCAACTTCCGCCCCAGCACATCGCCGACCCCGGGGATCAGGGTAAGCGCGATCTGGTAAACCAGGTTATCCTCAGTCATTATTCTTTTTCCTGCTTAATCGTCTTCGTTCATAAAAGGTGATACGGTGTGAATAACTTTTGTCTTTAAATTCCGGCCGGACACGCTACTTTTGATTGAATCAACAGGCTGCCGTTGAAAAAAACTGTCCTGGTTTGTCCCCTCGACTGGGGAATCGGTCACGCAACGCGTTGCATCCCCGTGATCACGCGCCTGCTCGACGCCGGTTTTCCCGTGGTGGTGGCCGCAGGCGGGCGTCCTCTCGAATTCATCAGGAAGGAGTTCCCCGGCCTCCCTTTGATCGAATTTGGCGGCGAAAAGGTAAGGTACCCCGAACGGGGCAGCATGGTGAAGGCGATGCTGACCATGGCCCCGCGACTCCTGGCAGGGATCAGGAGGGAGCACCGGTTGCTGAAAACCATTGCCGCTGAAACCGGAGCCGGCCTCATCATCTCCGATAACCGTTATGGCTGCTGGCATCGCGACATCCCCTCGGTATTCATCACCCATCAGCTCGACATCCGGGTCCCCCGGTATCTCGCTCCGGTACGGTGGCTGCTTCGCCGACTCAACCGGAGATTCATGGCAAAATACACGGAGTGCTGGATCCCCGATTTCGAGATGCACCGTGGACTGGCTGGCGATCTGTCGCACCCGGCAGCACTGCCCCCCCGCACGCATTACATCGGCATCCTTTCCCGCTTTACCACTGTCCGGCGGCCGTTCTTTCCTGACGCCATTCCCGGTTTCGATCTCCTGGTCATGCTCTCCGGGCCCGAACCGCAGCGCTCCATCCTCGAGGAGAAGATCCTGCACCAGCTTGTAAGCCTCGACATGCAGGTGGCGATGGTCAGGGGGATGCCCGAATCGGATGAGGCCTACGTGCTCGACGGCCGGATCCATGTGTTCGCCCACCTCGATACCGGAAAACTCGGGGAGCTTCTCAGCCGCTCGGCCCTGGTGATCTGCCGGTCGGGCTATTCCAGCATCATGGACATGGTCACGCTGGGAAAACGGGCGATCTTTATTCCGACTCCCGGGCAAACGGAACAGGAATACCTGGCGCGGTACCTCATGGAAAAGAAGATCTTTTTCTCGATGGATCAGGGAACCTTCGACCTGCTGTACGCCCTCGAGATGTCGAAGAATTTCCCGGGCATGGTGATCAAAAACGACCTGGGCCTCCTCGATGCCCGGATCGCAGCCTTAACCGGTCCTGCGCTTCCCTGATGCGTACCAGAGCAGCACAATCCCCGCCACGATCAGGGGGATCGACAGCAACTGCCCCATGTTGAGCAGCAGCCCCTGTTCGAACCCCACCTGCGGTTCCTTGATGAACTCGATCAGGAAACGCATCCCGAACACCAGCACCAGAAAGAGCCCGAACAGCCTTCCGGGTGCCGGCAAACCTCCCTTCCGGTAATAATGTCCAAGCAACAGCAGGAAAATGCCGAGGTAGGAAAGTCCTTCGTAAAGTTGTGTCGGATGGCGCGGCAATAAAGCATCACCGGGCGTGGACGAGCGCAGGAAGAAGAAGCCCCAGGGAAGGGTGGTGGGTTCGCCATAGATCTCCGAATTCATCAGGTTGCCCGATCGGATCAGGAAACCGGCCAGGGCGACCACGATGACGATGCGGTCCATTACCCACAGGTAGGGTCTCTTTCGCACCCGCGTGAAGATCAGGATGGCCAGCAGGATCCCGATGGCCGCGCCATGGCTTGCCAGTCCCCCTTCCCAAACCTCCAAGATCTTCCAGGGATGGGCCAGGTACCAGCCGGGCTCATAGAAGAAAACGTGTCCCAGCCGGGCGCCCGCGATCGTCCCGACGATCATGTAGGTGGTCAGCTCGTCGAGCAGATTGACCGGGACCTTTTCCTTCACGAAAACCCTTTGCAGGATGACATACCCGAACACGAACGAAAGAGCAAAGAAAAGCCCGTACCAGCGTACGGCGAACCGCCCGATCTCGAAGATCTCCGGGCTCGGGTTCCAGACGACGGATGAGAGCACCATGGAGCGGGTTATTGCATGGTTTTCATGCGCATATTGAACATCGTGTCGATCTGCGCCGCCAGTTTGTCCTGTTTATATTGCGAAGCCACCATCGACATCCTGCGCATCATCCCCAGGGTGGTCTGGATATCCTGCTCAAAATACTGCAGGTTGCCGGGAGAGAACGCAGAAAAATAATCCAGGTTCGCATTGCAGATCTCCGAAACGCGCCCGATCAGCTGGTTGGCCTTTTCGGTGGCACCGGCTTTATAATAGATCTCGGCGTACGGGAGCATGTAGATGTCGAAAGGCACCTTGTTATCCGGGAAATAGCGGATATACAGGTCGAGCATCTCGATCGCCTCCTTGTTCTTTCCCATCTCCTGCAGGGCCTGGGCCACCCGCATGAGGTTGGTCTTGGGGCGCACCGAATTGTTCAGGCTTTCGGGGTCGACGTACACATGCGGATCGTTGAGGTTCCCCCAGGCGCACTTGTTCTTCAGGATGTCGTAGGAGGTCAGGGGATCGACGCCGCCCATGTTCTGGATGTAGTCGTTGGGGTCGGACTTCACCGGCATGAATTTGTACACCCAGCCCTGGACCAGGCAGAAAGAGTCGATGGCCACGCAGTGGTTGACGGTGGAGGGTGCGGCGAAATAGATGGGTCTTTTCCAGTCGTTGGAGGCCAGCAGGTCGAGCAGCATCAGGTCGTTCTTGTACAGCTGGTTGGTGCGGATGGTCCAATAGATCGAATCGACCATCTTTCCCTGCAGGTATTTCGGTACGATCCCGTACTTCACGCAGGCGGCCGAATCGACGGTGATCTTCACCTTCTTGGAGGGAAAGATTTTCATCTTTGTGCCGTCCTGAAGGTTAAGGAAAGTCTTTGGATTGTCGCTCTTGATGAATTCGATCAGGTCTTTCAGCTCGACATAACCATCGATTCCGACGTCATAATAGGGTATGATGTCGTTGGTCCCCTGCCGGTACTGTTCTTTGTTGAGGGTCAACGCGATAGGCTTTGATTCGTAGGCCTGTTGATAGAGCTGGTTGATATACCAGGGTCCCGATGCCAGCATCAGGTTAACCACCCGGATATCAGTGCCGATCCCCTCCACCTCCTGGTCGTACCACAGGGGGAAAGTATCGTTGTCGCCGTTGGTGAAAAGGATCCCCTGCGTGTCGCACGATTTCAGGTAGTTGGCGGCAAAGTCGCGGCAAGCGTACTTTCCCGACCGGTCGTGGTCGTCCCAGTTCTGGGTGGCCATGACCACCGGCACCAGCAGCAGGACCAGCCCGAAGACCAGCGCTACGGCCAGGTTCTCCTTCAGCTTCTTCTTAACCTGCTCGATCAGCGGAAGCAATCCCAGCCCGATCCAGATGGCAAAGGCATAGAACGAGGCGGCATAGGCATAATCCCGCTCGCGGGGTTCATAGGGTTGCTGGTTCAGGTAAACCACGATGGCCAGACCCGTCATGATAAAGAGCAGGGAGATGATCATGGTACCCTTGCCGTCGCGTTTCAGGTGGAAGAAGAAGCCCGTCAGTCCCAGGATGAAAGGCAGCATGTAATATTTGTTGTTGGCCTTGCTTTTCTTGCTGTCGGGAAGGTTGAGCTGGTCATGCCCGAGCCGGGCCTTGTCGAGGAACGGGATCCCGGAGATCCAGTTCCCCTCCTCCAGTCCTCCGAATCCCTGTACGTCGTTCTGTCTTCCCGAGAAGTTCCACATAAAATAGCGGACGTACATGTGGCCGATCTGGTAGGAGAAGAAATATTTGAGGTTATCGGCGAAGGTGGGCCGGTTGCGGGTTTCGGTCTTGCCGTCGGGGGTGGTGACTTCGATGGGCCTCCCCTCCCCTCCCCACTTTTTATAGAATTCGGCCGATCCTTTGCGCTGGTTGCTCCACATGCGGGGGAAGATGGTGGTGAACCGGGGATCCCATACCGGCTGGGTGCCTTTCCGTTCGTCGATGACGATGTATTTTCCTGTGGCCTTGTCGCGCTGGTAGATGGGATTGCCGTCGGCATAGTCGACGATGGGGGCGTTGTAATATTGGCCGTATGCAATCGGAAAGTCGCCGTACTGTTCGCGGTTGAGGTAGGACAACAGGCTGACGGCATCGACCGGGGCGTTTTCGTTGATCGGCGGGTTGGCATTGGCCCGGATGACCAGCATCACGAACGAGGAGTACCCGATCAGGATGAAAGTGAACGACAGGATAACCGTATTCAGCATCGTCTTCCCGTGCCTGCGGGTGAACATCAGCCCCCATACGATCAGTCCGATGAGCAGGAGGAAGAAGAAGATGGTGCCCGTGTTGAGCGGCAATCCGAAACCGTTGACGAAAAGCAGTTCAAACTTACCGGATAGTTCCACGATCCCGGGGATCACCATGAACATCACGAAGGCCAGGATCAGGATGGAGAGCACAAAGGTGATCAGCATGCCGGCTTTGGTTGCCTTCGGGAATTTCTTGTAATAGAACACCATGCAGGTGGCCGGGATCACGAGAAGGTTCAGCAGGTGGACGCCGATGGCGAGACCGATCAGGAAGGCGATCAGCACCAGCCATCGGTAGGCATGCTTTTCGTCGGCCACGGCTTCCCATCTCAGGATGGCCCAGAAGGAGATCGCCGTGAACATCGACGACATGGCATAGACCTCGCCTTCGACCGCCGAGAACCAGAAGGTATCGCTGAACGCGTAAACCATCGACCCGATGAAAGCAGCTGCGAATACCGAATACATGGTGCCGTCGGTCATGTTTCCCTGGGGAGCCACGATCTTTTTGGCAAACAGCACGATGGTCCAGAAAAGGAACAGGATGGTGAAACTGCTCGAGAGTCCCGACATCATATTCACCATGAAGGCCACGTGCGAGGTGTCGCCAAAGGCAAAAAGGGAGAAGAATCGCCCGATCATCTGGAAGAGAGGCGCTCCCGGCGGGTGACCCACCTGCAACTTGAAGGCGGTGGCGATGTACTCGCCGCAGTCCCACCAGCTGGCAGTGGGTTCGAGGGTCAGCATGTAAACCGCCGTTGCGATGGCAAATGTGAACCACCCGATGATATTGTTCAGTTTCTGGAAATTCTTCATTGTAAATCGGTTTTCCGGTAAGATGGTGCGAAAGTACAAATAAACGGGAAACCGGAGCGGCGAATTTTTAGGGCCGGGGCTGGTCGGGGTAGAAGAAATTGCTAAATTTGCAGCGGAATTCGTGACGCGTGACAAAGTAACAAAGTAACAAAGTGACAAAGTAACAAAGTGACGAAGTGACAAAGTAACGAAGTGACAAAGTAACAAAGTGACGAAGTGACAAAGTAACAAAGTGACAAAGTAACAGAGTGACAAAGTAAGAAGGTAAAGGGATAGTAACAAAAGATCGTAGATCGTAAATCGTAGATCGTAGATCGTCCTGACCCATGGTGTAACGGTAGCACAAGAGATTTTGGTTCTCTCGGCCCAGGTTCGAATCCTGGTGGGTCAACAAGTTCAGGTGCCAGGTGTCAGGTGTCAGGTCCCAATGATTTGGCACGGGGCACCTGGCACTTGCCATTTAAGACTTAATGCCTGACACCTAACATTTGAACCTCTCCCACTTTGCGGCCAAATCAGCAGAGGGGTTTTTTATTGGACCTGAGCAGGGTTTGCGCGGGTTTTAAATATTGCAGCCCTGAGTGGAAAAAACGCTAATAAAGGAACCCGAAAATCCACAACGGTAGTTTGTTATTGATTCCGATTTCGAGATCATCCGATACGATATAAGCATTTTCGATGTTCAGAATTTGGCGTGAATTTTTATTCCTGCCTCCGACTTCATAAGTGATCCCATTGACCACAAAGTCTCCTTGCTTCGTGTAATAAACGTCATTTTGATATCCTGTCTGGTTAACAAAGAAGCTTTCCCTGCTGCTTCCGATATTTGCATTAACATCGGCAAGCGCATAGTGAAGGTTGGGATGGTGCATAAGTATTTTATCAGGTTTTTGGAGCAAACCGATACCCCGAGTTGAAGAAAAAACCCTTTTGATAATCCTGAGGTCTTCGAGATATCTGAAAAATAACACAAGGGTGTTGCGCGAAACCCCTATCCTTTCGGCAAGTTTGCTCACATTGGGCTGGAAAGGCACACTTTGAGCTATAATATACAACAGTTGTTTGAGTTTTTCGATGCTCGCATAGGTTACTTCAGAATTTGACGGGAGGTCGGTATTCAATGCCAGATCTATCGTTTCAGCAAGTTTTTGCAAATATGAGGGCTTGTTTTCGAGGAAATAGGGATAATAGCCACTGGTAAGGTACTCCTTGAAGTATTCAAGGGGACGAACTGCTTTTATTACCTCTCTTGCAAATTCGTTATGGTGGAGTAACAGATCGTTCAATGGAATTATTGGCAATGTAACACCCTTTGAAAGGTTTATAACCTCCCTGAATGAGAGTCCGGTACGTTCGTGAATTTCATGAACTCGTGTTAAATGTCATCTTGCCTTATGAAGCTGTAGGATTGTGTATGG
>CAYVVG010000101.1:0-8721 GCA_964455285.1 uncultured Prolixibacteraceae bacterium
TATTTTCCTCACCTTCTGTTCGTTGCGCCCCCCGGGGTTCCTCGTGTGGCTGTGGGCTTTGTCTGGGGCGGCACCCTTCCCGGCCGCGGCCGGGGAGGGGAGGGACAAGTCTCAACGGGAAGGAGACAGCGTCACTGTCAGGAAGATCACCCTGACGGGGAACCGCCTGACCCGCGACAGGATCCTGTTGCGGGAATTGGGATTCCATACCGGGGACACCCTGGTAACCAGCCACTTGGGAGGCCTGATGACGGCTGCCAGGCAAAACATATTCAACACCCGGCTTTTTAACCAGGTAACGGTCGATACCCTTTGCGACCGGCTAACCCATTCTGTCGAGGTGGCGATCTCGGTGGTGGAACGGTGGTACGCCTGGCCGATCCCTTTCTTCGAAATCTCCGACCGGAATTTCAACGTATGGTGGGAGAGCCGGGATTTGAGACGGCTCTCCTACGGAGTCGACATGACCTTTTTCAATGTCAGGGGCAGGAATGAAACGCTGCAGATCCTGCTGCATGCGGGGTTCAACCAGCGATACGGGTTCACATACCGTTTCCCCTTCCTCGACGACCGGCAGACCGTGGGTCTCGGGTTCGGACTCTCCTTCGACCGAAACCATGAAGTAGCGGTGACCACCCGCAACAACAAGCCCGTTTACTTCAGGGCCGACGACCGGTTCCTGAAGGAGGCGGTCGTCGGCTTCGGGGAGTTGCTGGTCCGCCCCGATCTGTACACCCTGCACACGGTGCGTTTCGTTTATGCCCGCAACAGGATCGATTCCAGCGTTTACAGGGTCGAGGGGTACCTGGAAGAGCCCCGGGCGATCCGGGAGTTTTTCACCCTTTCCTACCGATTCAGGCACGACCGTCGCGACGTGCAGTATTACCCGCTCACCGGGTACTGTGTGGATGCCGAAGGCGGGGTCACTTTTCCGTTGTCGGACGCGCACAATAACTGGTTGTACACCAACCTGCGTTTTTACCGGAAATTCTCCTCCCGATGGTACGGTGCAACCGGTTTTACCGGCAAACTGGGTCTTTCCGGGCCTCCCCCGTATCTCCTGCAACGCGGACTGGGTTACGAGAGGGATTTTGTGCGGGGGTATGAATACTATGTGGCGGACGGGGCCCATTTCGCACTGTGGAAGAACCAGGTGAAGTATGCTCTGATCCCCCAGCACGTGCGTAAACTGGAATTTCTATCCTCCCCGAAATTCAATGCCATCCCGCTGGCTTTGTACCTGAATGTTTTCGTCGACCTGGGATATGCCGGTTCAGGGAGAAGTGGAACAGGGCAGGGAAATTCACTGCAAAACCGGCTTCTGGCGGGGTACGGGATGGGTTTGGACTTCGTTACCTATTACGACCTCGTGATCAGGCTGGAGGGATCGGTGAACCACCTCTTCCGTCCCGGGGTTTACCTGCATTTTGTGGCGCCCATTTAACCCCTGGCTGCGATTGATACGGTAAATTAACGTACCTTTGCGCGCTGACCGGAAAATCACCTGAATCGATGAACATTGCCCTGTTTGGGAAGACCGACACGGATGCGGCGATCCCTTACATCCAGGAACTTGTCGACGCGCTCGACCGCGCGGGATGGAATGTCGTTTGCTATGCCCCGTTTTATGACTCCCTGCGCGGCCGCCTGAAGTTCGCCAGGGTGCCGGAGCTCTTTACCCGTCAGTCGGAGATCACCGGCAGGGTGGACTTTCTCTTTTCGATCGGCGGCGACGGCACCATCCTCGACGCCATCCACCTGGCGGGCGATTCGGACATTCCCATCACCGGCATCAACCTCGGACGGCTCGGGTTTCTGTCGAGCATTCAGAAAGAACAGATCCTTCCCGCGCTCGATGCGATCGCCAATGGCAGGTACCAGCTCGAAAACCGGACACTGCTCCGGCTCGATGCTCCCGGTCATCTTTTCGAAGGGAACAACCATGCCCTGAACGACCTCACGGTGTACAAGCCCAATGTGATGTCGCTGCTGACCATCAAAACCTGGATCAACGATGAATTTCTGAATACCTACTGGGCCGACGGGCTGATCATTGCGACCCCGACCGGTTCGACCGCATATTCCCTCAGTTGCACCGGTCCAATCGTCACTCCCGGTTCCGAGAATTTCCTCATCACACCGATTGCCAGCCACAACCTCACCGTAAGGCCGATCATCATCCGCGACGATGCCACCATCCGGATCCGGGTGGAAGGGAATAACCCGGGATTCCTGGTCAGCCTCGATTCACGCACGGCCAGCGTGGACCGCACCGTGGAACTGGTCGTCAGAAAGGCTTCCTACCGGATCAGGCTGCTCCGGCTGAACGAAAAGGATTTTTTCCAGACCATCCGTGAAAAACTGAACTGGGGACTGGATAACCGGAATTGATAATTTTATGTTAAACCACGCGGGTCGCCCAATAATTTTCGGTCCCGGCCGTTAGTAGAAATGTTGAGAGCTGAGGTCAATACCATTGGTCGTAAAGGCAGGATCCGGGCCGGGTGGCGGTTGTTATTCCCGATGCTGGCGGTGATGTTTTTATCTCCCGGTCTGGCGGCCCAGGACCTCGAAGTGGGCGCTACGTTCGGCGGGGGATATTATCTCGGCGACCTGAATCCGGGCAAACATTTCGTGCATACAAAAATCGCCTACGGACTGGTGGCCCGTCTGACGCTCGATACCCGGTGGGCTGTCAAGCTTTCGGGTACCCGCGGCACGATCAAAGGCGATGCCGGTTCTTCCGCTTTTCTCCCCGAACGGGGACTAGCCTTCACCAGTGACCTGACGGACATCTCGGGGGTTGTGGAATTCAATTTCCGTCCCTATTTCACCGGGAGCCGGATGAGTGCATTTTCGCCCTATATTTATGGCGGGATTTCGGTGTTCTTTTACGATCCCCGGATCAACGGCACCTCGCTGCGGGAGATCGGAACGGAGGGACAGCAGATCGGTTACGAGGGACGGTCGCCCTACGGTTCGGTGGGCGTCGGGATCCCGTTCGGACTGGGCGTAAAGTACAGCCTGGGCGACCGGCTGGGATTGCATGTGTACTGGGAAATGCACAAGACATTCAACGACTACCTCGACGATGTCAGCAAGACCTACTACCTCAATGGGAGCATGATCGCTGAGAATGATCTTGCCGGCATGCTTTCCGACCCTGCCCGGAACCACCAGCCCGGAATGCAGCGGGGGAACGAATCGAACAAGGACTGGTATGCTTTTTTCGGAGCTTCGCTCACCTATAAATTCAACCTGTTGTCGAAACGGAAATGCCGCGACCTGAACCATTGAGAGCCGAATGAGTGAACTGAAAGAACAGATCGACAGGAACCGGTTACCCCTTCACGTGGCGGTCATCATGGACGGGAACGGCCGTTGGGCCCGACAACGCGGTTTTTCCCGCACCCTGGGCCATGAGAAAGGGGTGAGCGCCGTTCGGAATACGGTGGAAGCGGCTGCCGAACTGGGCATCCGTTATCTGACACTGTACGCTTTTTCGACCGAGAACTGGAAGCGTCCCAAATACGAGGTGGACGCCCTGATGCGCATCCTGGTCAACTCCCTGCAAAAGGAGATGAAGACGCTGACCGGGAATAATGTACGGTTGCTGGCCATCGGCGATCTCGAAAGCCTTCCGAAGAAAAGCCGGAATGACTTCCGCAAAGCCATCGATGCGACACGGGAAAACACCGGACTGACCCTTGTGCTGGCCCTGAGTTACAGCGCCCGCTGGGAGCTGGTCGAAGGAGTGCGTAAACTGGCAAGGAAAATAGAAGCAGGCGAACTGACCTCCGACCGGATCGATGCCGCCATGTTCGCTTCCGCCCTGGAAACTGCTGCCATGCCGGATCCCGAGTTGCTGATCCGGACCAGCGGTGAATATCGCATCAGCAATTTCCTCTTATGGCAGATCGCATATTCCGAATTCTATTTCACCCCTGTACTCTGGCCTGATTTCGGGAAGGAGGACTTCCACAGGGCAATATTGGATTTTCAGCGACGGGAACGACGGTTCGGGCTGACCAGTGAACAACTGAATGAAACAAAAGGAAAATAAAGAAACTAGACCCGGATGAAACGGAGAACACTACTGATACTTGCCTCCCTGCTCTTACTTACCTTTCCCCTGGCCGCCCAGATCACTTTTGGCGACGGCCGGGCGATCGATTACAGCAACCCGAAAGAGTACTACATCGGCGGCATCACCGTCAGCGGGGTCAGGTACCTCGACGGAAATGTACTCATCATGCTCTCGGGACTTTCCGTGGGCGACCGCGTGAAAGTGCCCGGCGACAAGATCACATTGTCGGTCAGAAAACTCTGGGAGCAGGGCTTGTTCGAAGATGTGCGGGTGTCTGTTTCCAAGGTGGTTGAGGACCAGGTGTTTCTTGACTTTCACCTGACGGAACGCCCCCGCCTGTCGAAATTCCAGTTCACCGGGATCAAGAAATCCGACGCCGACGACCTCCGCGAAAAGATCCGGCTGGTCAAGGGGGACTATGTCACCGACAACCTGGTCATCAAGACCCGCAACATCATTCAGAAATTCTATAATGAAAAGGGGTTCCTGAATGCCGACATCGACATTACCACGAAAAAGGACAGTGCGGCAGCCAACGAAGTGACCATGTATATCAGGATCGACCGCAACCAGAAGGTGAAGGTGTACATGGTCAATATTCACGGGAACCAGAACCTGAGCGCCGAAACCATCAAGGGCGCATTCAAGAAGACCAAGGAAAAAAGCCTCTTCAACCCGATGAACGACCTCGACAAGGTGGTGTACAACACCACTCTTGAGGCGGCCACCCTTGATTTTGTCGAGATCGTGAACGTGCTGGGGAAACATGCTTCTGAAAACATCCGCCTTCGCATCTTCAAATCGGCAAAATTCATCGAAGAGGAGTATGAAACCGACAAGCAATTGCTCGTGGCCAAATACAACTCGCTGGGTTTCCGCGATGCCCGAATCATCCGGGATTCGATATCGAAGAACAGCGACAACACCATCAACATCGACATCTGGGTGGAAGAGGGGATCAAATATTATATCCGCAGCATTGCATGGGTGGGAAATACCAAATATACCTCCCAGTTCCTCGACCGTGTGCTGAAGATCCGGAAAGGCGACGTGTATGATCAGGCTGCGTTGGAAGAGGCGCTGACCTATAATCCCGACGGGGCTGACATCCGGTCGCTGTACATGGACGACGGATACCTGTTTTTCGATGTCGTTCCGGTGGAAACACGCGTAGAGGGCGATTCGATCGACCTGGAGATCCGGATGAGGGAAGGCGAGCAGGCGACCGTTAACCGCGTGACCATCAAAGGCAATACCAAAACCAACGACCATGTCGCCCTGCGCGAGATCCAAACCAGGCCCGGGCAGCTTTTCAGCCGCGACCGGCTGATCCGGTCGCAACGGCAACTGGCGCAGCTTCGCTATTTCGACGCGGAAAAACTCTCCCCCAATGTCAACCCCAACCCCGACGACGGAACCGTGGATATCTCCTACGATGTGACCGAAACTTCGGCCGACCAGATCGAACTTTCAGGAGGCTGGGGTTATGGCAGGATCGTGGGAACGCTGGGACTTTCGTTCAATAATTTCTCCCTCCGCAACATCACCAAAGGAAGTTCGTGGAAACCCATCCCATCGGGCGACGGGCAAAAACTCTCGCTGCGATTCCAGACTTACGGGAAGGGATATTTCAGCTACAGTTTCTCGTTCACCGAACCCTGGCTAGGCGGCCGGAAGCCCCTGGGACTGAGCCTTTCGTATTATCACTCGAAGTACACCAACGGCTATTCCTCCGGCGACGAAGGCTATGCCTATTTTAAGATCGACGGGATTCTCGTCAGGCTGAGCACCCAGTTGCGCTGGCCCGACGACTATTTTTTCCTTTCGCATGATCTGAACTACAATCGCTACAACACCTACAACTATACATCCATCTTTACATTCGGCGGCGGCAACGGAGTGTACAATGCCCTCAGCTATACGCTCGGACTGGCGCGCAATTCCACCGACGCGATCATCTTCGCCCGGACCGGTTCGGACCTGAACCTGAGTTTCGAGCTCACTCCTCCCTATTCGGCGTTCCGCGGCAACGTGGATTACGCGAACATGGAGGCCAACGAACGGTACCGCTGGGTCGAATACTACAAGATCAAGTTCAAGGGGTCATGGTACGTCAACCTCATCGAGAAACTGGTGCTGACTCCCCGGCTGCAGTTCGGTCTGCTGGGAGCCTACAACGCTAACCTTGGAGTTACCCCTTTCGAGCGCTTCTACCTTGGGGGCGACGGGCTGACCGGATACAACAACATGGACGGACGCGACCTGATCGGGATGCGCGGATATACCAACAATTCACTCACCCCGGGATATCCGTCGACTACCGGTGGTACGGTTTACACGCGTTACACCCTCGAACTCCGCTACCCTATCTCGCTCAATCCGAATGCGACCATCTTTGGCCTTGGATTCGCCGAAGCAGGCAACGACTGGCTGAAGTGGAAGAACTTCAATCCCTTCAACGTTTACCGTTCCGTGGGATTCGGGTTAAGGGTCTTTCTGCCCATGTTCGGTCTGCTGGGCCTCGACTG
Source organism: uncultured Prolixibacteraceae bacterium (assembly GCA_964455285.1). GTDB lineage: Bacteria > Bacteroidota > Bacteroidia > Bacteroidales > FEN-979 > CAIVAT01. The sequence continues at coordinate 6,616 of CAYVVG010000101.1, forward strand.
GGGCTACGGCCTCGATGATGTCCCGGGTGTCCCGAGCGCCAACAAAGGACAGTTTCACTTTTCCATCAATTCATCCATCGATTAATCTTTCCATCAATTCCTGAATCATGAAAAAAGCAACGTGGATAATCATGATCGCCATGCTGACAGCAATGACAGCCGTGGCACAGAAATTCGCTTACGTCGATACCCAGTATATTCTCGACAACATCCCCGAATTTGCCGAAGCACAGTCACAGCTTGATGAAATCTCGGCCCAGTGGCAGAAAGAGCTGGAATCGAAGTTCGCCGAGGTGGATAAAATGTATAAAGATTACCAGACCCAGTCGGTGCTCCTGCCCGAGGACCTGAAAAAGAAGAAAGAGCAGGAGATCGTGGAAAAGGAAAAGGAAGCCAAAAACCTTCAGCGCGCCCGTTTCGGCAAGGACGGCGACTTGTTTAAAAAGCGCCAGGAGCTGGTGAAGCCGATCCAGGAAAAGGTGTATAACGCCATCCAGGAGATAGCCACCAGCAACAATTATGCGGTGATCTTCGACAAAGGAGGAAGTCTGACCATGATGTATGCAAATCCCAAATACGATATCAGCGATGAGGTGCTCGACAACCTGGGCGCCAGCATGAGCAACCGTAAAGGGAAAGCCAAACCAGCCGGCAGTACCACTCCGGGAGCACCGCCTTCCCCTTCGGGCGCAAAGTCCGGCGACACACGGGAGACTCCACCGGGCGGCGCGGTGGAACGGGAAGGCAGGAAATAAAAAAATGTTTACTTTTGCACCAATTTATAGTATAAACCAATTAATCAACCAAGATGAAAAATTTCGCTAAGTTCTTTGCTGCCCTTGTATTGATCATCGGATTCGCATTCACCTCCCAGGTGCAGGCGCAGTCACGGATCGGATATATCGATTTCAATACCCTGCTTGCGGGCATGCCGGGAATTGATTCGGTGAAAACAAAGCTCCAGTCGTACCAGAAAACACTCACCGACCAGATGGATGCCATGAAGGCCGAGTTTGAAGGAAAGTACACCGATTACCAGTCGCAGGCCGCCAGCATGTCCGACCTGATCAAGCAGACCAAAGAGAAAGAACTGACCGACCTTCAGGGCCGTATCGACGCTTTCCAGCAGAAAGCCAGCCAGGACCTTCAGGCCAAACAGCAGGAACTGGTAGCCCCCTTCATCGACAAGGCGAAAGCGGCTATTAAAGAGGTGGCCAAGGAAAATAAATATACCTACATCCTGAATGCCGTTGAAGAGTTGATCATATACAAGGATGAGGCCGACGACGTGATGAACCTCGTGAAAAAGAAATTGGGGATCCAGTAACCGGGACCGTCTATAAAAAATGAGGGCAGCTCAAAAGGCCGCCCTCATTTTTTTTACCAGCTGCCGCCGGCGCCTCCTCCGCCGAAACTGCCTCCGCCGAAGCCGCCGAAGCCACCACCGCCCCCGCCGAAGCCGCCGCTGCCGGATGAAAAATCGTTCCAGGATCCGCTGTGTCCCCTTCCCATGGAACCCAGCAGCCAGAAGGCGGTCCAGAAAGGTATGCTCTTTCCCATGGAAACCCCGCGCGACCCGCTTGAGCGCATCAGGATGAACACCAGGGCAATGATGAGCAGGGGAAGGAAAATGGCCAAGGGTTTTGCCTTGTCCTTCGATCGCTTGTCGTACTGCTGAGCGGAAAATTCGCCTTTGGCCAGTGAGATCATGGTGGAAACAGCGGCGTCAATCCCTCCGTAATAATCCCCCTTCCGGAACCGGGGGATCATTTCATTCTCCACGATCCTTTTTGCCAGGGCGTCGGGAATGGATCCTTCCAGGCCGTACCCGGTCTGTATGCTGACCTCACCCTTTTCCTGCGGGTACTTCGGTTTCACCAGCACGACGGCGCCGTTGTTCTTGCCTTTCTGACCGACACCCCACAATTGCCCGAGCCGCTGGGCAAAATCATGCTTGTCGTACCCGTTCAGCGATTTGACGATCACCACGGTAATCTGTGTACTTGTCGAATCATTGAAGGTCACCAGCTTGCGCTCCAGCAAACCGGCCTCGTCAGCCGAAAGGATCCCTGCGAAATCGTTGACCAGCCTCGGGGGATCGGGACG
>CAYVVG010000102.1:0-8623 GCA_964455285.1 uncultured Prolixibacteraceae bacterium
CCACCTGGTCGGTGGGATCGTTGACCTGGGCCGTCGGGTTGACGGTGATGGTAAAGGTCTGGGTGGGTCCGTCGCAGGTCACGCTGCCGTTGGTGAAGTGAGGCGTCACAGTGATGGTGGCAGTCACCGGCGTAACACCGGGATTCATCCCGGTGAAAGTCTGGATATTCCCCAATCCATTGGCGGCCAGTCCGATGGAGGGGGTGTCGTTCACCCAGGTGTAGCTGGTGATCCCGCCGGTTCTGTTGGTGGAAAACACGACGGTGGTTGTGGTATCGCCGTTGCAGATCACCTGGTTGGCGGGATCGTCCGCCTGGGCGGTAGGATTGACTGTGATGACGAACTGCTGGGAGGGGCCGTCGCAGGTATTCGTTCCGACAGTGAAATGGGGAATGACCGTGAGGGTGTCTGTCACGGGCGTCGTACCCGGGTTGTTCACCGTGGTGGCGGGGATGTTCCCTGCGCCGGTGGCGGGGATGTTGATGGCCGGATTGGTCCCGGTCCACGTATAGGTGGTGGTTCCCCCGGTGTTGTTCGAGGTGAAATTGACGGCTCCGGTCTGGGAGCCGTTGCAGACAAATTGATCGGCAGGGTCGTTCACATGACCGAGTTGCAATACCGTGACCGTCTTCAGGGTCGCGGTATCGGCGTCGCAACCGGTGGTGTCGGTGTAGTTCACGGTAATGCCCTGGGTCCCGATCATATTCCAGGAAACGGTGATGGAGTCGGTACCTGCTCCTCCGGTGATCGTTCCTCCGGGGGTAATGGTCCAGGTGTAGCCAGTCTTGCCGGAAGCCGTTTCGTAACCGATTCCGGAGGATGCCATACAAACTGTGTCGGCTCCTGTAATGACCGGGTCGGGTAGCGGATGGATCCGAACGACATATGTTGTGTCAGGCCCATGACAGTCTCCGATCTTGGGTATGATGGAATAGGTGACCACGGCATCCACGGCGCCATTGTTCACGATCTTATCCCGGATGGTTACTCCGGTTTGTGAGGCAGGAATATGGGTGATGGTGGCGGTTCCTGATGTTACCGTGCTGGTCCACATGGCATTGGCCCCGGTCTGGGAAAAGGTCATGGTGTAGTTGAGGCTGTCTTGCGAGCATATCGTATCTCCTGCACTGTAATTGGTGATGGCCGGCGGAGGACCTACCCAGATGGTATCGGTGAGGGAACCGGGACAACTGTCCTGAGACAGCGTTTCCATCGTTACGATGTGTTGTCCGAGAACGTGATACGTATGATATACCGTATCGTTCGTGCTGACCACAGTCCACGCGCTGTCGGTGTCGAACTTCCATCTTCTTTTGGTGATGGGCTGAAATGGGTTGGTGGTGGTGGAGGTGTCGATGAACATGCTGGGATTTCCGACGCAATTGACCACCGACTGAAATCCGGGTTCCACCATGGTGAACGAGATGGTTTGAATGACATGCTTCACCTGGCACCCATTGAGTGCCGTGAGGATCAGATCGAACTGGTTCCCGGTCAGGGCTCCCTGGGCAGTGGTGACTGTGCAGGGATTTCCGGTATAGAAGAGGGGGGCCGGAGTGGGACAGGGTGGGTTGGGTGGTTTGCAGATCGGGCCGTACCACTGATAGGTCGCGAAACCCGGAGGCGCGGTCATGACGACCGTTCCCGAGTTCTGACACCCTGAGTTGCTGATGTTCATGGATCCGCAGGTGGCCGAAATGTAGGCATAGCCGGTATGCGCGGTATAGGAACAACCGTGAACGGTGAAAACAACATCGAGCAACTGGCCGGGTAGTACCCCGGTCAGCGACGAGATATCCACCCCGATCGTACTCCAGTCTTTCCAGACCCAGGATCCGGAGGTATTCCAGGAGGTAACTCCATCACCCGGGTAAAGGTCATAAAACCCGCAAAGTGGATCCAACAGTGTGCCGGTAGCATGGTCTTTGATCTCGATGGTGAACCTGGGGCGTTTATTGGCTGTGGAATGCGTGGGATCGTTGGGATCTCTTAAAACCACGGCAGACCGATAGATGAGGAAGCTATTTGTTTCGTTATAGGTGATCTGGTATGTCAGCTGATCGATGTACCCGCCTCCTGAATTATTGACACAGGTTCTGTTGCCCAAGAGGCAGGAACGGGCTTCACCGGGGAACACCTTTCTCAATGCAGGAATGCAGGGATCGAATTTTCCGCCGGCGATCGTGTCCTGGATCGAATAGTGTCCACCTGCAGGTGGAGTATTGATCCATGGCATACCCGTATTGGTACAGGGTGGTTTCAATGCCACAAAATTGCCGGCATTGCATCGTGTCTGGAACGGTCCGCTTGAATCGCACCACAATCCAAAACAACCCTGCCAGTTGGTGAAATCTCCGAGGGAGAAATTGGAATTGGCACAGTTGGTCGCCTCATCGGTCTCCCACCCGGGATTCCATCCGTTTCCCCATTCGGCACCCGGATCCGGAAGCTTTCCTTCGGTTGCGTGCTCGTCGCCATCACCCTCTCCATGTTCATGGATATGCACGGAAACAGGCATCAGCGGTGGCCCGGGTATAAACTCCTGGCCGTTTGCCAGCCGGGGGAAAAGGGTCGTCGCAACCATCATTATAAAAAAACAGAGACCCGGTCGGTAAAGAAAATGATGTAAAGTTTGTCTCATCGGCAGGGGGATCGAAGGTGAAAACGTTGCTGGGGTAACAATTTATCCGTGGTAAAGTTACAATATTTTTGCAGCCTTACCACATGCCCTAACAGGAAAACAAATTTCAGTGGGATCCATGCCTCAATCCTTCACACACCTGACAGGGAAGGCGCTGGCTTTGGAACTTTCGTAATAAGACACGGATAAGGTACTGGTATTGAGTCCTCTGGAAACGGATTTATCATTTATTCCGGTCGAGGTCCAGAACATGGTGGCCAACGGTTCGCCGCTGCTGAAAGCCCACAGGTTGTTAAGGTAATACATCCCTTTCACCTTTGCTTCAAATCCTCCGGGATTCTGAAGAAAACTGCCCGCCAATCCTACCCCCGGCGACATCTGGGCTACCTGGTCGATCATTGCGGTCCATTCGGCCGAAGTGGGTATATGCCACCCGGGAGGACACAGTCCCTGGTAGGGGTACTGCGACCGGCCGTACCCGGTGAGTTCATCCCACTGGTAAAGACCGCCATAATTGGAACAGGCCGCATTATCGGATGGGTTACAATACTTCTCACTGATGCAGTTGTCGGTCTGGGCTTTGGGCTGCGATTGCGACGGGCTGGTCACCGTGGTTCCGAACCGCAGGTTCTCAGCCATCCAGCATTGCGTGCCAATGGGGAAGGTGCGGTAGCTCACGGAAGGATCGCGAGGGTCGGTCAGAAGGCTGCTTGCGCATATGTACCCGGCGTTGGAAGGTAGCACGGTGATGGTCTGAACAGCGGTGTCCGGGCAGTTGTGGACAGTCGTATAGATGTAATAGATTGTATTGGCTCCTGTGTTGACAGCTCCGTCGCCCGGGTTAAAGAGATCGCCGGCCAGGGCGGGGTTCGAGGGGAAGTTCAGGTGGTAAGTGCCGCTGGGTCCCGAAGGGTTTCCTCCGGTTAGCATGAAGGGCTTTGCATTTTTCGTGGTGATGACGTCGTGGCAAAGGGTATAGGAGACCACCGGTAGCGGATGGGTCTCAATGATCATGGGGACCGAAGTGGGACCGTCGCCGCAATCATTGTGCCCGGTAACAGTGAGTTGTCCTCCGGTCGCGGTCGAACTGAAAACAAGGTTCACTGTGGGACTGCCGTTGTTGAGGATCGTAACTCCGGTTCCGGAGTAAGACCAGTCATGGGTGATGGCATTCGCAATGGGGGCAATGGAATAGGTATAAATGGATGATTGACAGACGCTTTCAGGACCCGTGATGGTGCCCGGGGTGACGGGCCAGGGCTTGAAGGAGACGGGGAAGGCGGGGGCGGTGGTGGAGCAGCTCACCCCGGTGTAGACGATGGTTTCGGTAAGGTCAACGGCCACCGGGGGGGTGTTTCCCCAGGCGATGGTGACGGAAGGGGCGTTGGCCGGAGGCTGGATCACCCCTCCGGTGGCGGTCCACTGGTAGGTGTTGCCGCTTCCGGCGGTGAAGTACACCTGGCTGGAATAGCCGCAGATGGGGGTCGTGGGTCCCTGGATGACCGGGGTGGGATTGGGGTTGACGATGACCTGGAGAGGGGTGGGTGTGGCGGCGGTGCAGCCGGTGGAGCCGACGGTGTAATTGACGGTGATGGTGTAGGTTCCGGGGTTGTTCCAGGTCATGGTGAGGGTGCTGTCGCTGGCGGTTCCTCCGGTGAAGGGACCGGCGGCCACCGGGATGCTCCACACGTAAGAGGTGGCCCCGCGGTCGGTGCGGTAGGTTTTGGTGTTGCCCGCGCACACGTGCTGGTCGCCGGTGAGGGTGGGCACTGGCAGGGTCTGAACGCTGATGATGCGGGATGTGGGCGACTCGGCGGTGCACCCGTTGGGGTCGGTGAAGTTGACGGTGAGGGTTTGCGGACCGATGATGTTCCAGCTCACGGTGATCTCGTGTGCGGCGGGTCCCGGGGTGAAGGTTCCGCCGGAGGTGATGGTCCAGGTGTAGGCGGCATTGCCGGGTTCGGCGTTATAGACGACGCCGGTGGTGCCGGAGCAGACCGAGCCGGGACCGAATATGTGCGGCACGGGCAGGGGGTTGACAGTGATGGTGAAGCTCCGGGCGGGTCCGTCGCAGGTAACGCTGCCGTTGGTGAAGTGCGGGGTGACGGTGATGGTGGCGATCACCGGCGTAGCACCGGGATTCATCCCGGTGAATCCGGGGATATCTCCTGCGCCGTTGGCGGCCAGCCCGATGGAGGGGGTGTCGTTGACCCAGGTGAAGGAGGTGGTCCCGCCGGTATTGTTGGTGATGAAGTTCACGGCCGCGGTCGGTTTGTTGTGACAGACGGCCTGGTTGGCCGGGGTGTTGACCTGTGCCGTCGGGTTGACGGTGAGGGTGAAGCTCTGGGTGGGTCCGTCGCAGGTCACGCTGCCGTTGGTGAAGTGAGGCGTCACAGTGATGGTGGCGGTCACCGGCGTAACACCGGGATTCATGCCGGTGAATCCGGGGATATCTCCCAACCCGTTGGCGGCCAAACCGATGGAAGGGGTGTCGTTCACCCACGAATAGGTGGTCGTGCCGCCGGTGTTGTTCGAGGTGAAGGTCACCAATGACGTCGGGAACCCGTTGCACACCACCTGGTCGGTGGGATCGTTGACCTGGGCTGTCGGGTTGATGGTGAAGGTGAAACTCTGTGCCGGTCCCTCGCAGGTGACCCCGTTATTGGTCAAATGCGGGGTCACGGTGACGGTGGCGGTCACCGGGTTAGCCCCGGGATTCATCCCCGGGAAGGCGGGTATGTTCCCCAACCCGTTGGCAGCCAGACCGATTGCGGGGTTGTCGTTGACCCAGCTGTAGGAGGTGGTTCCGATGGTATTGGTGGTGGTGAAGTTGATCGCCAGTGTAGTCACGCCGTTGCATAGCGCCTGGTCCGTCGGATCATCGACCTGGCCTTCGGGGTTGACTTCAACGGTGGCGGAGGCGGAGTCGGTACATCCGTTCAGGTCTGTAAAATGGTACGTTAAAGGATGAATGCCGGTACCTGCCAGCGCAGGGCTAAAGCTTCCGGCGACAACGCCGGGCCCGGAATAGCTCCCGCCGGAGGGTGTGCCCGAGGTGAGCACCAGAGCGGGGGAGGAAATGCATTGTCCGGGCAGGGCAGGGAAATCAACAACCGGAAGTGGGTTGACCGTGATGGTCTGGGTGGTCGAGTCGGTGCACCCGTTGGCATCGGTATACACGTATTGCAGGGTGTGAGTTCCCGCCCCGGCGACGGATGGACTGAAGATGCCGGCCGTCACCCCGGGGCCTGAATAGACTCCGCCAGCCGGGTTGGCGGTATTCAGGGGCAGGGGATTAGCGCTGATACATATAGGGGCCAGGGATGGGAATGTCAGTGCCGGTAAAGGATTCAGTGTCACGGTGGCCGTGCCTGAAGCACTCCCTCCGGTAGCGCATGCAATATTCGATACGGCTGTGAGCGCATATACCCCGGGTGCGGAGGTGGTGATCGTGTAGGGGGATGCAGCAATGTAGTTGACCTGGACCGGAGTGCCTCCATCCACAGTATATTCCAGGTTGAAGGGGGGAGCGCCCTGGGTGAGGGTGAAAACCAGGTCGACTGTCTGGCTGCCGTCGTCGCAGATGCTTCCGCCGCCGGAGAGGATCGCCGAAGGGCACATGGGGCCAGGTGACGTGTAGGTGTGGGTCATGTTGCAATTGACGCTGTCGGAAAACGATGCCGACAGGGTGTGAACCAATCCGTCGCAGGGAATGCCGCTCAGTGTGTAGTCGAGCGGACTGGCAAACTGGCTGGGTATAAAACTCTGGGAAACCGGAGGAATGGCCGTGATATCCGTAATGGTCAGGGTGCCGGTGGGTGGCGGGTTGCTGAATTCGATCGCTCCGGTAACCGAATAGGTATTGTTGCCGGGGTCGCAGGCGGAGGGGTTGGCGGTGATCGCGATCATCGAGCAGTTGATGACGATGCTGCAGTTGGTCACACCGGTGCCGCCGGTTTGAGAAAAGGTGATGGTTCCTTCGCCGCCGTCCCAGTTGGAAAGCAGGAGGATGTAGATCTCGCCCACCTGTGCGTTCAGGATGTGACAGGTTTCGGTAGCACTCCCTGAGAAACTGCAATCGACGATGTTCCCTTTCGGATAGGTGCACCCTGGGGTGGTGTTATTGCAGCAGGGATCTTCGGGCCTGCAGGTGCCGGTCAATCCGACTGCGCAGCCTTCGGTCAGGCTGGAGAAAGGTCCCCAGCATATGAAATCCACATCGTTACCGCCGGCGCCTGTTTTTTCCATGAAGATCGTAATATCTCCGGGAGAACCTACCTGCATGTAGTACCAGGCCGGTCCGGGAGCATAATGAGCACCCATTTGGCCCAGACATCCGTAGTTGGGATATCCTTCTATCGGATCCGGTGCCCAGCCTTCGGTCCCGGCCGGGAAGGAGTAGGTGTTCCCTGAACAGGATACCAGCGCTGTTGCGCAGGGCACTGCTCCTTCAAGAACTGCATCCGTATTTTTGGGGTTCCTTTTGGCCAGTTTCTCCGGTGAGATCGCACGGATGTAAACCTCTCCCTTCCGGGTCGTATCATCAAGCGGATAAACAGCCCGTAAGGCAGGGAACTGTTCAGAAATGATGTTGTGGGGATGACTTTTCCGGCTTGCCGATGCTGCCAGACTGAGGATAAACAGGCCGCATGTGATGGCAAGCCTTATCTGTCGGTGACTGAATCTCATCTCTTCCTTTCCTACGCTCTTTTCCTGTTGGGACGCAGTGCCGCGCCGTTTAATCTTTTATACACCTTACCGGGAATGCATTGACCTTCGAACTTTCGTAGTATGAAACCGACAATGTGCTGGAATTCATCCCTCTGGCAACCGGCTTTCCATTCACTTCGGTCGAGGTCCAGAACATGGTAGCCAACGGTTCGCCGCTGTCGAAAGCCCACAGGTTGTTCAGGTAAAAAAGCCCGTTCATCCGGGCGTCAAATCCTCCGGAATACTGGAGGAAACTGCCGGCCAGTCCGACCCCGGGCGTCATCTGGGAGATCTTGTCGATCATGTCCGACCATTCGGCCGTTGTGGGGATATGCCAGCCGGGAGGGCATAATCCCTGGTAGGGGTACTGTGATTGTTTGTAACCGGTCAGCTCATCCCACTGGTATAATCCTCCGTATTTGGAACAGCTGGCATCGTCGGTGGTGAAACAATATCTCTCGTTGATGCAGTTGTCGGTCTGCGCTTTGGGCTGCGATTGCGAGGGACTGGTCACCGTGGCCCCGAACCGCAGGTTCTCGGCCATCCAGCATTTGGTGTCGATGGGGAAGGTGCGGTAACTCACGGAAGGATCGCGCGGGTCGGTCAGCAGGGAACTGCCGCAGATGTATCCGGCATTGGACGGAAGCACGGTGATGGTCTGAATGGCGGTGTCAGGACAATTGTGAACGGTGGTATATATGTAAAAGATCGTATTGGTCCCCACGTTCACGCCTCCGTCGCCCGGGTTGAAGATATCGCCGGCCAGGGCGGGGTTCGAGGCGAAGTTCAGGTGGTAGGTGCCGGTGGGACCAATGGGATTTCCCCCCTTGAGTAAAAAAGGCTTTGCATTTTTAGTAGTGACGACATCATGGCACTGGGTATAGGATACCACGGGCAGCGGATGTACCTCGATGGAGAGCGGAACGGAGGTGGGTCCGTCTCCGCAGTCATTTCGCCCGGTGACCGTTAGTTGACCGTCGGTGGCTGACGAGGTGAAGAGAAGTTTGATGGAAGCACTTCCGTTATTTACGATGGTTACCCCGCTGCCTGTGAAATTCCAGATATGGGAAGTGGCATAGGCTATAGGGGTGACTGAATAGGTCCGGATGGACGATTTGCACACGCTGGCGGGTCCTGCGATGGGGTCGGGGGTGACGGGCCAGGGCTTGAAAGAGACGGGGAAGGTGGCGGCGGTGGTGGAGCAGCTCACCCCGGTGTAGACGATGGTTTCGGTGAGGTCGACGGCAACGGGCGGGGTATTTCCCCATGCGA
>CAYVVG010000103.1:0-8203 GCA_964455285.1 uncultured Prolixibacteraceae bacterium
TTGTCGGGTTTTACGGGAGGGCGTTCATTCTGATGGGGGTAAAGGCTGCTGTTGTAATACCAGTAATCCTGCTTCCCGAACATCTTGCGCCCGTAGGTTTCCACCAGGTTGATGTAGTAGCTGTCGGCAATGATGAGCGCGGGCAGGCTGCCGTCGGGAATCGCGGAAAAGGATTCGCGGGGATACGCCCCGGGGGTGCCTGGCAACGGGCAGAGGAGGTTGAGCAGTTCGGCAATGTCGTAATCAGTTCCGCGGGGCCTGTCCGACAACTCCGGATCCGCAACCGGGAAGGAAGGCATGGGTGTCCCGGTCGCCCGGCCGATGAATTTCGACAGGGTGTCGGCCGCCAGCCTGACCCCGTAAAGGCTCCAGTGCATGCCGTATTTCGGGAAGAGGGGATAGGCCGAGGTATCCTTCAGTTGCAAGAACCAGCGATTCAGGTCGAGGAACGACAGGCCAGTCTCCCCGGCCCGGCGGGTGAAATATTCATAGTTGGTCAGGGTCCGGCGTTCCGGTTCATATCGTGATGGAATATACCCGGGGGAAAAACTTGCCTTGCCGGGTTCGAATACGAGGATCAGCGGGATGCCATGGGCCGCCAGGCTGTCGGAAACGTCTTTGAGCCGGGCGAGGGTACGGTCGATGGCCCGGGCGCCGATGAAATAGCGGCCGGTATATTCCAGGATATAATCTTCTTCGAACAGCCATCCCTGTTTCCCCCGGATGAAACCCCGGGCATGGGTTTCGCCGAACAGGGTGAAGTCGGCCTGGTTCCGGATCCGGATCAGCGTGTTGCGCATCCCCGCGTGATCGTTCATCCTTCGCAGGGTGGTATCCTGGAACGTCCCTGCAAGCCATCGCCGCCAGGTGAAGAATTCCGGGTCCGGCGCGGGTTCCCGCTTGTAGAAGCCTTTCAGCACGGGATCGGGGAGCAGGGCAACCCGGGGTTGGATGGCGACAAGGAGGGCCAGCAGGAGCACGGTGACGAGGAGAAACAGCTTCAATTGCCGCATGACGGGGCGGGTACCGGGGTGATGAATTTCCTGACAAAGCTAACGATTTTCCGTTCCCGTTCCTGCCTCTTTTCTATCTTTGTGACACTCCATCCCTGCGTCGGGCCATGCCTCCCCCATTGAACAAACACTTCCCCCGGCTGATCGCCGCGAGCCTGCTGATCTTTCTGTCGCTCCTGTCGCTCCTGACCGAAGGATATTTCGGCGGGGCCGACAATATTTCGCATTTCCTGCTCTCGCACCATGCCTTCCGGCATCCCGGGCTTTTCCTCGACCTGTGGGGACGGCCGCTCTTCACGATCCTCTCCTCCCCCTTCGCGCAATTCGGGCTGGACGGCGTCCGTATGATGAACGCAGCGCTGGCCACGGGCACGGCATGGCTGGCCTTTCTTACCGCAAGGCAACTCGGCATCCGGCATGCACCGGCACTCCTGCCATTCGTTATCTTTACCCCGCTGTACTTCATGATGATCCCCACGGCCATGACCGAGATCCTTTTCGGTTTCCTGCTGTTGCTGGGCGCATTCCTTTTCATGGAGAAGCGTCACCTGGCGGCGGCCGTGATCTGGTCGCTCCTCCCCTTCGCCCGCACCGAAGGATTTATGCTCCTCCCCTTCTTATTGCCGGCCTTCCTGTGGAGGAAGCAGTACACCGCCATCCCCTTCCTGGCGGCCGGCACCCTGTTCTTCAGCCTGGCCGGCGGCATTTTCCACCGGGATCTCTTCTGGCTGATCAACCGCTTCCCCTACCCGGTCCATTACACCCACCCGATCTACCGGGAGGCCGGCAGCCTGTGGCATTTCGCGGCGAACCTCCCGTCGATGATGGGGATCCCGCTGACGATCCTTTTCACGGCCGGGATCGCAGGCATGATGGTCAGCCTCTTCTCGCGGGAGGAAGGAAGGAGGAACAACGCCCGCCTGCTTCTTCTGCTCGCCATCCTCCCGTTCCTGGCTTACCTGGCCCTTCATTCGATGCTCTTCTGGCGTGCCATGGGCGGATCGATGGGACTGGAGCGGGTGATGGCGGCGGTGTTGCCGGCGGCGGCGCTGGTGGCGCTCAGGGGGATGGACGACGGGTTGCAGGCGCTGCGGGCCCGCGGATGGATCGCCACGCTGTCGGTCACGGGGATAACGGCCGTCGTGATCCTCATCCCATTCCTCTCGCACAGGATCCCCACCCCGCTGTCGCCCGAGGAGGAGACCGTACGCCGCACGACGGCTTGGCTGGGAAAGTCTCCCTGGAAAGACCGGCTGTTGTTCTACACCGACCAGAATGTTCCTTATTACCTGGGAGCCGATCCCTGGGCAAGAGATCCGGCTCGGTGCCTGTTGTTCGGTGACAGCCGGTACCTCGACACCCTTCCTGCCGGCTCGGTGCTGGTGTGGGATGCCCATTTCGGGGCCCATGAATCAAAGATCCCCCTCGATTCGCTGCTGCAGGAACCCCGGCAGCAGGTGATCGCATTTTTCCGGCCGCTGAAACCGTGGCTGACCTTCGGGGGCGGATGGTACGAAGGCTGCATCGTCTCCCTCGCCCTCCCGGCGGGGCAATCGGCCGACAGCTACGCAATATTCGATTCCCTTTCCGAATCGCTGGACCTCGCCGGATCCGACACCCTCCTCTATGACAATACCTTCGAAAACCCCGGCGATGCCTGGGACGGTTCCTTTCTCTCCTCCGACACCGTCCACCGGGGCCGGCATGCCTTCCGGATGGATGGGCGCACCGAGTTCAGCCCGGGTCTGAACCTCCCGGTCAGGGAACTGCTGGCGGATCGCCGCCAGGTCCGGGCCTCGCTGTATCTCAGCCTGCCCCGGCGGGATACCACGAAGAACACCCTGCTGGTGGTCTCCATCGAGCACCGGGGAAAGTCCTACAGTTACACCTCCGTGCGGCTCAACCATGTGCGTTCCCGTCCCGGCCGCTGGGACCGGGTGGCGCTGACCGTTCCAGTCCCCAGGATCTATGCTCCCGACGACCGGTTAAAAGTGTACGTATGGAATCCCGGCCGGCAGCGGTTCTTTATCGATGATTTCAGGGTGGAAAGGGCCAGGTGACGCGTGACAGGGGGTGGGTACTCTGGCGGCTGCCCGGAGGGGAAATCACCCGCCTCAATGACTTTTTATCTGCCGGTAATCATAGGCAAGCAGAACATCGCCGTGCCTGATGAAAAGCATCCCCTGCGAATAAACGGGATGCGCAAAGTGTTCATTGGTTCCCGCAGAGATCCTGAACGAGCGGACCAGCGACATCCTGTCCTGTCCGGTTTCCACCACGCCCACCTCCCCGCTCTGGTTGTAGAACACCAGGTCATTCCCCGCCCGGATGGTGGAACCGACCTTGAACGGCAGGGTCGAAACCGTACGCCCCGTTTCGGAATCGACCCCCAGGTAAGCTCGTTTTCTTTGCGACGACCCGACAAGGAGATGATCCTTTTTTACGAACCCTCCGAAATAGGTGTCAAATTCCGGATTGGCCCATATCTTCTCAACACTTCGACCGTCGTCAGCCAGTTTCAGCCGGGCAGAGTCGTTGCCCATCCCCGTGATGTAAAGAGATCCGTCGGAATATACCGGTTCGTTGCAGGGAGCCGCCCCCGTGATCGATAGGCCGTAGGTCCATAAAAGCTCGCCGGTAGCCGCATCCAGCCCCATCAGCGTCAGCTCCGAGTAAGCCACCAGGAGGGTTCGCTGCCCGTGATGAATGAGCAGCGGGCTCGTATATCCCGGCGTTTCACCGTTCCCTTCAGCCGTCCACAGGACGCGGCCGGTGAACCGGTCAAGGCAGCAGATATTCATATCCCCACCCGGCATGCAATAGAGCTTATCGCCTTCGATGACCGGAGGAACCGAATACCCGAATACCGGGTTTTCCCCGTGCAGATCGCTGACCAGGTTGACCCCCCACAGCTTTTTCCCCGTCGCCGCATGAAAACAGGCGAGATCGCCCATCCCGGAACTTACATACACCAGGGTATCGACGACGGCCGGAGAGGAACGGGCCCCGGGGAATTTCTCGTTCCATTCGCGGCCGTACGATGCCTTCCATGCCAGGCGGCCCGAGAGATCACAGGAAAAGAGGATGCCCGTGCCTCCGATCTCTCCCGTCACAAAAATCCTGTCGCCGGTGACGGTCGGGGTGCTGTACCCGTTGCCGAGCCCCGACAGGGTGAAAAGGGGAACAGGAAATATTTCCTTCGTGCCTGCTGTCACCTGGCCCAGCATCAACGACAGGAACAGGAGGAGGCAAGATCTTCGCACGGGCCTCCCCTCCTTCATTTATGCAGGAATCCGGCAATGCTTTTCTTAAACTCCCCGGGATCCTGCATCCCCTTCAGGAAAACATGTCCGCTGTCCTGCTCGCGGTAAAGAACCGTGGTGGGAACGCCAAGCTGGTATTTTCCCGGCGAGACCTCTTCAAGAAAAACTTTTCTGTCCAGTATTTTATCGTTGTGCAGATAGGAAGTATCCTTCTCCACGTCGAGCCTGACGAGGATGAAGTTCTCCGAAAGAAGGGCCGCCACCTCTTTGTCGTTCAACACCTTCTTTTCCATTCTTTTGCTCATGTCACACCAGCTGGCGTAAAGGAAAAACAGCACGGCTTTGTTCTCTTTCCTGGCCAGTTCCACGCCCTCGGAAAGGGAATGCCAGGTGAGTTTTTCTGGTCCCCCGGAAGCTGCCAGGAGAACCAGGATCGCGGGAAACAGGATCATTTTTTTCATGGGGATTGATTCAGGTGTTTTACCAGGCACGTAAAATGCCGGTAATGATTTGATGATAATAAAATTACCGTCATCCCGGCTCCGCCGGTAATCAAATCGGCAACCCGATCCGTTTATACGATGTGCGGGACCGGCGCCCGGTCGAAAAAAGAATACTCGAACAATAGAAGTTACTTCCACCTAAAATCAAAATCCGGCAGGCAGTCACATGAAACGACTCATTTCCTCAATGAAGTGGGCTCAATTGCCGGGCGTGGAAATCGTACAGGTTCAGATGGACATTCGTCCCGTTAACCACGAAGGCATCGTGAAGATAATTTTTTCATCATTCCCCAAAGACTCCAGATACTCTTCACGCTTTACTTTTCTCCCTTTCCTGCCAGGGAAGCCTGCCCGCCGAAAAGGACATTCTAATCTTCGCTATCTTTGCGCCTCCATTCCCGAAATTCCTATGTCAACGCCATATACCCCCGGAAATATCATCCACGGCTTCCGCCTGATCGAAAAGCGGTTCGTGCGCGAAGTCAATGCCGAATGCCTCCATTTCAGCCACGAACAAAGCGGTGCACGGCTCCTTAAGATCCAGGCCGACGACCCCAACAAGACCTTCTGCATCGGGTTCAAGACCCTCCCCTTGGCGGACAACGGCGCCCCGCATATCATGGAACACTCGGTGCTGAACGGGTCTCGGAACTTCCCGGTCAAGAGCCCGTTCGACGTGCTGCTCAAAGGATCGCTCAGCACCTTCCTCAACGCCTTCACCTCCAAGGATTACACCATGTACCCGGTGGCCAGCATGAACCGGAAGGATTACTTCAACCTCATGCATGTGTACCTCGACGCCGTGTTCAACCCCCTGATATACGACGATCCGCGGATCTTCCAGCAGGAGGGATGGCACTACGAACTCACCGGTCCCGATGCCCCGCTGAATTACACCGGGGTGGTGTACAACGAGATGATGGGCGCCTTCTCCAACCCCCAGCGGGAGTTGTGGTACCAGGTGTTCCGCCATCTTTTCCCCGACAATGCTTACGGGTTCGAATCGGGAGGTCTCCCGGCGGCGATCCCCACCCTGACGCAGGATGAATTCACCGGATTTCACCGGAAATATTACCACCCCGACAACAGTTACATCTTCCTTTACGGCGACGCCGACCTTTCGGAAGAGCTGGCGTTCCTCGACGAAAAGTACCTTTCCGGCTATCATAAAACCGGCCAGGCGGTTGAGATTGCCGAACAGCCCCCGTTCGCGTCGGCGAAGACCGTGACGGAGCGGTACCCCGTCATGGAGGGATCGGAAACGGCGAACCAGACGTTCCTTACCTATAATTTCGTGGCGGGAAGGAACACCGACCTGGCCCTTACGCTGGCGCTCGACGTGCTTTGCGAGGTGCTGGTCAACCAGGAGTCGGCTCCCCTCCGGCTGGCGCTGGCGGAGGCCGGTATCGGCCAGGATGTTTCCGCCTCTTCGTCCAACTTCCTGCAACATTCGGTGCAGATCGCGGTGCTCAACGCCAACCCGGGCGACCGCGACCGTTTCGTGGAGATCGTGACCGGCACCCTCCGGAAGGTCATCGCCGGGGGAATCGACAAGAGGGAGATCGAGGGGGTGATCAACCGCATCGAGTTCCGGCTGCGCGAAGGCGACGATGCCCAGAAAGGGCTGACCTTTTTGAACATGGCCCTGCCCCGCTGGTTCTTTGCCGGGGATCCGATCACAGGCCTCGAATACGAGAAACCCCTGGAGGAGGTGAAACAGGCGCTCACCACCCGGTACCTCGAGGAGGTGGCGGAGCGCTGGTTCACCGGCAATCCGCACACCCTCATTCTCAGCCTCGAACCCGATCCGAAACTCGAAGCGGAACGCACCGCGCTCACCGAACAGGTGCTTGCGGCGAAAAGGGCTTCGCTGGACGCGGAAACAGAGCACCGGCTCATC
Organism: uncultured Prolixibacteraceae bacterium; assembly: GCA_964455285.1. Taxonomy (GTDB): domain Bacteria; phylum Bacteroidota; class Bacteroidia; order Bacteroidales; family FEN-979; genus CAIVAT01. Next base: position 6,680 of record CAYVVG010000103.1, read on the forward strand.
ACGGAGACTGCCGACCTGATCGCCCACCAGCAGCGCGAGGACACCCCCGAAGCGCTGGCCACGGTTCCCATGCTGACCCTGGCCGACATCGACCGGAAGGCAGCGTTTTACCCCGTGTCGGAGAGCCGGGTGGAGGGGATCCCGGTGCTGATGCACGAGACTTTTACCAACCACGTCGTTTACCTCAATCTCTATTTCGGGATGGAGGGACTGACGCAGGAACAACTCCCCTATGCCGCCCTGCTGGCAAACCTCCTCGGCAGCCTGGGCACCGACCATTACACCTTCGGCGAACTGAACCAGGCGCTGAACATCCACACCGGGCGGTTTTACACCTCCCTGCGCACCTTCCTCCCCCGGTACGACGACCGCCGGATGGTGCCCCGGTTCACCGTCACCTCGAAGGCGATGAATGGAAAGACCGGAAAGCTCTTCGCGCTCATTTCCGAGATCGTTCGTTGCACCCGGTACGATGATCTGCCCCGGCTGAGGACCCTCCTGTCCCGGCATTACTCGATGCTCGATGCCGAGGTGAAGGGCAACGGATACCCGGTGGCGAGCCGTCGTCATGCCTCGTACACCGGGAACCAGGGGATGTTCCATGAAATCACGACAGGGCTCTCCTATTACTGGTTCGTCGCACAGCTGATGAAGGATTTTGAGACCCGCGGTCCGGAGATCGCCACCACGCTGCAGGAGATCGCCGGTATCCTGTTCCGACGGGGGAACCTGACCGCGGCCATGACGGGTGCCGGGGATGACCGGCCCGCCTTTGACCTTGGGTTGGCAGGGCTGGCCGGGGATCTTGGTGCAGGCGCATCGGATCCGAAGGTATGGCATTTCGGCACCGGTCCCCGGAGAGAAGGATTGCTGGCGGCTTCAAGCGTGCAGTACGTCATCAAGGGGTATAATTTCCGCCGGTTGGGGATCGAGTGGGATCCGAAGATGCGGGTGCTGAACCAGGTGCTCTCGACCGACTGGCTGCAGACCCGGATCCGCGTGATCGGGGGGGCATACGGGGGGTTCAGTCACGTCACTCCGGCCGGGGAGTTCACTTTCAATTCATACCGGGATCCCAACCTGGGGGCTACCCTGGCAAATTTCGATGAGACGCCGGGATACCTGGAGGCCTTTTCGGCCGACGACTCCACGATGACCCGTTACATCATCGGCACCATTGCCGAGCTGGACACGCCCCGGACCCCATCGCAGCGGGGGGAGCAGGCTTTTTCGACCCATTTCAACGGGCGGACGCAGGAGGAGGTGCAGCGCGACCGGGAGGCGGTGTTATCGACCACGGCCGGTGACATTCGCCGGTTTGCCCCGGTGGTGCGACAGGTGTTGGAGCAGGGGGCGGTATGCGTTTACGGCAATGCCGATCGGCTGACCGCGGAGCGGGGGATCTTCGATTCGCTCGTAGCGACCACCCCGACGGGGTGAGGGACCCCGTCAGGGTGGGGGGACCCTGTCGGGGTGGGGGGACCCCGTCAGGGTGGGGGTGGCTATTGTCTCCGGCTAGCCAGG
>CAYVVG010000104.1:0-8160 GCA_964455285.1 uncultured Prolixibacteraceae bacterium
GGTGCTCGACAAGAACGGCAACAAGATGTCGAAGCGGCTTGGCAACGCCGTCGATCCCTTCGAGACCATCGGGAAATACGGCCCCGACGCCACCCGGTGGTACATGATCACCAACTCCCAGCCCTGGGATAACCTGAAATTCGACATCGAAGGCATCGAGGAGGTCCGCCGCAAATTCTTCGGAACGCTTTACAACACCTACGCATTCTTTGCGCTGTACGCCAACATTGACCGCTTCAGCTACAGCGAACCCGAGATCCCCTACGCCGAACGCCCCGAGATCGACCGCTGGATCCTCTCGGAACTCAACACCCTGACCGGGCTTGTCGATGGGTGTTATGCCGATTACGAACCCACCCGTGCCGGGCGCGCCATCGCCGATTTTGTCGACGAGCACCTGAGCAACTGGTACGTACGCCTTTCGAGGCGCCGTTTCTGGAAGGGAGAGTACTCGCCCGACAAGATCTCGGCCTACCAGACCCTGTACCGCTGCCTTGAAGTCATCGCGCAGCTTTCGGCCCCCATCGCCCCCTTCTTTGCCGAACGCCTGTTCGTCGACCTGAATGCGGTCACCGGCCGCCATGCGGAGGATTCGGTGCACCTGACCGACTTCCCGGCGGTGCAGGAGGGATGGATCGACAAGGACCTGGAAGAGCGGATGGAGCTGGCCCAGACCATCTCGTCGATGATCCTCTCGATCCGCAAATCGACCCGGATCCGGGTACGCCAGCCGCTGAACCGCGCCCTGATCCCGGTGATGAACGACCGAACAAAGCATCAGATTGAGGCAGTGAAGAACCTCATCCTGAGCGAGGTGAACGTGAAGGCGCTGGAATATATCACCGATACCGCCGGCGTGCTGGTCAAGAAGGTGAAGCCCGATTTCAAGAAACTCGGTCCCCGGTATGGCAAGCTGATGAAGCAACTGGCGGCGGCCCTTACGGCCGTCACCCAGCCGGAGATTGCCGCGCTGGAGAGGGAGGGGAGGCTGTCGCTGACGGTCGAAGGTCAGCCGGTGGAGATCCTGGCCGGCGATGTGGAGATCCTTTCCGAGGATATTCCCGGCTGGCAGGTGGCGTCGGCGGGCGTTCTCACGGTGGCCCTCGATATCACCCTGACGCCGGAACTGGTGTGCGAAGGCATCGCCCGGGAGGTGATCAACCGGATCCAGAACCTCCGTAAAGACAAAGGATTCGAAGTTACCGACAAGATCACTGTACGGTTCCAGTCCCACCCCGGGATCGACGAGGCCGTGCATCAAAATATTGCCTATATTTGCTCGGAAACATTGGCTCAATCGTTTGATGTTGTTGATTCGGTTGAGAGTGCTGGGAAAGTACCTGTTGAAATCACCGAAACGGTTTCAACATTCATTGAAATTAACAAGGTTGACTAACACATCTGCGTTATGAAAAAAGCAACAGGAGCAAGCACGATTGAAAAGAACCGGTATTCGGATGAGGAGCTGGAGGAGTTCCGCCAGATCATCCTGAAGAAGCTGGAGAAGGCGCACCACGACCTGAAGCTGCTTACCGAATCTTACACCAACAGCAACGAGCACGATATCAGCGATACCTCTCCCACGTTCAAGGTGCTGGAGGAGGGCTACCAGGTATTTTCGAAGGAGGAGAACAGCAAGTTTGCTGCGCGCCAGGAGAAGTTCATCAAGTCGCTTGAAAATGCGCTCATCCGGATCGAGAACAAGACCTACGGGATCTGCCGGGTGACCGGCAAGCTGATCCCCGCCGACCGGCTGCGGAGTGTTCCTCACGCCACCCTGAGCATCGAAGCCAAGCGGGTGCAGGTGAACAGTTCGGCGGTGCCGCGTCCCACCCCGTCGATGCCCAACGACCCCGATCTGGAATAGGCCTTGCGGGCTGATGTGCTGATGTGCTAATGTGCCAATGTGCTGATGTTTTCTGAACAATATTTCCTGGAATTTCAGCTCCGACAACCTGCCTGACTCTTGAAAAAAGCCGCTTTCATTGTCTTTCTGATCCTGGTCGCCGACCAGGCGCTGAAGTTCTGGATCAAGACGACGTTTTACATGGGCGAGAGCCGCGCGGTGTTCGGCGACTGGTTCCTGCTGCACTTTACCGAGAACGAGGGAATGGCGTTCGGGATGCGGCTGGGCGGCGATTACGGCAAGCTGATGCTGAGTCTCTTCCGCATCGTGGCCGTGGTGATCATCGCCGGTTGGCTCTACCGTGTCACCCGGCGGGGGGCAACCAACCTGCTGATCGTTTGCATCTCGCTGATCCTTGCCGGCGCCCTGGGCAACATCCTCGACAGCGCCTTTTACGGGCTGATTTTCAGCGACAGCACCTACATGCAGATCGCTACCTTATTTCCGGAGGGAGGAGGGTACGGCACCTTTCTGCACGGCAGGGTGGTTGACATGCTCTACTTCCCGGTGATCGAGACCCGGTTTCCCTCCTGGATGCCTTTCTGGAGCGGAGAGGAGTTCATCTTCTTCCGGCCTGTGTTCAATATTGCCGACTCTTCCATCACCATCGGCGTCTTCCTCCTGATCCTGTTCCAGAAGCGGGTGTTCGCGTCCCCTCCGGAAACGCAGGGAGAGTGATGTGCTGATCGCTATTTCCCTACCACGAACTTCTCCCCCGCCATCATCTCATTCTGGTAGAGCAACCGGGCATAATAGAGCCCGGGTCGCCAGCCGGAAACATCCAGCATCACCTCACCCGTTTCATCCGACACCCGTTCCGAATACATCACTCTGCCTGTCAGGTCACAGATCGCCAGGGTGGCGCGATCCCACTGATGATAGGTGGTGGTGATGGTTATGCCGGTTTGAACGGACTGACGAGCCAGACAGCGAGGCATTGCGATGGTGACCCGGTGCGAGGCCGGGTTCGGGAAGATCTTCAGCTTCGCCGCTGCCGGGGCTGCCCCCGGCTCCTCCAGCCCCACATGCACCACGTGACAATCGGCCAGCGACGTGGTGTCGGAAACCACCGAATGAGGACATAAACTGTCGTAAGTGAAGGACTGGGTGTAGATGCTGTCGTATTCGAGATTGGAATTGAGCTTGAAGGCGAAGGTCTTGACGGAATTGGTTTGATAATAACTGTTGATCAACACTACCTTATTGTCGAAAGTCATCACGGCATCGTTGAAGGGTTGATCCCCGTCATAGATCAATTGCTTGAATTTGATCTTATTCCCCAGGGAATCCGTTTTTATTACACCTGTGATAATGGGTTCACCAAGACCATCAATCTGTTGCCAGATCAACCCCATGACCAGGGTGGAATCGGCAAACCAGTCTATTGTTGTAGCGCCGCCGGTCACCGCGGTATCAACGAGATTGTGATATTGCAACGGTTGCCCGCTTTTCGAAGTGCGGACCAGGCAGGGGCCGACGTATTGCTGACTGACTAATTGGCTTTGCACGACGGAGAGGAGATTCCCTTTTTTATCATCGCACGAAGCCCATCCGTAACCCTCGAAATTCATTGTGGTACCCCAGGCCAGCTCGAATACGGCATTTCCGTCGGGCGCAACCCGGATGATCATCGGCCGGGGCCTGTAGGGATTGGTTTGCCCCGAATCGGGCGAATAGACATACCCGGTAATGACGAAATTGGTGTCGCGGGTGCGGAACAATTGATTGCCTTCGGGGTCATAAAAGGTCGAATCGAGCCCGTAGGCCTGCTGCCATACGATATCGCCATTGTCATCAAGACGTAAAAGCCAGAGATTCTTACTCCAGTTCATCCCCCAGTTGCCCAGCATCACCACCGAGCCCCCGCCCGGCATGGACTGGATCCCGAGCCCGTACACATTGCGCCCCGGCGTGCGGTAAAGCCGGCACCACTCCTTTTCGCCGCAGGCATTCAACTTCACCATATAGGCAGCCCAGTTCAAGGTGCCTCTAGCTGTTTCACCTAAAGTGATGAATCCACCGGCAATAGTATTATCCACTTCAAATAGCGGTGAACTGGAGGTGCTGTCACCGAACATCTTTGTCCACAGGGGATAGCCATTGATATCGGTTTTCTGGATCCATCCAAAGTCATAAAACCCTACGCGAAATTTTTTCCCTGAAAACAGATATCCATGATCATAATGCTCAACGATACGGTAAGTAACAATACTGTTTAATGAATCCTCATAAACTCTTTGCCAGGTTTGGCTTAGAGATATGTTATGGATAAGAACCATAAGAATAACAAGCATTTTCCCTTTCATAATAGTCTACTGGTTAATCTGGATCGTTAATGAATAACGGATACCTTTTTCGTTTCCATGCTTTTGCCATCATTCATTAATTGAATAAAATAAATGCCGGGATTCAGATCTCTCACCGGTACTATTATAGCATCACTGGAAGTTTCCAAAGGGTACGAGACAATTTTTTGGTTTTCCATATTCAGGAGCGATAATTGGAGGCGATTAATATTGGTTTTAACAGAATATTCAACTGTTGTATAAAACTGGCATGGATTAGGATAGACTTTTAGAATTGTTGATGAAACCGTTGATTTGTTTTCATTGTGTTACGTCCTGGTCGATTTAAACGTTGAATTGGTTAATACCGGTTCCCGGTAGTCCGATAATTCACAAGAAATCAGAATATCCCGCGCCAGCCCCCCCGGGAAATCAACATCCATCTGCGCCAGCTCACCAAGTACCACCTGTTGAACACTGTCGGGCATACTGAAACCGGAAGCATCATTGCATAATTGTTCCAGCAAGGGCTGGGCTTTCAGGTTGGCAACCCATAATAAAGAGCAACCCAATAAAATTGGATTGAGCGTCCTGATTATGGTTTCCATGGGGGGAAGGATTGGAGAAACAAAGGTAGCTTTCGCAGACATGAATGTCAATGAAAATCAGCTTCCTTCAGACCTTCCGTGTCTTCAATACCTGGAAGGTCTGTGTTATTCAATTCGCTGGCAAGAAGCAGCAGCTATGACTTACCCCGGACTTCAGGCCGGGGCAAAGAGGTAGATCAACTTTGGGCTTCAGCCCCTAACAGAGGGTTGCTTTCGGGCTAAAGCCCTGCCTCCCCGGGACCTTTTCTCCCCGGCCTGAAGTCCGGGGTAAGTCAATGTTTCTCTTTGGAGGAATGATTCGTACATACTAGGTCACTGCCTCCCATGCCTTCGGCAGGTGAACCGGTAGGCAGGGGCCGGCCAACGACCGGGGTGGGGTGATCACCGTACCCTGATCGACCGTCCGATACGCAGGGTGGTGTTGGGCCGGATCTTGTTCATCGCGCAGATCTCCTTCACCGACGTACGGTATTTGCGGGCCAGTTTCCCGATGGTGTCGCCGCTTTTGATGCGCACAACCAGTGTGTTGGCCACGTGGTCGTCGGGATAGAACACCCGTTTCACCACGGGGAAGGTATTGGAGATCAGTTTTTGGTTATCGTAGTCGATCAGCCGGAAGGGGTCGAGGGGGATGTCTTTGTAACGTACCTCAAAATGCAGGTGCGGCCCCCGGCTGCGGCCGGTCGAGCCGCCAAGGGCGATGGGATCGCCCGACTTCACCACCTGGTTCACCTTTACGTTCATTTTCGAAAGGTGGCCGTAATAGGTCTCCAGCCCGTTATAGTGCCGGATGATCACCAGGTTTCCGAATCCGCCCCGGTTGTATTTGGCATACCGCACCACCCCGTCGAAGGCGGCCCGGATGGTGTCGCCCCTGTCCAGCCTGATATCCAGTCCTTTGTGGGTGTAAGTAAACCCGCGGAACAGTTTCCCGTAATAGGGCATGGTGAATGCCCGGTCGGCCGAGGCGAGCATCAGCACGGTGTCGCGGATGGAATCGGGCTTGATGCGGTAGGCGAAGATCTGGTCGTTGACCCACTGGGCAGTGAAGAGTCCGGTGCTATCCTCCTCCCGGCTCATCATCACCGGCTCGTCCTGGAGAAATTCCCAGGTAAAGTTCTTGTAGAGGATCACGGTCCCGTCGGGAGTTTCGACCGTATCGACGATCGCGGCGGGGTTTCGCTGGGCGGTAAGAGCAAGGGGAAAAAGGAAAAGAAGCAATAGCCACGGACAGAATAACTTCATCGGCAAACGGTTAGGTTTTTCGCTTTTTGAAAACGCAAAAATACGGGAAAAATTATCCCCATCAAACAATAAATCAATCAGATATTCTATCTTTGCACCAAATTTCGCAATCGTTTATGCAAGCCAACAGCAACGGAAAAATTGCCCAGATCATCGGTCCGGTCATCGACGTGATCTTCGATGAAAATGTAAAGCTTCCCAATATTTATGATGCCCTTGAAGTGACCAACGACAGTGGTGATGTTGTGGTGCTCGAATGCCAGTACGATATCGGCGAGCACACCATGCGCACCGTGGCGATGGATTCGACCGACGGCCTGCGCCGCGGCATGGAGGTGGTCGCCAAGGGGCGTCCCATCTCGATGCCTGTGGGCGACATGGTCCGTGGGCGCCTGTTCAACGTGATCGGCAAGCCCATCGACGGGCTGGCCCCCGTATCGGAGGAACATGTTTATGCCATCCACCGCGATCCGCCCACCTTCGAGAACCTGAGCACGTCGAAGGAGGTGCTCTATACCGGGATCAAGGTGATCGACCTGATCGAGCCTTACGCCAAGGGCGGAAAGATCGGCCTCTTTGGCGGAGCCGGCGTGGGAAAGACGGTCATCATCATGGAGCTGATCAACAACATTGCCAAGAAATACTCGGGCCTTTCGGTGTTCGGCGGCGTGGGCGAACGCACCCGCGAGGGCAACGACCTGCTGCGCGAAATGATCGAGTCGGGCGTGATCCGCTACGGAAAAGAGTTCCTCGAGGATATGGAGCACGGGGGGTGGGACCTTTCAAAGGTCGATCCCGTCGAACTGGAAAAGTCACAGGCCACGCTCGTGTTCGGCCAGATGAACGAGCCTCCCGGCGCCCGCGCCCGCGTAGCCCTTTCCGGCCTTACCATGGCCGAATATTTCCGCGATGGCGACGAGAAATCGGGCGGCCGCGACATCCTCTTCTTCATCGACAACATCTTCCGTTTCACCCAGGCCGGTTCGGAGGTCTCCGCACTGCTCGGGCGCATGCCCTCGGCCGTGGGGTACCAGCCCACCCTGGCCACCGAGATGGGGATCATGCAGGAGCGCATCACTTCGACCAAGCGGGGTTCGATCACCTCGGTGCAGGCGGTCTATGTGCCGGCCGACGACCTGACCGACCCGGCTCCGGCCACCACTTTCGCCCACCTCGATGCCACTACGGTGCTCAGCCGCAAGATCTCCGAGCTGGGGATCTACCCGGCCGTCGATCCGCTCGACTCCACTTCCCGAATCCTTACGCCCGAAGTGGTGGGCGACGACCATTACAACACCGCCCAGCGGGTGAAGCGCATCCTGCAGCGGTACCGCGAACTCCAGGACATCATCGCCATCCTCGGGATGGACGAGCTGTCGGATGAGGACAAACTCGTGGTTTCGCGCGCCCGCCGCGTGCAGCGCTTCCTTTCACAGCCCTTCTTCGTAGCCACCCAGTTCACAGGAATCCCCGGCGCTTTCGTCAACATCGAAGACACCATCAAGGGGTTCAACATGATCATGGACGGCGAGGTGGACGAATATCCGGAGTCGGCCTTCAGCATGGTCGGCACCATCGAAGAGGCCATCGAGAAGGGCAAGAGGTTGCTGGCGGAGGCAGGGAAATCGTAGAGACGCGCAACTGCACGTCTTCACGATGGCGGTGAGGAAAAAATGACAGGCCGCGCAACTGCGCGTCTCCACGATGGCGGTGAGGAAAAATGGCAGGGCCGCGCAGCGGCGCGGCCGTACAAAAAATAAAGAATGTGAAGGTAGATATTATTACACCGGACAGCACCGTTTTCAGCGGGGAGAATGTCGGCCTGGTGCAGTTGCCCGGCATCGACGGCTCTTTCGAGGTGCTTACCAACCATGCTCCGCTGATCTCCGTTTTGCGCAAGGGTCGCATCAAGTTGGTTCTCAAGGGAGAGAAGGAGGAACACTTCTTCGAGATCAACGGCGGGGTGGTGGAGGTGCTGAACAACCGGGTGCTGGTGCTGGCCGAATGATAAAATGGGTCATGTCAGGCCCTGATTCCCCTCTGAACAATCGATTATTGAGCCCCCTCCGAAAAGTGCCGTTGCCGTGATCTACCCACCCCCGACCCCTCCCTTTGC
>CAYVVG010000105.1:0-8142 GCA_964455285.1 uncultured Prolixibacteraceae bacterium
GTCGTGATTTCCCCTCCCTGTTTGGGGAGGGGTGGCCGCAGGCCGGGGTGGGGTGGTGAGTGGTGAGTAGTGATTTCCCCTCCCTGTTTGGGGAGGGGTGGCCGCAGGCCGGGGTGGGGTGGTGAGTCGTGAGTGGTGAGTGGTGAGATATGAATAATTACAGTCAGTTTCGCCGTTTCGGCCGGTCGCGCCTTGCGACGATCGACACCCTGTCGGTCGCGGCCAGCCGCCATCATGTCAGCGCCATGCTTGAATTTGACGTGACCGAAAGCCGGAAGCGGCTGAGAGCGTTGCGAAGAACGGGAGAGCCCGTCTCCCTGACCGCCTGGCTGGTCAAAGTGATCGGCCTGGCCCTGGAGCGTTCCCCTGAAGCTGCCGCCTTCCGTTGCGGCAAGAGGAGGATGATCCTTTTCGAAGACATCAATGTCGCTCTTTTGCTGGAAAAGGAGGTTGGACGAGAGAAGGTTCCCATCCCGACGGTCATCGGTAAGGCGAACAAGAAGAGTGTGCCGGAGATTCAACGGGAGATCGACCTTGCAAAGAAGAGCGAACTAGCCGTGGGTGAAATTGTGTTGCACCGGAAAACGAGTATCCCTGAGCGGTTGTACTATTTTCTTCCGGGGTTTGCCAGGAGGGCTATCTGGCGGATCATGATGCGAAACCCCGGATTCCTGTACCGGAAGATGGGGAATGCGGCGGTGACCCCGGTCGGGACGACCGGCCGGATCAACGGGTGGTTCCTGCACCGGACGATCCACCCGGTATCCTTCGGCATCGGTTCGGTGATCAGGAAGCCGGTCGTGGTCGGCGACGCAGTGGTGATCCGGGAGATCCTGAACATGACGGTGCTGGCCGACCATGATGTGATCGACGGGGCTCCGATGGTCAGGATGTTGCAGGACCTGACCCGGATGGTCGAGAAGGGGGAGGGTCTGATCCCGGATCAGGCGATGTGATCCTGTCAGGGCACCGTGATCGACACGGGCACGATCTTCCCATTGAAATATTTTGGGCCGTTGATCGCGAAGTCGGCAATGAAATGGGCGATCTGGGCGGGGTTCTGCAGGGCTTTCGACCCGGGGAACGCTTTCTGAAACATTTCGGTCTGTACGGCGCCGATGGCCAGGCAATTCACGGTGATCTCCTGCTCCAGCAACTCTTCGGCCAGCACTTCCGACAGGATGGCCAGGGCCGCTTTCGTGGCGCTGTAGGCGGCCAGCCCGGGAAACTTCTTGCTGCCGGCCAATCCCCCGATGCTGCTGATGTTCACCACATGCGCTCCCCGGTTCAGAAGGGGCAGCAACGCCTGGGTGAGGAAGAAGGGACCTTTGATGTTGACGTTGAACATTTCGTCGAAATCGTCGGTATCCACCTTCGTAAAAGGTTTGTTCACCAGCTTTCCGGCGTTGTGGATCAGCACGTCGCAGGAAGGGATGATGGTTTCCAGCCGCTGGACGATGAAGGGATAGAAGTCGAACTGTGTAAGGTCAAACTCGTAGGGGGTCACTTTCGCCTCGGGATACAGGCGGCGGCTCTCTTCCGCCAGCTCCTTCAGGGCTTTCCCGTTCCGGGAGATGGCCACCACATGGTTCTGCTTATGTTTCGACAATATCTTCGCCACTTCAAATCCTATGCCTTTCGAGGCCCCGGTTATGATGATATTCATCTGCGCTATTTTGTCCAAAAGTAAATAAAATGGTCAGAAAACCACTCAACCTAACACAACTTTCCGTACCTTTGCCTCCAATGAATTTGTCTGAACCACCTGTATAAACAAACACCCATGAAAAACGCTTTACTTCTTACAGCCTTGATCTTCATCGGACCGGCCTTCACATTCGGCCAGGAAGAGGGGCAGAAACCTGTTGTCATGAAACCGGTCTATTTCGACGTCTCACCTCCCCTGCGTGATATGGTGCAGCCGTCGGATGCCCTGATCGACCATTCCTGGAAAGAAGGGATCGTGAAAAACAAACTCAACACCTTTTCGAATGAGTCGGGCGACAACTCTGTCATCGCCGTCGACGCGGTGGTCCAGTCCACCGTCGGAGACCAGGTGACCGACACCACGATCCAGAATTTCGACGGGGTGGGCGCCAACGGTTCCTATCCTCCCGATACCGATGGCGATGTGGGCCCCAACCATTACATGCAGGTGGTTAACTGCCGGTTCGCCGTTTATGACAAGAACGGGAACAAGCTCATGGGTCCTACCAACAACAGCCAGATCTTCAGTGGATTGCCGAATAATTCCAACGACGGCGACGGCATTCTCCTGTACGATGAGAACGCCGACCGGTGGCTTTTCAGCCAGTTCTCGCTGCCCAATTATCCCAACGGGCCCTTTTACGAAAATGTTGCCGTCTCCCAGACCAACGATCCCACCGGGTCGTGGTATCGCTACCAGTTCCAGTTCAGCGACATGCCCGACTACCCGAAACTGGCCGTGTGGGTCGACGGATATTACATGACCATCCGGCGTTTTGCATCGGGAAGCGGCAACTGGCTCGGGCCGGCCGCCGTGGCGATGGAGCGCGACAAGATGCTCGCCGGCCAGCCGAACGCACAGATGGTGATGTTCAACCTGCCTTCCTCTTCCGAAGGCACTCAGGCGGCCGACTGCGACAGCGACTTCCCCCCGCTGGGAACTCCCTGCCCGGTATGCTACCTCACCATGACGGCCTCCGGCAGTGTCAGGGTATATGATTTCGCCGTGAACTGGACCACACCGTCCAGCTCCACCTTTGCCCAATCGGCCTCCATTCCCATCGCGGCATTCACCACCTACACCGGCAATGCCATCCCGCAGAAGGGCACCTCCCAGAAACTGGACGCCATGTCGGGCAAACGCATCATGTTCCGCATGCCCTACCGCAAATTCAGCACCCACTCGTCGATGCTCATCAACACCACGGTGAATGCCGGGGGCACGGCGGGCATCCGCTGGATGGAACTGCGCAATACGGCAGGGACCTGGAGCCTTTACCAGGAAGGCACCTACGCCCCGGCCGACGGCAACTACCGCTGGATGGGCAGCATCGCCATGGATTCGCTGGGCAACATCGCCCTGGGTTATTCCATTTCCAGCTCTAACCTCTTTCCCTCCATCCGCTACACCGGAAGGCTGGCCAACGACCCGCTGGGCCAGATGACCATCGCCGAAAAAGGAATCATCAACGGAGGAGGCTCTCAGACCAACACCGACGGGCGCTGGGGCGATTACAGCGCCATGGTCGCCGATCCCACGGTACCCGGGAAATTCTGGTACACCCAGGAATATTTCGCCAGCACATCCGCCGCCAACTGGAAGACCCGCATCGGCTCTTTCACGTTCGGCAATGTCTTCTCGGCCGTCGCCACCGCTCTGCCAAACCCGGTTTGCCTGGGCGATTCGACGCAGCTCAGCGTGGCCGCCAACGGCGGATCGGGCACCTACACCTATTCCTGGACCTCGGTACCCGCCGGGTTCACCTCGAACCTGCAGAGCCCCAAAGTGAAGCCGGTGGAACCCACCAAGTACATCGCGCATACCAACGACGGAGCCACCACCCGTCACGATACGGTGGCTGTGAACATTCAGACCCCACCGATCGTCAACGCAGGTGAAGACTCCACCGTATGCTGGTATGTCACCGAGATCCCCCTCAACGGAAGCGCTACCAATTACAAGCAGTTCGGCTGGAGCACCACCGGCACGGGCACTTTCTCCAGTTCCACCTCATTTGCGACCAAGTACTTCCCCAGCCTCGCCGACAAGATCGCCGGCTCGGTGGACCTGAAACTGGTTGCCAGCTCGAATGCCCCCTGCTCAGGCAACGTCACCGATATCAAGCATGTCATCTTCGACGTGTGCACCGGGACCACCGAACCCCGGGCCAACGAAACCGGACTGCTGATCCAGCCCAACCCGGCCCATGGCTCGGCTTCGCTGATCATCCGCGGGGTCACCCGTGGAACGCTGACAATCGCTTCAACCGACGGAAAACTCATGTTCACCGGAACTGTTGAAAGCACCGGCACCTCGCTGACAAAAAACATCGACCTCGAAGGGTATGCCAGCGGCGTTTATTTTGTGAAACTCACTGCCGGTGGAAAGGTCATCACCCAGAAAATGGTGGTCCGCTAAACACCGGAAAGAATAAATGTTATTTTATTCACAAACTTAATTGTTTTACTAATTTTGCAGAAAGCGTAAGACAAGTTCCTACACATACATTGAGGTTCTTCAGGGCAGGGTGAGATTCCCGACCGGCGGTAAAGTCCGCGACTCCTCAGCGATCATGTCCCGCCGCGGATATGAAACAAGGGAGACGAGCCGTTGAAACTACGGCACCGACAGTAAAAGTCTGGATGAAAGAAGAATCGTATTTAATCTGAGAGGTTTATCATTTTAAATAGGATCAAGCCCTGTCGCCATGCGTGACGGGGCTTTTTTTTTCGTGAGTGGTGAGTAGGGACGCATTGTAATGCGTCCGTACGTGAGTGGTGAGTAGGGACGCATTGTAATGCATCCGTACGTGAGTCGTAAATCGTAAATAGAAGTGGCCGACGATGTATCATACATGAAACGGGCTCTTGCCCTTGCACGGCGCGGGGCCGGGTGGGTGAATCCCAACCCGATGGTGGGTGCTGTGGTGGTGAAACAGGGGCAGATCCTCGGCGAAGGATTCCATGAATATTTCGGGGGGCCGCATGCCGAGGCGAATGCGATCGGAATGTGTCGCGAGGGAACGACTGCCGGCGCCACCCTGTATGTCACGCTCGAACCCTGCAACCATACCGGCAAAACCCCGCCCTGCACCGAACTGATCATCCGCAGCGGGATCGAACGGGTGGTCGTGGGCATGTGCGACCCAAACGCGAATGTCACCGGCGGCGGGATCGAACGGCTGAAGGAGGCCGGGATCCGGGTGGACACCGGGTTGCTGGAATCCCGGGCGAAGCGAATGAATGAATCATTTATCAAATACATCACCACGGGGAGGCCGTTCGTTGTACTGAAGACCGCCATGACGCTCGACGGTAAGATCGCCACCGTCACCAACGCGTCGCGGTGGATCACGGGCGAGCCTTCGAGGCGTCTCGTTCACCGGATGCGGGGCACATACAGCGCCATCATGGTCGGTATCGACACCGTTCGTTACGACGACCCGCAACTCAACATCCGCCTGCGGGGAAAATGGAAGAATCCGCTGAAGGTGATCGTGGACACCCGGTGCCGGATCCCGTCGGAAGCCCGGGTGCTCGCGGTCGATCCCCAGCTCGCGCTCATCGCCACCACGGATATGGCATCAGTCAGCCGGCGGAAGGAGTTTGAACGGGCCGGGGTACAGGTGCTGGTGTGCCCGGAGAAAGAGGGGAAGGTGGACCTCGGCTACCTGGTAACCGCCCTGGGAACCATGGGCATCGACAGCATCCTGCTGGAGGGAGGGAGCACCCTCGCTTTTTCGGCACTGCGGAACGGGGTCGTCGACAAGGTAGTCAGCTTCATTGCACCCAAGATCCTGGGAGGGGCGCAGGCGCCCACCCCTGTGGGAGGCGAGGGCATCGAGTCGATGGACAACGCGATTGAATTGAAAAACATGACGATAAAACGAACCGGAAAGGATATCATGGTCGAAGGCTGGCTGTGACTCTACCCCTCCCCGGCCTGCGGCCACCCCTCCCCAAAAAGGGAGGGGAAATCACCACTCACTAATACAAAACATGTTCACAGGAATCATCGAAGAAACAGGAACCCTTCAGGCGGTGAAAACCGGGGCCCGGTCGTCGAGGCTCACAGTGAAGGCCTCGGCAGTCCTGCAGGATACCAGGACCGGCGACAGCATCTGCACCCAGGGCGTGTGCCTGACCGTGACGGAGGCTGGGGCCGGATTTTTCTGTGCCGATGTGATGCCTGAAACGATGAAGCGGACCACGCTGGGGTTGCTCAGGCCCGGCAGCCCGGTGAACCTGGAGCGGGCCCTGAAGCTGTCGGACCGGCTCGGCGGACACCTGGTGAACGGTCATGTCGACGGTACCGGGAAGATCACAGGATTGCTCGAGGAGGAGAATGCCGTTTGGATCACCATCGCTGCCGATCCCCCGGTGCTGCGCTACATCGTGGAGAAGGGCTCGGTGGCCATCGACGGGATCAGCCTGACGGTGGCCTGGGTCGATGCGCGATCGTTCAGGGTATCGGTCATCCCGCACACGTGGCAGGTGACCGCTCTTTCGGGCGCCAAAACCGGCGACCGGGTGAACATCGAGTGTGACATCCTGGGCAAGTACGTAGAAAAACTGTGCCGCGCGGGGCAGGAGAACGGGACCATCGACCGGGCCTTCCTGGCGGAAAACGAATATTAACCGAACATAGCTGACCGAAAATATATGAGTTACAGATTCAATACCATCGAAGAGGCGATCGAGGATGTGCGCCGCGGGAAGATGATCGTGATCGTCGATGACGAGGACCGCGAGAATGAGGGCGACCTGATGATCGCTGCCGAAAAGGTGACTCCGGCCGCCATCAACTTCATGGTCAAGCACGGGGGAGGACTGGTATGCCTGCCCATCGTGCACGAACGGCTGGAGGAGCTGAACATCGAACGCATGGTGGTGAAGAATACCGATCCGCGGCGGACGGCTTTCACCGTTTCGGTCGATGCCATCGAATGTTCGACCGGCATCTCGGCCCCTGAACGGGCGCTGACCATCCGCCGCCTGATCGATAACCAGACCAAGGCACGGGACTTTACCCGCCCGGGGCATATCTTCCCGATCGAATACCGGGAGGGGGGCGTGCTCGTCAGGGCCGGTCATACCGAAGCTTCCGTCGACCTCTCCGTCATGGCCGGCCTATACCCCGCCGGGGTGATCTGCGAGATCATGAACGACGACGGGACCATGGCCCGGGTGCCGGAACTCATGGAATATGTCAGGAAACACGGACTCAAGATCATCACCATCGCAAACCTGATCGATTACCGCCGTAAATCGGAGACCCTCATCGAGCGATCGGTGGCGGTGGACCTTCCGACCAAATACGGCGAGTTCAAAGCGTACAGTTACGTAAGCAAGATCACCAGCGAGAATCACCTGGCCCTGGTCAGGGGGAAGGTTGACGACGGGGCCCCGGTGCTGGTGCGGGTGCATTCGGAATGCCTGACCGGCGATGTCTTCGGATCGATGCGCTGCGATTGCGGCGAGCAGCTGGAACAGGCCATGGAACGGATCGTGCAGGAGGGACGCGGGGTGCTGCTGTATATGCGGCAGGAGGGGCGCGGCATCGGGCTGAACAACAAGATGCGGGCTTATTCGCTGCAGGACCAGGGCATGGATACGGTCGAGGCGAACAATGCCCTGGGTTTCGATGCCGACCTCCGCGATTACGGGACCGGCGCCGAGATCCTGGTTGACCTGGGGATCAAGAAATTGCGGCTTCTCACCAACAATCCGCAGAAGATCTCGGGTATCGAAGGATTCGGGCTGGAGATCGTCGAACGGGTGCCGA
Organism: uncultured Prolixibacteraceae bacterium; assembly: GCA_964455285.1. Taxonomy (GTDB): domain Bacteria; phylum Bacteroidota; class Bacteroidia; order Bacteroidales; family FEN-979; genus CAIVAT01. Next base: position 7,493 of record CAYVVG010000105.1, read on the forward strand.
TCCAGACCCGCAGCAATGCCTGCAACATCCGCTACATGAAGACCAAGAAAGAGAAAATGGGGCATATCCTTACATTCGAGGATGATGCGGAAGAGAACAACAATCCATCCAAATAACAGGTATGAAAAAGATCGAAGGAAAACTTGATGCCAAAGGGCTGAAATTCGGGATCGTGATCTCGCGGTTCAACGAATTCATCAGTGGCAAGTTGCTGGCCGGTTGCCTCGACGGGCTGAAACGGCACGGCGCCGACGAGGAGAACATTACGGTGGTGTGGTCGCCCGGGGCTTTCGAGATCCCCCTGCTGGCCCGGACGATGGCAAAGAGCGGACAGTACAGCGCCGTGATCTGCCTGGGCGCGGTCATCCGGGGTTCCACGCCCCATTTCGATTACGTGGCCTCCGAAGTATCCAAGGGGGTTGCCCACGTGGCCCTCGAATCGGGTCTTCCCGTGATCTTCGGGGTTCTGACGACCGACAACATCGAGCAGGCCATCGAGCGGGCAGGGACCAAAGGGGGAAACAAAGGATTCGATGCGGCGCTGGCGGCCATGGAGATGGCCAACCTGATGCGGGAAATCTGAGGGGGCGGACAAGCGGACAAGCGGACAAGCGGACAAGCGGACAAGCGGACAAGCGGACAAGCGGACA
>CAYVVG010000106.1:0-7764 GCA_964455285.1 uncultured Prolixibacteraceae bacterium
ACGGGGTCCCCCCACCCTGACGGGGTCCCCCCACCCTGACGGGGTCCCCCCACCCCGACGGGGTCCCCCCACCCTGACGGGGTCCCCCCACCCTGACGGGGTCCCCCCACCCTGACGGGGTCCCCCTTCCGCTAATTTTTCTAATTTTGCAAAAAAATGCCTCCGATGAATTTCGTTGAAGAGTTACGCTGGCGTGGCATGATCCACGATATGATGCCGGGAACAGAAGAACAGCTGCAAAAAGAGATGACCTCCGCCTATATCGGTTATGACCCTACCAGCGACTCTCTCCACATCGGTAACCTTGCCACGATCATGATGCTGGTCCACCTGCAGCGGGCCGGACATAAACCCTTCGCCCTGGTCGGCGGCGCCACCGGCATGATCGGCGATCCCTCGGGGAAGTCGGAAGAACGCAACCTGCTCGATGAACAGGTCCTTCGCCACAACCAGGAATGCATCCGAAAGCAATTGGAGCGGTTCCTCGATTTCGATTGCGGAACCCATTCGGCCGAAATGGTCAATAATTACGACTGGATGAAGGAATTTTCCTTCCTTCGTTTCCTGCGCGAGGTGGGCAAACATCTCACCGTGAACTACATGATGGCCAAGGATTCGGTAAAAAAACGGATGGATTCCGGTTCCGGACTATCCTTCACCGAATTCACCTACCAGCTGGTGCAGGGATACGATTTCTGCTGGCTCTTCGAACACAGGAATGTGAGGCTCCAGATGGGCGGATCCGACCAATGGGGAAATATTGTCACCGGCACCGAACTGATCCGCCGGAAACTGGGCGGTGAAGCATACGCCCTTACCTGCCCCCTGATCACCCGGACCGACGGGGGAAAGTTCGGGAAAACCGAATCGGGGAATGTCTGGCTTGATCCGAAGAAAACATCGCCCTACCGGTTCTACCAGTTCTGGCTAAACACCAGCGACGAGGATGCTTCGGAATATATCAGGAAGTTTACGCTCCTCTCCCGCGAGGAGATAGACGACCTGCAAAAACAGCACGACGAAGCGCCGCATCTTAGGATCCTGCAAAAAGCACTGGCCGAAGATATCACCATCCGGGTACATTCGAAAGAAGAACTCCGGGCCGCTGTAGAAGCCTCGGAGATCCTTTTCGGGAAAGGAACGGCTGAAACCCTGGCAGGACTTACGGAAGAGACTCTTCTCGCCGTCTTCGAAGGAGTTCCGCAATGCGAGGTGGCGGGTAGCGAGATAGCGAAATCGTTGAACATCGTCGATTTCCTCACCGATTTTACACAAATTTTCCCGTCGAAAGGCGAAGCCCGGAGAATGCTGAAAGAGGGAGGAGTACTGGTGAATAAAACGAAAGTGGATGAATCGTTCCGGGTCGGTCAGGGCAGCCTGCTGAGCAACCGGTACATCCTGGCGCAGAAGGGGAAGAAGAACTATTTCCTGATCAGGACGGTGTGACTCGCCTCCGGATCCTCCGCCTTCTCTTTCCGGCCCTGCTCGCGGCGCCCTGTCTCCTTTATTCCCAGCCGTTGCACAGAAATGTCCTCTTCCTGGGAAACAGCTATACCTATGTGAACAACCTTCCCCTTCTTACAGCAGCCCTCGCTCAGGGTTCCGGGGATTCGCTCATTTTCGCCAGCCACGCTCCCGGTGGGTACACCCTGGGCTGGCAACCCATCGCCCATGCTTCCGATACGGTCAGCTTATCCCTGATCCGGCAGGCGAACTGGGACTTCGTCGTCCTTCAGGAGCAAAGTCAAACCCCTGCCATCCCGCGGCTCCGCGACAGCTGCATGCTTCCCGCATCGGTCCGGCTTCACGATTCGGTGAAAGCATTCAACCCCTGCACCAGGGTATTGTTCTATCTGACCTGGGGAAGGAGGTTCGGAGGGATCCAGTGCTTTGCACCGAACTATTGCAGCCCGAATTTCAGTGGGTTTTCGCAGATGCAGGATTCGTTGACCTGCTCTTATAAAATGGTTGCCGATTCATTATCCGGCTGGATCGCCCCGGCTGGAGAAGCCTGGCGGTGGGTGATCGACCAAACGGGAATGGTGCTGCACGATGGCGACAATTCCCACCCGAACATGAACGGCTCCTACCTTGCCGCCTGCGTCTTTTACGATGTGATCTTCGGAAAGCCATCGGCCGGCATTCCTTTCACTGCCGGACTCTCTCCCGACTCCGCGCTGATCCTTCAGCAGGCAGCCGATTCCATCACGTTTGGATTTTCCGGCCTTTGGAACCTGAACAACGACATGCCCAAAGCGGCATTTACCGTGCTGGTATCGGGCGACACGCTATTCACGCACAACCAGTGCACGGGGGCCGGTCACTGGACCTGGGATTTCGGCGACGGGCAGACCTCTGCGCTCTTTGAGCCTGTCCATGTGTATGCTTCCCCCGGGGAATATACCGTGAAAATGACTGCCTGCAACGATTGCTTCTGTGATTCGGCATCCACGAGGGTGGCCGTAGGGACGGTGACGACCGGAAGACAATACAACCCACCGGGTATCCGCATGTCCGGACCCGATAACCGGGGGAATGTGTACTTTCCCGGGTACTCCGGCAACGGGATCCTGACCCTGTATGACCTGGCAGGAAGACGGACCGCCCAGGCAGCTGTGAGTTGCGGCAGATGCCGCGTGGAGCCGATCAGGGTTTCGGTAGGGATCTGGGAATTGTCGGCGGAGGAGGGAACCCTCCTTTCCCGCGGGAAGTTCATCATTCCCGGCCCTGAAGAATAGCGACAGCTATTTGGAGAAGTCTTCGGCGTCGTGGAAGGTGCAATTGATCACCAGGGTCCCCGACTCATTGATATATCCCCAGCGCGTTCCTTTTCTGACCAGGGCCAGCCCGTGGATGAAATCGTGCGCCTGATCGAACTGGGGATTGATCACGTACAATCCTTTTTTATCGATGAATCCCCATTGGGTCCCTTTTTTCACCCGGGCGAGATTTCCTGTAAAGTCTTCGGCATCTTCAAACTGCGGGTTGATGGCATAGGTGCCCGACGGATCGATGTATCCCCACTCCCGGCCTTTTTTCACCCGGGCCAGTCCTTCATGGAAATCACCCGCCTGATCAAACTGGGGATTGGCGATCCAGACGCCTTTTTCATCGATGTACCCCCACTGGTGCATTTTTTTTGCCCGGGCTTTCCCTTCATAGAAGTCCCCTGCCGATTCGAACTGCAGATTGATGGTAAAACTGCCGGAAGTGTTGATATATCCCCACTGTGTCCCTTTTCTGACCCTGGCAACACCGGCGGCAAAATCCTCTGCATCGTCGAACTGCGGATTGATGGCCCACTTGCCCGATGGGTCGATATATCCCCAGTCTTTCCCGATGCGGGCCCGGGCCAGTTCACCGGAAAAAGGTCCCAGGGCGGCGAACTGCGGGTTGACCACAAACGTGCCCGACCGGTTGATCAGTCCCCAGAGCAATCCCTTTCTCACCCGGGCGAGACCGTCGCGGAAATCTTCCGCATCGTTGAACTGCGGGTTGACGGCAAAAGTTCCTTCTTTGTTGATAAAGCCCCACTGTTTGAATTTAACCACGCGCGCGAACCCTTCCGAATAATCTTCAGCCCGTTCGAACTGGGGGTTGATGATAAAGGCCCCCTCCTTGTTGATGTATCCCCAGTCGCCCAGGCTCCTGACCCGGGCGATGCCGTCGGCAAAGGGCTTTGCATCGGCGAATTGCGGGGTGATGACCATCTCGCCTCGATGGTTGATGTATCCCCAGTCCTTGATCATCCTGACCAATCCGACCGCCTCACTGGCAGAGGCTTTCTTATCGCTATGGACAACGGGGACCCGTTCTTTCGGCGATTTGGGCGGACCGGGTTTTCGGGGCGGGCCCGGCTTCTGGGCCAGGAGGGAACCGGAGAGGAGAAGGAGAAAAACCAGTGTCAACTTTTTCATGGTCGATCGATTTAAAACCGGGTTGTAAAGATAATAATTATCGGACCCTTCGATTACCTTTGCAGGTAAAACGATCATTATGATACTCTCTGCCTGCGGACTTATCTGTTCCGAATGTGAATTTTTCGGCAACCAATGCCAGGGTTGCCACGCTGTGAAGGGTCGGACCTTCTGGGCGCTGGAGCATCTGCCGGCCAAAGTCTGCCCTCTGTATGACTGCTCGGTGAACAAGTTGAATTATAAGGATTGCGGGGATTGCTCCGAGGTTCCCTGCGCGGTTTTCCGGGAGATGAAAGATCCGAACAGCACCGATGAGCAGCACCGGCAATCGCTGATCGACCGGGTGGCCCGACTGAAGGGGGTGACGGGTAACGGGTAACGGGATATGGGCAGACCTGAATTCCTGGTTGCATATTATTCGCTGACGGGGAACACCCGGATAGTGGCAGAAGCAATATACGAAGCACTTCCCGGTGAAAAGAGGCTGACCGAAGTGGGCGAAAGCCTGCCATCGGGAGGTTACGACATGGTCTTTTTAGGATTTCCCGTCATGCACTTTGGAGTGCCCCGCGCCGTGAAAAGCTTTATCCATGCAATTCCGGGAGGGACCACGGTCGCCCTCTTCGTCACCCATGCCATGTACGAAGATCCCGGCCAAATGATCATGCTGAACCGGGAACTGGAGAAATGCCGGTCGGTCATAAAGCCGGAAAACCTGGCGGGATTCTATCATTGCCGGGGAACCCTGTCACCGGCCACTGCGGAAGAACTCAGGGCAACCGGCATCCCTATGCTGATGGGGTTTGCGGCCAATCAGCCGCTTACCGAAGGCCATCCCGACGCAGAGGAACTGGAATCGGCCCGGCAGTTTGCCCGAGAGGTGGCCCGCACCCTGACGGGGTGACCCACCCTGACGGGGTGACCTCAACTAATTGACGAACTGCTTCGCGTAATATTTCGCCGTAAGCTTCTCCCCCGTTGCTTTTTCGATCATCTCATTCCAGTACCACCGGCTGCCGGGCATGAACATTTTTTCCTTCAGGTAACCCCCGACCTCCGGATGCCCGGCAAAACTCTGGAACCGGTCATCGCCCGACTTCAGCACGTTTTCGGTGATGTGATAATAGAGTTGCGAGGCCAACAACTCACCGAGCAGGTAGTTGTGGTAATAACAGGGATAGGTGGCGATGTGGATCTTGGTGGCCCAGTCGGGCTCGTTTCTCCCCTCGGGACGCTTCATCATCTGGTATTTCTCCGCCAGGTCCCACCAGAGTTTGTTCAAATCCTGCTCCGGATTCTTGTACATCTCCTTCTCGAACCGGTACATCACCTGGGCCCAGCGGCTGAAAACCAGTTGCTCGAGACGGAGTGTCCTGAAGCAGTTGTCGGCGATCTTCATCTTCTCCTCCTCGCTGATACCCGCCACATCCTTCAGCCATTGCGGGTTGGTCGAAAACCGGCCGAACAGCATGGCGATGGCCTCGGTGGTGAAGGTGTGGGCCGGGTCGCGCAGGATGAATGGCAGCGAAACATCGATGTTTTTATCGTAAACGGCATGTCCGAATTCGTGAAGGATGGTGTTCATCCAGTACTGGTTCGAACGCAGGTTGCACAACACCCGCACATCGCCTTCATTGTCGATGTCGGTGCAGAAAGCATGCTGGTTCTTCCCCGGCTTTTCGTACAGGTCGCTGTTCTTCAGCATGTCGGTGATGGGAAGCCCGATACCGGCAAAATAGTCGGCAGTAAGGGTTTCCAGGTTTTTATCCCTGTAGTACTGATCCAGGTCGACATCATAAATCCGGGGAGCCTCCTGGAAAAACCGGTTCTGGTAGTTCCAGGGCCTCAACTCCTCCCTGCTCTTCAGGTTGTAATACTTCACAAAGTAGTTGTCGATGTCGTCCTTCACCGAAGCGAACGCACTGCGGGTCAGACTGTCGAGCTCGTCGAAGAGCTGGCTCACCTCTTTCGGGTTCTGGTCGCTCAGCGTCAGGCTCATCTCGTGATAGGTCTTAAAGCCCAGGTCTTTGGCGACTTCGTTGCGAAGTTTCACGAGGGCGATCACATCGGCCGAAACAACGGTTCCGATCTTTTTCTGGGCCTCCCACACCTCCTGCTGGTACTTCACGTCTTTCGACGACCGGAGCACCTCCTCCACCTCGTTATCCGACATCTTCTTCCCCCTCACCTCCGCCCGGAAGTTGCCGTACTTCTGCTCGATGGCCGTGCCCATGCGCACCATGGCATTCAATTTACCGGTGTCGGCCTTGGCCATCAGGAACGACCGGTACAACACGTCGAGCTGGCGGTTCAGCAAACTGTCGGTGATCATCCCCGACAACTTGATCTCTTCCAGTTTCTTCAGCGATTCTTTGTTGGAATAAAGCGCCATCATCTTCAGGTTCAACTCCTCGGATTTCTTGAAATCTTCCGGTCTCCCCGATATGGCCGCTTCCCATGCGGCCAACGTGGTTTGCTTGTAAAGCGGGATCAGCACCGAATCGTGCCTGCGGATAAAATCAGTCAGCTCTGTTTTCATCTTTGCCTGTCTGGAGGTACAGCCGGCCAGGCCGGTCGCGATGACGGCCAGTGCCAGGAGGACGTTAAAGGTTTTCATACAGCTACTATTATATTTATGATTTTCGATTTACGATCAGCACATCCTCCTCCCCTTGCAGGGGGAGGGCAGGGAGGGGGCGCACATCGGCTCATCCGATCTCCCACCGCGATCCCTCTTTCCCGTCTTTCACGGTAATGCGCAGCTTCTGCAAAGCATCGCGGATCTGGTCGGAGGTTCCCCAGTCCTTGTTCTCCCGCGATCGCTGCCGGATGGAGAGGATCAGTTCCATCAGCCCGTCGGTCACATCCTTCCGGTCGCCCCGCTTCTCGTTTTTCAGGCCGAGCACTTCAAAAAGAAAGGTATCGAACAAGTCTTTCAACTGCACCGCTTCGCCTTCCTGCAGCACATCCTTGCCGTCGGCGGCCGAATTGATGATCCGGGCCGCTTCGAATAAATTGGCGATGACCATGGGACTGTTGAAGTCGTCGTTCATGGCATCCCGGCATGCCCGCTTCAGCACGTTTATCCTCCCCTCCTCCCCCGGGAGAGGGGCCGGGGGTGAGGTCAACGCCTCATACGCCGCCATCAGTTTTTTCAGCCCCTTTTCGGCCGCCTGCAGCGCCTCGTTCGAGAAGTCGAGGGTGCTCCGGTAATGCGCCTGCATCATGAAAAAACGAATGGTCATCGGGCTGTAAGCCTGCGTGAGGCCGGGGTGCGAACCGGAAAAGAACTCGTCGAGGGTGATGAAGTTCCCCAGCGACTTCCCCATCTTCTGCCCGTTGATGGTGACCATGTTGTTGTGCATCCAGTACTTCACCGATTCGTGGCCGTGGGCCGCGCGGCACTGGGCGATCTCGGCTTCGTGGTGGGGAAACAGCAGGTCCATCCCGCCTCCATGGATGTCGAAGGTCTCGCCCAGGTATTTGTTGCTCATGGCCGAGCATTCGAGGTGCCAGCCGGGGAATCCTTCGCTCCAGGGCGAGGGCCACCGCATGATGTGTTCGGGCTGCGCCTTTTTCCAGAGGGCAAAATCAGCCGGGTTGCGTTTCTCGTCCTGCCCCTCCAGCTCCCGGGTGTTCGAGAGCATGTCGTCGAGGATCCGCCCCGAGAGCTGCCCGTAAGGGTGGCTCTTCCCGTATTTCTCCACGTCGAAATACACCGCCCCGTTCACCTCGTAAGCATAACCGGCATCCAGGATCTTCTTCACAAGGGCGATCTGCTCGATCATGTGACCCGACGCGCGGGGCTCGATGCTGGGCCTCTTCACGTTGAGGGCGTCCATGAAGA
>CAYVVG010000107.1:0-7238 GCA_964455285.1 uncultured Prolixibacteraceae bacterium
ATCCGACAATTGGGACAGAACCAGGGAAAATCAGGCCAGTGATCATCATTCAAACAGACCTGCTAAACAAATACCACCCCTCATCAATAATTTGTCCAATAACAACGAATGTCCGAAAGGAAATAGAAATATTAAGAAACCATTTAAAAAAGGGTTGCTGTGGACTGGAAGAAGGTTGTGATATCATGATAGATCAGGTCAGAGCTATTGATAATCAAAGATTGATAAGAAAAGTGGGAAATATTCCAAATGAGTTGGTAAAACCTATAAAAGAGAACCTGAAAATAATATTTGATATCGAATAAAGCACACCACATAACATGCCTGTAAATGCTATAAAACCGTCGTCACAGCAACAACAATTGGCTATGGTGATAAATACCCAATCACAACAGAAGGAAGGATTATTGGAGTTTTATTGATGTTTGTCGGAGTAGGATAATTTGGTACATTTACAGCACATGTAGCATCCTGGTTTACGGCTGGCAATGCCATAAAACCAGAAGAGGATAAGAAAGAATCGCGGCTGGTACAAAAATAATCCATTGTGAGGCACAGCATGGAAAAACCGAAAAACAACTACCGTACCGTTGACGCATACCTGAATGCCCTGCCGGAATTGCAGAAGCTACGGTTGGAGGTGCTCCGGAACATGTTGAAACAGTGGGTGCCGGAGGCGGTCGAAGTGATCAGCTACAACATGCCGGCCTTCCGGTATCACGGGATCCTGATCTATATGGCGGCCCACACGAACCACATCGGGTTCTACCCGGCAAGCGCCACCGCACTGGCCCGCTTCCGCGACCGGCTGAAAGACCTTCACACATCGAAAGGCACCATCCGGATCGGGAACGGGGAGGAGATGCCGGTGGAACTGCTTCGGGAGATCATCCTGTTCAGGGCCGCCGAGAATGCGGAAAAAGCGATATCAAAGGGCAAAAAGAAAGTCTGACCCATTAAAAACCATTCCAACCCGCTATTCATGAACCGATATCTTTCCATCCTCCGCGGCATCAACGTCAGCGGGAAAAACATGATCAGAATGGAAGTGCTGCGGAAGATGTACGAGGCGCTGGGCTTTACCGATGTCACCTCTTACCTCCAGAGCGGCAACGTGATCTTCTGCACCGAAGATCCTGATACGGAAGCGGTTGCCGGGAGGATTTCAGCCCGGATTAAAGAGGAGTTCGGATATGCAGTACCGGTGCTGGTGCTGACTCCCTCCGAAATCCGCGAGGCACTGATTGTCAACCCGTTCCTTTCCGACCCCTCAAAAGATCCCGCCTATTTCCATGTCACCTTTCTTTCGGCGGAACCTGCGGCGATACCCCGCGACGCCCTCGATGCGAAACGCGGCCCGGGCGAAGAGATCGCCTTTGCCGGAAAAGCCGCCTACCTTTATTGCCCCAATGGATACGGCAACACCAAACTGCACAACACCTTCCTGGAAAAAGCGCTGAAAGTGACCGCCACGACACGGAACTGGAAGACGACGACGGAGTTGGGGAGGATGATGGGGTAGGATTTACGATTTACGATTTACGATTTACGATCTGATCATTTTAGAGACTCACCACTCACCACTCACCATGAGAATCCTTCTTGCCATCGGGACAGGCAGTTTTATCGGCGGCATGCTCCGCTACCTCCTCTCGCAGTTCATCCAGGAGCGGGCTCTCCACTCATTCCCTGTGGGCACCTTCACCGTCAACATCCTGGGCTGCCTGGCAATCGGCATTGTGTTCGGGTTCAGCGACCGCGGCTTCCTGAACCAGGAGACGCGCCTGTTTCTCGCCACCGGGCTGTTGGGCGGCTTCACCACCTTTTCGGCCTTTTCGAACGAGACCTTCCTCATGCTCCGCGACGGGCAGTACATTTATGCGTTTCTCTATGTCGCCGGCAGCCTGATGATCGGGTTTGCCGCGACATTCCTGGGATATTCACTGGTCAAAATGATCTGACATGGAACTGGACAGGGAGGCAAAACTACTCAGGATCTTCATCGGCGAGAACGACCACAAAGGTCAGAAGCCGTTGTATGAGGAGATCGTATTCGAAGCCAAAAAACGGGGCATGATGGGCGCCACGGTGACCCGCGGGATCATGGGTTTCGGGGCTAATTCCAGGATCCATTCCGCCAGGTTCTTCGAGATCTCGGCCGACCTTCCCCTGGTGATCGAGATCGTGGATACGGAGGAGAAGATCCGGGCCTTTACAGAGCTCATCGAAACATGGTTCGAAGAGACCCGGTCGGGCGGGCTGATCACGATTGAGAAAGCAGAGGTGATAAGGTACCAGGCGGGAAGATGACCTACCCGTCACCTGTACCTTTCACGCTTCACTCTTCTTCACTCACCCGGTCTGCACACGATTCAATCGGTGCTGATTATCAGTGATGAAAGAAAAGTGACAGAGCGCCAGCCACCCGATTCCGCGTCATCCCCCCAACATGCAATCGTTCTCCCGCTCATATTTAACCCATAATCTATGAACGAATTTGGATCCTCCGGTTGATCATATATTCTTTTTTCCTATATTTGTCATAATCGATATCGTCAGCCAGGATCTGGACCTGCAAAAGATCTCACTCCTGATGAAGGAAAACAACATTCCCTTACCGGGCAACTCCCTATTTACAAAAATGCCGGCAAGCACAATGAGTGGATTGCCGGTATCGCGTTCTCCAAGAAATAAGCGGTCATCGGGGTACGGACTTCAGACCATAAAATACGCCGACAGTACGACCAAAGAGTTTTATCAGACAGGCATCCGTCCTGACACAACCGGGATGGTCCAGAACATACAACCTTTCACAGTTAACATAAAACAATCAATCTAGCAGAACCATGAAACGCATGCTCTTACTGACCCTCCTGCTGGCAATGACCGCCAGCCTGCTCCCGGCTCAGACAGGATGGGTGTACCAGAACCCCGCATTCAGCATTTCGAACCTCAACGGAGCCATCTGCGCCCTCGACAAGGACACGGTGATCGTGATCACCGACAAGGGACGGATGATATACACCAGCAACGGCGGTGCGAACTGGGCGGAAATCAACTACAACCTGTCGGCATCATTTTTCGACCTCGCATGGGGGGATGGGATCGGGGGAATGGCCGTCGGTCAGAACGGAAGCATACTTCGGATCAACGACGGAACCCTGCTCAACTCCGGCACGACCCATGACCTGTTCTCCGTTTGCTTCTCCGGTCCGGACGAGATCTGGGCCGCCGGCGACAGCGGCACCATCCTCCATTCCGCCGACGGCGGATCGACATGGAATCCGGTGACGATGCCGGTGAACACCCGGTTCAACGCGATCGCCTTCCGCGGGTCCGGAGGGGTCATCGCGGGCAACGGGGGTGTGCTGCTGGTTACCACCGACGGCGGACAAACCTGGACACCTGCCAACTCCGGCACCACGCAGGACCTGTTCGGGCTCTGCATGACCCCTTCGTATGCCTATGCACTCGCGGGGACCGCCAGCAGCTCTTATCCCAATTACCTGTTTCTGGCCGACAACCTGGTCCGGTCAGCCGATCTCGCGAACTGGACGATGTTCAGCATCGGGTGGGGCATACCGGGCATGTCGGGGATCTGCTTTACCGGCGACGACACGGGCTTCTCCATCGGCAGCGGCATCACCACCAACCGTGAAATGCTCCTCCGCATCGACAAGACGACCGACACCGCCCTGACCTGGAACCCCAGCCTCAACGACTGGGATCCCCCGGCAGCGGTGGGCCGCGGTGACATCGACTTTGCCACCGACAGCATCGGGTACGCCCTGTGCGGCAACAACATCCTGAAAACCACTGATGGCGGCACCTGGGTTGGGATCGGCGAGATCGGGAATGAAACAACCCTCAGTGCATGGCCCAACCCGGCAAGGGATGAGGTGAGGGTTGCCGTTGCCGGCCATCAGTCGCCGGGAAAGGGCATCTGGACTGTGGTCAATGCGTTTGGGGTAACGGTCCTGACGGTGCCGTTCACCTCCGAAACACAAACGCTGAATATCCGGAGCCTGCCGGCAGGCGTATACACGGTGAGCCTGGAGGCGGAGGGGAGAAGGTTGGGGAGCAGGGTGTTTATTAAGGGATTGACGATTGACGATTGAAGATTGAAGATTGATGAGATTGATGAGTGGGCTGAAAAATAATTACCTTTCGTGTTGCGTTTTTTCGATTTCTGATCGTACGGCAGGGGTCCGGTATACTCCTCCTTCATCTGCACACCAAAAACAAATCCTGTATATGAAAAACATCTCAATCCTTCTTGCATTCTTATTCCTGCTGAGCAGTTATTTTACTGCAGCACAGGATCTCACCTCCAAAATTCCCCTGTCGGACAAGGTGAAGATCGGAACCCTGCCCAACGGGTTGAAGTATTACATCCGGTACAATGCCAAGCCTGAGCACAAGGTCGAATTGCGGCTGGCGGTTAACGCGGGTTCGATCCTCGAAGACGACGACCAGCAAGGGCTGGCGCACTTCATGGAGCACATGAATTTCAACGGGTTGAAGCACTTCCCCGGAAACGAACTGGTGCGCTACCTCCAGAGCATTGGCGTGGGTTTCGGGAACGACCTGAACGCCTTTACCGGTTTCGACCAGACAGTCTACATCCTGCCGGTACCGACCGACGATGACAAGAAGATCGACGACGGGTTTACCGTCCTTGCCGATTGGGCGCATGGTTCGCTGCTCACCGGCGAGGAGATCGACAAGGAACGCGGGGTCATCCTTTCGGAGAGCCGCCTGGGCAAGGGGGCCGAAGACCGCATGATGAAGATCTGGCTCCCGCTGATGCTCAACGGGTCGAAATACGGCAACCGGCTGCCCATCGGGAAAGACTCCATCCTGGAGATATTCGATCACAGCACCATCCGCAGGTTTTACAACGACTGGTACCGTCCCGGCCTGCAGGCCGTGATCGTGGTCGGCGACATGCCCGTTGACAAGGCCGAGCAGATGATCCGGGAGAAGTTCGGCGACTACCAGGACCCTGCCAATCCCCGTCCCCGGCAGGAACTTTTCGAGGTAAAACCCTTCACCCGGAGCCAGGCCGTGGTGGTCAGCGACCCCGAGGCAGACATGACTGCCATCAACCTCATCGGGAGTTCGCATGTAAAGAAGCCGAGCGTGACCGGCGCCGACTACCTCAGCGACCTCATTGAAAGCCTGGCCGGTAAAATGCTTTCGGCCCGCCTGGCGGAACTGGTGAGCTCAGCCAACCCACCCTTCATTTACGCCTACTCTTACCTGGGCGGCTGGGCGCGCGGGTATAAAAACTTCACCGCTGTGGCCATGTGCAGCCCGGAAGGGATCAAAACGGCTGTACAGACACTGACCACCGAATGCCTGCGGGCGAAAAAGTTCGGCTACACCGAACAGGAGCTGAAACGGGCCAAGGCCTCCCTCCTGTCGGAACTGGAAACCCAGTACAACGAACGCGATAAGACCGAGTCGGGACGGCTGGTTTGGGAATACGTCGGCAACTTCCTGAATAAGGAGCCCATCCCCGGCATCGAATGGGAATACAATTTCGCCAAAAACCACCTGGACAGGATCCAGCTCAGCGATTTCGACGCCTTCCGCAAACAGATCGACATCGACGAGAACTACTTCAGTTATGTCACCACCAAAACCCGCCCCGACCTGCCTAAAAACGAAGCGTACAAGGCATGGATCGATGAGGCGATGAAAGCTTCGGTCACACCTTACACCGAAAAGGCCATCGCCACAGCCCTCCTGGGAGGCGAGCCCCGGCCGGGCAGCATCGTCAGCACCGCCAGGGACGAAAAGATGGGAACGATCACCTGGAAGCTGAGCAACGGCGCCACGGTGTGCCTGAAACCCACCGATTTCAAGAACGACGAGATCCTGTTCAAAGGGAGCAAGTTCGGCGGATACAGTACCTACACGGGCCCGGTTTACCAGAGTGCCCAGTTCTGCAACAACGTGACGGAGGAGATGGGTTACGGCGAATTCGCTAAGACCGACCTCGACAAGTTCCTGTCGGGGAAGAAGGTCAGGGTGACTCCCACGGTGGATGATTACACCGACTTCATCGAAGGCAACAGCGGTGTAAAGGACATCGAAACGATGTTCCAGCTGATCCACCTGAAATGCACCGCCCCGCGGATAGATGCCGAGGCATTCAACTCCTTCATCACCCGGTCGAAGCAGGAGCTGGCACTGGCCAAGCAGAATCCCGAGAGCCTGTTTGCCGACACGGTATTCAACACGCTCTACCAGGGCAATCCGAGGGCACACCAGATCTACAACCCGGCCGATTTCGACAAAATCAACCTCGACAGTGCCGTCGCATTCTACAAGGAGCGCATTGGCAATCCTTCGGGGATGTATTACACCTTCGTCGGGTCGTTCACCGAAGAGCAGATCAGGCCGCTGGTCGAGAAATACCTGGCATCCATCCCGGCCGGCACCTCCAAAGCCGCATACAGGAGCATGGGCATGAACATCAAAGCCGGCAACAACACCTTCACGCTGCGCAAAGGCAGCGAACAGAAGGCCATGCTGGTCCACTATTTCTCGAAAGATGCCTCCTTCGATATCGAAGCTGTGTTCAAGCTCAGCCAGCTCAACGGGATCATCAACATCCGTGTGATCGACACCATCCGCGAGAAAATGGGTGCGATCTACGGCGGCGGCTGCGGCGGGACCATCAGGAAATACCCGAAGGAAGAGCTTTTTGTCCAGTCGTATTTCCCCTGCAGTCCCGATAACATTTCCAAAGTGGACGAAGCGTTCATGCGGCTGATCGGACAGACGAAGATCCCGGGCAACATCACCGACGAAGACTGGAAAAGGGTGAGGGAGCCGGCCATCGAGAAGTACCGGGTGGATGTGAAACGGAACCAGTACTGGCTCGCCTACCTGCAGAATTCGTTCCTGAACGGCACCGATCCCGCCCGTATCCTCAACGTCGAGCAGCGGCTCAACGCCATCACGCCGGCACAGCTGACCGCCATCGCAAACAAGCTGTACACCGATGACAATATCTTCAAAGGGTTCTGGCTGCCGGAGAAATGACAGTCGGGACCAGATAGGAAATGTGAGTGATGATGTTCTCCTCCCTGTCCGGGGAGGGGAAGACCGCAGGCCGGGGCGGGGGGGGGGGGGTGAAGATTGAAGATTGAAGATTGCAGATTCTAGATTACAGATAAGTACTGATGCGTTAAAATTCCCGAAAAAAGTGTATTGTCCTTATTATC
>CAYVVG010000108.1:0-6977 GCA_964455285.1 uncultured Prolixibacteraceae bacterium
GAGCGCTGCGTTCGCAATGCAGAGGTCAGGGGTTCGACTCCCCTATACTCCACTCAAAGGGCACCATAGCAGGGGCCCTTTTTTTTTGAACAATCGAATACTCGAACAACGATTTTCGAAATCAGATCTGAATTCATAAATCGATTGTTCTATTGTTCGAGTATTCCTGTTTGCCTTTTTCCCTAACTTAGCCGCCACTAACTCCTTCTGCCATGGCGCTGAGCTGGAATGAGATCAGGCTGAGCGACGATTTCCTGTTGGTTGCCCGGGCATTGTGCTGACAACAGTGCGGTATTGAATACCTGGAGCTTCGGACTTGAGGCCCGCTGACGGATCGCAGAAGGAACATATTTTTCCAGGCCCTACACTCCCTGACCTAAAGGCCAGGGTAATTCATTGTTTTTTGACCACGTCATATCTTGTCGTTGTCGGGTTCTACTTTTGTCGATGTAAACTGATTGGCGCCTTAGCGCCTTTGCGGTAAAAAAAACGAACGACAAAAGAAACTAACCGAAAAACGACACTATATGGTACTGCTCACGATTTACATGGATGTCTGCGGTGAAACGGCCGGCAGACTTGAACGGGAAACCAGGGCATTCTTTGAAAACTCGGTCGAGGAGGCGGTCCGTGCCGGGCAGGCTTCCGGCTGTTTTTACGAGATCCTCGACATGGCCACCGGCCGGGCGATCGACTGGAACGAGGTCAATTATCGCGAGGAAGAGGAGTGGTTTTACGACGAGGAGGAGCTGATCTGGAAAAAGCACCGTGAACGTGCCGCATCGCGGATGAAATTGCTACTTTTACCGGTTCGCGAACAGGAGCATGGCCAAACAGGATTACCTATTCCGGTACTTTACCATCATCAGGAAGCTTAGGAAGAGCGGGGAAGCCACTTTCGAAGAGATCAGGGAATACGTGGCGGAGGAGTCGGAATGGCTCGACCGCCCGGCCTCCTTCACCATCCGCACCTTCCAGCGCGATGTGAACGAGATCCGCAACCTCTTCCGGGTTGATATCCGGTACGACTTCTCTTCCAGGAACTATTATATCGCCGAAGAGCCAGGTAACGATCTGAACAACCGGATGCTGGAGTCGATCGACACCATCCATTCGCTGAAGATGGCGTCGGACGCCGGGCAGTACATGTTCTTTGAAAAGCGGAAAGCAAAGGGGACCCAGCACTTTCACGGACTGTTGCAGGCCATCCGCAACCGGGTCATGATCCGGCTGGTTCACCAGAAGTTCGACGATGACGAGCCGACGGAACGGCTTTTAGCGCCTTATGCCCTGAAGGAGTCGCGGGGGAGGTGGTACCTGCTGGCCAGGGAATCGGGCGACACCCGGGCCAAGACCTTCGGCCTCGACCGGGTGCTGTCGTTCGAAGCTACGGCCCGGCGGTTCGATTACCCGGCCGGCCTTGATGTGAACGCGCTTTTCCGTTTCAGTTTTGGCGTGATCAATCCCGACGACCAGCCGCCCGTGGAGATCATCCTCTCGTTCGGCCCGGAGCAGGGGAAGTACATCAAGAGTTACCCCCTGCACGAATCGCAGGAAACGATCCGCGACGACGAAAAGGAGTTCCGGATCCGGCTGACGCTGTGCATCACCCACGACCTGAAGATGGAACTGCTCTCTTACGGGGAGCGGATCAGGATCATCTCCCCGCCGGCACTGGTCCGGGAGATGCGGTCGGTTTACAGGAAAGCCCTGGAGCAATACGGCAAGGGTTAACCGGGAAGACTCTGCCTGGCCTGGTGGTACTCCTCCAGCATTTCGCGGATGATCTCCCCAGCGGGAAGGATGTTGCCGATCAGCGCAGCCGCCTGTCCGATCTCCAGTTCCCCTTCGGTGGTGTCGCCGTTGAACATCCCCAGCCGGGCACGTCCTTTACCCAATAGTTCCGCCAGCATTTCGGTCGTGGAGCCTGCGGCTTCCGCTTCTTCCACCTTTCGGGCAAAGTCGTTCCGAAGGAGCCGGACCGGCATCAGTTTTTTCAGCATCAGGAAAGTGCTTCCGTCGCCGGCATCCACGATCTTCTGTTTAAAAGCGGGATGGGCCGACGACTCTTCGGAGGCAGCGAACCGGCTTCCCACCTGCACCCCGTCGGCACCCAGGGCCATGGCGGCCAGCATCGCCCGGCCCGTGGCGATCCCGCCGGCTGCGAGGAGGGGGAGAGAGGTCGCTTTGCGCACCAGCGGGATGAGGGTGAAGGTCGTCGTTTCCTCTTTCCCGTTGTGTCCGCCGGCTTCAAAGCCTTCGGCGACCAGGGCATCCACGCCCGACTGTTCGCATTTCAGGGCTGATTTCACGTTGGCGATGACATGCACCACTGTGATCCCGTGCGATTTCAGCAGCGGGGTCCACGTGGCCGGGTTGCCGGCGGAGGTGAAGACGATCTTCACTCCCAGGCGGAGGATGACCTCAAACTGCCGGTCGACCCGGGAAAAGAGGAGCGGCACGTTTACGCCGAAAGGTTTGGCGGTCGCTGATTGACATTTAAGGATGTGTTCTTCGAGGAGCTCCGGGGGCATCGACCCGGCGCCGATCAGTCCCAGTCCGCCGGCATTGCTGACCGCCGAGGCCAGCCGCCATCCGCTGCACCAGATCATCCCACCCTGGACAATGGGGTAGCGGATGCCGAAAAGGGAGATGACAGGGGTTACCATTTAACACAAAAATTAAAAAATCAAGGATCAAAGATAATGAGAGTGAGAGGATAATTCTGCGGGTTTCCGGCCGGGGAAAGATTTAACAATTTGATAATATGACTTACAGCGCTTTCCGGAGGCGGATGGCTTACCTTTGTTTCTTAATTAGCGGATATATGCTGAGCGATTTCCTTATCTATCCCGGAGCGATTATCACCATTGCATGGGGGATTTATCACGTGTTTCCGACGAAAAAGCTGCGCGCTGCCATTGATAAAAAGAAGTGGGAATCGCGCGAGATCCTTTTTATGGAATGGATCCTGGAAGGGATCACGTTGATCTTCATAGGGTCACTGGTACTGGCTGTTTACACTTCCGAAGGAGGTGCGGATACTGCCGCGCATATCGTCTACCGTGGTTCGGGCATCATGCTGGCCGTGATGGCCACCTGGACGCTGATCACCGGGGCGATCACCTCGTTCAGGCCCCTCCAGATCTGTCCGTTCGTGAAGCTGGTAGCCGGTGCGCTGATCTTTTTCGGCAGTTACCTCTGACCGCCCGGTCCTGCAGAACAATCCAGACTTTCTGATTGATCTGTCAACAAAGATCAGACCCTAAAAACAGGGGCAGTATCATCCTCTTTTATACACGACCGAAACCAGTGACTTGTCATCACCGCCCATATTCACTGTCAATCCGTAGGGCCTGTCGGAAGGAAGAGTGACCTGGGCATCACCCGCTTTCCCTGTAAGTTGTTCCAGGATCGTCACCGCCTGGTGAACGCCGGTGCCACCGGTGGGATGTCCCCAACCGATCAAACCGCCCGTTGTATTGACGGGCACTTTGCCTCTCCTTGAAGTATACCCTTCCAGGATAAAGTCGGCTCCTTTTCCTTTTTCAGCGAACCCGATGGCCTCCATGCACATCAGGCCGGCGATGGTGAAACAGTCGTGGATCTCGGCAGTGCCGATCTGGTCACGGGTGATCCCTGCCGATGTTAGTGCCCTTTTCACGGCCTCTTTCGTTGTTGTCAGTTCGGTGGGATCGACCGGCGGTTGAGTGATGTCTTCCTCGATCTGTCCCCAGCCGACCACTTCCACCGCTTCGGAAGCCGGGATCCCGCAGCGTTTCAGTCCCTCTTCGGATACGATGGCGATGGCCGAGGCTCCGTCAGAAACTTTAGAACAGTCGAAAACATTCAGGTTATCGATGAAAGTCTTTCCGTTCGGCTCGGTGAGCCCGAGTGCGTCCAGGTCTTTCACCGTATTGTGATACTCCTGGGCAGTGGGGCAGAGCCGGGCATTTTCGACGGCATTGCGGAACCAGCGGGCCAGGGCCTGGCGCGTCTTTTCGCGGCCGTATTTTTCGAAATAGGCTCCGGCCCGGTCGCTGAACTGTCCCGGGAAGAAGTAGGCATGGCCGTTCTTGCGGTTTTTAAACCATCCGGCCCCGGCCAGGTAATCGGCACAGTAAATGGCCTTCACGGTGTTCTGGACTTCCACCCCGATCACCAGGACTACCTCGGCGGTTTCAGCCAGCACGCTTTTGATGCCGGTCATGAGCGCCAGTCCGCCGGTGGCACAGGCTCCCTCGACCCGGACGGCGGGTTTATACCGGAGCCCTTCATCCACGTATGGAAAGAACGCGGCCAGGTTGGCCTGCTTGTTGAACCTTGAGGCCATAAAGTTGCCGATGACACATTCATCGACATTGTGTGCCCCGCCGATCTGTTTGAGCGTTCCCTGTCCCGCTTCCCGGATATAATCCTCCAGTCCGGGCCGTTCTTTTTTCGGATTGAATTCTTTGCGGCCGGTGCCCATCGAAAGGGTGTTGTACCCGGCGATCATATAAACTTTCCTTCTCATATTTTGCGTCTTTGCGACTTCGCGGTTAATTACTGATGAGATACTCACTTACTATCCGAGATAATCATTGATCGGGCCATAAGCATGGAAAAACCCGGTAAGCAGCACCGTATTCACGTCGGAGTCGTTGAATGCCACTCCCGAAGAGACCAGGAACTTTCCGATCTCGCAGGAGCGGAGGGCGTAGGTACGGGCCAGGTCAGCACCAAAGCCCGAATTCGCTTTCAGCTCGCCGAAATAGGAGCGGAGGGTTTCCTCCCTCGTTTTACTGCCGACTACTGCTTTCCAGGCAGGGGGAACCGGGAGCGGGCCCAGTTTCTGATCGATGTTTGGCTGGATGCCGGCGATGGGAATATAGCCTTGTTTATCAATGTCGTATATGGAAACGGGTTTTCCTTTTTCGTATTGAAGGATGCCGTCTTTCTGCGACCCGTCGGAAAACTGTCCGCCTTTCACCCCGAGGGCAAGGAACCGGTCGAGAAGAGGGCTGTGCAGATCTTCCTCCGGATGGTAGGGGTTCATCACCGACATGATGAAACTGCAAACGTCAACCCCCACGTAATCGATCAGTTGGAAGATTCCCATGGGCCTTACCAGGTAATCCTGGCTGATGCGGTTCAGCGCATAGATGGCTCCGGCGAGGCCGAATTCCGCGGCCAGTCGTTCTACCTCTTTCCCGGCATGGAGGATGTCGCGCATGAAATGACCGTTCCCGATGAATCCGGCTTTGTCGTTCGAAGGGACCACCACTTTCCTGAGGTTTTTAGCGTACTGCAGAGCAAATGTCTCCACCTCGGGCAACGTTTGCGACGACTTGATGATCTCGACCAGTTTTTGCACGGCGGGCGGGTTGTAGAAATGAAAGCCGATGATCCGGCCCCGGAGTCCTGCCTCTTCATCCAGTTTCCCGATCGGTATGGAGGAGGTGTTGGTGAAAAACCACGGATCGCAGATGTTGTTTGCCAATATCCGTGAAAAAATCCCGATTTTCATGGCGGGATCTTCTTTTATGGCCTCGAAGATCATCGTGGAGTCGAATGCCGCTTCCACCCGGGTGGTGGTCCTCACCATGCTGACCACATCGAAAATGTATTGCTGGATGATCTCATCGTTTTCGATCAGGTCGGCACGGGATGCATACACTTTTCTCAGTGCGACCACCTTCTTTTCGGCTACTTTCAACACCTGGGCTTTGAGATACCGGACCAGCCCGGCAAGGGCTTCGTCGGATACATCGATGGCATTCAGCACGAAGGGTTTTCCTTTGTTTTCAGGTCTCAGGCTGAGATCGGCCATTTCGACCGCGGTGAGCAGCAGGATGCCACTCCCCATTTTTCCGGCGGCGCCCAGCACCGAAACATGCTGTAATCGTTCTTCGTAGGTCATATCAGGAATGTTTGGAAAATAGATCGTTACCAGTTGGGTTTTCGTTTTTCAAGGAAGGCGGTCATGCCCTCCTGGGTGACCGGAAGGTCAAAAAGCCTGCCGAATTCTTCGGATTCAAGGCCGGAAGCCTCGCCGAATCCAAGGTCAAGGCCCCGGCGGATGACCCTCTTTGAAACCGCAACAGCCCGGGATCCGTTGGAGGCGATGCGGGCCGCGATCTTCATGGTCTCCTCCATCAGGGATTCCGGTTCGGTCACCTTCTGTACAAGTCCGATCCTCAGCGCTTCATCGGCCGGGATGGTTTCGGCTGAAAGGATCAGCCAAAGTGCGTTGCCCAGTCCGGTCAGTCGCGACAGGCGCTGGGTCCCGGCGTACCCCGGGATCAGCCCGAGGGTCATCTCGGGTTGGCCGAACTTCGCCAGTTTGCTGGCGACCCTGAAATCGCAGGCCATGGCCAGTTCACAGCCGCCGCCCAGTGCGAATCCGTTCACAGCGGCGATCACCGGGAAGGGCATTTGTTCCAGCCGGTCGAAGGTGCGCTGGCCGGTGGCGGAGAAAGCGGCACCCGAGGCAGAATCCATGCCCGACATCTCGGCGATGTCGGCGCCCGCCACGAAGGCTTTTCCTTCGCCGGTGATCACCATTACCCGGATGTCGTCGCGGGGTTCCAGGTCGTCGAGCAGATGATTGAATTCGCGAAAAAAAGTCGAATTCAACGCATTCAGGGCTGAAGGCCGGCTGATGGTAACGACGGCGATGCGGTCGGTGATCTCGGTTTTCAGGATCTCGTAATTCATTGTTATCAGATTAACAATCAAAATGTTTTAGCGTTTTAAATGTAGGAAAAAAAATGAAAGGAAAAATTTTTACGGGGAGAATATCCTTTCGCCCTGTTTCCGGCGGTGCCGGACCCATCCCCGCCCTTCCCTGGTAGGGAAGGGGGAACGCAACCGCCGAACTGACCCTGGACTTTCGCCCTGTTTCCGGCGGTGCCGGACCCATCCCCGGCCCTTCCCTGGTGGGAAGGGGGAACGCAACCGCCGAACTGACCCTGGCCTTTCGCCCTGTTTCCGGC
>CAYVVG010000109.1:0-5484 GCA_964455285.1 uncultured Prolixibacteraceae bacterium
TACAAGCAGTTGCTCCTCAGGCCCGGGCATGGCGTGCTGATCCTTCCCTGCGGAATGAACTCCACCGGATTCGGTTCCCATCAATGGCGACCCGGCGACACCCTGTACGACGATGCCCTTGAAAGGACACGGTTTGTCCTGGACCGGTATCCGTCGAAACTGGTGGCGATCCTCTGGCACCAGGGAGAAAGCGATGTCGGGAATCCTGTTTATCAGCAAGAGCTTGATACCATGATTGTTACAATGCGTCGATCCCTCCCGGGAAAAAACGACCCCATCCCCTTTATCCTGGGGGGAATGGTTCCCTACTGGGTTCGCCAGGATACAGCCCGGATCCTGCTGAACGGGATCATTCGCAACACGGTCCGGCGCATTCCCCAAACGGGATTCGCCGATCCCCAGCAGCCGCCGGTGATCGAAAAACCCGACAATGACTCGGTAGCCGTCCATTTTGATGCTGCCGGTCAGCGGGAGATGGGGCAGAGGTACTTTCTTGAATACGTAAAGCTGGCCGGGTCAAGATAGCCCGATGAGGTTGAAATCCTGGTCGCGAAGTTTCGGTTCGAAACCCGCCTCCCTGATCGCCTGTTGGATCCCTTCCGCATCGAATGTATTGCGGGCGCCGGCTACACTCACCACGTTCTCTTCGATCATGATGCTGCCGAAATCGTTGGCCCCGGCATGCAGGCAAAGCTGCCCGGTCTCCTTTCCGACGGTGAGCCAGGAGGCCTGGAGGTTGGGAATGTTGGGCATCATCAGGCGGCCGACGGCGATCATCCGGATATACTCTTCGGAGGTTACTGTGTTGGTCACTCCCGATTGTTCTTTCAAACGGGTGCGGTCATCTTGGAACGGCCAGGGGATGAACGACAGGAATCCCTTGTGACCGGCAGGTTTTTCGGCCTGGACCTCGCGCAGCGCCATCATGTGGTCGAAACGTTCGCCGAGGGTCTCGATATGGCCGAACATCATGGTGGCCGAAGTGGTCAGGTCGAGCCGGTGGGCTGCCCGCATCACATCCAGCCACTCTCCGGTGGTACATTTGGCGGGAGACAGCTCCTTTCTGACCCGGTCGGAGAGGATCTCGGCGCCGGCACCCGGCAGACTGTCAAGTCCGGCCGCCACCAACCGCTCCAGCACGCTGATCAGGGACAGTTTCTCCTTTTTGGCCAGCCAGGCGATTTCCGGAGGCCCAAGTGCATGGAGCCGGATGCCGGGATAATGCCGCTTCAGGTCGGAGAACAGATTTTCGTAAAAGTCGAGGCTCAGCTTCGGGTGCAGTCCGCCCTGCAGCAGGAGCTGATTGCCCCCGAGCCGCTGCATCTCCTCGATCTTGTTGCAGTATTCGGGGATGGTGGTGATATAGGCCTCCGGGCTGTCGGTCTTCCGGTAAAAATTACAGAATTTGCACCCGGAGATGCAGACATTGGTGATGTTGACGTTCCGGTCGATGATCCAGGTCACCCAGCCTTCGGGGTGCAATTGTTTGCGCAACTCGTTGCCGGCTGTCATCAGATCGGGCAGCGGCAGCGTCTCATAAAGGAACCTGCCCTCGTCACGGGTCAGGAATCCTCCATCCAGGGCTTTATCTATCAGTTGTTCTGTTTTCATTTTATTTGCGTCTTTGCGCTTTCGCGGTTATTTTTTCAATCCCACACCCTTCATCCGGATCCGCCGAAAAACGCTACTTTTGTCCATGTAATCCGGTTCAAAATTACTTAAAATCATGATGCCCGTTATCACCCTTGCACACAAGGAACAGGAGCTGGGAAACCTGGCACTGGTCATCCCCTCCCTCCAGAAACTGCCTTCCGGTATCTTTTCCGCAGCCGAGAAAGCCTACCTGAAAGAACAGGTGACCCTCCGCAAGCAGGACCTGGTGACCTTCAACCGTTACTCTTACGGGATCTTCGTTCATGTTCTCCGGGCGACCGGTGATCCGTCGCTGCGGCTCGAAGCGGCTCGCAAAGCGGGCGACAGGATTGCCGGGTTGCTGGCCGACCGGAAAGCGGAAAAGGTGACCCTTTTCGACGCGTCAGGCGAATGGGAGGCCACCCTGGCCCTGGCCGAAGGCCTCGCGCTGGGATCTTACCAGTTCCTTAAGTACAAGCAGGATAAAGAACCGGTAAATACGCTGAAAGAAATCGAAATCTATTCACCGGCCCCTGACCTGGATGCTCCCGCCACGCGTCACGCTTCACCCGTCACGTACCTGAACACCCTCCTCTCCTGCGTCGCCTTCTGCCGCGATCTGATCAACGAACCCAACAGCCACCTGAATGCCACAAAATTTGCCGAAGCGGTGCGGAAGATGGCGGAATCGTCGGGAGCGGGCGTCGAGGTGATGAAGAAGGAAAAGATCGCCTCGCTCAGGATGGGGGGGCTGCTGGGCGTCAACCAGGGAAGTCATGAACCGCCCACTTTCACCGTGATCGAATGGAAACCGCCGCGGGCAAAGAATAAGAAACCGCTGGTACTGGTGGGAAAAGGCATCCTGTACGACACCGGCGGGATGAACCTGAAACCCGGCGACACGATGCTGAACATGAAAGACGACATGTCGGGAGCCGCCGCGGTCGCAGCCACCGTGTGCGCCATTGCCGGGGCAAAAATGCCGGTCCATGTGGTCGGGTTGCTGCCTGCCACCGACAACCGGCCGGGGCCCAGAGCGATCGTTTCGGGCGATATCCTCACGATGCACAACGGGATGACCGTCGAGGTGGTGAACACCGACGCAGAGGGGCGGCTGATCCTGGCCGACGCCCTGAGCTACGCCGCCCGATACGATCCCGCGCTGGTGATCGACCTGGCCACCCTGACAGGGTCGGCCCTGCGTGCCATCGGCAAATTCGGGGCTGCCGCCATGCAATCGAAGGCCGAAGAGCAGCTGCGGGCGCTGAAGCAATCGGGCGACCGGGTTTACGAACGGCTCGTGGAGTTTCCCCTTTGGGACGAGTACGGAGAACAGATCAAATCGGATCTGGCCGACCTCAAAAACCTGGGTCCGCCTGAAGCAGGACTCATCACCGCCGGGAAATTCCTGGAGAAGTTCACCTCTTATCCCTACATCCATCTCGATATCGCCGGGCCTGCCTTCGCCGAAAAGCGCGACAGTTACCGGGGTTTGGGCGGAACCGGGTTCGGCGTGCGGTTGTTGTTCGATTTCGCCGGGAATCTGTAGGGACGCATCACGATGCGTCCCTGCAGATTGCGCAATGCGTCCCTGCAGATTGCGCAATGCGTCCCTGCATATTGCGCGATGCGTCCCTGCAGATTGCGCAATGCGTCCATACATATTGCGCGATGCGTCCTTACAAATGATTATTTTTGCACAAAACCGGAATAGGATGGAACAACCTGTCGATAAGGAAAAACGGGTCCGCATCGGGATCACCCATGGCGATGTGAACGGGATCGGCTATGAGATCATTATCAAGGCCCTGCAGGATCAGCGGCTGATGGAGACGTACACCCTGGTGGTCTATGGCTCGTCGAAGGTGGCTTCCTATCATAGAAAGGTGCTGAATGTCAACGATTTTAATTTCAACCTGGTGCGGAAAGCCGACCAGGCTCACCCGCGGCGCGCCAACATCGTCAACATCCATGACGAAGAGGTGAAGATCGATCTGGGCAAATCGACCGCGGTGGCCGGTGAACTGGCGCTGCTCTCGCTCGAAGCCGCCTGCGAAGACCTTCAGAAAAACCACATCGACGTGGTTGTCACAGCCCCGATCAATAAAAAGAACATCCAGGCGCCGGGATTCGACTTTCCCGGGCATACCGAATACTTTGCACGGAAATTCAATACCGGTGACTACCTGATGCTGATGATTAACAATGTGTTGCGCATCGGCGTGGTAACCGGTCACCTGCCCCTTGGCAAAGTCAGCGAAGCGCTATCCGACGAATTGATCCTGAATAAAATTCGCGTGATGAACCATTCGTTGCAGCGCGATTTCGGGATCGTGAAGCCGCGCATCGCCGTTTTAGCCCTCAATCCCCATGCCGGGGAAGAGGGACTTCTTGGTAGCGAAGAGCAGCACATCATCATCCCGGCTATCGAAAAAGCATATTCCGAGAACATCCTGGCTTTCGGTCCTTATCCGGCCGACGGCTTTTTCGGCTCGGCCGCCTTCAGCAAATTCGACGGGGTGCTGGCCATGTACCACGACCAGGGGATGCTCCCCTTCAAGCTGCTTTCGTTCGATTCCGGTGTCAACTACACGGCCGGACTGCCGGTCGTACGCACCTCGCCGGCTCATGGCACCGCCTACGATCTGGCAGGAAAAAATGAAGCCTCGCCCGAATCTTTCCGCACCGCCCTCTACCTGGCTGCCGACATATTCCAGCACCGGCTCGAGTACGACGAGATTCATGCCAATCCGCTCAAGACTGCCGGGGTACCCCAGGAACAGAACCGCGGATGATCCTCCCTCCCTGCACGGTTTCGGCGATCGCCTCGGTTTGCGGCGGAACCCTGATATCCGCCGCAAAAAATGAACAGGGCGCCTCCGGAACCATGATCCGCGACCTGCTGATCGACAGCCGACTGCTGATCCACGCCGACCATTGCCTTTTCATTGCGCTCGTTTCCGACCGGAACGACGGACACCGCTACATCGGCGAACTCTATGAAAAAGGGGTGAGATTTTTCATGGTCAGCCGGATGCCGGATGCTGAAGCGGATCTCCGGACCCACAGCCCGGCGACCGGGGCCGATGCTTCGTTCATCCTTGTCGAAAACACCCTGGCGGCCCTGCAGGCCCTGGGGGCGTGGCACCGGGCACAGTTCACCTTCCCCGTGATCGGGATCACCGGCAGCAACGGGAAGACAATCGTCAAGGAGTGGCTCTTTCAGTTGCTGGGCAACCGGTACCGCGTGATCCGGAGCCCGAAAAGCTACAACTCCCAGGTAGGGGTGCCGCTTTCGGTATGGAAAATGGATGAAACCCATGAACTGGCCATCTTCGAGGCCGGCATCTCCCGGCCCGGCGAAATGGAGCGGCTGGAGCCCATCCTCCGGCCCGACATCGGGATACTGACCAACATCGGACCCGCCCACGACGAGGAGTTCACCGACCGCCGGCAGAAGGTGATGGAGAAGCTCAAACTTTTCACCCACGCCGGCGTCCTGGTCTACTGTGCCGACCATGCCCTGATATCGGAATGCCTTGGGGATCCGCGCTTCTCTCATCTGAAGACATTTTCCTGGAGCCGCGACCACCAAGCCGACCTCCGGATCACCCGGGTGGAAAAAAAGGAAGGAAAAACGCTCATTGCCTTCTCACCGGGAGCGGAAGAGATGTGCCTCACCATCCCGTTCAGCGACGATGCCTCCGTCGAGAACGCCATCCACTGCCTGGCCGCGATCATCGTGCTGGAAATGCCTCACCCCCCGGCCCCCGCTCCCCAGGAAATGCCGACCCCCCCCGCCCCCACACCCCCCGGCGAGGGGGGAGGGGCGGCCCCCGGCACACGGTGCGC
>CAYVVG010000110.1:0-5227 GCA_964455285.1 uncultured Prolixibacteraceae bacterium
CCCAGCTGTCCGGCCGGGGAGGCCAGATTCGTCAGCAAGGCAGGGATAAAGCCGGCGCAGCCCGACTGGGCCGAACCGATCGTGCCTCCGCTTAGGGGATCGAGGCAATCGTAAGTCCAGAGAACCACCGAGGTGTCGGAAAACAGCCCGAAAGCTTCGGCGTAAACGTAGTCGGTGCCTGCCGCGGTACCTGTCTGCGTGTAGCAGAACTGGGCGTCGCCCGATGCATTGGTGTATGCATTCCCTGTCAGCGGGGCGATGCCGCTGATGTGAAAGGTCACCAGGATCCCCTGTACCGGACTGCTCAGTTCGTTGGCAACATGCGCGGTGAGACACACGTTCGTAATGTTCAGCTGGCCCGTCAGGGTATCGGGCGAGAGCGTCACCGAGGCGACGGTCGCCACGGGCGACATGGAGCCGCCTCCCGGGTAGCCGTACGAATCGACCGCCCTCCATCCGTAAACGGAAACCCCGAAGGGGTGGACGCTGTTGAACTGGTGCGCTCCCTGCGTGACATTTCGCCGGGCTCCGTAAAAGCCGGTTGCCGGGATCGGCTGGAAGGCCGTATCGGGGATCAGGACCCCATCCTGGAAAATGGTATGCAGCGCATACTCCGGAGCCACCACATTCACCCAATGAGAGAGAAAGGGCGACACCCCGGCCACATTCACCACTTCATAACTGGTGAGATATTGTTCCCGCGGGAAGAGGAGCATCATGAAGGGATCGCCGATGGTCCCACCCGAACAAGTCTGGCCTTTGGCGAACTGAGCCACCAGAACGGCTTTCGAACTCTGTATGGAGTTGTATCCCGACAGCGCCTCCTCTTCAAATTCGCCGGCGTTGAGGGTGGCCAGGTAATTCCCGTTGACCAGTACATCCGTTCCATTGCTGGCAGCGAGAATGCGGAATATATCTCCCGTGGTGTCCCTGCCCGCAAGCGGGACGGTGACATAGTTCTTTCCCCAGGCGTATATGGGAAACATCTGTTCCACGATATGGTCGGCGGCAATGCAACCCGTCGGCACCTGGGTCATATCGACCGAACCGAAGACAGCCACGGGAAAATTTGACTGGACACGCGATCCGGTCAGGTCCTCGCCCAGCACTTCAGTCTCGACATGATGGGTCTGTCCAGCGTTCAGCGTAACGTTGGAAATAACCCCCGTCTGCTTGTTGAACAGGGTCAGCTCCGTCGCATCCTGCGTGGCCACCACGCTGAAGCAGGATCCGTTGTTCACGAAGGACACGGGGTAGGACATGATCCGGTAATCGGTGCCGAGTGCGTTGACCGGCAGCGCCATGAAGGCGTCGGTCGAGGCACTCTGGTTGTTCAGGCCATATACGGCGATCGGATCGTTGGCGGTGATATGGATCCCCTTGTCTTCCGTGCCCGGTGAGAGGACCACTTCATTGGGGAGAGCGATCTGGTTCACCACCCCGGGTATCACCGTAAATTCCTGGTCCACCCCCGGATAGGCGGAATGGACCCAGCCCGAGGTGGCGACGCTGCCGGTGATGTACAGGCGGATGCTGGCTGCCGTGCCTATGTTGGGAGGATAAGCGATCCAGAATTCCGTGCCGATGTTGGTACTCGTCTGGGATCTTCCCGGCAGGCACCAGGCAAGCAGCAACAGCAGGGCAGGGATAATGCGTTTCATGGATACCAGGCGCGAAATCCTATCATTGTTCGGAATGTCCCCTCCGGATGAATTGCAAGTATATGAAAAATCGCAACAGGTTTTCGTACCTTTACATGGTCCCGGTTCAGCCGGAATTCTTACAGGAGAAAAAACAATGACAAGGGGTATTCTCATACGGTTGATCTTCTTTACAGTTGTCGTTTTCTTCATGCAAAATGCATTCCCGCAGTGCATCGTGGCCGACAGCACCGCGCCCATTTGCATGGGTGGTGCCGACACGCTGCATGCCACGCTTCAGCCCGGCTGCATGAACGGCACCGACAGTTACTCATTCGAACAGATCGCGTTCGACACCGTACCGCTGGTGAGCGACACCGCGGTCGATCCCGACTTTAAAGGCAACGGGGGCAACCCGTCCGCCGACCACGACGACGTGTGGGCCGGGCCCTACCCCATCGGGTTCGAATTCTGCTTCCTGAACAATATCTTCACCGAATACTGGGTCGGCTCCAACGGTTGGATCAGTTTCTCCAATCCGCTGAACAAAGGATGGGTTACCTATACCCCGTTTGGCATACCCAGCACCCAGTCGTCGGTGCCCAAGAATGCCATCTTCGCCCCTTACCAGGATTGGCATCCCACCTACGGCGGCCTCCCGAACAACGGCCGGAACAATGTTTTCCGGCACACCATCTCCAATCCGCCCGGGAACAGCAAACTGGTGGTGTACTGGTACGGCTGCCCGATGTACAGTTGCTACACCCGACTGGGAACGTTCCAGATCGTGCTGAACCAGTCGGACTATTCCATCGAGAACAACATCACCGACAAGCCGGAATGCCTCACCTGGCAGCAGAACAAGGCCACCCAGGGGGTTCACAACGCCGACGGCACCATTGCCTTCATCGCCTTCAACCGGAATTCGAACTCCTGGAGCACCACCAACGAAAGCACCCGGTTCGTGCCTAACGGGATCACCTGGTACAAGGACAGCCTTACGGGTCCTATCGCCGGCTACGGACCCTCGATCATCGTCAGCCCGGCGGTCACCACCAAATATTTCCCGGTGATCCAGGATTGCAGCGGGTCGAACCAGAGCAGTTGGGTGAGGGTGGTGGTGATCCCTCCTCCCGCGATCAGCGGCCCGGCGTCGGTTTGTGACGGATCCGTGGTGAAATATACCACGCAGCCGGGCATGACGGGTTACACCTGGACGGTTGCGGGGGGCACGGTGGTCGGCGGAGGCACCTCTACGGCCGACAGCATCCTGGTACAGTGGAGCAATCCCACCGGGACCCATTTTGTCAGTCTTCTCTATACCTATCCTCCTACCCAATGCACGTTCGGTACGCCCACCGTCCTTCCCGTCACCGTGAAGGCGGTGCCCGACGTTGTCTTTACCCCGCAGCATCCCTCCGGGAGATGGTGCTCGCAGGATACGGTAAGGGTCGCTCTGTCGTCCTCCCTGTCCGGCACAACCTTCACCTGGAGCGCTGCCGCCAATCCCGCTGCGGTCATTCCACCGGCCATCGCCAACCGTCCCGGAAATATCGTCCAGCCGTTCCAGAACACCTCTTTTACCCTGCAAACCGTCAGCTTCCTCGCGCAGGCAACTGCGAACGGATGTGTCTCCGACCCCTATCCTTACACGGTTGGGATCAATCCCGTTCCGGACGTCCAGCTGGCATCTTCTTCGCAGTTCGTGTGCTCCCGCGGGACAACCGCGCCTGTTGCGGTTTCGTCGTCGGTTCCTGCGACGGAATTTGCCTGGAGTTATCCCTGCACCGGGTTCCTCACCCCCTGCCCGGGAAACGGGACGGGCAGCATCCTGCCTGCCCTGACGCTTTCCAATGCTTCGGCCACGCTCGTGAAGCCGCTGTCTGTCACCGTGACATCCTCGATCGACGGTTGTCCGGGCATGTCGGTCATTCATACGGTCCATGTCAATCCCGACCCGGTGGTGGCCAATCCCGTCATGAGCCAGGAGGTGTGTTTGGGTGTACCCACTTCACAGGTCGACCTGACCTGCAGCGTCACACCGGCTCAATATCAATGGAGCGCATCGCCCTCGCAACCCACGATCACCGGTTTTCCGGCTGGGGTGCAGAACACCGCCTGGATCCCGGTCCAGACGCTCACCGATGCGACCAACACCCAGGGGTCGGTCTTTTATACGATCACACCCTCCATCCTCCTGAACGGGCTGACATGTTCCGGGAATTCCTCCGTGTATGCCATCCATACCCGGGTCCTCCCCGATGTCGGCATCACCGGGCCTGCCCCCTTATTGGCCTGTGAGGGTCAGAGCAATGCGTTCAGCGTTCCTTCCCAGGCCGGATCCGTTTTTACATGGAGCGTCAATCCCGTGCTTGCGGGAGGGGTGACGTCCGGGCAAGGATCGGCTTCGGTCACCGTCCTTTGGAACAGTCCTGGAGACCCTGTTTATGTGTGTGTTGCCGGAGTCACCTCCGAAGGATGCAGGGCCGGCGATTCCGTTTTTTTCCCGGTGAGGCCGAAACCTCCCGTCACCTTCACCCGGTGCCTCGATCCGGTTACCACTCCCGAGGCCAGGCCTTATGTGCTCAGGGGGGGTGTTCCCGCCGGAACCAGTGGTGTTTACGCGGGGAATGGAGTAATCCTGTCGGGGAACGACTATCTTTTCACTCCCTCGGCGGTTTCCCCGCTGCCACAGACCGTAACGATCACCTATTCTTATATCAATACCTGGGGCTGTCCGGCTTCAGCCGATATCCAGGTGATGGTGGTCGCCGCACCGCCGTTCCAGTGCGGGAGTGTCCTGCAACCGATGAAGGACGTCAGGAGTACGCCTTACCGCACCTACGGCACCTACCTGAAGGGCGGAAAATGCTGGATGACGGAGAACCTGGACTATGGAACGGTGATTCCCTATTACACCCCTCAAACCGATAACTGCATTCCGGAACTCTATTCACCCCCACCCTCCGGCTCCCTCCCCCAAACAGGGAAGGGAGGGATGTACCAGTGGGACGAGATGATGCGGTACGACAACACGTCCGGTTCACAGGGCCTCTGTCCGCCGGGGTGGCATGTGCCCGCGTTAGCTGAATGGCAGGCGTTGATCGATGACCCTTCCAACTGGGGTCCCGGGCTGGCGGGAGGGTACCTGCGCGAGGGCCTCTTTGCGGCGCAACCGGGAGGGGTGCTCTACCAGAACAGTACCTGGAGCTTTGCCCCACCGGCCTCCCCCAACGCGTCGATATTCTGGACCTCGACCCCTGCCGGGGCGGATCGTGCATGGGCGCGCGGGATGAATGACCGGACCACCAGCACGTCGCTCTATTCCTCCGGCCGGGAGAATGCGTTCAATGTCAGGTGTATGAAGGACTGACCCGATTGGGGTGGCAGAAGCAAACGACTCTTGCGATAAGAATTTCGGTAATTCTGCGGTGCATCTCCGCCTGCTTCGAAGCAGGTGCCGATAGCCTTACCCGCGTACTTCCTGATCTGAAAGGTGCTGAAAGGCTCAAAACCCAGCAGTTGATCACGATGGGGGGACCCCGTCAGGGTGGGGGGACCCCGTCAGGGTGGGGGGACCCCGTCGG
>CAYVVG010000111.1:0-5033 GCA_964455285.1 uncultured Prolixibacteraceae bacterium
CCCCGGCCCCCTCTCCGCCTCGGGGAGGGGGGGATCTCCCCTCCCTGCCGGCAGGGAGGGGCCGGGGGTGGGTACATGTGCAAAAGGGAAAGGCCGCAGGTCGGGGTGGGGTACTGATGTGCTGATGTGCTGATGTGCTAATGGCAAATTAACAACTTCACCCTCGCCACCGTTTCGTTCCGGAAGACCAGCCGGGCCAGGTACAGCCCCTCTTTCCAGCGGCGGGTATCGAGACGGAGTTCGTTGGCGGCCCGGTCTACGTGCTGCGAATACACCACCGTGCCGGCGAGGTCGTACACCTGCACGGCCGCGTCATTCCATTGGTAGTAATATATCGCTAAAGGCAACGGATTGACTGCTTCCGCTCATTTTCGCTGCAGGCATTCACTTTAACAAGGAACGGGTCGGTGCAATAAATGTTCTGTTTATTGGTAAAACCTGCCAGAACCTTCCCTTGGTCATTCGCTGATGAGATGCCATAGAATTCGATGCGGCGCATTGGAAAACCGTATGATTTAGCTCATAATTGGTTCACGTTGATGTCTGTTTTAACCAACCATCCGTTGGAACATCCAACAGGGGACTGACCGGAGAAGAAGAAGGAACACTATTTATTTTCCGGTTCCTCGTCGCTGTCGCTTTCCTTCGCGTTTTTGATGCGATCGAGCATTTCCGCGGGCAGTTTGTCGCTGTAGCTGCTGTCGGGGAGCGCCTCTTCGTCTCCGCCCCGGCCGTATTTGATCTTCAGGTCGTCCATGGTACCTGAGATCCGCAGCGGGATTCCGATGATGCCCAGCGGACCGAGACCCACGCGCACCTTCAGGTTCATCCTGCTGTCGAAGGTGGTCGAACCGGATATCTTCAGCCGGATACCCTTCACCTTGAACTTGAACTGCTCAAAGGTCACCGTGCTGTTTTTGATGGTCGATTTGATGTCGACCTTCGAGAGGTCGGGGTTTTTCAGGTTCTCCCGCTCGATGCCTTTGCCGATGTCGTTGAAGAGTTTCAGTCCGTACACCTTCACTTTCCGCAGGGAGAAGACGCCGCCGCCCTCGAGCGAGGGCATGACGGGAAGCATGTCGGCGTCGAGGTTGCCCTTGATGGCGTAGTCGAGCGAAACGATCCCTTCGGCTTTGGCGGTGGAGGGCGCCAGTTCGCGGATCATGATCACTTCGTGGTAGGCGCGCCTGACGTCGAAATCATCGGCTTTGACGTGAAAGTCGAAAAATCCTTTTTCCGGGGTGACATCGCCGTAAAGGGCATCCATGGCCACCCGGCAACCGATCAGGGTGAAGCCGGTCTCTTTCAGCGACAATATCCCCTCCTTGAGCCCCACCGAGCCTTTCAGGTCGAAGATCTCGAGTCCTTCGAAGAGGATCTTTTTTACGTCGGCGCTGAAGAGGAGGTCGAGGTCGCGGGGCAGCATCACCACCCCGGCAGCGGCGGGGGCCGCCTGGCCTGTATCGCTCATTTCCATGGCACACGCCCGGAACTCGTCGGCGTTGATCAGGTTCGACGCCAGCCGCAACTCGCCTTTCAGGGGGGTCCCTTTCGAGAGGAAGTAACTGATGGTGTTAAGGGTGTACCCGCGCAGAAGAAAATCCGACGATCCGTATTCCGCTTTCATTGCATCGACGCGAAACTTCTCGCGGTCGAAACCGAATTCCCCGCTGCGGATGACGAAGGGTTTCGGGAAATAGTCTGACCGAACGGCGATATCCCGCAACTTCAGGGTTCCCCGGTTGTCGAGCCTGGTGTATCGACCGGCAGCGGCGTCGCTCTGCCGGCCCTTCAGCGCAAGGTCTGCTTCAATGTATCCCTTCAGATCGATCCCTTCACGGGAAAACACGCGGTATATCTTTCCCAGGTCGATCACGCCGTTGGCCCGGATGTCGTATTTCAGGTCGTCGAAATCCTCCAGGGCTGCATGCAGCGTAAAGGGCTGATCCTCGAACCGGAAGGTGACCGGCAGGATGTTCACGGACAGGTCTTTCAACGAACCGCTACGGCTGGTCACACCGGCCTTTACCGAGATTTCGCGGATGGGGTTTGGGTAATACTTTGTCAGCACCGAACCGTTCTCGAGGGAGAGGGAGGCCTGGGTGACCGGGAATTTTCCCCTATCCGGAAGGTAGTTGCCGTTCACTTTGATATCGGCCCGGAATTGCCCGGTCAGGTCGATGCTGTCGAGCGGGATGACCTGTTTCAGTTCAGCCAGGTTCAATCCCGCTTTCAGTTCTCCCTCCACCGGCCAGTCGGTGAGGTTCTTCAGGGAGAAGTTTGCGGTGATCGCATTCTTCAGGAAGGAGGCACGGAAGTCCTTCAATTCCACGCTGATCGCATGATAATCGTGGCCGGGGCACCCGGCGTTGAGCGAGAAGCTGATCTGTTCAAGCGGCCTGGGAAGCGAATGATATTTGATAAACCCGTTGGTCAGCCGGGTCATGAAGGTGAACTGCGGGATGCTGACGATGGCCGTGTCGGTTGCGCCACGGATCCCTTTTTTCACCGGCCCGGTGGCGTAAGATCCTTCGGCGGCCAGGTTAAACTCGTAAAACCCGCGAAGGTCCATCGAGTTGACACCCAATGCTTTGCTCCATCTGGAGAGATCGATGCCCGCGTTGACCCTGGCCGAGATCCAGAGGGTGTCGTACTGGCGGATCTTGAACCGGGCGCTGAGGAACTCCTTATCGAGGACCGACAGGAAGTTGAGGTTGACCTGGTAGCCGGTTTTCTCGAAGTTGAACTTCCCCGTAAATTGAAGCGGTATATCCTTGACTTTCAGATCGTTCTTTTCAAAGACGATGGTCAGGTCGCGGGTGTTGACGCGGGTGGTCAGGCGGGCAGTGACCGGTTTGGATTCGACGATGCGGAAGGCGCCGTACTCCACGTCGAGCGAATCGATGCGCACGTTCGATTCGAGGTGAAAGATATCCTCGGTCAGGCTGCTGGTCCCGGAGTAGTTGAGGCGCCTTGCGTCGATGCGCACCGGCAGGGAGGGGTCGGCATACACCACGCGGCAATCCTTGAAAATGATCCGTTCGATCCGGAGGCCGGAGCCGGCCGAGGTATCCGTTTCTGCCTTCGCCTGAGCGGTATCGGCGCTTTCATACACGTTGAAGTTCGCATTCCCGTCCATGTTATAGAGGATGTTGATGCGGGCGCGGTTGAAGTAGATGCGGTTGATGCGGAGGGTTTTTCCGAAAAGGCTGGAGAGGTCGATGCCGAAGGCGATGTCGCGGGCGCTGATGAGCGTATCTTTCCGGAAGGGTTCCGACGACATCAGCGTGAAGTCGGAAAGGGTCAGGCTGAGGTAGGGAAAATGGCGGAAGAACGAAAGGTCCATGCCGGAGAAGTTCATCTCGCTTTTCAGGGTCCGGTTGGCCAGTTTTTTGACCTCTCCTTCGATCCTTTGGCGGAAAAGCAAGGGAGAAAGCAGCAGCAGGGCCAGGATGACGATCAGGGTGATCCCGGAGATTTTAAGTACTTTTTTCATGCCGCGGAGGGTATGATCAGGTTTCAGAAGCGGCGTTCAACCAGTTCGGTAAGTTTGCGAAAAGCGTTGGAACCGGTATTCCAGAAGTTCTTTTTCCGCATCAGGTCGAGGAACCCGGCGGCCTGGTCCAGGCTGTTCAGGCCGTTGAGAGTTTCGATGGTCTCGTTGTATTCGCGCAGGTTCCCGTCGAAGAGTTCGTTGATGAACATGAACTTTTCGTTGATGGTGATGGCGGTTTTCAGGTTTTCGATGCGGGCGGAGGGCACTTTGGGCCCGAGCGATTTTTCCCTCGCCTCTTTCAGCCGGATGGAGAAGGTGGGTTCTTCGTCGGCGAACAGGTCCATGGCCGCTGTTCCGGCGCCCCGTTGGGTGGCTTTCATGTTCTCCTGCCTGCCAGCCGGTGGACCGGCGGGTTTGAAGGGAATGGCGGCGGGGGGTGCCGGTTCTTCATCTTCTTCTGCGGTACCGGCGGGGGAAACGGGCTCCGGGTCGCTGATCGTCACGGTGATGCCGGGCGCGGGAGTCAGCACCGATCCGGCCGGGGAGGCAGGCGATTCTGCCTCTCTGGCGGGTGCCGGCGAGGGGGTGGCCTGCGGCGGGGGGGGCGGCGAAGCCGGGGGGGGCGTTGCGGGTTCACTCAACCGTTGCAGCCGGTGGAGGTTTTCGTAAAACTTCCTTACGTTTTCCATGAGGATGTCCGACTCAATGCGGGGTATGTGTTCCCCGTGGCGCGTAATGGCCTCATACTGTTCCACAATGGCTTCGAGCAGCCATTTATTTTCTTCGGTAATGATCGCCCTGTTCATGATTTTCTTTTTTCCCGGTTGCGGGAAATGCTTAATTTTGTGCAAAAGCAGCTATAAAATTACAAAATATTACCCGCCCGGATGCAGATTGAAAAAAATAATACGGCTGGCCGGCTGGGCTGGATCGAAGTGATCTGCGGGTCGATGTTCTCGGGCAAGACCGAGGAGTTGATCCGCCGGTTGAAACGTGCCCGGATCGCCCGGCAGAAGGTGGAGATCTTCAAGCCGGAGGTGGACACCCGGTACGATGAGATCCACGTGGTTTCGCACGATGAGAATGCGATCCTTTCGACCCCTGTTCAGTCGGCTTCGCAGATTTTATTACTGACGAACGATGTGGATGTGGTCGGCATCGACGAGGCCCAGTTTTTCGACAATGAACTGCCGGCTGTATGCAACCAGCTGGCAAGCAACGGCATACGGGTCATTGTTGCCGGTCTCGACATGGATTACCTGGGCCATCCGTTCGGCCCGATGCCGCACCTGATCGCCATCGCCGAGGATGTTACCAAAGTGCACGCAGTTTGCATGAATTGCGGCGACCTGGCCCACTACACCCATCGCAAGGTGCACAACGACAACCTGGTGATGCTGGGCGAGATGGAGGCATACGAGCCGCTGTGCCGGAGGTGCTACCTGGAAAAGACGCCGGGCTGAACCAGTCGAACAATAGAACAGTCAATCTACCCACCCCTAGCCCCTCCCTACCAGTAGGGAGGGGAATAACCGAT
>CAYVVG010000112.1:0-4815 GCA_964455285.1 uncultured Prolixibacteraceae bacterium
CGAAAGCAAAACTGCTTAGAATGAGTTATACCGAGAGGAACAGCAGCATAAAAATCGCAAATACCGAAAAATCGGTACAGGCTCTGTTCCGACTCGGTATAACCACATCAGGCACATAGGACACAATAGGGAACACAATAGATTCTTTGTTAATTTTACGGAAAACAACCCAACTCAACTGTGCCATGGAACCGGGATTTGCTGAAGTGCTTTATACACAGATACTTGAATCGCATGTACGAAACGAAGACCATCATATCAACGCCATCCGGGATTTCCGGCTGACGTTCGAGCAGGTCTTCCGCAAGTTGACGGAAGGCGAGGCACAGGTGTTTTCCAACACGTTCCAGCGGGTCGTTTTTGTTATCGATAAATTCCAGGTGCCACGCGAGGTGAGCGACGAGATGCACGGTTTCCGCATGCTGGCCAACAAGATCACTCACGACGAGGGGGCGACAGTCGCCGAAAAAACCTACTACACGGCCCTGCGGGCAGTCTGCCTTACAGTGAACCACTTCTCCAATATGCCGGTGCCGGGGACATTGCTGGCAATCTATGATCACATGGCGGGATTGTCGTTCTCCTCCAGGAGCTTCCAATCCTATGAAGAGGTCGAATGGGCCAAATGCGTGGTCAAAGGGAAAAGCAACCTGGAGACACGGCCCGACCAGAAGGTGCAGTTCATCCTCAACTGCGAGGCGGAAGAGGACCCGGGACTTTTCAAGCTGGTGGTGCGGGCCGACGATAAGAACTTTTTCAGGGAACTGCATCCGCTTATCTCCGATTATTCCACACTTAACCTGATCCGCATCCGGAAAGACCAGTGGCAGAACGATACCTACCTGACGGGCCCGGAGACGCGCATCGTCCTCGAACCCGACTTCCTGATCGACGCTTCGGATATCGCCGAGTGCTTCCAGCGTTCCGGCGCCAACCCGATGCTCTATTTCCTGAACAAACTGGTGGATGCGGAAGGGGGCGAAGGGGCGTTCAAGGGGAAGATCGTGAACGACCATCTCGATTCGCTGATCAAAACGCCGGCAAAAACACCGGAACGGGTGTTCCAGGAGGCGGTGGAGTCGAATGCCCTGCAATCGGCCCGGTTTGGAAGGGATGCGATGGAAAGGATCAGGGGCGATATCAAAACGGTCCATTTCGGAAACCTGAGAACTACGGCCGAACAGCTTGCGGGTAAAAAAGTCAGGATAGAGCCCACATTCTTCTCTGCCCTTTACGGGCTGCAGGGACGGCTGGATGTGCTCACGGAAGATCCCGGAAATCCTTCCAGGAAAGATATCTTTGAACTGAAAAGCGGCGCACGCGTGCCTTCCGGCGATGTCTGGCGGAACTACAAGATGCAGGTGGTTTGTTACAACATGCTTCTGTCGTCCACCTTCGGAAAACAGCGCGTGGGGACCTCTTCCATCCTCTACTCCGCCGCGGCATCGAATCCCGTGAGGAATGTCGCTTCGGTGATCTTCGACGAATGGCAGGTGCTGCATGTCCGCAACCATATTGCCGGAGGCCTGTTCCGTTTGTCGAACGGGGATTACAGCCTGCTCCGGAGAATCAACAGCCATGATTTCGGTGAGGCGCCGCCGTATAAAACCGACGATATCGGGGCGTTTGAAGGGGCGTACCACCTGGCCAGCGAAATGGAGAAAAAATACTACCAGCATCTCCTCACTTTCTGCCTGAAGGAGCACCAGGTGGCGAAGATCGGGTCGGACCGTGACAGCGGGCGCGAAGACAGCGGATTTTCGGCCCTGTGGCAGGAGACGCTACCGGAAAAACTGAAAAAATACAACATCCTTTGCGGGTTGGTTTACCAGCGCTTCGACAGCGCGGCGAACACCGTTGAACTGAAGATGGACGATCCCAGGCTGAACCACAATTTCCGCGAGGGCGACCTGGGGATCATCTATCCGAAGGATCCGGACATGCCTGATCCGCTGAAAAGCCAGATACTGAAAGGAAATATTGAGAGCCTTGATAACGGCACGGTGATCTTCAGGCTCCGCAACAAGCAGCTCGACGAGACCTATTTCGGCTCCCAGCGGGAGTGGATCATCGAGCATGACCTGTACGAATCGAACACCTGGAGCGTGGTGCAGAGCCTGCTCCGGTTCCTGCAGGCTCCCGCCCGGTTGAAAGAACTGATCTTCGGGCTGAGCGAACCCCAATTCGACGATTTGCCGGCGGTGACGGTTAAAGAGCTGACCCCCAACCAGAACAGCCTCCTGAACAGTGCACTCCGGGCCAGGGATTATTTCCTGATGCAGGGCCCTCCCGGTACCGGCAAGACGAGTACTATGATGGTGGAGGTGACGCGCAGGCTTATCGCATCCACCAAAAGCCGTATCGTGATCCTGGCTTTTACCAACAGGGCAGTCGATGAGATATGCGCACGGCTGAAAGGTGTCGGAATTGATTTTCTCCGCCTGGGAGGGCGCAATGCCGAAGATGAAGACGCGCTCCATCACCTGGTAGCGGGGAAAGATGCGGGCCAGATCAGGGAGCTGATCATCCGGCACCGGGTCTTTGTTTCGACCGTCTCCTCATTCCATTCGCGGAAATCGGATTTGTTCGACATCCTCCCGCCGGATGTGCTGATGATCGACGAGGCTTCGCAACTGACCGAGCCGATGGTGGTGGGACTGCTGCCGGGATTCCGCAAGTTCATCCTGATCGGCGACCAGAAACAGCTTCCGGCGGTAATCGCCCAGTCGGAGAGCCGGTGCCGGATCAACGACCCGGAGCTTAACAGGGCGGGGATCGTCGACCTGCGGCAGTCGCTGTTTGAGCGGCTATTCCGGCTTTGCACGAAGAACGGGTGGACCGCAGCTACGGGGATGCTGGAGAGCCATTACCGGATGCACGATCAAATTGCGGCGCTAATCAACAGCTATTACGACGGCAAGCTGGTTTCGGTAAAACCGGGTCAGCAAAAGATCGCATTCGACACCCTCTACGATCATACTTCGGGTGATCCTGTCGAGCGGCTGCTGTCGCGTTCCAGGACGCTGTTCATCCAGTCGGGTTATTCTCCGACGAGCAAGCGGCACGAAGAGGAGGCGAGGAAGGTGGTGGCGATACTGAAGACCATCCGGCGGAGATTTGGCGCGAATTTCACGGCGAACACTGTGGGTGTGGTGACGCCGTGGCGGGCGCAGATCGCCCAGATCAGGAACCTGATCGATGATCCGGAGATCCTGGAGAAGGTGACCATCGACACGATCGAGCGGTACCAGGGCTCGGAGCGCGACATCATCATCGTTTCGCTGGCCGTGTATCATCAGAACCAGCTTATCCCGCTCCAATCGGTGGATCTTGATGATACCGTCGACCGGAAACTGCTGGTTACGGTTTCCCGGGCTAAAAACCAGCTTATCATGCTCGGTTTCGACCGGCCGCTGGAGGGGAGCCGGTATTATCGCGACCTGATGGAGAAGATCGGGCAGAACGGCGGAATGATCGGTTACCTCGACAGCATGAACGTGTTTCGCTAGTTCCGGGCTGATTTACAACTCTCTCCTCCTGTAGTACCTGACCACAGGCGGATCTTCCGGTTCATGGCTGAAGAGGCAGGTATGGATGGACTCTTCGTTACAAACCAGCATACTTCCCTGAAGGTTTTTTCCCTGGACGCGGTGGTCGAAGCCCATACCGGGCGATTTGTAGGGTGTCAGCACAGCCTCCGACGCGTTATCCAGGAATTTTCGCGCTGTGTGGTGCAGGGCGGTTTTATTCCAGGAGGGGGAGGAGCCATCCAGTGCATCGATGGTGTAACTGCCGACCAGCTTGTCGTGCAGACGGGCGTAGGCGCCGGGCTTTGAGAGGATGTCGAGCCCGGCAACCTTACCGGAGTGGAAAAAGAGAATGCCCGCCTGACCCGGGATGAGGTTGAAATGCCGCCGGGCCTCATCCAGGTCTGCTTTTCTGGCCTGGTATGCATCGTCCATGGCGCGCGTGTGCGACTTCGAGTCGCTCCTGCTCCTGGAATGAAGTTCTTCTATTTTATCCCACACTTTCCCCTGGTCGGAGCGGTGTCCGCGGCCGCTGTCGAGACTGAAGCTGACCGACTCGCTGGCGGAGAGGCGGATGTCGCGGCTGCTGATGTTACCCGATTCACGGAATTCGGGAGAGTTATAGCTCCACCTTCCGCTTTCGGTGCAGCTTACCGGGATGATGAGTTCGCTTTTGACGGGGATGAGGATGGAGGTGTTAAGGATCCTGTTCTGCCGCGCCCCTTTCAATTCCTCGCCGCCGAGGATCAACACGGGCGCGTCGGCCTGGCTGATCACTTTCAGTTCGGGTACGGAGCCGCTTTCGCTGATCTCTTCGATCCGGATCAGCAGCATAGACAGCGCTTCGGACAAGGTGAGATAATCGAACGGTCCGGGTTTCAGGGGGATCGAAAGCGGGAATGCGGCGATGGAACCATAGGATTGAAGCTGGCCGAAGATGAGTGATGATAATAGTTCTTTGTACATGGTCGGTTAATTTGCCGACAAAGGAAAAAAGGCGAGGTGCAGTGTATTTGCATTTGCTGAAAGGATTTTTTTTTGGTGGAGAAAGAAGGCTTAGTCCCGTAGGGACGCCAGTATGGTAGACCTGGAACAGGAATTAAATATTTCAATATTGGTTATTATAATCACCAAAATAGAATTATATTTGTTGAATCGAATCATCAGAATATGGAACGGCTTATTGAAAAATCAAATAAAGCGATCCTTTCCACCGATTATCCTTATCGTCGTCATGTGATTGGTAAGATCAACTGGAACTGGAAAATGAATGGAATCATCGGTGCAA
>CAYVVG010000113.1:0-4781 GCA_964455285.1 uncultured Prolixibacteraceae bacterium
GCCCGCCTCATTCGGTCCCGTGACCACCTTTTACAGCCGGGCGAGCGGCGAATGGTCGCTGCCTTCCACCTGGTCGACCCAAAGTCACGGGGGAGCCGCTTCGACCACCATCCCGGGCGCCAACAACCCGGTATTTATCGGCGACGGAGCGGCGTACAACCACACGGTAACCGTCTCCTCCGGAACGGTGTTTTCAGGAAGTGTGGCAATCCGCACCGGTTCGGTGCTGGATATAAAAACCACCACCGGACATCATTTCGGGACGGTCATTCCCGGAAGCCGCGGAAAATTCAGGCTGTCGACGACTGCATCCACCGCGGTCTTTCCAGCCGGTGATTTCGGGAATTTCCTGGGAAAACTCGGCGGTACCGTGGAATATTACGGCGGCACCGTGAGTTTTTCAGTCCCGCTGGTGTCGGCAGCCCCTACTTCACGCCAGATACCGAACTATTTCAACCTGGTGCTGAGTCCGACTACCGGGAACACCATCACCATGCCCAACAGCGACATGCTGATCTATGGTTCCATGACAGTCAGCGGGGCTTCGTCCACAGCCCGGGTCAACCTGAACAATGCCATGTCGCGGTCGCTGTATATCAAAT
This sequence comes from uncultured Prolixibacteraceae bacterium, assembly GCA_964455285.1. Taxonomy (GTDB): domain Bacteria; phylum Bacteroidota; class Bacteroidia; order Bacteroidales; family FEN-979; genus CAIVAT01. The sequence continues at coordinate 603 of CAYVVG010000113.1, forward strand.
CCGATCTGCTGGTCACGGGCGGAAATCTTGTGATCCAGCAGGGTACTGCGCAAACGATCCGGATCGACCGCAACGTCAGTGTCAGCGCGGGAGCCATCTTCAATATGGCCACCACGGGTGGAGCGGTCGATCATACCCTTTCGCTGGGAGGCGATGTCATCAACAACGGAACCATCGACCTGAGCAACCTGGTTTCGACCACCCTGTACCGGTGTCTGGTGACATTTACCGGAGATCAGCCAGCGGCCATCTCGGGAAGGGGAGCGACCACGGATTTCTACTCCCTTTACCTGGACAAGGGGACCAACGCCACGCCGGTGCTGAATGTCAGCTCGAGCGCTTTCTCCTTCTCCAATAATATGGCTCCCCTCACCCTGGCCAACGGAACATTCAGGGTTTCGACCAGTGCGCTCAGCGTGAACGTGTCGAGCCAGAAGTTTCAAATCCCTGCCTCTGCCTGCTTGTCGGCCAACGGAGGAAACATCCTGGTCGCCAATGTCGCCAACGACGATGCCGACGTGATGCTTGCAGGCAAGATCGAGGTGAAAGCAGGTGGTATGTATATCGGGAGCGCCTCCGACAGCATCAACAACGATGTGGAATATTCGGGGGCCGGAACTCCCACGATCGAGGTCAGCGGCGGGACCCTGTACGTCAACGGGCAAGTGCGCCGGAGCATGATCAACGGGCTGGGATCGCTGGTTTACAAGCAATCGGGAAGCGCCAGCGTGGTAACCATTGGCGGGAGGAAGTCGCAACCCACCAGGGCGAAACTGGAAGTGCTCAACCCGGGCAGTGTTTTCAATATGTCGGGTGGCACCCTGAATATCGTACGTGGGGGGAGCACCACTTACAACGACCTGTTCCTCAGGCCCGAGTACTCTTCCGTCGCCGGAGGCACGGTCGTGTTCGGTGGAGCCGCCACCGAGGTTGCCAACAACATGAGCAACCTGACGGTCGATACGGAGGTGCCCTTGTTTAACCTGACGGTGGACGGCACCACGCGAAGTAAAACCCTTACATTGTCGGTTCACGGTCTCACCCTGCTGGGAACGCTGACCATTCAGGCCACCTCGGTCTTCAAGGCCGACAGCCTTGATGTGAAGATTGCCGGTGGACTGGTCAACCAAAACACCAACGCCGCGACGGGGGTGAACACCGGCGGATACCAGGTGGGCTCGCTGCGGCAGGTGACCACCCTGAACGGAACGACAGCCTCGCAGTTGATCGCCGGCGTATCGGGGAACCTGACCAACTTTGCCCGCCTTGTCATCAACAATACCTTCACGTCCGGTTCGGTCATCCTGCAGTCGAACACTGCGTTGCGCGTGAACAGCGATTTAACGCTCACCAGCGGAACCCTCGACGATGGGGGGAACATCATCACCGTGATCGGCAACATCACCAATTCCTCAACCCATACCGGCACGGGAAGCATCCGACTTGCCGGCGCCGTCGTCCAGGTGATCTCGGGAAACGGCACCGGCAGATTCGGGAATGTGTATCTCAATCCCACCAGGGATGTCATGGTGATCTGCACCACCGAGATCACCGGTGTTCTCACTTTTCAGTCGAAGGACATTGATCTCGGAGAAAACCTGCTGATCCTGTCCAATCCTTCGGCCTCCGCTCTGTCGGGCTATTCATCCACCAGCTTTATCCGGACCACAGGACTGATCAGCGATGCAGGCGTGAGGAAGACATACCCGGCCGGGGCTTCCGATTTCACCTTCCCGGTTGGCACCCTGGCGAAATACACCCGTGCCCGCATCAATGTGACCGCCAGTTCCGAAGGCGGTACCATCACGGTCGTCCCGGTCAACTCGAAACACTATTGCACCACCAACAACGGCGAGTACCAGCTGAACTATTACTGGCATGTGACCTCCACAGGACTCAGCGGAGTTACGGCCGATCATGCCTATTACTATCAGCAGGCGGATGTGACCGGGAACGAATCGAATTACTACGGTGGAAGGTTTTATAACAGCGCCTGGACCACAGGCCCCCAGGTCGACAGGAACAACAATATCATCAATTTTCCGGGGGTCAACTACATTGTCGGGGATTATACGGCCGGATACATATCCGAGTTCCAGCCGATCCTGATCTATTACAGCCGGAACGCCACACTGGGAGGGAACTGGTCGAACACCTCCACATGGTCGACCGTCTCACATGACGGTCCGGCGGCATCCTCCGTGCCCAACGGACAGATCGTGATCATCGCCTCGGGGCATACGGTGGTCACCGATGTCAACCTCTGCCGGGCATATACGCTCACCCTGAACGGCACCGCGTTGCTGAACCTCAACAGCACCGTCGGGCATAACTTCGGACTTGTGAACGGCACCGGAACGATCCGCCTGACCCCATCCTCGTTCAGTTACTATGTGTTCCCCGCGGGGAGCTTCAACATCTTTACAGCACCCGGCGGAGGGACCATCGAATTGTCGAACCCTTCTGGTTCCGCCACATTCCCGTATCTTCTGACCTATAACAACCTGGTATTGACCGGGAGCGGGACCAAAGCGATGGCCGATAACGACATCCTGGTGAACGGGGTGCTGACCAACAGTCCGGGCAGCACATTCACCGCCTCGCCGACAGGAGTTCTGGTGCTTAACGGTGACTGGGTGAACAACGGCCCTTTTTACCACAACACCGGGACCATCCGTTTTAACGGTTCGACCAGCATTTCGGGGACCCTGCCCCCGGTGATGTACCATGCCATCGTGAATGCACAGTGTTCGCTGACGGCGCCGTCGTCGGCCACCCTGGGCTTCGCCGGGAACCTAGTCAACAACGGCACTTTCAACCATAACCAGGGAACCGTCAGTTTCAGCGGGAATACCACGCTGAGCGGCAGTTCGACAACCACCTTCAACAATGTCCAGATCGAAACCGGAGGCGCCTTCACCGGAAAACTCAACGACAATTTCATTGTCGTCAGCAATTGGACGAACAACGGCGACTTCTTCCATAACGACGGCGGAGTGATCTTCGACGGGATCTCGGTCATCTCCGGAACCACCGGTACGCGTTTCGGGTACCTGACGGTCAATGCCAACCGGTACCTGACCGGTCCTTACGCCGATTCCCTTTTCGTTGCCTACGATTTTACCAACAACGGATATTTCAACAACAATGCCGGCACGGTGGTCTTCAACGGGGAACTCCAGGAAATTACCGGCAATTCGGCCACCCTGTATGAGAACATGGTGGTCGGCCTTGGGAGCACCACCTCTGTGACCTCGCAAAACCAGACCCTTCGCGGCGTACTGTTGTGCCACGGAACCCTGAGCGCCAATAAGCGGCTGACCCTTCTGTCGGATATGGATCAAACCGCCCTGGTCGACGGTACCGGCGAGGGAGAGATCACCGGTAACCTGGTGGTCCAGCGGTACCTGCCCGTCGGATTCGGGTACAAATACTTCGGCTCGCCATTCCAGGGAGCCACGGTCGGTCAGTTCACCGATTTCATGCGGCCCAACCCGGCCTATCCAACCTTCCCGGCCTTTTACAGGTACGACGAGAACCGTTTTTTTACAGGTTGGCTGAACTATTCCGTCACATCCGGCATACTCAACCCCATGGAGGGTTACGCGGTCAACTTTGGCCCACTGACAGACCCGATCACTGTTTCCATCTTCGGAATCGTCAACAACCGGAACATGATCCCGCTTACCCTGTTCAACAGCGACCGCCCCTTTACCCAGGGGTTCAACCTCCTGTCGAACCCCTATCCTTCACCCATCGACTGGGATGCCCCCAGCGGATGGATCCGTTCCGACATCGACGATGCACTCTATTATTTCGACGCCGGAACCACCGATCCCTATACCGGCACATACAGTACTTACGTGAACGGAGTTTCCAGCAACGGCAAGGCCACCAATGTCATTGCCGCCATGCAGGGTTTTTTCATTCACGTGACCGACGGATCGTACCCGGTCGCTTCCACCCTGATCTTTACCAACGGGAGCCGGGTCAACAACCTGTCCCCCGAATTTCATAAGAAAAAGAATAACCGGACATTCCAGCCGCTGCTCCGGATAAGCGCCCGGAATGTGGCCGAAGGATCCGCAGGAGACCCGCTGGTGGTGTGTTTCAATCCCGGGTCCACAGGGCTTTTTGATCCGAAGTCCGATGCCCTGAAACTGATGAACACCGATGTGG
>CAYVVG010000114.1:0-4347 GCA_964455285.1 uncultured Prolixibacteraceae bacterium
CAACAGTTTGCTAAACTGTCGTACGGGAAACTGTACCGGGGGTTCGAATCCCCCCTTCTCCGCGAAGCGGGTGTGAGTTTGGGTGTGAGTGTAATTGATTGACAATAAGGCAGGGCGTCTGTCCTGTTTTGCATCACTAAATTTCCCCTATACATGTTTGATTTTGAGAAGCTGGATGTTTATCAGATCGTGAAGAACCAGAACCTGCGGGTATTATCGGTTCTCAAGACAAACAAAGAGATCGATCCCTACCTGGTGGATCAGTGGAAGCGTTCGAGCCTGAGCATCCTGTTCAACCTGGCCGAGGGAACCGGCCGTATGACCGACCAGGACAAGCGGCATTACTATACCATTGCACGGGGAAGTGTGTACGAGTCGGTCGCAATACTTAGTCTGTTAAATGATCTTAAGATTATTTCCGGCGAAGAGTATGCTGAGTTATATGCAGGTTACGAGTCCTGCTCCAAGATGCTCCTGGCCATGTACCGCTCTTTTTCAAAATAATCCTTCCCTCACACACACCCACACCCACACCCAAACTCAAACCCACACCCAAAACACACCCACACCCACACCCAAACCCACACCCACTTCGGGGTATAGCGAAGCCCGGTTATCGCGCCTGCTTTGGGAGCAGGAGGTCGCAGGTTCGAATCCTGCTACCCCGACAAATGAAAAGTCCTGGACGAAGTCCGGGATTTTTTGTTTTAGCGTTGCACACGTGTTTGCACAAGCGGTGAAACAAAAAAGCCCGGTGAGCGCAGCGAACCAGGACTTTTCTTTTGATTCTTCCCCCAAAGGATCACCGCAGGTAATCCTGAATTCACGAAATAATAAAATGCCCCGCGATCTTCACTCCCTCGGCCTGACGAACCATCCCAGCCACAGGGAACAAAGCGTCCAGCCGGCGGCAAGGTCGATCACCTGCGGTTTCACAAAACTCCAGGGGAATTCCCACCAGTTGAGGTTGCCCAGCACTCCCTGCACAAGGGCAAACACGGCAATCATCATGGAAACGGTAAACCGCGACCAGAAACAGGGAAATTTTCCCATGTACATGATAAATGCGGCAATAAACGCGGCAATAAATGCGAAGAGAAGCCCGATGAGCAGGGTGGTGGCAGAGAAATCCTTCATTTTCGGGTGATAGAAAACCATCGCCCAGGGATTGCCCACCATGTGTTTTTCCAGCTCCTGCTGGCGCGACTTGAAATCCTTGCTGTTCTGGTCTGCCATCGGCATCATGTAATGCCCTTCTCCCGGGAGATTCGCTGAAAGGCACACCAGGATCGTATCCTGTTTCGCAGCATGCGTGTAAAAATCCTTGTGGCAGCCGCCCATCCACAGGGCGGTCTGGAATCCGAAGTAGATCACAGTCGCTACCAGGGCACCGATGATGACTCGTTTCATTTTTCTACGGAATTTGGGTTTCCGGGCAAATATACTGATTCAATTCCAGTCTCCTAACAATCAGGTCGATTTGTATTTTCCGCGATTTCATCCAATGTGATCGCTCTATGCGCACCTTAAAGAAGCGATGTTCACTAAAAAAGAAAAAGGATGCCCTGAATTTCAGAACATCCTTTTTCAGAAAAACAATGAATCTCTGCTAAGCTGCATTTCCCCGCATCCGGAGAATGTAGAAGGTGCCGAAACCCAGCAGGGCCATGCCCATGATGATCAGTCCCCATTCCGTAAGGGTGGGAACGGTAGGCGTGCACCAGGTTGCCGGAGCGCCCGGCGGCGCTGCGGTGACGGTCGCCATGTAGTTCGTTCCTCCGCCCTCTCCCAGCCAGTTATAACTGCCCAGGACCAACCAGTAGGTTCCTGCTGCCAGGTTGGCGGAGATCGTATTCACACCGGGACCGGCGGGATATGCGTAAGCGTAGGTTGGCAGGCTGTTGCAATCGTTGCCGATGATCCAGATCTGGGTGGATATATCGGTGTAAACGGAAAAATAGACCGGCGAGGGAGCCGCCAGCGTCAGTTCGTACCAGTCCAGGTCGGTATAATAATTGCTTCCGGACGAATAGGTGTTGATATTTCCGCAGTAAATCTGGCCTAAACTGATGGGAGAAAACAGGGAAGGGGTGATGAAGCATCCTCCGTTGGTGACATCCTGACCATTGGTCGGAATATAGGGTTCTCCCTCGGGAACAGCGCAGGGCTCGCAGGTAATGGCCAGCGGTGCCGCAGCCGGTGGGTTGGCATTGCCTCCCGGAAGGAGGCGGGTTGGCTTGTTGGCTGCCTGGGCAAAGAGCGCCAGGCTAACGAGTACAACCATGACTGGCAGGGTGATCCGGGTAATCTTTTTCATATGCGTTGGTTTTAGAATATATTTCATTAGTCAAAATAAAAAGCGAATAAATATAAGGAGAAATTCAAAATAATATCTGCCATAGCCAATTTTTTTTTCGATTGGCGGTCAATGCAGCCAGATAAAAAGCGCCGGGATCGAAGGCCAAGGCAAATGCCTTGTACCCATCGTCCCGGCGCTGTGGGGGTTCAATGAGGGTTATTCAGGGGTCCCTCAAAACACCCGTGATACGTCAGAAGGTGTAACGGATGCCGATCTGGGCCCCCCAGGTGCTGGTAGTCGACATCAGCGGGGTATAGGTCGAGGTCGGGAATACCGGTTTCTTCGAATCCTTGTCGATGCTCAGGTAGTTCATCTGGTAGGTGGGCACCCCCTCGGAGTTGGTGTTGTTGTACTTCAGCAGGGTGATGTCGTAGTTGCCCAGGGTCTGTTTCTTATACACACCCCAGTCGGAATTGAACAGGTTTCCGATATTCAGGAAATCGAGGCTGATCTGGATGGTGTGCCTTGTTTTGCTGTTCTTCCCGATATAGGCGTATACATCCTGGAGGATCTTGACATCCCAGCGTCCCAGCCAGGGCATCACCACGCCATACCTTTCGGCATATTGACCCTTGTGCGAGGAGAGGTAATCGTCCTGACCGACATACTTCCAGAAGGCCTCGTTCTGTTCGGCGGCCGTTGCGATCACGTCGCCTTTCGAATTTTTAATGTCGGCAAAGATGATCTCGCTGGCATCCCTGGGAATGTACATCAGGTCGGCTGCGTTGCCGTCGCCGTTCATGTCGTTAGAGTAAATGTAGTCGAGCCTTCCCTGGCTGCTTCCGGCATAGAACACCGACACCGTGGTCTTGAGGTGCTTCAGGTATTCGATCTGGTAAGAAATTCCGCCGACGATGCGGTGAGGAACGGTGAACTGCGAGTAGCTCAGGCCGGGGTTGTTCTGGTTGACCGACGAGGGGTTGCTGGACCAGGCCGAAGCGGCTGCCGAACCCGGATTGGCGGTCAGGTCTTTGGCTCCCGAGAAGGTATAGGCCATGAATCCGTACAATCCGTTCTTGAATTGCCTGGAGAGTTGTGCGGTCAGAGAGTAGGTATATCCTTCGCCGGTGTTGGTCAGCACCATGGCATTGCTGATATCCTTGTTGATCCTGCGTGAGGAGGAGAAAAAGCGCTCCCGCTTGTCCACTCCCTGGAAGGTCGTGTCGGAGATCACCTGGTTGGCGTTGTACTGCACCACATCGTTGATCGATTTAGAGTAGATCCCTTCGACGGTGGCTACCACTTCCCAGGGCAGTTTGATGTCGAAAGCGAGGTCGGTTCTCCACACCTGCGGCATCTTGAAGTTCTTGTCGACCACGGCGATCGAACCCGGAGCCTTGGTGGGCGAAGAGGGGAAGAGATCGGTCTTGCCGAGATGGAAGAAGGGGTCGGGATTGAAGGCCAGCAGGGCGAGTTGTTCGGCCTTGGTGATCTCGACGGTGTTCTGGATCGTCCCGGCATTGGTGGGCTGGTTGGTGAACCACACAAAAGGCAGGCGGCCGGTGAAAATACCGGTACCCCCGCGAAGTTGCATGCTCTTGTCCTTTTTAATGTCCCAGTTGAAACTGATCCTCGGCGAAATGGTCATCTTGGCATTCGGCCATTGGCCTGCATCGAGGGTGATGTCGTTGCCATCCAGGTCTTTGAACTTGAGGTCCCGGATGTACTGGTTGGGCAACAGGTCGTTGAAATAGAAGGGCAGCTCGAGCCGGATGCCTCCGGTGACCTTCAGGTTGTCCATCAGCTGCCACTCATCCTGCACATAGGCGGCACCCAGTCCGAAGTTCAGTTCGGCATACCCGTCCTTCACCCCGTTGTAGAGGTACGTCAGTCCGAAGGTGGTCGGAGCCGCGCCGTTCATGAAATCATCCATGGAGGCAAAGCGGTAGTAGCTCGTGCCATACCTTTTATAGCTGTTGCCGAAATTGAGCTGGTCGTAGGAGAGGCCGGCTGTCAGGGTGTGTTTCCCGAAGAAGTGGGTGAAATTG
>CAYVVG010000115.1:0-3847 GCA_964455285.1 uncultured Prolixibacteraceae bacterium
AATGTATATCCAATAACCCGGACACTTCCGATGTCATTACCATGGTCGTCAGTCCGCAGTCCACGGTCAGCAGTACAATAACCGCATTGGCTAACCCTGTTTGTGCGGGTATCGCGGTGACCTTTACGGCGAATGCAAACAATGCAGGGCCAGCACCAGTATATCAATGGATCGTGAATGCAAACAATGCAAACAATGCAAGCAATGCAACCTATACCTATGTTCCTGCGGATGGGGACCAGGTGAGTTGTGTGGTGACTTCGAGCATGGCGTGTGTGACCGGGAACCCAGCGACTTCCAATTCCATTTTAATGAGTGCACTTCCGGTTCCTTTGGTTTCCTTCGCCGCCTGCTTCGACACTATAACCACTGTTAATGCCAAACCCACCCGGCTAAAGGGTGGACTGCCGCTGAACGGCACCTATTCAGGACCGGGTGTTTCAGCCAGTTTTTTTAACCCCGCCGCCGCCGGTGGCGGATTGAAGACGATCACATATTCATATACCAATTCGTCGGGGTGCGAGGCAAGTGCAACGTGCAGGGTGCAATGTGTAAATTCTTCCGCATTTTCCTGCGGAAATTTGCTGACCGATATCCGTGACGGCAAGATCTACCCGACCGTTCTGATCGGCTCCCAGTGCTGGCTGGCGGAAAACCTCGATTTCGGAACGACGATCGACGATCATCTGCCTCAATCCGATAATTGCCTAAATGAACAATATACCCGTCACCCGTCACTTGTCACGCGTTACTCTTTTTATCAATGGGACGAGCTCATGCGCCACGACCCTGTTCCCGGCTCGCAGGGCCTCTGTCCACCCGGCTGGCATGTACCTACGGGGGGTGAATGGGAGACGCTGGCGAGTAATTTCCTTGGACCGGGTGTGTCGGGGAGGTACCTGCAGGACTCCGGTCTGAGCGGGTTTGAGGCGTTGCCAGTGGGCGTGCTTTATCAAAACTCCCTGTGGAGCTTCACCGGCTCTGCGACGATGTTCTGGACCTCCACGCCCGACGGCGAAACCCGCGCGCTGGCCCGCGGGATGCACACAACGAATTACTCCGTGTCGCTCTACCCGGCCTCGCGGGCGGAGGCGATGTCGGTAAGGTGTATGAAGGACCCGTGATATTGCCATTAGGTCTGTTTGGGGTATAATATACCTTAAAAGGACTATCTTTGGTGATCTTGTCCATCTCCCCGGCCATGAAGACACAGAAATCCCTCCTCGCCCGGCTTATTTATTTATTCATCCTGTCAGTAGTCCTGACGGCCTGCAGGCAATCGGACCCCTATGACGAGTTAATTCAGCTCTCGTGGCAAAAAATCAACGACTCCGTCGTCCTTCTCGATTCCCTGGCCACTGCCCGGCGATATTCCGATCCGGATGCCGCATTGATGTTTTCCTCCCGGGCAGTTTCACTGGCCGCAAAGGCAGGTCATGCCGAACCCCTCATCAAATCGCTGAACACGAAAGGCATGATCCTGATGGTCAGTCAGAATGATTCGGCCCGGTTCTATCTTGAAAGAGCGCTCCGGTTGACCGACAGCCTGCCGTGGAAGAGTGAACGGGGATACATCTACTACAACATGGCCAGGATGCATCTCGAAGTGAACGACCATGAAACTGCGATGGCCCTGTTGGATTCTTCCCTTCAGTCGGCATACCGGTACCATCAGCCCACGGCCGCCTGCGCGGCGCTCCTGGCGCTCGGCACCCTGTTCAATTCAAGCCATGATTCGGCAAAGGCCCGGATCTGCTATGATTCCGTGCTCCATTTGGCGCGCAGACACCAATTGGCCAGGGAAAGCGGGATCGCGCTGGGGAACCTCGCCTTGTTACGGAACGACCCGCAGGAGACGGTCAGCATGCTGCGGGAGGCGCTGCGGGAACTTGAACGCGTAAAGGGAGCCGAAGCGGAGCGCGCTGAATTCCTGCAAAACATGGGATACTATCAGACACTTCCCGATTCAGCGATCCGCTACTATTCCCTGGCGGTCGGACTGGCGGAGCGATTCGGATTGCGTCAGGCGGCTGTCGCCGCTTACAACAACATGGCCTATGCCTTCCTCGACAGAAAAGAGCCGGAAAGGGCTGCCGTGTGCATGCTCGAACACGCCATCCCGTCGGCCATTGCCATGAACGACGATAGCTGGCTCGCGACGGTTTACGACACCTACGCTGACGTCCTGATCCGGTTGAACAGGTTCCCCGAAGCAGTCACCTTTCTGAGAAAATCCAGGGAGGCGGGAATACGAGCCGATCAGTCGCTGGCAAAAAAGCAGGTACGGCTTCTCGGTGCCCTGCTGGAAATGAAGAACAAAAACCTGTTGATCGCAGAACAGGAGCGCATGCTTACGCGCAAGGACATCCGGATCAACCGACTGTGGATGGGGCTGGTGATCGCCGGGTTGCTCCTTGTCATCCTGGCAGGTCTGTGGCTCTGGCTCCGGCAACTGACCTACAACCGCATCTCGAGGTTGAAGCTCGAATCGGCCCGGCGCGTCATCGAAGCGGAAGAACACGAAAAAGAGCGGACCGGTATGGAATTGCACGACGCCGCCGGAAATTTATCCTGGCAGATCCGGGAGGCGTTTGAGCGATATCCCGGTTTTCCGGAAGGACTCAAAACGGCTGTACTTTACGTGATTTCCGGATTCGACGACGAAATCCACAACCTGTCGCACCGGCTCAATAAAAAAATGTTGGAGAGACGGGGTCCGGAAGACCTGTTTGGCGAACTGTGCCGGCTGGCCATTCGTACCGGCCGGCTGAATCTGACCTGGCACATCGGCACACCGGGCTCTCCCGTTCCAGTACCGGTGATCACTCACTTGTTCCGCATCACGCAGGAGTTGCTGAACAACTCCCGGAAACATGCTCCGGTGGCGGCTATCCGGCTGAAGATCGCCTTCGGCGGGAACCGGGTGGAACTGGTGTATCACGACGACGGACCGGGATTCGACCCGGCTGGAATGGCCGCCAAAGGAATGGGGATTTCGAATATCTTTGCCAGGGCCGATCTCATGAACGGCACTGCCGTGCTGGATGCGGAGCCGGGAATCGGAACCTCGTGGAAAATCACGGTACATTATTAAAAATACGAACTGAGAAATGATCCGGTTGCATATCATTGAAGATCATCCTATTATTGCCGATGGAATCCGGCAGCGGCTCCGCCACGACGCTGGTCAGTTTTCCGTGACCGGGATCTCTTCGTCGGTCCCTCAATTTCTGTCCGCCACCGATCCTTCAGGGTGCGACATGGTGATCCTCGACCTGTGGATTCCCGGGTCCGATCCGGTTGAAAATCTTCTCGCGATCCGTGACCGTTGCCCCGAAATTCCCGTTGTGATCTTCACACAGGAGAGCAGCCCCTGGTGGATCCGTACGATGATAGAGAGCGGCGCCCGGGCCTATATCCTGAAAACCGCCGATAGCTGCCAGTTCAGGAACCTGCTGGAACAGGCTTTCAGGGGAGACACCGTGGTTCCCTCCCTCCCTGCCTTAGAGGGATCCTTTCTCCCGGGTGACGACCCGTTTCCGGACGGTTCAATCCTGAAGCCCTCCGAACGGGCCATACTTCAGCGGCTGGCCGGAGGAGCGACCATGAAAGCCATAGCCAGAGAACGCTCGACCACCGTTTCAGCCATCGAAAAAACGCTCAAAAAGCTCCGGAAGTTAGCAGGGGCCAAAACCAATCCCGAACTGATCCGGATCATGGTCATGCAAAAGATCATCTGACCGGTTCTGAGCCTCCCGCCTCCCCTTTTTTCCCGGTGGCATTTCTGTTCCGGGACCCGGATCCGGACCGGAGAATTTTTATCATTTTCCTGATTTACAGTAGCATA
>CAYVVG010000116.1:0-3616 GCA_964455285.1 uncultured Prolixibacteraceae bacterium
CCTACTGGTAGGGAGGGGCTAGGGGTGGGTAGATTGACTTTTCGGAGTGGACTCATTATTCGATTATTCATAAAACTACCTGATCTATTCTATTTTCCCTAATGATTCGATCAGCCGCTTGCATGCCTCCCCGATCTCAACCTCCGTGATCGTCAGGGGAGGGGCGATGCGGAAGGTGGCGGGCCGGAACAGGTACCAGTCAATGATGAGGCCTTGGCCGAGGGCCGCCCGGGCAAATTCACTTTTCTTCCGTTCATCGGCCAGGTCGAGTCCCAGCGCGAATCCCGCCCTTCGGATGGCCGACAGGGCCGGGTGGCCCGCCAGCGTCTCTTCGAAAAGCGTTCCTTTATTTTCGGCTTCCGGCACAAGAATCCCTTCGGTCAGAACCTCCAGTGCTGCCAGTGCGGCAGCGCAACTCACCGGGTGCCCGCCGAACGTGGTGATGTGTCCCAGTTCGGGGTTGAAGGCGAGGGAATCCATGACTTTTCTCGCTGCGATAAACGCTCCCAGGGGCATCCCGCCTCCAAGGGCCTTGGCAAGGACCAGGATGTCGGGCACCACCCCGTAACGCTCAAAGCTGAACATCCGTCCGGTGCGTCCCATGCCCATCTGCACGTCATCAACGATCAGCAGCGCCCCCGTTCGGTCGCATTGTTCCCGTAAAAGCCGGATGTATGCGGGGTCGGCCGGGACGATACCCGCTTCGGCCTGGATCATCTCGACCACCACGCATGCAGTCCGGTCCGTGATCGCATGCAACTGGCCGGCATCGTTGAACGCGATATGCGTAATCCCGGGCAGGAGCGGACGGAAAGCATTTTTCAACCCTTCATGGCCCAGGATGCTGAGACTGCCATGGGTGCTGCCGTGATAAGAGTCGATGAAAGAAACGATCTCCGACCGGCCGGTAAAACGCTTGGCCAGCTTCAACGCGCCTTCGACGGCTTCGCTGCCCGAATTGACAAAGTACACCGCATCCAGGTTTTGCGGCAGCAGTTGCGTCAGCCGTTCGGCAAGCCTGACCTGCGGCGACTGGATGAACTCGCCATAAACGTTCAGGTGCAGGTATTTTTCGACCTGCTCATGGATCGCTGCGACCACCCTCGGATGCCGGTGCCCCACATTGCTGACGGTGATCCCGGAAACCAGATCCATGTAACTTTCTCCCCCGGGGGAGTACAGATAGATCCCTTCGGCACGGTCGATCTCGAGCCCCATCGGGGCAAAGGACGGCAATCCCATGTGCCGGAAAAAAAGTTCCCTCTCGGTCATACCATTCTAATAAACCACGAAAATAACTAATTTCGTGACCGGATAGACAGTCGCCAGTCAGCAGTCGCCAGTCGTCAGTCGGCCGTCCATTCCGTAATTTTTAGTTTTTAATTTTTTATTTTTAATCTGATTAAGCGCTTTCGCACCAGTAAAATCCACTTTTATATCGCATAAGATACCGGGAACTCAGCCTTCCGTGTCTTCCGTGCATTATTCTGTGTTTTCTGTGATACCTTTTATCAAATGAACCAACCGGTCATCCTCATCACCGGCGCCTCCTCCGGTATCGGCAAAGCCCTTGCCCTCGAATATGCCCGGCGCGGCGCTTATCTGGCGCTGGCATCCCGCTCGGGGACCACAGATCGCGGATTGCTCGCACTGGGCGACCGGCTGCTTGACGTCCGTACGGATGTATCCAAAGAGACCGACTGTCAGCAATTTATCGCAACGGCTGTTGAACGGTTCGGCCGGATCGATGTCCTCATCAACAATGCCGGGATCTCCATGCGCGCCCTTTTCAGCGACCTCGATCTCGATGTGATCCGCCGGTTGATGGAGACCAACTTCTGGGGTGCCGTTTACTGCACCAAATACGCCCTGCCGTACCTTCTGGAGTCGAAGGGTTCGCTGGTAGGGGTCTCTTCCATCGCGGGATACAAGGGGCTGCCCGGCCGCACCGGCTATTCGGCCTCGAAATTCGCCATGCAGGGCTTTCTCGAAGTGGTCCGCATCGAGAACATGAAAAAAGGGCTGCATGTGCTGATCGCATGCCCCGGCTTCACCGCCTCGAACATCCGCAACGTGGCGTTATCCAAAGACGGTACTTCGCAGGGAGAGACGCCACTCGACGAAGGCAGCCTGATGAGCGCCGAAGAGGTGGCCTCGCGGATCGCCCTGGCCATCGATCGGCGCAAGCACCGGTTGATCCTCACCGCACAGGGCAAACTGACCGTCTTCCTCAACAAGTTCTTCCCGGCGTTCATGGACCGGATGGTGTACAACCACATGGCCAGGGAGCCGAACTCCCCGTTTAAGTAACTATTTCGCTATTTATTTCTCGGGTGATGCATCAGGATCGTGCTCCTCAGGTAGTCGCGGTCGAGGTGGGTATAGATCTCGGTGGTGGTGATCGATTCGTGGCCCAGCATCTCCTGCACCGCCCGCAGGTCGGCCCCGCCTTCGACCAGGTGAGTGGCAAAGGAGTGCCGGAAAGTGTGCGGGCTGATGTTCTTTTTGATACCGGCCAGTCGGGCTAGCCGCTTGATGACCGTGAACACCATCACCCGGGTGAGGGGAGAACCCCGGCGGTTCAGGAATACAACGTCCTCGGCCCCCTTCTTCACCGGAACGTGGGGACGGATCTCCGCAAGGTAATGGGAAATCTCGTTCATAGCCACGCTGCCCACCGGCACCAGCCGCTCTTTATCCCCTTTGCCTGTAACCTTGATAAATCCCTCCCGGAAATACAAATCCGAGATCCGGAGCCCCGTCAGTTCCGAAACTCTCAACCCGCAACCGTAAAGCGTTTCGAGCATTGCCCTGTTGCGTCGCTCCTCCGGCTTGCTCAGGTCGAGTTTCCCGATCATCCGGTCGATCTCCGACACATCGAGTGTCACAGGCAATCGCATGCCCAGTTTGGGCAAGTCGAGCAATTCGGTCGGATCGTGCTGGACCAGGTTCTCCAGGAGCAGGTAGCGGTAAAAGGCCCGAAGTCCCGAAATGATCCTCGCCTGGCTGCGGGCCTTCATCCCCGAGCGGTTGATCCATTCCAGGAAGTCTTTCAGATGATCCGGTCCGACCTGGCCTGGCAGGGCGTCAAACCCAACCGACTCCAGGAATTCGGTCAGTTTCGCCACATCATGCAGGTAGGCCTCCACCGAACGGGGCGAAAGCGACTTCTCAAGCTGAAGATAGGCCCTGAATCCGTTAACGGCTGAATTCCACATGGTCAAACGGGGTGCGCTCCCTGCAAATGTCAGCAATATTTAATTGAAAAACCTTTTGTTAATTCGCGGAAAAGATTTAATTTTGCAGTCCCGAAAAATAAAGTGGTCAGAAAATGGCAAAGAAGAGCAAAGATCAGCGAATTCAGGTGATCCTTGAGTGCACCGAGCAGAAAACAAGCGGTGTACCCGGTATTTCGAGGTATATCACCACCAAGAACAAAAAGAACACCCCCGAGCGGATTGAGCGTAAGAAATACAATCCCTACCTGAAGAAAAAAACGGTTCACAAGGAAATTAAATAGCTCGCGATATGGCAAAGAAAGTAGTTGCTTCATTTAAAGCCACCTCCGGCAAGGACTTTACCAAGGTCATCCGCATGGTGAAATCCCCGAAAACGG
>CAYVVG010000117.1:0-3251 GCA_964455285.1 uncultured Prolixibacteraceae bacterium
ACAACATCATCGGCTCAAATGATGCGACATCGTATATTGTGAACAGGGGTATCGTTCTTCAAGGCGCCACCGGGGCCCAGGTAGCCGGGAATGAGATCTTCAACCTGATCCCTGCAGCAAACGGGCAGGAGAAACAAGGCATCGAACTGAAAGATTATGTTACAAACACCCTGATCAAGGAAAACAAGATCCATGATTTCTCCTGTCCCGCCGGATTGGCCGGCAGTTCGATCGGGATCCACATCAACACGTCCAACATGAGTGCCAACAACACCACGATCGTTAATAACCTTATTTACAACCTCACCACGTCCAATTTGAACGCAACGAACCTAAGCTATAATCCCTTTGGTATCAGGCTTTCAGGCGGAACGGGTCACAAGCTTTACCACAATACGGTGCGAATGACAGGGACGCAGGCATCCTATGGGGCCAATACCGCAGGATCATTGTCGGCAGCGTTGCTGGTCATGAACGTCGCAAGTATTACCGAAATGAAAGACAACATCCTGACCAACGACATCGTCGGCCTTGCAGGTTCCCGATCCTTCTGCATTTACATGGATAAAACCGTTAGTTGTTTTATCCAGACATCTGACTACAATGATCTCTATCCGTCTGGCCCTTTCGGGCTCTGTGGCATGTACTCCCCGATCGTGCAGACAGAAATTTCCTGCCCGACCCTTGCGGACTGGCAGGCTACATCAGGCAAGGATGTCCATTCCATCAGTGCCGACCCCCTCTACACTTCGGCGACCAACCTGATGCCAACCAACTACGCCATCGGCAAGAAAGGCACCCAGGTAACCGGCGTTACGACGGATTTTGCCCAGGTGATCCGCACCAACCCGCCCGACATCGGCGCATACGAATTCGGTGTGGCAGCAACCACGGTGGCAGCTAACGGAATTACAATGGACGGGGCGACCCTGAACGGTTCGGTGCTTTCGAACGTTGTGACCGTCACCACCTTCTTTGATTATGGCACGACCACGGCCTACGGACAGACCGTGGCAGCCACCCCGGGCACCGTTTCTCCGGGAACCTCCGCACAAAACTTCAGTGCCGCTGTCACAGGATTGCTGCCCCTTACCACTTACCACTTCCGTGCCCGCGTGGTCACCCCCGGTAGCGCTGAGATTACAGGTCCGGACAGCACCTTTACGACATCCCTGCCTGAGAATACTTCTGTGCAGAATGTCACGATCGTCAACGGCCAGGATACCTGTTTCAACGCCACCAACACCATCACGGTTGCCGGCGGCGGAACCACATTCGTCGTTCAGAACGGCGGCAGCGCCACGATGATCGCCGGTGAAAAGATCCTCTACCTCCCCGGCACCGTTGTGGAAGCGGGTGGTTACATGCTGGGCTACATCACCCAGAACGGCCAGTACTGCGGTACCCAGCCCACAGCGCCGATGGTTGCGGCATCCATCCCGGGAACCAACCCGATGGTTTCGGAAAAACCCAATTTCCGGATCTTTCCGAATCCCACCACGGGTTCGTTTACCCTTGAGATGACCGGTGACGGGCAGTTCCAGGGCAGTGTGGCCCAGATCTGCGACATCCGAGGGAACAAAGTGGTGGATATCGATCTCAACGGTTTGAACAGGCAGGTGATCTCGCTGGAGGACCAGCCCAGGGGGATGTATTTCATCCGCGTGATCAACGGCCAGGGTTCAGAAACCGGGAAAGTGATCAAACAATAAAATTTACCGATATAATGCGATGAATTTCACGCAGAGTTTTTAAAAGTTTCACGCAGAGTCGCGCAGAGTTATACGCAGAGTTTCGCAGAGTTTTTGTATCCATTGATTCGAAAACAGTCAGAACTCTTCTAATTTAACTTTCTGCGAGACTCTGCGTTAAATACTCCGCGAGAAACTTTTCCCAGGCTGTCCTGAAGTCCCGGCCCACTGTAAACGAAAAAACAAATAGATTTACCTGCCAACCCAAAATGATGAAGAAAAGCATCCTGTTATTTTTCGCAACGATATTCGCGGGATTCTGTACCTACGCCCAGGAGAAGCCATTGAAGCCCGTGGTAAGGCAGGCCCTCTATTTTGATGTAAGTCCTCCGCTTTCTGACATGGTTCAGGTCTCCCCCCTGGTGAAAAAAAACGATGCCATCGAGGTTCCCAACAAGATAGGCCATCATGAATTCCAAAGGCTGTCGCCCAACGGCATTCCCAATACCGGTGATGCAGCCTGGCAGCAGACGGATGCCACCTTCATGTCGCAAACTCCGCCCCCGGTCCGGAACTTCGACGGGATAAGCAACATCAATGGTTCGCTCCCTCCCGACACCCAGGGAGATGTCGGGCCGGATAACTACTTCCAGGTGGTGAACTCGAGTTTTGCCATCTATTCCAGGACCGGAACGATCCTGATGGGGCCCTCCAACCTGAGTACGATCTGGAATGGAATTCCTGCACCATGGAACGGAACCAACAGTGGCGACCCAATTGTGCTTTACGACCAGGCAGCCGGACGTTGGATCGTCAGCCAGTTTTCGCTTCCGATGAACAATTTTGCCGAGCTGGTTGCCATTTCGCAAACCTCCGATCCAACCGGTTCGTGGTACCGTTATGTGTTCCAGTTTGGGACCACCATGCCCGATTATCCCAAATTGGCCGTGTGGCCGGATGGTTATTATATGTCAGTAAATCAGTTTGCCAATATGTCGACCTGGGGTGGTGTCGGGGCCTGTGCCTTCGACCGGACCAAGATGATTGCCGGCGACCCGACTGCATCCATGGTTTTTTTCGACCTGGGGGCATCCAGTGTTCCGGAGAGCATGTTACCTTCCGACTGGGATGGAGCCACGGCACCTGTGGCCGGTGAACCCAACCACTTCCTCTATTTTAACGACTGGACCTCTGCAACCGAAGACTACCTGAAGATGTGGGATTTCCATGTTGACTGGGCCACACCGGCCAATTCCACCTTCACGGAAACCTTCTCGCTTGTTACCGATCCGTTTGACTCTGAACTCTGTACGGCCCAAAGGGGACGATGTGTTCCCCAGCCGGGCACAACGATAAAACTGGAGTCACTTTCCGACCGCCTGATGTACCGCCTGCAATACCGTAATTTTGGCACCCACCGCAGCATGGTGGCCAACCATACGGTGGATGCCGATGGCGCCGGACGGGCCGGGGTTCGCTGGTATGAGTTGCGCAATACAGGTTCAGGGTGGAGCATCCATCAGCAGGGAACCTGGTCGCCCGATGCCGCCAACCGGTGGA
>CAYVVG010000118.1:0-2855 GCA_964455285.1 uncultured Prolixibacteraceae bacterium
CCCACCCCGACGGGGTCCCCCCACCCCGACGGGGTCCCCCCACCCCGACGGGGTCCCCCCGACAATAAAAAATCCGGCCGGGTGCTCCCGGCCGGATTTTTTATTCAAACAGGCATCAATTACCGGATCACCAGTTTTACATTTAGATTTACTCCTTGCTTGGCAAAGATGCGGAGGGTGTAAATTCCAGGGGTAAGATGCGCTGTGGAAAGTTCGATCTGCTGGCTGCCACTGCGCAGGTCGAAGGATTTGCTGACCATCCGCTGGCCGGTCAGGTTGTGGATCTCAGCAACCACCGGCATGCTCCTGGTCAACGTCAGCGAAATGGAAACATGGTCCGTCGCCGGATTCGGGAAAATGTTGAACCGGCTGACCAGATCATTGGGTGATCCCATGCCCAGGATCTTGTTCCCCGAATAGGTCATCACGATCTCAGCGTGCGGCTGGCTTTCGCTGAGGATGACCAAAATATTATCAGCTGAAACGCCGGGTAGCTCCGGGTGAAGAATGTAGGTGCCATAGGTCAGCGATGGGAAAGAGAAAGATCCGGATGCCGATACACGGGTGAAACCGATTGCCTGTCCCAGATTATTAAAAAGGATCATATTGATGAGGTCGGTGGGGGCGCCATGGAATTCTCCCTGACTGATCTGCCCGCCGATGGAACCGTTGCCCGGCATCATCTGGCCGGCTGCCACAAGCTGGATGTTGTATGGATTATTGGGTGTTCCGAGCGAAACCAGGGTGGCTTGCGACCAGCTGATGGTGTTTCCGTAGTAGGTGGGGAGGTACTCCCCGGAATCGAACGGTATGGCCAGGATATAGTAATCGCCATCGGGTATCTGTGTGAAGAAGTACACTCCGTTGGAATCGATCGGGAAGATTTCAACGATCGCCTGGCCGGGATTGATCGTATCGTGGGAATAGATCACGGCAAGGCCCGACGTGAGCGGGAAGTTTCCGGCGAACACCTGCCCGTAAACCTGGTTGTACGAGGTGCTGTCGGGGAGTAGGACAGTCTGGCACCAGGTACTGGTGCAACTATTTGATGTTGTGATCGTCAGGCACACATTGTACGACACCGTAGCCCCCGTATAAGTGTGCACCGGGTTTTGTTCGGTCGAAGAGGTGCCATCCCCGAACGACCACACCCAGCTGACCGGACCTCCCGCTGACTGGTCGGTGAAGGTTACCGTCCGGTTCCCGGTCGACGGATTTACATTGTAGACAAAGGATGCCTGGCAGGGCAACCCGCCATTCACGTAAATCGTGTCGTACACGACATCGGAACACCACTGATTTGGACTGCTGACCGTCAGACTGACCAAATAATACCCGGGAGCAGGGTAAACATGAACCGGATTCTGTTCGGACGAGGAAGAACCGTCGCCAAAGGTCCAGGCCCAGTTGGTGATGTTCCCGACCGACTGGTCAAGAAAATGAACCGCATAGGCCGAACCCGTCGAATCGGTGTAATACGTGAAGGCAGCCTGGCAGTTGGGCAGCACGTTGATGGTGAGGGCCTGGCAGGTGACATCCTGGCAACTGTCGGCGCCGTAAATGGTCAGACACACATTATAAGTTCCTGGAACTGTGAAAGTATGGGTGGGATTCTGTAAGGTTGAAGTATTGGTGACCCCGCTGGCCGGATCACCGAAATTCCAGTACCATCCATAGATCGTTCCCTGCGACTGGTCGATGAAATGAACGGTCTGTCCGGCGTTAACCGAGTCGGAATAGTAGGTGAAGGCCGCATCGCAATCGCCCGGGAGATTAAATCCGAAAGTTTGACAGGAAACATCGTTGCAACTGTCGGGACCATTAATGGTCAGACAGGCAGTAAAGGGGCCGGTGGAAGAATAGCTGTGAACCGGGTTCTGGAGAGTTGAGGTGTTGTTTGCACCGCTGGCCGGATCTCCGAAATCCCATAGCCAGGAGGTAATATTGCCGACGGATTGGTCGGTGAAGTGGCAGACTGCCACAGAGGAAGTGGTGTCAGTATAAAATGTGTAATATGCCTGGCATCCGGTGGCGGTGGAATCCCACACATACAGGGTTTGCGTCAGTGTGTTATAGCATGTGGTCCCGAGCGCACCGATGGTCAGGCTCACATTGTAATAGCCGGGCGCCGGATAGGTGTGTACCGGGTCGGCCAGCGTGGAGGTGCCTCCATCCCCGAAATTCCATTGATAGGCACCGTTCCCGCCGACCGAGGTATTGCTGAACTGCACCGTCAGGGGCAGGGACTGGCTGCTGAGGAACCCGGCCTGGCATGGACTGCTGTTGTAACAGATGGAAAAGTTGGCCGTGAAATTTGTCTGAACCGGGTTATAGGTAAACCACTGCATCTGCAGGTAATTCTGGCAATCTACCGTCCCGACATACAGGTTGCCGGATGTAGTGCCGATGACCGGGATCGTATCCATGTAATATCCGCTCGCATTCGTATATACGGTATTGTAAAAATACCCGGGAGAGGTGGAATCATTATGGATGATCACCGCGTGGTTGGGGATGGGATTGCCATTCGAGAGATCGGAAACCGTCCCGCTGACAAACAGGTACGTTTGCGAGATCGCAGGCATCGCGAGCCAAAGAATCATCATGGGCAACAGTAGTTTTTTCATGGGTTTCGTCTTAATAATGAATAATTGATCTGGGTTGTTTTCTGGATTTTATTCTTGAGTTTTCTTACAGGCATTCATTCGAACATTCGAACATTCGAACAATAGAACAATAGAACAATAGAACAATAGAATTCAGATCGGATGTCAAAGATCCCTGCCTGCCGGCAGGCAGGGTTAATCGAGTATTCGATTATTCATCAGCACATCAGCACATCAGCACATCAGCAC
>CAYVVG010000119.1:0-2743 GCA_964455285.1 uncultured Prolixibacteraceae bacterium
GCCGAACTGACCCTGGCCTTTCGCCCTGTTTCCGGCGGTGCCGGACCCATCCCCGGCCCTTCCCTGGTAGGGAAGGGGGACTTTGGTACCGGATCATAGGGGATGCTGTTTTTCAAAATGATAATGCGTTGACTTACATCGTGAAACCTAGAAGATAGGTAACCGGGTCACCCTCCCCCGGGAGGGGAGGGCCGGGGAGGGGTGTGTAGTAGCAGGGAAAGGGGGAAGGACCGCTCAATTACCTGGAGGAAGTGGGCCGGGGATGGGTGCGTAGTAGCAGCGAAGGGTGACTTTAATCCCGTGTATTAGGGGATGGTGATTTTTGAGATGATAATGCATTGATTTACATCGGGAAACCTAAACATTCGGCAACCGGTTCACCCTCCCCCGGGAGGGGAGGGCCGGGGAGGGGTGTGTAGTAGCAGGGAAAGGGGGAAGGACCGCTCAATTACCTGGAGGAAGAGGGTTGGGGAGGGGTGTGTAGTAGCAGGGAAAGGGGGAAGGACCGCTCAGTTACCTGGAGGAAGAGGGCCGGGGAGAGGTGCTTAGTGGCAGGGAAAGGTTACAGACCGCTCATCTGCGGGGTGGGGTTTGTTGCTACTGGACCACGAAACGGGCTGTCCGGAGGATGTTGCCCGATTCCATCCGGACGATGTACATGCCTTTTGACCAGCCGGTGACATCGACCTGGATTTCGGAATGCTGTCCGGGATCCGGAGTTAGCGAACCGCTCCAAATGGTGCGACCGTCCATCCGGCTGATGGTCAGATGCGCTTCACGCGTCAGCCTGTTGCCTGTGAGGGTCAGCCGGTCGTGCACGGGATTGGGGCCGGCCGATAATCCTGGGCCGGCGGTTTCCGGTTCTTCGGTGCCGGTGCAGGGATCGAGGGTGATGTGTATCAGGTCGGTGGCTTTGTTCTGGCACGGCGCCAACGGCCACACGATCAGCTTGATATCGGTGCCTCCCGATGTTTTGTCTTTGATCCCCGGGATATACGCGGTTTCCAGCGAATTAGGATTGGTGAATGTGCCGTCGCCCGTGCTTCCCCACAGAAACCGCTGATAACTGGTGGCCGTAGCGTGGAGTGCGATGGGGGAAACATACCAGCACACCATCGTATCGTTGCCGATATACGCGGTGGGTGTATCGACGATGCGCAGTTCGGTGGTGTCGTGCCGGGTGGTGATACCATCGCTGATCGCCGCCACGTAACTCGTTGTCGAAGTCACTTTAACTTTTGGCGACTGCAGGGTGGAGGTAAAACCTGCCGGGATCGAGGTCCAGGAATAGGTGTAGTTTCCACTGCCCCCGTAGCCGTAGGAATTCAGCTGGCAGGAATCGGGGTAGGTGCTGCATACGATTGCCGGCGATACGGAGACGGCTGATCCGAAAACATTATCGAAGGTGAAGGATGCGATGCGTGTCTTCCAGTTGCTGGAGGAGGTGGAACCGTAATATTCGGTGGTGTACCAGAATGTGGTGGGTGCCGACGGGTCGATGCTCATGGCGCTGTAATCGCCCCAGCGGCTGCGCCCGCTCCAGTTGCCTGTCTGCGATCCTCCGCCGTTCACAATGGTTTTCTCTGTGATCGTCATCTGGTTGAGCGGATCGTTCTTCAGTCGCCCTGTGTAGCGGATGCCGGGGTAAATGGTTGAACTTGACACCGAGTAGCCGAGCGATATCGTTCCTGCAGAGTCCTGAGCGATGCTGCCCATCCAGCGCGAATGGCCGTCGGGAGCATAGGTCGATTGCTGATAAATGCTCCAGCCAGAACCGGTATTTCTTAATTCATACCACCTGACACCGGCAACACCGGCCGAAGCGCTCACCGAGTGGTTCAGCACCATGGAGGAATACCCGTTGAATTTCCGGTACTGCAAACGGGTCATCAGCCGGTCGCCGAGTGTTTCAAGAACCTGCGGTGATCCTAGCTGCGGGATCCCGTTGCCCCAGCCCAGGGTGTTGAAAGGGGTGACATTCAGATAGGTGAGGTTTCCGAAGGTCGAGTTGGCCGGGGTATTGAAATCGGAATGGAACTCGTAAACGCCCAGTCGCTGCGTGCCGCCTGTCCTGACATAGATAAAATAATTCGGTGTGCCGGCTGGAGGGAACACCCCGTCACAATCGGATGGAAGCAGCGAAATGAACCCGTCGCCTCCCGGCGGAAGGTCAAACGAGATGCGGGTGGCCTGGGGATCGCCGGCAAGCATGGCGGCACGGTCGTAGGAGTAAGCCCCGTTGCCGACCCATCCAGCTCCGCCTGCGAAATTGTTGGTTGTCATGTAATACGCATCAGGCCAGATCCCGAATTTCGGATAGTCGGGCATCGCACTGAATTCATACATGTACCGGTACCAGCTTCCCGTGGGGTCGGAGGTCTGCGAGATAGCGATCATCTGGAAGAAAGGGGCGGTAGAGGAGCCGTTGGGCAGCGAAAACTGCGAAAAGAGCCACCGGTTGGCCACCTCGTCGAACAGCACGATGGCGTCGCCGTCGTTGGAGTTGTTGGGCAGACCCGACCACACCGAACTGTTGCCGTAAGGCCCGAAGATCTTATCACCGCTTTTGTTAAAGATCGCATACGAACAGTTCACTACCTGGAAGTAATGGTTGAACCCGACGTCGCCATGCGTATCGGGAGGGACATATCCGCCGACGTTGGTCATCCCGTCGAAATTCTGTATGGTGGTATCGGCCGAAAGCGGTCCGAAAAAATCCTGCAGGCACTCATCCGCCAGCCGC
>CAYVVG010000120.1:0-2739 GCA_964455285.1 uncultured Prolixibacteraceae bacterium
AGGGGCCGGGGGTGGGTAGATCACGGCAACGGCACTTTTCGGAGGGGGCTCAATAATCGAAATTTGAGATGGATTTACTGGCTGCCGGCTGTTTTCCTGATGCTGCCGGTGACCGGCCTTCCACAGGAGCGGTTCAGTTTTTCCGACAGTGCCGTGCTGGCGAGGCTTACGTATGATGTGCATGCTCGGCCAACGGAAGCATGACCGGAGACAACTATACTCTCATCGACCTGGCCCCTTTCCGCGACATGCCGGAGAACTTCACCGGAACGCCGGGAGATTCCGTAGGCAAGGCCATTCAGCTTGCCTTTCAAAGGGGTTTTTCTGCCGTTATCCTTATCAATGAACGGCTGCTGACAAAACAGGATCTGCGCAGGATGTACGACAGGGTGAAGGCACCGGCCGGATCCGGGCCGGTCGTCTCGGTGAATTCCGAGATCGGCGGCTACCTGGAGAAGCATCCCCGATCGGGCATTTCACTCCGGGTGAACGTCAGGCGCACGGTCACCACCTATAGTAATATTGTGGGGATGATCCGCCACGGAGCTCCTTACACCATCATCGTCGGTGCTCATTACGACCACCTGGGTGTCAGCCGGAAGAACAAGGTTTTCTGCGGCGCCGACGACAATGCCAGCGGGACCGCCATGATCATGGAGATGGCCCGTTATCTGGCGCAATCGGGTAACAAGGCATACAATTACCTGTTCGTTGCTTTTTCGGGTGAAGAGGAAGGGCTTCACGGTTCCACTCATTTCGCAGCCCATCTTCCTGTTGACCAAAAAAGCATCGACTGCATGGTAAATCTCGACATGGTCGGCAGGCTGGGATGTGAAGGGAACCGGCTCACGGCGTACGGTACGCGCACCTCGTTCCTATGGCACATATTATATAAGGAGACGCCGCACCCCGGTTTCCGGATGCGCAAAGTGCACGGGGTCCATAGTTTCTCCGACCACTGGGGCTTTTACCAGCGAGAGATCCCGGTATTGTCGTTCACCACCGGTATTCACTACGAGTACCACACGAGCCGGGATCTCCCCGAAACGATCAATTACCGTGGGATGGTCAGTATTTCCCGATATATTGAAGATCTGATCCTCAACAAGGCGATGGAAGAAAAGGCCGGTTTTCGGAAACCATCCCGATGGAATACCTTCACTTCAAACCTTGGCATTATAGCCAAAGCACTCGATTACCTCATCGCGGTCGGCATGGAACAGTGAACGGAGGTAAATTTCCGGTTGACCTGTCGATTCGCGGTCCTGGGACGCGTTTATCATCAGTCATCAGCACATCAGCACATCAGCACATCAGCACATCAACACCCCTCCCCGGCCTGCGGCCACCCCTCCCCAAACAGGGAGGGGCATCAGCTATAGTCCAACAGCCACGCCGATGCGGACGACCGGGTTGTTATAGGGTGAGTTGTAGGTATCGTTCAGGTTAAAGAGGACGAGCAGGTCGAGGTAAACCCGGTTACCGACGGGTTGCCGGTAGCCTCCGCCGGCGAAGATGCTGTTGATCTCGATGACATCCTTTCCTGAGGCGAACCGGTTGCCCCAGGGGTCGAGGTAGTTGCCGGTTGCGGAGGGCACGTAGGGGCGGGTCAGGTAAAGGTACTCGTATTCGGCATGGGCGAAGAAGTTGCCTATGAAGTTATCGAAGAGGCTGTAGAGGTAGTAACGCAGGAAGATCCCTCCGCCGTAAACATTGGATTTATAGCCTTTCCAGTCGCCGTTGTTGATGTCCTGAAAGTAATCCTTATAACTATTATACTGGTAGATGGCCCTGAGACCGACATGGAGGTGGTCGATGGTACGAAGGGCTGCTTCGGGTGCGATGGTGATCCCGGTCACGGTGCCGAACTGGAGGCCGAGGTTTCCGCCGACGGAGATGCGATGGCGGAAACTGTCGGGTTTGCGGGGTTTTGCGTTGAGCGAGGGAAGGGAGTCCTGGCCGAAGGCATGGGAAAGCAGGGCGACTCCGAGGAGGGTCAGAAGGAGGGTGATCCGGTTCATACGTTGTTTCATTGGGCGGAATGCAAAGATAATGAAAAAAAGTCTTCATTTCTATAATACTGTTTATCATTTACTTAAACATATTTCCAGGACAAAACCGCAGAATAATTAAAAAAAAGTGTAAAAAGTTCTTGGTGGTTAGAAAATAGTTTGTACTTTTGCACTCCCATTTCGATGTTCTTTGTACAAATGATTGCAAGATTCCAATCCTGACAAGGGTTTAGTGAAGTTGTTAACGGATGGAAAAACTTTTTCAGAAATTTTTTGAAAAAAGTTTGGTAGAAAGAAAAAAGGTTGTAATTTTGCAGTCCCAATTCGAACAAAGTATCGGATCGGGGAACAGAAAAGTTCTTTGAAAGTCTGAAGTAAATGTAGTAGCAAATATCCCAAGGAAAATAATTAACCTAGTTAATTTCTAATTGGTATAGTAACCCTGAATAAGATTAAATTTTCCTTTTACAATGGAGAGTTTGATCCTGGCTCAGGATTAACGCTAGCGGCAGGCCTAATACATGCAAGTCGAACGGCAGCGGGTCCAGCAATGGATGCCGGCGAGTGGCGCACGGGTGCGTAACACGTATGCAATCTACCTTTAACTGGGGGATAGCCCCGAGAAATCGGGATTAATACCCCATAACATTGCGAAGGGGAGTCCCTTTGCAATTAAAGCTCCGGCGGTTTTAGATGAGCATGCGCGACATTAGCTAGTTGGTGAGGT
>CAYVVG010000121.1:0-2284 GCA_964455285.1 uncultured Prolixibacteraceae bacterium
TCAGGGTGGGGGGACCCCGTCAGGGTGGGGGGACCCCGTCAGGGTGGGGGGACCCTGTCGGGGTGATATCGGTTTTTTCGATCGGTTCATCGAAATTTGTACAGCTTTTATCTCCCCAATCAATAATTTCGAAAAAAAACAACATGAAAAAGATCCAATCCCTGCTCCTGCTGCTTCTTACACTGGCAGCCACGGTTTCCTGCACCAACCTCACGCAAAGGAACGGTGATGCCTCCGCCGATCCCCTCGCCTCCCACATCGACAGCACGGTGAAACCGGGCGATGATTTCTTCCTGTACGCCAACGGCAAATGGTTCAAAGACCATCCCATTCCCGAAAGCGAGCAGAGTAACGGCCTGTGGCAGCTGATCCAGGACACCATCAACGCCCAGGTGAAGAACATCTGCGAAAAGGCTGCGGCCGTGACCGATGCCAAACCGGGAAGCAACAAGCAGAAGATCGGCGACTTCTTCTTCTCCGGGATGGACAGCGCCACGATCAACAGCGACGGCCTCAGCGGACTGAAGGCCGACTTCGACCGTATCGACGCCATCCGCACTGTTGACGGGATCGCCGCCGAAGCAGCCTATATCCATTCGGTTGCGGGTTCGCCTCTCTTCAGCTTCTATGTCGGCCAGGATGACCGGATCAGCAACAAGTACGCGGTCTTCTTCTTCCAGGGTGGACTGAACCTGCCCGACCGCGACTTCTATTTCGACAAGGACACCCGGGCTGTGACGATCCGCGAAAAGTACGTGGAGCACCTGGGGAACATGTTCCGGATCATGGGTTACGCGGACGACCAGGCGAAGAATGCCGCCGGATTGACCATGAAGCTGGAGACCGCGCTGGCTGCAGGATCGAGAAAACTGGCCGACACGCGCGACCCGCTGAAGAACTACAACAAGATGACGCTGGTCAGCCTGAAGCAACTCGCCCCCGGGTTTAACTGGGACCGCTTTTTCGAAGCCACGGGCCTTAAAAAAGTTGATACGGTGATCGTCGGCCAGCCCGAATTCCTTACCGCACTGAACGGCCACCTGAAAACATTCCCCCTCGACGCATGGAAAAACTACCTGAAATACAGCCTCGTAAGGGGACTGGCCCGGTACGCCGACGACAAGACCTACCTGGAATCGTTCAGTTTCTACTCCACGACTCTTCGCGGCGTTCCCCAGCCAAGGCCACGCTGGAAGCGGGTGGTGACAGAAACCAACAACCAGTTGGGCGAGCTGATCGGGCAGGTTTACATTGAAGAATACCTCCCGAAGGGAACGAAAGAGAAACTCACCGAGATCGGCCAGGCCATCAAGTCGGTTTATGCCGAGCGGATCAGGTCATTAGACTGGATGAGCGAAGCCACCAAGGCGAAGGCGTTGAAAAAACTCGACGGGATAATCCTCAAGGTCGGTTATCCCGACAAGTGGAAAGACCTCTCATCCCTGACGGTCGAACGCCAATCTTACCTGCGCAACGTGATGAACGCCAATAAATTCTGGTCCAATTACCTGGTGTCGAAATACGGCAAGCCCGTCGACCGCACCGAATGGCACATGGAGCCCCAGACCTACAACGCTTACTACAATCCATCGAACAACGAGATCGTGGTACCGGGCTGCAACATCATTGTGCCGGGCTTTGAGCGGAAGCTGGCCGACGATGCCATCTTATACTCGATCATCGGCGGATCTACCTTCGGACATGAGATCACGCACGGCTTCGACGACCAGGGAAGCAAGTACGATGCAAACGGCAACCTTGCGAACTGGTGGATGCCGGAGGACAGCGCCCGGTTCTATGCCAAGACAAAGCGGATCGTGGAGCAGTTCAACGCCTATATAGCCGTCGACAGCCTGCACATCAACGGCGAGTTGACGCAGGGTGAGAACATTGCCGACCTGGCCGGGGTCGTGATGGGATACGAGGCCTTTAAAAAGACCGAACAGTATAAGAAAGGGGAAAAGATCGCCGGACTGACCCCCGACCAGCGTTTCTTCCTCGGCTATGCCCTCGCATGGATGATCAACGACCGCCCCGAGGCCGTGGCCAGCCAGGTGAAGAGCGATGTCCACTCCCCGGCCAAGTTCCGGGTGCTGGGCCCGCTGGCCAACATCCCCGAATTCCACAAGGCCTTCGGGATCAAAGCCGGTGAATTTATGTACCGTCCCGACAGTCTGCAAATCCGGATCTGGTAGCAATACGCGCTGGGGGGACCCCGTCAGGGTGGGAGGACCCCGTCAGGGTGGGGGGACCCCGTCGGGGTGGGGGGACCCCGTCAGGGTGG
>CAYVVG010000122.1:0-2212 GCA_964455285.1 uncultured Prolixibacteraceae bacterium
AGGAGATGGAAATCGGCGAGCGGACGCTGCTGAAGATGATCCTGCGCGTGCATCTCGAACACGTTTCCTATCCGCACATCGCCCAGATCATCGCGCTGCTGGAGCGTTACTACACCCCGGCGGGCATCGGCGTGGACAACGGCGGAAACGGTCTGGCCGTGGTTCAGGAGCTGCTCACCCTGGACAAGTACAAAGGGCTGGAGCTGGAAGGCAGGCTCAAGGGATACGACTTCGGCGGCATGACCCGGCTGGCGGTCCGCGACGGCAAGGAAATCAAGAAGCGGACCAAGGAGCTGATGACCAGCCTCATCAACGGAGCCCTGCAGCGTAAGCAGGTCATTTTCCCCTCGGACGACCTGGAGGTGGAAGACCAGTTCACCACCCACACCTACACCCTGCGGGACGGCAAGATCATCTATTCCAAGGGCAACGACCACATCATCGACGCGGTGCGCTGCGCCATGCTGATCCGGGAGGAAGGCAACCTCGACCCGGTCGGCGAAGAGGTGGTCTCACTCAAGCCGGTGCTCACCAACCCGATTTTTATCTGAACCAGACAAATCGTTACCAGTTTTGTGGAAGTGGCAACAATAGGTCTGATGCCCGAGGGCCAGGGAATGGCCGTGGCTTGGATGTCAGGCGTTTTCCGGCATGTTCAGCAGAAACCGCCAGGCGGGCACCACGTCAATTTTTCCGGAATCTACCTGTATCTGCTCTTCCTCGTTACGCGTCACGATAATGCCATGCGACAGTTTCAGTTCGGTCATGGCTTCGGCAAGCGCGGTGGTTTCCCGCTTGCGGGTTTGCTGGTCGGCCATCGATTCACAAACCTGAACAAGCATGCGGGACGGGCCTTGTCGTCCGGCGATGAAATCAACCTCCCGGCCCGCCTTGGTCTTGTAGTAAAAGATATCCGGCGTGACCCGACGCAGCGCGGTGAACACCAGGTTCTCCAGAAGATGGCCCGAGTTGACCAGAATGCCGGAGCTGATCGACGTCACCAGCGCGTGATCGACGCAGTAAATCTTCTTGGGGTTGGTGTTGGCCCGGGCCAGCGAGGCGTCAAAGATGCGCACCGTGAACAGAACGTAGGCATCCTCGAACCATTCGAGATAATCGGAGACGGCGGGTTTCGGCGCTTTGTGCCCCAGGGATTTCAGGTAGCCGGTCAGGTTGTTGATGGAATAGAGGGAACCCGTATTGTCCACCAGCCAATGCGCCAGATCCGTGACCGCCTTGGGGTGAGAGATATCATGGCGTTCAACAAGGTCCCGGAACAGCATTGCGTTGAAATACTCTTGGTGGGTCTTGATTCGCAGCATACGGTTAAGGCCTGCAACCTCGGGGAAGCCACCGGTTTCCCAGTACTCCTCGAATGCCTTCTGGACAGTCAGACGTTTTTTGGTCGAGAGTGGACCGTCGCTCTCGATCCCCTTGTAGTCGAGAAACTCCCGGAATGAAAACGGGAACATTTCCCAGGAGAGTGCCCGGCCGCGCATCTGGGTCGCTATCTCTCGTGAGAGCATCTGAGCCGACGACCCGGTAATGTACACCTCGCACTTTTCCATGCGCATCAAGCGGTCAACGAAGGGCTCCCAGCCAGGTACGACCTGGATCTCATCGAAAAAGCAATAAACCTTCTCGGCATTCTTTTTTCCCGGATAGAGCGAAAAGTAGGCTTCCAGAATCACACCCAGATTGTCGTGTTGCAGACTATGCAGACGATCATCGAAAAAGTTCAGATAGAGGATGTTCTGACGGGCAACGCCTGTGTCCTGCAGCTTCTTCATAAGCTGGAACATGAAAGTCGATTTACCGCTGCGGCGCACACCGATGCAAACCGTGGCTTTTCCCGGCACTGGCGAAACAGCAACCCGCCTGGGCACACCCGTCGGAAGGTCAATCTCCTGAAAATCGAGGATTATTTCTTTAAGCATGTCAATCATCGCGAAAACCTCCGGCTATCAATTTTTCCGGTCAATATAACAACCGGAAATAATTATTGCCAGTTTAGGCTTGAAATGGCAAGGAAAATTTCTGGTTTCGGCCTCGGCCGCCTCAATGCAGTCTGATGCAAAACCTCTTTACTTCTTCTCAAATGAAGAGGTTTTGCATATTGACCACCCGCCAAACTCATCCTCCGACGCTTTCCACCCATCTCCGGTAAGTAACCGGCATCGAGCCGGGTTCGGCCCACACGGGCCGGATGTGC
>CAYVVG010000123.1:0-2137 GCA_964455285.1 uncultured Prolixibacteraceae bacterium
AGTGGGACGAACTCATGCGGTACGAAACGACTCCCGGTACGCAGGGGCTTTGTCCCCCCGGCTGGCATGTTCCGACTGAGACCGAGTGGGAGACGCTGACCGTCAACTTTCTGGGGCCCGGTATGGCGGGACGTTTCCTGCAGGATCCGGCGTTGAGCGGGTTTTTTGCAGTACCCACCGGCCTTCACTACCTCAATGGTCTGTGGAGCTTTGCCGGCAGGGCCATGATGTTCTGGACATCGACCCCCGACGGAAGCACCCGGGCGATGGCCCGTGGGATGCATGCAGAGAATTTCTCGGTATCGCACTATTCAGCTTCGCGGGCGGAGGGGTTTTCGGTGCGATGCCTGATGGATTAGTTTCTCCGGACCCTAAATCGATGTCATCCCTGCGAAGGAATTGGATAGCCCATGGCAAATGGATTTTTTCAGGGAAAATCCCTAACTTTGTATTACTCGTACAACACTCCGGTATCTATGAAACAAATTCTTCCTGCGCTGCTGTTGCTGCTCGCCCTGTGCCTCCCCGGATGGTCCCAAACGAGTACAAACTTAGGTACTGAGTTCTGGATCGCCTATCCGCCGAATATCGGAGCCATGGCCAACATCCAGATTTACATCTCCGGCACCGTCGCCACCTCGGGTTCGATCCATTCTGCCTACCCGGGTGTTGACCAGGATTTCACGGTAGTTCCCGGCATCGTGACTGAAATTACCCTTCCCAGCACAGTAGTTCTTACCTCCGGCATCGAAGATAAAGGGATTCATATTACGGCCAACGACACGATCGCCGTGTACGGGCTTAACAACCAGAACGCCTCGACCGACGCCTTCATGGCGCTGCCGGTCACGGCCCTTGGCACCGATTACCGGGTGATGTCCTATACCACCTTTTTATCTAACTACGGATCCTGCTTCAGTGTGGTGGCCACGCAGGATGCAACGGCGCTGACCATCTTCAATAAAATGACGGGCAACACCTCCAGTGTCACACTGAATACAGGACAAACCTATCACGTAGAGGCTCCGGTGATAGGGGAGGATCTGACGGGATCGAGGGTGCAGTCGAACTTCCCCGTTGCCGTCTTCGGGTCGGTTGACATCACCCAGGTGCCAGTAAACTGCAGTGCGTCCGACTATCTCGTGGAACAGATGTTCCCGGTTTATACGTGGGGGAAAAACTTCGTCGTCGTACCGACCGCCGGCAGAGATGCCTCCGGCGATGTTTACAGGATACTCGCTGCTATTGACGGAACCAATATCTCCATTAACGGGAGCCTTGTGGCCACCATCAATGCAGGGGACTTTTTTGAGCAAATCCTTTCCGGTTATAATGCCATCCAATGTTCGCAACCTTCATTGGTGGCCCAGTTTGCAAAAGGGCTGAACTGTTCGGGTGGCCTCATCGGCGATCCTTTCATGATGCTGATCTTCCCCATGGAACAGGCCCTGACCAGCTACACCATCATCAATGTGATGGGGATAACCCCGTTCACTTCCCATTGGGTCAACCTTGTGGCCCCGGATTATGCCCTTGGGACCATTTACCAGGACGGAGTACTGATTCCCGACACCGCCTTCATCCCGATCCCGACCACCAGCTTTTACGGCGCCCGGCGCAATGTAACCCAGGGATCGCACAATTTCAACAGCACCCACCCCTTCGGGATCACCGTATATGGATGGAGACCGGTCGATTCGTACGGCTACCCGGGCGGAGGCTCCTTGTCGCAGGTGGCGACAGTCACCACTGTAGGTCTTTCGCCCGACACCCTAACGGGGGAGCTGAATGTATCGACCCTGTGCCTGACGGCCCATGTCACCAACGGGCTGAACAACCCGCTCGAAGGGATCCTGGTGACCTTTCACATCAGCGGTGTTGCCCCGCTCACGGGCAACGGGTACACCAATGCCGTGGGCGACGCACAGTTTTGCTACACCCAAACCGGCACCCTGGCCGGCACCGACCTTGTGTACGCGGAAGTGTCGGGGTTTCTATCCGATACTTCGGTGGTTTTCTGGACCTACGATTGCCTCGATCCCCTCAGCGGAGGCACGATCGGTTCGGCCCAGTCGGGCTGCACCGGCTTTATCCCTGCCTTGCTGACGAATCTGGCCTCCCCGGCCGGACAGCTGGG
>CAYVVG010000124.1:0-2021 GCA_964455285.1 uncultured Prolixibacteraceae bacterium
TCGATCCAGGGGGTTATTTCGTCGGATTTGCGGTTTTCGGGATAGAAGGCCCATTGCCAGGGAAGGACGGAGTCTTCGAGATGGGGCATAATGGCAAGATGACGGCCGTCGGCAGAGGAGATGCAGGCGGCATTGAACCCGGAGCCGTTGGGGTTTCCGGGATAGTCACCGTAGCTGAATTTCGCCGGTATGTGGTACTGTGATTCCGGTCCGGGGAAATTGAATTTGCCCTCCCCGTGGGCCACCCAGATTCCGAGCTTTGATCCCGCCAGGGTTCGCAGCATCACCGAGTGGTTTTCGAGAATATCAACCCCGACAAATGAGCACTCGTATTTGTGCGAATCGTTCCACGACATATTAGGTTTTTGAGCGAGGTCAGGATAGATCAACCCCAGTTCCACCATCAGCTGACAGCCGTTGCAGACGCCTAAGCTGAGTGTATCCGGACGCTTGAAGAAACCGTCAAGTGCGATTTTCGCCTTTTCGTTGTATAGGAATGCCCCGGCCCACCCTTTGGCCGATCCCAGAACATCGGAATTCGAGAAACCTCCCACAAAGGCAATCATGTTGACGTCGGAGAGATCTTCACGCCCGCTCATCAGGTCGGTCATGTGGATATCCTTGACATCGAATCCTGCGAGGTATAAAGCCCAGGCCATATCCCTGTCGCGGTTGACCCCCTTTTCGCGGATGATGGCCGCTTTGACTCCCGAGGGAGTTCTGCGTTTCGTGTCGATGCCATAGTGCTTGAACTTTCCGGAAAACTGTTCCGGAAAACGAAACTTCAATGGCTGGGATTTGTAGTTCCGGAAGCGGCTCAGCGACAGCTTCTCGCCGGATTGTTTCCGGTCGAGAAGATAGGAGGTGCGGAACCATATATCCCGGAGCCGGTCGATGTCGAAACTGTAGTGCTCAGAACCGCTTGTGACATTCAGTATGCGGTCGCCGGTCACCGATCCGATGACGGTATAACTGACTCTCGCATCTTTAAGGATTTCATTCAGATCCTTCATATTCCGGACCTGTATCACGATCCCGGGGTTTTCGCTGAAGAGGAGGCGGATCATATCACGCTCTTCCAGGGCTGTCAGGTCGGCATGCATCCCGATCCCCTGCGCCGGAAAACACATCTCCAGCAAGGTGGTGATCAATCCGCCGGCAGAGACATCGTGGCCGGCCAGGATCAACTCGTTCCGGACCAACTCCTGTACGGCATTGAAGGCCCTGACAAAATAGTCGGAGCTTTTGATGGTTGGGGTTTCATTTCCCAACGCATTGACAATCTGACCAAAGGCGCTTCCACCCGGCTTGAATGAGTCTTGTGAGAAGCCGATGTAGAGAATCACCGATTCACGGTCGTCAATAAGCATCGGTTTGACAACCTTCTGCACATCCGACACCTCCCCTACTGCTGAAATGATCACGGTACCCGGGGCCATGACACTCTTGCCGCCAGGATATTTCTGAGTCATCGAGAGGGAATCTTTACCAGTCGGGATATTGATTCCCAGGTTGATAGTGAAATCGCTGACCGCTTTTACTGCCTGGTATAGCCGGGCATCCTCACCTGTGTTTTTGCAGGGCCACATCCAGTTGGCTGAGAGTGAAACCCCTTTCAGTCCGTGGGTCAGCGGCGCCCAGATCAGGTTGGTGAGCGCCTCCGCGATGGAGAGCAGGGAACCAGCCACCGGATCGATCAGCGCGGCTGCCGGGGCATGACCCAGCGAGGTTGCAATTCCTTTGGTTCCGGTATAATCGATGGCCACAACTCCGGCGTTGTTCAACGGAAGCTGAACGGGACCGCAGGTTTGCTGCATGGCGATGCGACCTGATACGGCCCGGTCAACCTTGTTGGTCAGCCAATCCTTACAGGCCACCGACTCCAGTTGTAAAACCTTTTCCAGATACTCCGGAAGTTGCGACGAATTATAGGTGAGTTGTGAATAAATAACAGGGATCGATTTATCGCGGATCACCGTCCGTGGCGGCTTTCCGAAAAAATCTTCGAGTTTGAGGTCGAT